>NZ_JBLYYF010000043.1:0-77487 GCF_048550555.1 Qipengyuania sp. | reverse complement strand
GGGCCGGAGCGCCGCTCCCCCGACAGTCCCCGCGGCAGCGATGCCGAAGGCGCTTCGGCCCGCCCCCGCTTGTCGCGGATCGAGGAAGAGGTAGAACGGCTGCGCCGCTCGCCGACTCCGACCCGCGACGGTGGTCGGTCCAAGGGATCGGACTTTTTTGCCAACGGAGCACCTTTAATGGGCATTTTCAGCCGCACCCGCGACATCATCGCCGCCAATTTCAACGACATGCTCGACAAGGCGGACGACCCCCAGAAGATGATCCGGATGATCATCCTCGAGATGGAGGAAACGCTGGTCGAAGTCCGCGCGAGCGCGGCGCGGACCATCGCGGACCAGAAGGAAATGCACCGCCACTCGGTCAAGCTCGACAAGCTCCAGGCCGACTGGAACGAGAAGGCGCAGCTCGCGCTGTCGAAGGACCGCGAGGACCTCGCCCGCGCAGCGCTGGTGGAGAAGAAGAAGGCGGCCGACATGAGCGATCAGCTCAAGCAGGAAATCGCCGTGCTTGACGATGCGCTGCGCGCCTATGAGCAGGACATCCAGAAGTTGCAGAACCGCCTGCGCGAAGCGCGCAGCCGCCAGACCGCCATCGCCGCCCGGCTCGAAAGCGCGGAAAACCGCGTCAAGCTGCGCAGTCTGATGACCAATGAACGCGTCGACGACGCGCTGAGCCGCTTCGACCAGCTCGAACGCCGTGTCGACTATGCCGAGGGACGCGCCGATGCGCTGAGCATCGCCGACCAGTCGGACAAACCGAGCCTGGCCGACGAGATCGCCGCGCTCGAAGGCGCCGACGCGATCGACGACGAACTTGCACAAATGAAGAAGGCGCTCGGAATGGGCAGCGCCGACAAGGAGGACTGACACCCATGGAAGAGATCATCATCATCCCCGCAATCTTCATCGGGCTTCCATGGCTGATCCTCCACTACATCACCAAGTGGAAGACTTCGGCGACCATCACCACCGACGATGAAGTGTTGCTGGAGGAACTCTACAACCTCGCCAAGCGCCTTGATGACCGGATGGACACCGTCGAGCGCTTGGTTGCCAGCGACAACCCCGAATTCCGCCCCGCCCGCCTCGTCCACGACAGCGAGCAGGACAACCAGCAACTGCGCGAACTCGAACAGTTGCTCGCGGAGAAGAAAGGAGCCGCCAAGTGAACACGCCTCGCACCACGCTCTACCGCGACAAGCAGAATGCCAAGCTCATGGGCGTCTGCTCGGGCATCGCCGATTACACCGGCGTCGATGTCCTGTGGGTCCGCCTTGCGCTGATCATCCTGGTATTCGCCACCGGCTTCGCGCTTCCGGCCTATTTCGTCGCCGGCATCCTGCTCAACAAGAAGCCGGCTCACCTCTACGTCGACCATGACGAGACGCGCTACTGGCAGGGCGTGCGCCAGAACCCAAAGCGCACAGCACGGGAGATCCGCGCCAAGATGAAGGATGTCGATCGCCGTCTCGCCGAAGTGGAAACCTTCTACGTCAGCAGCAATCCGCGCCTCACCGCCGAAATCGAACGCCTGCGCTGAGCCGCGGCAAACAGGGGAGACTGAATTATGGACGCCGGCGCAATCGGAGCAATGATCCCGATCGTTGCCCTGTCGATCCCGATCGTCGCGATCTGGACCAGGCACCAGCAGAAGATCGCCGAAATGAACGTCAAGAGCACGGCCGAGGCGACGGCGGAGAAGGCAGCGCAATATTCGAGCCGCGTGACCGACCTCGAAGAGCGAGTCCGCGTGCTCGAACGCATCGTCACCGATCGTGGCTACGACATCGCGACGCAAATCGAGGCGCTCCGCGATCAACGCGCGGTGGAGGATCGCGACAGCGGCGTGCCGCTGACCATCAGGCAGGGGGAGCCGGCCCAATGACTTTCGGAGGGCCAGAATTCGTCCTCGCGATTATCGCGCTGAGCACCGGCGGCTGGCTAGTCAACAACTGGATCCGCGCGCGGCACGGCTATTCGCTCGAAGACGAATGGGGCGGCAAGACCGAGCGCAGCGACAGCGCCGAAACCAAGGCTCTGAAGGCCGAAAACCGCCAGCTGCACGACAAGCTCGACGCTATGCAGGATCGCATGGTGGTGCTCGAGAAGATCGTCACCGATCGCGGCTATTCGCTTCACGACGAGATCGAGGCGCTGCGCGACAAGCCGACCGCCGGCGACGCCGGCACGCCGCTGAACATCAAGGACAGGGAGCGCATCTGACATGGAAAAGATCGTACTGGTGGAGGCTCTCGCCCCCCTCCTCGCCGTCGGCGTCGTCTCGATGTCGATTGCCTGGGTCACCACCACCTGGATGCGGATCAAGAACGGATACCCGCTCGAAAACAGCTGGGGCAAAGCCGTCTATCCGAAAAACGACCAGGCAGTCGAGCGGGTCAAGCTGCTGACCCAGGAGAACGCCGAGCTGCGCGCCGAACTCGGCTCGCTGAAGGACCGGCTGGGCAATGTCGAGCGCATCGTGACCGACAGCGGCTATCACCTGACGCACGAGATCGATCGTCTGCGCGACGCGAAGGAGGCCAACTGATGGATCCGGACCTGCTGCTGATCTTCGGCTTCATCCTGACAATCCTGATGATCGTGATGCCGATGGCCTATCTGTTCCAGAAGCGTGCCGCAGAGCATGAGGAGCGCAAGCTCGAACTGCGGGCGCGCAAGGCCGAAGCCGAGGCGGCGATGGGCAGCCGCGGCAGTGCCGACTACCGCAAATTCGAGGACCGCCTGCGCGTCCTCGAGCGGATCGCGACCGACGGCAACCACAACCTCGCCCTGCAGATCGAACAATTGCGCGACCTGCAGGAGATCGAGAACACCGCCGCCCAAGGGGAGCGCGCGCTATGAGTTTCTGGACCGCCATCGTCCTGCTGGTGCTGATCGGATCGATCACCAAGGTGCTGACCGCCCGCTATCGCGCACAGCACGGCATCACAGCCGACCGGCATGGCAACGAGAATTACGTCAGCCGCACGGATCCGGGCGCACAGCGTGAGCTCGAGGATCTGCGCGAAAGGATCAAGGTGCTCGAGAGGATCGCCACCGACGGCAATTCGCTCGATGCGCGCGAGACCAAGCGGATCGCCGCCGAAATCGAAGCCCTGCGCGACAAGCAGGCCGACTGAAGGCGGCAAGGTTCAAGGAGGACATGGAATTATGTTCGAACCGACAGTGATCATAGCGGGCGCAGCTCTGGTGGGGCTGACCATCGTCGCGGCGGCGCTGCTGCGGGCCTGGCACGGCTGGCTGGCGCTGAAGCGCCAGGAACTCGAACAGCATCACGGTGGCGAAACGCCGGAAGCCGGTTCTCCCATGGGAGCGGCGCGGATCGAACTCGCCGACCTCAAGGAGCGGATCAAGAAGCTCGAAGCGATCGCCAGCGGGGTCGACCTGTGACCGCGGCGCGGACCGACGCCGCCCGCGCCGGGATCGGTCTCGGCAGTGCGATCGCCGTCGCCATCAGTTGGAGTCTGCACAAGTCGATCGTCTGGGCAGCCATCCAGGGTTTATTCGGCTGGTTCTATGTCATCTATTACGCCTTCACCCGCCCCGGAGGCTTGTCGGGCTGAGCCCGATAGACGCCCGCCGGCCCGCCCGCTAAGGGCGCGGCATGCGCACACTTTCCGACATTGCCGAAGAATATGAATTCCTCGAGGGCGACGAACGCTATCGCCTGCTGATCGAACTGGGTCGCGAACTCGAGGAGATGCCGCAGGCGCTGAAGACCGACGCCACGCTAGTGCGCGGCTGCAGCGCGCAGGTCTGGGTCTATCCGACCGGCGATGCGGATCGGCTGCATTTTCTCGCCGACAGCAATGCCGCGATTACCAAGGGCATCGTCGCGCTGGTCATCGCCGCGATGCAGGACAAGCCAGCGAGTGAAGTGGCTGACATGGATATAGCGGCCGCGCTCGAGCCCTTCGATCTCAAGAACCAGCTATCGAGCAACCGCACGCAGGGCGTTCCCAACATGATCGCGCTGGTCCGCGAACATGCCGCGCGGATCGCGGCGGGATAGTCCGGGTGAAGCGCCCGTTCTATTCCGCGCTCGGCCTCCTCAGCGTGGGCCTTGGGGCGGTGGGCGCCTTCCTGCCGATCATGCCCACGGTCCCCTTCCTCCTGCTGGCGGTCTATTTCTTCGCCCGCAGCAATCCCGAATGGGAGCAGAAGATCCTCGACCACCCGCATTGGGGGCCGCAGGTCCAGGACTGGCGCGAGCGGCGCGCGATCAGCCGCCGGGCGAAGACCATGGCGATCGGCGCCATGACCACCGGCGTGGTCTTCACCTGGTACACTCTTGGTCATCCCTGGTACTGGATTTCGCTGGCGGTTCTGATCACGTGCGGCAGCTGGATCGCGACCCGCAACGAGTGACTTTCGGAACGGCCTCACCCACGGCGCGTTGGATTATCGAACGACGGGAGGGCAGACCAAAGGAATTCTCGATGCCGATTCTGATCCTTATCGCGACCATACTGATTCCGCCGCTGGGCGTTGCCGCCAAGCATGGGCTGGGCGGGACGGCCCTGCTCAATCTCGTGCTCACGCTGCTGGGATATATCCCCGGGCTGATCCACGGGCTCTATGTGAACTACGCCAAGTAGCGTTCTCGCGACACGCGACCGAAGCGCCGGGGCCTCAGGCTCCGGCGCTTTCGCGTACCACCGCGATCCCCGCCTCCCGCTGGCGCTTGAGTTCGGCCTTCAGCTTCGCCGGGTCGCGCGCGAAGACGAAGCCGAAGCTGACCCCGCCCTCCTTGCCGATCGTCGCATGGTGGAGCTTGTGGGCCTGCACCAGCCGCTTGGCATAGCCCCGCTTGGGCACCCATGTGAAATAGCGCTGGTGGACGAGGCCGTCGTGTACCAGCGTGTAGATGATGCCGTAGAACAGAATGCCGAGGCCGATCCAAGTGGCGGGCCACCAGGCATCGAGGCCCATGACCATCGGGCTGCCTAGCAGGAACATCGAGATGCTCCCCGCGGCGCCGACCAGCGCGTAGAGGTCGTTGCGCTCGAGCAGATTGTCGTGCGGCTCGTGGTGATCGCGATGCCACCCCCAACCGAAGCCATGCATGATGTATTTGTGGCTCGACCACGCGACCAGTTCCATCGTCACGACGGTGGCGAGCACGATCAGGGCGGGGAACAGGAAATCCATACGGTAAATATAGGCTCGCGAGGGGCGCAGGCAAAGCCCGCCGTGCGGATCACTCGCCGGTGTAGCGTTCCTGCCTGCGCGGGAGACCGAAGAAATTCTCGGCCACGTCGCGACTGATGCGGGCCGGACGCAGGCTTTCCGCGTCGATACAGCACCACATGCTCTGGACCTCGGCCAGAACCTCTTCGCCGCGGCGGATCACCGTGTTGTAGAAGCTGCGTGCACCGGCGATCTTCTCGAGCACCGTCTCGGCTATCACGTCATCGTGGAGAAAAGCAGGGCGGCGATAGGTGATCTCGTGCTTGAGCGCGACCCAGGCCTTGCTCGCCACCTCTTCTGCGGGGGCCAGCTTGCGCCAGTGCGCGAGCACGGTGTCCTGCACCCAATTGAGGTAGCGTGCATTGTTGACGTGCCCCATGAAATCGATGTCATCGGGGAGGACTTTGATCGGAAAGGAAAACGGCTTTGCTGACATGAGTGTCAATAAAGCAGAGAAAGGTTAAGTTTGGAAGACTCTGCATTTGCCTTTTTGCCGAAGCCCGAAAGCTGCCGCAGACATGCCGCCATGGCTAGCAAACCGCGCACGCTTTACGAGAAGATCTGGGACACCCATGTGGTCGAGCGCCGTGAGGACGGCACCTGTCTCCTCTACATCGACCGCCACCTGGTTCACGAGGTCACCAGCCCGCAGGCCTTCGAGGCGCTGCGGCTCGCCGGACGCAGGGTGCGGCGCCCCGACCTCACGCTGGCCGTGCCCGATCACAATTTGCCGACCACGCGCAGGCTGGCGCCCGACGGGTCGCGGCTGCCGATCGCCGATCCGCAGAGCGCGCAGCAGCTCGCCGCGCTCGAGCGCAACGCGCCCGAATTCGGCGTCGCCTATATCGACGCGGTCGCGCCCGAGCAGGGAATCGTCCATGTCGTCGGACCCGAGCAGGGCTTTTCGCTCCCCGGCGCCACGATCGTCTGTGGAGACAGCCACACCGCCGCGCATGGCGGGATCGGCGCCCTCGCCTTCGGCATCGGCACCAGCGAGGTCGAACACGTGCTGGCCACGCAGACGCTGCAGTTGCGACGCTCGAAGGCGATGGAAATCCGTGTCGACGGCGCGCTGGGTCCGGGGGTGACGCCCAAGGACCTGATCCTCCACATCATCGGCGTGATTGGCACCGCCGGCGGCACCGGCCACGTGATCGAATACCGCGGGCGGGTGTTCGAGGAGATGAGCGTCGAAGGTCGGTTGACCGTCTGCAACATGAGCATCGAGGGCGGCGCGCGCGCGGGCCTGATCGCACCCGACGACAAGGTCTTCGCCTATCTCGAAGGCCGTCGCTACGCCCCGAAGGGCGGGGACTGGGATCGCGCGGTGAAATGGTGGCGATCGCTATCCACCGACGAAGGCGCGAGGTTCGACAAGTCGGTCGTGATCGACGCCGCCGATATCGAACCAACGGTGAGCTGGGGGACCAGCCCCGAAGACGTCATCCCTATTGGCGGTACCGTCCCCGCGCCCGAAAGTTTCGCCGACCCCTCCAAGCAGGAGGCGGCACGGAAGAGCCTCGACTACATGGGCCTCGCCCCCGGCACGCCGATCGAGGAGATCGCAGTCGAGAACGTCTTCATCGGCAGTTGCACCAATTCGCGGATAGAGGACCTGCGCGCAGCCGCCGCGGTGCTCGAGGGGCGCACGAAGGCGCCCAATGTGCGCTGGGCGATTGCCGTGCCCGGCTCGGGCCTCGTCAAGCGACAGGCCGAAGCCGAGGGGCTCGACCGCATCTTCACCGACGCCGGATTCGAATGGCGCGAGCCGGGCTGTTCGGCCTGCCTCGCAATGAATCCGGACAAGGTCCCTCCCGGCGAACGCTGCGCATCGACGAGCAACCGCAATTTCGTCGGCCGACAGGGCCCCGGCGCGCGCACGCATCTGGTCAGTCCGGCCATGGCGGCGGCGGCCGCGGTCACCGGGCGCCTGACCGATGTGCGCAAGCTCGCCCCTTGCCAAGAAGGCAGGGGCTGACCATTGAGAGGGGATGACCAAGAAGCTTTCCGGAAAAGCCGCCATCGCCGGGGCGATCGGCTCCGCCGCCATAGCGGCCGCCATGCTCTATGCGAACAAGCGCCGCGAGAAAAAGAAGGGGCCCGTGCAACCCGGCACCATCCCTTCGGGGGAGAAGCCCGAAACCGACTAGGATCGCATGCCACTGGGGGAGAGTACGCATGAGATTTCACCTGACCATTGCCGCCGCGGCGCTCGCCGCAGCGCCCGCTGTCGCGCAGGATGCGCCCGCGATCGAGCTGTGGCGCCTCGACTGCGGCACGCTGCAGCTGAGCGACAGCGAATCCTTCTCCGATACCCATCTCTACGACGGCCAACCGCGCGAGCTGACCGACAGCTGCTACGTCATTCGCAACGGGGACAAGTACCTCCTGTGGGACACCGGCCTGCCGGGCGATTTCGTCGGTCGCACGCAGACCTCGGGGGTCTATACATTGAGCGTCACACGCTCGATCGAGGACCAGTTGGGTGATCTCGGCCTGACCCCCGCGGACATCGATTTCGTGGGCGTCAGCCACTATCATTTCGACCATATCGGACAGCTGGCAGGCTTCGGCGATTCCACACTGCTGATCGGACAGAGCGATTTCGACGCGGTGAAGGCGGCCGATGGAACGGGCAATGTCGACCCGCGGCCCTTCGCGCACTGGCTCGACGAGGGCGGCAAGGTCGAGACCGTCGCGGGCGACCGGGACGTCTTCGGCGACGGCAAGGTGATGATGGTCTCGATGCCCGGCCATACGCCCGGACACCATTCGCTGGTCGTCCGCCTCCCTCGCATGGTCACGATGATGCTGACCGGCGATCTCTATCATTTCGAGGAGCAGATCGAGAATCGCGGCGTGCCGCAGTTCAACACCGACCGCGCCGATACGCTCGCCTCGATGCATCGCTTCAACCAGATGGCCGACAATCTCGATGCTACGATCGTGATCCAGCACGATCCGCGCCACATTGCCCGCCTTCCCGCCTTTCCCGAAAGCGCCAAGTGATGAGACCCGTATCGACCATCGAGGGCCGCGCCATCCCGCTGGGCCTCAAGAACGTCGATACCGACGTCATCATTCCTGCGCACTGGCTGAAGACCATTAGTCGCGAGGGGCTCGGCAAGGGCGCCTTCGAGACGATCCGGCAGACGCCCGGCAATCCCTTCGACGTCGAGGATTTCGCCGATGCGCCGATCTTGATTGCGGGCGACAATTTTGGCTGCGGGTCGAGCCGCGAGCACGCGGCCTGGGCGCTGCTCGACATGGGCATAACCGCGGTGATCGCCCCGAGTTTCTCCGACATTTTCGCCGGCAACGCCTTCAAGAACGGCATCCTCGCGGTCGAATTGCCGCAAGAGCAGGTCGACCGCTTGCTGGAAGTGGCACGCGAAGCGCCGATTACGATCGACCTCGAGAACCAGGTCGTCACCACCCCGTTCCAGGACCGGTTCGAATTCCCCATCGATCCGTTCCGCAAGCGCTGCATGCTCGAGGGGCTCGACGAGATCGGCCTGACCCTCGGCAGCGAAAGCGCCATTGCGACCCACGAACAGATGCGCGAGGGCACCCTGCCCTGGCTCGACAAACCCAACAGGAGAGAAGCAGCGTGAAGGCAGTCCTTTCGAAGGAAACCGGTGGCCCCGAAACCCTCGTCGTCGAGGATATCGACGAGCCCACCCCCGGCAAGGGCGAGGTACTGGTCAAGGTCGCGGCCTGCGCGATCAACTTCCCCGACACGCTGATCATCCGCGACATGTACCAGTTCAAGCCGCCCCGCCCCTTCGCGCCGGGCGGCGAGATCTCGGGCACGATCGAGGCGCTGGGCGAAGGCGTCAGCGGTTTCGCGGTCGGCGACCGCGTGATGTGCGGGGTCGGCAACGGCGGACTACAGGAAAAGGTGGCAGTCGCAGCCGCGCGCCTGTTCAAGGTACCCGAAGGGATCGACCTGGTGAAGGCCAGCGCACTGCTGATGACCTATGGCACCACAATCCACGGCCTCAAGGACCGCGGCGACATCAAGGAGGGCGAGACCGTGCTGGTGCTCGGCGCGGCCGGCGGCGTCGGCCTCTCCGCGGTCGAACTCGCCAAGGCCTACGGCTGCCGCGTGGTCGCCGCCGTCTCGACCAAGGAAAAGGGCGAAGTCGCGAAGAAGCACGGCGCCGACGAGGTGGTGATCTATCCCCGCGCCCCCTTCGATAAAGACACGTCGAAGCAACTCGCCAATGATTTCAAGGCCGCGGTCGGCCCCGATGGCGCGGACATCGTCTACGACATCGTCGGCGGCGACTATTCCGAACCCGCGCTGCGCGCGATCGCCTGGGAAGGCCGCTTCCTGGTGATCGGCTTCCCGGCAGGGATCGCCAAGATGCCGCTCAACCTCACCCTGCTCAAGAGCTGCGACATCCGCGGCGTCTTCTGGGGCGCCTTCACCGCACGCGAACCCGAGCGCAACCAGAAGAACATCGAAGAGCTGTTCGACCTGTGGAGGGCGGGCAAGATCGATCCGCTGGTCAGCGAGACCTATCCGATCGAACGGGCGCACGAAGCGATCGCCAAGCTCGAAAATCGCGGGGCGATCGGCAAGCTCGTCGTGGTGATGGAATAAGCGGCCTTGCAGGGCTTGGGGGCCGCGCCTATTCCGGCCCCCGAGATTCCATCCCGAGAGGACTGACATGACCGATTTCAAGGATCGCGAGCGGGCCGAAGAAGCCAAGTTCGCCTTCGACGAGGAAAACGCCTTCAAGATCGCCGCGCGCCGCAACCGGCTGGTCGGCGAATGGGCTGCCGATCTCATGGGCCTGACCAGCGAGGAAACCGACGCCTACAAGAAGGCGGTCGTGCAGGCCGATTTCGAGGAAGCGGGCGACGAGGACGTGATCCGCAAGTTGCTGGGCGACCTCACCGCGGCCGAATGCGATGTGAGCGAAGCCGACATCCGCGCCAAGCTGGAAGAATGCGGGGTCGAGGCGCGGCGCCAGTTCATGAGCGACCGGGCCTGATCGCATGCCGATGCCAGCCGAAGACATCGTCGCCATGATCGAGGAGGCGCTTCCCGGTGCCGTGGTCGAGATGCGCGACCTTGCCGGCGACAACGACCACTGGGCGGCCAAGGTGACCGCGCCGCAATTCACCGGGCTCAGCCGCGTGCAGCAGCACAAGTTGGTCTACGAGGCGCTCGGCGGGCGCATGGGCGGAGAGCTGCACGCCTTGCAACTGACCACCCAAGCCCCCACCTGATCTTTCGCAAACCGAATTCAGACAAAGGACGGGCCGTTATGTCCGATACCAACCAGCGCATCGCCGATATCGTCGGCGGCAACGACGTCGTGCTCTTCATGAAGGGCACGCCCCTCTTCCCGCAATGCGGCTTTTCGAGCCGCGCGGTCGCCATTCTCGATCATTGCGGCGTCGCCTATGACAGCGTCGACGTGCTGCAGGACATGGAAATCCGTCAGGGAATCAAGGCCTATTCCGACTGGCCGACCATCCCCCAGCTCTACGTGAAGGGCGAATTCGTTGGCGGCAGCGACATCATGATGGAAATGTTCGAAGCCGGCGAATTGCAGCAGATGATGGACGAAAAGCAGGTCGCCAAGGCGGCGTCGTAGTTCCGGCCCGGTCGCCCCACGGGCGCGCCGGGGCATCTGTCCAGAACGGGTAAGGCCCGCCGAGCGACAAACCTGGCGGGCCTTTGTTCGTCTGGGAGCCGGAACCGGGAGACCTTGGTCCGACACCCGTTGAAGACTTGAACGGGACGCAGCTTTATTTGCACGCGTCGTGCCAAACGGCCGCCACTCCGGGGTTTTCGACCCTAACAATAGTTAACGGCAACTTCGCCGTAACGCTTAGTGTAAAAATTCCCGACAGCGCGTCGCTGCCTTTGCGCTTGGCAAGCCCCGTGCCCCCCGGCACAAAGCGTCGATGAGCGAATTTTCCGACAAGAGCGCCGACGGCATACCTGCAGCCACTGTGGTCATCTTCCGCAACGCGCCGCAGGGCGGGGCGCCGCAAATCCTGATGACGATCCGCTCGCGCGAGATGGTGTTCGCCGGCGGCATGGCGGTGTTTCCGGGGGGTCGGGTCGATCCTGCCGATTTCGCGCTGGGTGCGAGCATGGGCGGACCGCTCGATCCGGACGAAGCGGCGCATCAGGTGGCGGTCGTGCGCGAAACGCTCGAGGAAACCGGGCTCGCCATTGGCTTGTCGGGCGACATCGATGCCGATCGCGCGCGCGCGGCGCGCAGCTTCCTGCAGCAGACCGGCGAGCTCGCCCCCGTACTCGACCATTTCGGTTGGGAGCTCGATCTCGGCCAGCTGGTCCCCTTCGCCCGCTGGTTCCCCAAGAACGAGCGTATCCCCCGCGTCTATGACACGCGCTTCTACCTCGCCGACATCGGCACGGGGGCGGTCGAGATCGAAGCCGACCTGTCGGAAAACACGCATCTGTTCTGGACCACCGCACAAGGCGCGCTCGACGCGGCGGAAAAGGGCGACATCAAGATCATTTTCCCGACGCGCCGCAACCTCGAACGGCTCGCGCTGTTCGGCAGCTTCGCCGAGGCCAAGGCTCAGGCCGAGGCCATTCCGGTGCGCACGATCACCCCCTTCATGGGCGAGCGCGGCGGCAAGAGCTGGCTCGAGATCGGCGAAGACCTGGGCTATCCCGTCACCGGCGAACCGCTGGAGAGCGTCGCGCGGGGCTAGCCGCTCACCACTGCCCGTTCAGGAGCCTGGGATGAGAACTGGCGCGCCCGGCAGGACTCGAACCTGCAACTCCAAGCTTAGAAGGCTCGTGCTCTATCCAGTTGAACTACGGGCGCGCTCCGGGCCCGCCATAACGTGCCTTTCGCGGCGGGCCAATCGGCAGTAACCGTCTTACCGATGGAAAACGCACCGCAGACCGCAGCCGAGCATCGCTTCCGCTATTACGACCTGGTGATGGCGGCATTCGTCACCATCCTGCTGTTGTCCAACCTTATCGGAGCCTCCAAGCCCAGCTACGTGGTCCTGCCGGGGATCGGTGAATGGTCCTTCGGGGCGGGCGTGCTGTTCTTCCCGGTCAGCTACATCATCGGCGACGTGCTGACCGAGGTCTACGGCTATGCCCGCGCCCGGCGGGTGATCTGGACCGGTTTCGCCGCGTTGCTGTTCATGGCCTTCATGGCCTGGGTGGTCGTTCACCTGCCCCCTGCGGCGGGCTGGCCCGGGCAGGACGCCTACGAATTCGTTTTCGGCAATTCCTGGCGCATCGTGTTCGCGTCGATGATTGCCTTCTGGGCGGGCGAATTCGCCAACAGCTATGTCTTGGCAAAGATGAAGGTGTGGACCGAAGGGCGGCACCTGTGGATGCGCACGATCGGTTCGACCGTCATCGGCCAAGGCCTCGACAGCCTGATTTTCTACCCGCTCGCCTTCTGGGGACTCGCCGGCTGGCCGGTCGAGCTGCTGTGGCAGGTCGTGCTGTCGCAATGGGCGATCAAGACCGCATGGGAGGCCCTGCTCACCCCGGTGACCTACGCCGTGGTCGGGAGGCTGAAACGCGCCGAGGGCATCGATCTGTTCGATACCGAAACCGACTTTTCACCCTTCGCCTCGAGTGCGGACTGAAGGCACGGAAAAGGGGCGACCCATCGGGCCGCCCCTTCCCCTCTCCCCATCTGAGTGGGTTATGCTTAGAACTTCGCCCCCACCGCAATGCCGTAGCGCCGCGGATCGAGCGTAAAGATGTTGGTGAACAGGCCCGACGATGCGTCGGTGACATAGAGCCCGGTGACCGAGTTGCTGTCGAAGATGTTCTGCACGAAACCACGAACGAACCAGCGATCATCGGTTCCGTTCAACTGGATCGACGCATTCGCCTGCACGAACGGAGCGACCCGGTTGATGCGGCCGTTGAACACGTTGCCGTACTGTTCGCCGGTGAACGCCAGGTCGAAGCGCGGAACGAGGCTCATGCCGTTGCCGAACTCGGCGGTGTACTGGACACCGATCGAGGCCTTGAACTCCGGCGCCTGCGGCAGCTTGTTGCCCTTCAGGTTGACCTCGACGCCCGGGCTGAGGACCGAGATGCCGCCGAAGGCCTGCCCGAAGGTCACACCGGGTGCGGCCTCGACTGCGGTGAAGGCGTCGAGCACGCCGCAGATGCTGAATGCACCGTTCGACGCGATGCCGCCGTCCGCCGGGAAGGGCGCCGGGTTCTGCAGGCCGGCACCGGCCTCCAGTCCGGGAACCGCGCCGGCGTTGATCGCACCGTTGATCGCCGCGACGTAGCCGTTGGCATTGCCGCCGGTCACCGCGCACAGCGCGCCATTGGTGATGTCCTTGATGATCACCGCCGTCGGATCGCCGCCCCCCGGATCACGCGGATTGCTGAAGAACTGGTCCCCGGCGACCTTCGCATTGAGGTAGCTGAGGTTCATGTTGATGAGCCAGTTGTCCGAAGGACGCATGATCGATTCGAGTTCGAGGCCCCAGATCTTGGCATCGATCGTATCGTTGACCGAGGTCCGCGCGATGATGCGACTGAGCTGGAGGCTCGAGTAGTCGTAGTAGAAGCCGGTCAGATTGACCTGCAGAGCGCCGTTGAAGAAGGTATTCTTCGAACCGATCTCGAAGGCGTTCAGCGCTTCGGGACCGAAGCTTTCCGACACCGAGAAGACCGGCGACAGCGGCGGGTTGATGCCGCCCGACTTGTAGCCGCGCGAATAGGACGCATAGAGCAGATTGTCCGGCGACAGTTCGAAGTCGAGCACCACGCGACCGGTGATCTTGTCGAACCCGACTTGGCGCTGCTGCAGCAGCTGGTTGCCCGGAGTGCCCGGATCGGCGTCGAACGTGACCACGAAGGGCGATTCGAACGGATCGCCATTGTTGCTGTACGGGTTGAGGAAGTTGGCCAGCGTCGTCCGCGCCGACAACTGCTTCTTGTCGTTGTTGTACCGGATACCGGCGGTCAGCTTGAGCCGGTCGGAGATGTCGAAATAGACTTCGCCGAACAGGCCGTAGCTCTTCAGTTTGAAGTAGTCGGTGTTGTTCCGGTAGAACGACGTCGCCAGATAGGATGGCGGAAGGTCGTTGGCCGGATCGGCATCGGTGGTCGAGCCGAAGCTCGTGAACGAGCCCAGAATACCGGTGATGTAGTCGATCGCAAACGAATTGACATAGTAGTCGGTATCGAAGGCCTCTGCCTCGGCATAGATGCCGCCGATCAGGAAGTTGAACGGACCATCGAAATCGCTCGAAATGATCGCTTCACCCGACCAAGATTTGCCGTTCGACCGCGACCGGTCGAACGCGCCGGGCAGGTCAGAGCAGATGGACTGGCCTTCGAAGGCGCCCTGATTGTTCACCAGCGTATCGGAAGTACACAGGGTGCCGTTCGGCCCATTGGGCGTCAAAGCATTGTAGATTGGAGAGAAATAGGCCGATGAGCCAGGGACGAAAGCCGGGAACGGAGCCGGCAGACCCGTCGGAACGCCATTCGCCGCGAAGAACGCCAAGCTGTTCAGTGCCGTCTGGAACTGAACACCCGTGCGGCTTGGAATACCCAGGTTGTAGTCCTGGCGCGAGTCGACCGTCGTCTCCTGGTACATCCCGGTCAGCGACAGCCTCATGCTGCCGAAGCGCTGGTCGAGATGGGCCTGGACCTGCAGTTCGTCGGCGAAATATTCAGGCGTGAACGAGGTGCCGACTGTACGGACGTCGTTGGGCTCGTCGAAGCTCGCGTAGATGTCCGGCCCGTAGAGGCTGTTGAGGCCGAACGAGTTCCCCAGGGCAGCGCCCAGCTGGGTCGTCAGGAATTCGACCGAGCCGAGCGTCCCGGTGAAGGTCGCATTGGTGTTGGTGTTGTCGAAGTCGCGGCGGTTGTTGAGACAGCCGAGCACACCCGTGGGATCGCGCTGACACTGCTGTTTCTGGATCCGCATGCGCTTGTCGTCTTCACGGAAGTAGTATCCCATGATGTCGAGCGTGGTGTCGGCGGTCGGCTCCCAGCGCAGCGAGCCGCGGATCGCATACATGTCCCGGTCGTCGAGGTCGTTGCCGTCGTAAAGATTGGTCGTGTAGCCGTCGCGGTTGAGGTAGAAACCCGCCGCGCGCAGGGCCAGCGTGTCGCCGATGGGCACGTTGATCATGCCCTTCGCCTTGATGCTGTTGTAATTGCCGTATTCGAATTCGCCCGAGGCACCGAATACACCGAGCTCGGGCTTGTGGGTGACGACGTTGACGACGCCCGAGGTGGCGTTGCGGCCGAACAGTGTGCCCTGCGGCCCACGCAGCACCTCGACACGCTCGAGGTCGAAATATTCGGTCTCGAACAGGCGGGTACCGAACAACGGCGAGCCGTTGGTGTGAATGCCGGTGGCCGCGTCGCAGGAGGTGCCGACGCACAGGTCGCCGATGCCGCGGATGGTAAAGCTCGAACCAGTGAAGTTCGATTTGGTGAAGGATACGTTGGGCAGCGTCAGCTGGAGATCGCTGGCATTCTCGATCTGCTGGGCTTCAAGCGCTTCCGCGTCGAAGGCGCTGACCGCAATTGGAACTTCCTGCAGCGACTGGTTCTGTCGCTGAGCGGTAACGATGATCACATTGCCGCCAAGCCGCGGCTGGTCGTCTTCGGTTTCCTGAGCAACCGCCGGAAACGCAATCGCGCTCGCGCAGATGCTCGCGAGCAGGGAAGCCCTCACCCTCATTAACCCTCTCCTCTCCATGTGGCCGTCTTTGCGGCCTACCCTCTATTGCTAACACACATTCGTATGCACGCAAGGGATTGCGCATGATTGTTGCGCAAAGGACAGGCGAATTTTGGCATGTGTTGTTCCGGCGCCGCATCACTGCGCGTGATTGACGCTACGGAATACTGCCGCTCGAGGACTGCGACACATTTACCGCAGTCAGATGAGCGTATGGCTTTCGGCGATCTGAGTGATGCCGCGCTTGCCCGAAACATCGCGTCCGAGTTGTACAAGCACGTCAATGACGCTGGCTGCATAAGCGATCGTGTCGCTGCGGGTGAGGCCGATTCCCGTCTGCATCACCATCAGTGATAGCTGTTCGAGCGCCCCATGCAGGCTGTTCGCATGGATGGTCGAGAAACTGCCCGGATGGCCGGTGTTGATCGCGCGCAGGAAGCTGACGCTTTCCGCGCCGCGCAGTTCGCCGAGCACGATGCGGTCGGGACGCAGGCGCAACGCCGCCTGGAGCAGTTCGTTGGCGGTAACCTTCGCCTCGCCTAATTCGCCCTTGACCGCGACCAGGCCGACGCCGTTCTCGCCCGGAAGCTTGAGTTCGGGCGTGTCCTCGACCAGCACCACGCGTTCATGCCTCGGGATTTCGCCGAGCATGGCGTTGAGAAAGGTCGTCTTGCCCGTGCTGGTGCCGCCCGATACGAGGATCGTGCGCCGCTGGCGGATCGCTTCGCGCAGAAAGGCCACAGGCTCGGCCTGCGCATCGGGCATGGCGCCGCGCTCCGGCGGGGTCAGCGGACCGGTGTCGTAGGCATCGAGCGGCAGGTCGAGCCGGCGGTGACGGCGGATCGCCATGGCCCAGTGCTTGCGCGCCGCGGGCGGCCCGCAGAACTGCACGCGCGCACCGCCGGGCAACGTCGCGCCGAGCAGCGGGTGTTCGCGGTTGATCCCCTGATGGCTGACGCGGGCGACCTGTTCGGCCAGCCGCTGGACCAACCGGTCGTCGATCTCGGGACGCAGAACCTTCTGCATGCCGCCGGCGGCCGCATCCTCCACCCAGACCTCGCCCGGCCGGTTGACCAGGATTTCCGTGACCGTGTCGCGCTCGAGCCATTCGCGGAACGGGGCGAGATAGGCGTCGAGATAGACGCTGCGCTCGCCGTGGAGGTCCACGGTCGGCGCGTCCGCTTCCGGATGGTCGTCCGGCTGGAACGGATGGATATCGGCGCTCACTTCGTCGTCCCGTTCAGCTGACCGAGGAGAAATCCAGGTCGCGCGCGGTGAAGATGCGGATCGGTTCGCCCTGGCGCACGCGCACCGTGGGACTGCGCTGGCCGTCCTGCTGCGCCGCCGTCGCCGCGGCCGAGGAACTCGCGCCGCCGATCAGGACGCCCGCCGCACCGCCCGTGGCAAGCGAGCCGACCCCGCCTACAACCGAGAGCAGCATGGCCGAGCCGAAGCGTTTGAAGAAGCTCGCTCCCGACACCTTGCCGGCGAGCCCGGTGGTGCCGTCGAAGCCGATCGCGGGCGAAGCGAGGTTGACCGAGGCGCCGTCGGGGCGGATCAGCCGCGTCCAGATGACATAGGCGCGCTTCTGGCCGTTCTGCAGGCCCGACTGATACTGGCCGATCAGGCGACTCGACCGCGGGACGAGGATCTTGGTCCCGTCGAAACTGCGCACGTCCTGGCTCACGACTGCGCGGACGTAGCCCGGCACATTGGTATCGATCGCGGTTTCGAGAACCGCCGGGATCAGCGTGCCCTGCGTCACCGTGGTCGTCGGATTGACCATCGCCTTGGCCTGCGCCGGCGCTCCGCCGACGCCGCCGACGCGGCTGGCGAAGTCGGACGCCGAATTGCCCGACGATCCGGTGCCTGCGGCCTCCGCGGCACCCGGCTCGGCAATCGCGAGCGTGGCCGGCGAGGCCCCCGAATCGAACACCACCGTGGGGTTGGCATAGGGATTGCCTGCGATACCTGGCTGCGGCTGCGCAGCGAGCACGGGCTGCGGTGCCGGGTCCGGGCGCGCCGCCGGAGAGGGGATTGCCTGCGCGGGTGTCGGGGGGGTGATCGCCGCGGCGGGCACGGGCGGAGCCACTTCGACCGGTGGCTGCTTGCCGCCGACCCCTTCGGGCGGCGTGATCCGCGCCGAATTCATGCTCCACAGCGTCACGAGACCGAGACCGGCGACGATCGCGATACCCGCGACCATGCCGAGCGCATCGGACTTCCCCGCGGGCCGCGCCACGGCGGGGAAGGCGTTGCGCTGTGCGAGGTCGATCACCTCGGCATCGGTTTCATCGCGCGGATCGACGTCGTTGGCGATACCGGCATCGCCGGGCTTCTTTTCGGGCAGTCGCATGGCGAGACGCATAGTTACCTCCCCTTCGAGGCGAGAGCGGCCTTGCCGCTCGCATTGGTGGTGGAGCGTTCGGGCCCCGTATTGACCAGCTGGGCACTGTCGTTGCCCGAGCGCAGTACGATCGTGCGCGGCACTCCGTCGACGACGATCGTGTCGCCGCGGACGGTGAAGTTGACCGGCCCCTCGACCCCCTGGCTATTGGTGACGAGGATCGCGGGAACGTCCTTGCCATCGGGCCAGGTCAGGAACGTGGCGGTGCCATCGTCATAGGTATTCTCGGGCAGCAGTTCGGGATCGCCCGAAGCGTTCCACGCGAAATTGAGGTCGGCGGGATCGACGACCGCATAGGGGTCGCGCGCCGCCTGGCGCTCGACCGCATTGGGCGCCGCCGCCATCTGCACCTCCTCGTCCTCGGGCTCATCCGGATAGGCGAAGCGCATCAGATAGAGCGGCTTCGCGCCGGGATTGGCGACGAGGTCAAACAGATAGGTCCGCTTGCTGGTGATCACCGTGAGATTGGTCGCGGCGCGCGCCTCGAGCGGCTTCACGAACAGGATGTTCGCCCGCTTGTTGGGCGTGACCTGCCAGCTCGAGCTGTCGCCGATAGCGACATTCTCGATCACTTCGTCCTCGCCGAACATGATGCTGGCCTGCACGGTGACGCGGCCTTCGACGCGGACCACCTTGGCCTCGTCGTACATCACCTCGACGAGGCGTGAATCCTGCGCCGCGGCCGGCGCGGCCAGCAGGGCGAGAGCGAGCGCGGGAATGAGCGCGCGGGTCATGCGTGTTTCTCCATCGAACGGTCGAGGGCCTTGGGGGTCGCGGACTTGAACCGGCTACCGATGCCGGAGCCGCGGATGCGGGCCTTGCTGGAAGGGGATTGCGAAGCCGACGTCGAAGAGGTGGCGTAAACCTTGGTCACGCGCGTTCCGCCGCTGCCACCCGTTGCGCCGCTATCATTGGCGGCATAGGCGGTCGGCACGGCGGAGACGTCGATCCGGCGCGCCTGCGAGCTCACCTGGTTTGCGGCCTGCGCCTGGGCGAGCGCCATCGGTGGAACGGTCTGCTGTGGTGCCGCTGCCGGCGTAGCCCTGTCGTCCTTGTCGGCGACCAGGCCGAACACGCTCCAGCCCGAGACCATCGTCCCGGCGACCCTGAGCACCAGCACCATCAGCGCGACATGCACCGCGCCGATCATGAAGAAGGCCATGCCGGCCTGCGGATCGACCTGTCCCGGGGTCGCGGTCAGCGCCCCGAGGATCGGGACGGCGAGTTCGAGCATCACGCTGCCGCCGAGCACGGCGAAGAGCGGCGCCAGCGCGCACATGGTCACGCCCTTGACCCAGCCGGTGAAGAGCCCGCGCGTCCCGTTGAACAGCGCCATGACCACGAAGATCGGCCCGAGCGCCACCAGCACTCCCAGCGCGATCTTGGTCGTCACCAGCAAGCCCACCGTGCCGAGCATGAACAGCATCGCCCCGAGCCACATCATGCCTTCGGGCGAGAAAGCGGAGAACTCTTCGTTACCGCCGCTCGCTTCCTGGATGGCGAGAAAGACCACGTCGATCTTCTGCGCGAACGTATCGGTGGCCGAGCCCTGCGTCCCCGTAAGGATGCCGGCGAGATAATCGGGCGTCGCGACCGCGAGATTCCAGACTACGCTCTGGTAGGCGATCCAGCTCGTCGCGAAGGTCAGGACCAGCCCCAGCGTCATCATCCGCGGGACGAGATTGCGCACGCCGACATTGGTGCGCCCGGTCAGCAGCGCGAAGGCGAACAGCGCGATGAACAGCGTGAGAACGAGCGTGAGCACCATGCCGAGCGAGCCGCCCGGGGCGAACAAACGCCCGAACGCCGCGGCGCTGGCTTCGCCAGCGATGCAATCGACACCGCGCAGCGCAGCGGCAACGCCGTTGCCGACCTGCTCGGCAGCCTGCTGACAGCTTGCGCTCATTCGGCAGCAAGGCCGAGGGGTTCGACCCCCGCCTCCCCTGCATCGTCCGCGCCGCCGGGCCATTTGCTGCCGGTGAGCGCGGGGAACCAGTCCGAGGGCGCATCGCCCAGCGCTTCGCGCAGCAGGTCGAGCCTGCGCACCGAGCTTTCGCGACCCGAAAGCAGCGTCAGCACTTCCGGCGCGCCCGAAAGATCGAGGCGCACGACGACGCTGGCATCGGGCTGGCGGACGAGGAAGCAGCGGCTGTGCGCCGGCAGCGTGCGGATCAGCGCCAGCTCGTGCTCGGTGAGGCCGAAGCCGTCGCAATAATCCTCGGGCCGCGCGCGACTGTTGGGCATGAACACCATGGTCGCCGTCTGCTCGACCAATGCGGTCGAAATGCGGCTCTCGAGCGCATCTCGCGCCGACTGGGTGGCGAAACCGACCAGGGCGTTGCGTTTGCGCAACGTCTTGAGCCAGTCGCGGATGCGCGCGGCGAAGACTTCGTCGTCGAGCGCCTTCCACCCCTCGTCGATCAGGATCATGGTCGGCTTGCCGTCCAGGCGTTCCTCGATCCGGTGAAAGAGGTACATCATGGTCGGCGTGCGCAGCTTCGGGTTTTCGAGCAGCGCGGTCATGTCGAAGCCGAGTACGCGAGCGGTCAGGTCGAGCCGGTCTTCGGCATTGTCGAACAGCCAGGCATGTTCGCCCCCTTGACCGTCATTGGCACCGATCCAGGCGCCGAGACGATCGGCGAGGTCGCCCGGTTGCGGACGACGGCTGCCCGATAGCAGCTCCTTGAAGTGCCGCAGCCGGCGCAGCGACGAATCGTTGGCATAGGCGGCATCGACCGCGCCCGCGATCGTCTGCTCCTCCTCGGGCCCTTCGGCCTTGAGGAGGACGCCGAGCCAATCGCGGAGAAAGGCCTTGTTGCCCGCGGTATCGGGCAGCGCGAGCGGGTTGAAACCGGTCGGCTCGCCCGCGCGAATGCTGTCATAGCGACCGCCGATGCCGCGCACGAACAGTTCGGCGCCGCGATCCTTGTCGAACAGGATCGTCCGCGGGCTGAACTTCTGCGCCTGCGCGGCGAGGAAGTTCATCACCACGGTCTTGCCCGAACCCGATGGCCCGATGACCGAGAAATTGCCGAGGTCGCCGTGGTGGAAATTGAAGAAGAACGGCGTCGCGCTGGTGGTTTCCAGCAGCGTCACCGCCTCGCCCCAGTGATTGCCCTGCGCCTGGCCGAGCGCGAAGCCGTGAAGCGAACCGAAGCTCGCCATATTGGCGCTGGAGATCAGTGCGCGGCGGACGAGATAGCCCTCGTTGCCCGGGAACTGGCCCCAGAAAGCCGGTTCGCAATTGGTATCCTCGCGCACCGCGATCGCGCCGGTGTCGGCGAGCGCGGCGGCGCAGGCGGCCATCGCATCGTCCAGGCGGCCCAGGTCGCGTTCCTTGACCATCACGGTCAGGTGGTGGTCGCCGAAGCCGACCGCGCCGTTGCCCAGGGCGTCGCGCGCAGCCATCATGTCGGCGCGCTCGGCGGCGGCCTCCTCGTCGGCGCTCTTCAGGCGGCGGATGGCGAGGTCCATGCGCTCGCGCGCGGTCTGCCGCTCGGTCGGAGCGTAGCTTTCGCTGACCACCATTTCGAAAGGCAGCCGCAGCAGGCTGTCGAGCAGCCCCGGGCTGGTCGCTTCCGGATAGTCCTTGAGGCCGAGAATGGCGGCGAAATCGGGCGAGCCCGAGCCGCGCATCTCGATCGCATCGAGCCCGAAGCTTACACGGCGATAGGGCAGCATATGGCCGAGATCGACATCCTCGGTCGGCTTCCTGACCGGGCGCATCTCGCCATTGTAGAGCGCCGAAAGCAGCTCGAGCATTTCCGAATTGGTGTTGCCCTGCGGCCCCACGTAATCGCCCAGCGGCGTCGCGCCATAGGCCTGCAGCGCGGCAACCAGCCCCTGCGAGGCGGCGCGCAGGCTGCGCAGATCCTTGGGATCGGCTTCGAGCCGGTCGTCACCGCCCCTGCGGCGGAATTTCTTGCTCACGCGCTCGGCGAGCCCCGCCTTGCCCCGTGCCGGGCGACGGATCAGCGTGATGAACTGGTCGTTGACGAAGAGCTGGCCCGAACCCAGGCGTTCGCGCCAGCGGCTGTCGATATGGCGACTGATCGGATCGGGAAACTCGGCCTCGAGCTCGACCGACACACGGCGGCGGATGACGTGATGATAGAGGACGAAACGCGCGTCGAGCGTCGAGCGCAGCACGACCTCACGGGTCGCGGCATGCGCGTTGAGCGCCTCGCTGTCCTCGGTCTCGAACAGCAGGCCGGGAACCTGGATCGCGGTCATCACCGAACCGTCGCGCAGCAGCAGCGTGCTCTCGTCGATCAGGCGCAGATACGGCAGGCGGTCGCCGGCGCGCGCTTCCTTGGCGCTCCAGGCGGCGGCGCCCATCCATTTGTCGTTACGCGGCATAGGAATTGCACCCCCAGCGCTGGTAGTTCTTCACCCGCGGGCATTTGCTGACCTTGGTGATCCACAGGTCGAAGATGCGCGGTTCGCGCAGGCAGGCGAAATAGCCGACACCGTGCATCACGGCGAAGACGAGCAACGCCAGCCAGCTGCCGGTGATGAGGAAGGCCTCGGTGGTCACCATCCCGTTGATGATAAAATAGTTATATGTCACCCCCGCGAACATCTGCGGGCGCGTCAGGGCGCGGTGAACGGGATGGCGGACCAGCGCGGTCATGTCAGCCCGCCACGCCCTGGATGCCGGCGACGATCGAAGCGGCCCCGAACAGGATGAAGACGCCGATGATCACCGTCGCCCCGAAGCGCCAGTTGAGGCGTCCGGTCAGCATCATGAAGCCGACGGCAGCCACCGCCATCACCGCGACCGCGGTGGCGACATTGCCGAGCAGCGTGCCCTGGAGCCAGCCGAGCGCGGCAACGATCGGGCCCGAGCCGGCGGGATCAGCAGCCTGCGCGAAGGCAGCGGTAGGCGAGAAAAGCGCGGCCAGAGTTGCCGGAACAGTGAACTTGCGACTCAAGTAATTTACTCCCGTGAATGATCGGACAGACGACCCATGATCGCTGCCACATAAGTCTGCGTTTCGCGAATGCGGGGAACGCCCCCCGCCTGAAGAACACGCCCCGGGCCGGCATTATAGGCGGCCAGAGCCTTCTCGAGATCGCCGTCGAAGCGGTCGAGCTGCTCGCGCAGATAGCGCGCCCCGCCCTCGAGGTTGGCGAAGGGATCGTCGGGGTCGACGCCCAAGTCGCGCGCGGTGCCCGGCATCAGCTGAGCCAGGCCGCGGGCACCGACCGGCGAAACGGCATTCGCGCGCCAGCGGCTTTCCTGCCACACCAGGGCCTCGATCAGCGTCGGGCTGAGATCGAAGCGCGCTGCGAGTTCGGCGACCTTGGCCTTGTAGCCCTCCGGAACCAACCGCGCATGGCTATCGGGATCGGCAACCGCGACGTCGGGAACGAAAATCTCCGGCGGGACTTCTGCATAGGGTTCGACAGGAGCAAGGTCGGTCGGGGCAGCAGCTAGCGCGGTGCCTCCGCCGGCAACCCAGCGCGCTCCGTCCACGTCGATCTCCATGACATCCGCCTTCACCGGGAAGGCAGTCAGCGCTGCACAGGACAATCCCGTGGTCAGCGCCAAGCGTGCGAGAATCATTGCACCCTCCGTGCGGTCCCCTTGGGCATACTACATGACAGGCGGGTGACAAAAAGCTGAATACAGAAAGAAACTGTCGCAACGCGATACAAAACGGCCCGCCTCCCGAAGAAAGGGAAGCGGGCCGCCTCGGCTCGGCATTCTCGCGGAGAACTAGCGGAGCGAAAGCGCGTAGTAGCGGGAGAACTCGCCGCGATCGAGCATCGCCAAACCCTTGCGGGCAAGACGGCGCGAATCGACCCAGTCTCCGGTCGCGGTCTCGAGTTCGACGCTCGCGCGCGCCTCGGCGACGACGGTGAATGCGGCGCGCGCCGCGTCATAGTCCCCCGTGCGCGCGAGCGCGATGGCATGGTTGATGAGGCGGGCGGGATCGTCCTGCGCCAGTTCGTCGCATGCTTCGATCGCCTTGCGCGCTTCGGCGTCCCGGTGCGCGACGAGCTCTTCATAGCCGACATCGTATTCCGCCTGGGGCCCGGGGACCGCCGCAACCGGCCCCTGCGCGAGAATGGCCAGCGCGACACTCGTAAGGATGGTCATGACTGTTCTCCCAAATCTGTTTCTGACGGGAGAATGCGCCCAGCCGGATCGAACTGCAACAACACCGTAACATTGTCACAAATCTGCAATTTGATGCATTTGGGCATCACTTTTTCGTTGCGCCACAATTCGTCGCATTGGTCGGCGGAATTGCAACATAACGGTCATGCACCGACAAAAACTGTCACGAACGGTCCCTAGCGGACGAGTCGCGATCAAAGAGCTCGCAACTCGATTCATTCCGGTTTTTGAGGGGACCGTTACCCGTGACCAACTTCCATCGTTCGCTCGTCCTCGGCTGCTCCGCTCTGGCTCTCGCCAGCTGCGGTGCCGACGAAATCGTCTCGCCCGGCACCGGCGGCGACATCATCATCAACCCGCCGGCCACCCCGGCGCCCACTCCAACCCCGACGCCCACTCCGACCTCGTCGCTTGTGACGCCGGCCGCAGGCTGCCCGACCATTTCGGACCCGGTCGGCCTGACCGACAGCAACACCATCTCTGGTCCGACCGGTACCTATCGCGTCTGCACCCTGCCCGCGGTCTTCTCGGCATCATCGACTCTGCCCTACATCGAAGGCCTCGTGTACCGCATCAACGGTCGCGTCGATGTCGGTACGGACGGCGGTCCGACGGCGTCCGGCGCCGACACGGATGTCGAACTGACCATCGAGCCGGGCGTGATCCTGTTCTCGCAGGGCTCAGGCTGGCTCAACGTCAACCGCGGCAACACGATCCAGGCGAACGGCACCGCCGACCGCCCGATCGTCTTCACCAGCCGGGACAACGTCCAGGGCCTCAACAACAACAGCTCGTCGGGCCAGTGGGGCGGCGTCGTCCTTTCGGGCCGCGCACCGATCACCGACTGTATCGCTCCGGGTGCAACGCCGGGCACCGTCGCCTGCGAACGCCAGGTCGAAGGCGCGGCGCAGCCGGCCCTGTTCGGCGGCGCGACCCCCGGCGACAGCTCGGGCAGCATGACCTATGTCCAGATCCGCTACTCGGGCTTCGTCCTGTCGGGCGACAACGAACTCCAGTCGCTGACCCCCAGCGGCATCGGCTCGGGGACTACGCTGCGCAACATCATGAGCTTCAACAGTTCGGACGACGGCGTCGAATTCTTCGGCGGTCGCGTCAACGTTCGCAATCTGATCATCGTCGGCCCTGAAGACGACGGTCTCGACTCGGATACCGGCGTGAAACTCAACGCGCAGAACGTTATCGTCATCCAGCGCCCGGGCGTCGGCGACACCATCATCGAAGCCGATTCGAACAACGGCCTCGAAGACCAGACCCCGCGCCAGAATACGAAGATCTCCAACGCCACCTTCGTCTCGAACAGCGGCGTGGGCGATCAGGCGATCCGTATCCGCGGCGGTACCGACTACACCATCGTCAACTCGGTTCTCGTCGATCAGTCCGGCGACACTCCGTGCCTGCGCATCGACCTGCCGGAAACCGTCCGTGCGGCCGATGCCAGCCTCGACGAGGCCGGCCCGCCGGTCTTCAACAGCTTCGTGCTGGATTGCGCGGTCGACTTCCGTGACGGTTCGGGCGGTGTGACCGCGGCGCAGACGCAGAGCATCTTCGACGGCGGTTCGAACACCGACTCGAACTTCACCAACACGCTGACGATGACCTACGTCAACGGCGCAAACGAAAATGCCGTCGCCGTGTTCGATCCGACCGTGTTCTCGGCCTTCTTCACCATGCCGACCAACATCGGCGCGGTATACCCGGGCAACGACACCTGGGTTCAGGGCTGGACCTGCAACTCCTCGTTCGCGAACTTCGGTTCGGTGAGCGACTGCACGAGCCTGCCGGTCTACTAATCGGCATCAAGAGGCCGCGGGGCGCGCAGGATTTGCGCCCCGCGGCCTCCTTCGCATTTTCGCACAGGGGCCATCGCAGGACCCCGCCCAGATTCCAAAGGCCTGAACATGAGGGGGTCTCGAACCATGTCGACCGGCAAGCAGCTTACAGCGCTGCTCCTGCTCACCACCGCGCTTACCGTTCCCGGGACTGCATTCGCCCAGGATACGGGTGTTGGCACCGGCGCCGAAGGCGTCCCCGCCCAAGAAGATCCCGCGACCGACGCCGCAGCGGCGCAGCAGGTCGAAGGCATCGACGACACGCCCGCGGAAGACGAGTATGAGGAGCCCGAAATCTCGGTTCCCGGCGGCGCTATCGTCGTCACCGGCCGCCGCCGCCAGGACGTCACCCGCGCATCTTCGCAGGTCGTCTCGGTTCTCGACAGCGCCAGCATCGCGCGGACCGGCGAAGGCGACATCGCCGGTGCCCTGACCCGCGTCACCGGTCTCTCGACCGTCGGCAACGGCCTCGTCTACGTCCGCGGCCTCGGCGATCGCTACTCGCTCGCCCTCCTCAACGGCCTTCCGCTGCCCTCGCCGCAGCCGCTCAGCCGCGTCGTTCCGCTCGACATCTTCCCGACGAGCATCATCGCCTCGAGCCTGGTGCAGAAGACCTATTCGGCCAACTTCCCGGGCGAATTCGGCGGCGGCGTGATCAACCTCACCACCCGCGCAGTGCCCGAGGAAAGCTTCCTCAAGGTCAGCGCCGGCATCTCGGGCGATACCGAAACCACCTTCGGCACAGGCTACACCTATTACGGTTCCGATTACGACTGGTTCGGCTTCGACGACGGGCGCCGCGAACCCGGTCCCGCACTGCAGTCGTTCCTCGACAGCGGTCAGGCGATGACCGATCCGGGCGTGGACCAGCAGGCGATCCTGACCGAGCTGGGCGATCCCAACCTGATCCTGCTGCAGAGCATCGACAAACTCCCGGTCAACTGGTCGGCGGGCATCACCGCTGGAACCAGCTTCGACGTCTTTTCCGATGGCCGCTTCGGCGTGATCGCGGCCGCCTCGCTCAGCAACAAGTACCGCAATCGCTTCATCACCCGCCAGTCGGCGCTGAACGGCGATCTCGATCTCGACCAGGACGGCACCCAGTTCCAGACCGACCAGCGCGTCCTCGCCAATGCGATGCTGGGCCTTGGTCTCGAAGTGGGCGAACACCGCTTCCGCCTGACCAACCTCTTCATCCGCGACTCGCTCAAGCGTTCGTCCCTGGCGCAGATCGACGATCTCACCGACGACGACGACGATCTGTTCCAGAACACCGGCTGGTACGAGCGCCAGCTGATCGACTCGCAGTTCGTCGGCGAACTCGAATTCGGCGACCTTTCGATCGACATGCGCGCCGGCTACGCCCAGACGCAGCGCGAAGCGCCGAACGAATGGGAGTTCGTCTATTCGCGCGATCTGAATCCGTCGGGTGGCCTCGACGGTATCTACCTGAACCTCCAGAACGGCGGGCAGCGCGGCCGGACGACGGTCGCCTTCTCCGACCTGACCGAGGATCTCTACTACGGCGGCCTCGACGTCAGCTACCAGTTGGCCAACTGGCTCGGCGTGACGGTGGGCGGTGCCTATACCGACACCAGCCGCCTGTCGCGTCGCCGTGAATTCGACATCCGCACCACCGGTTCCTATCCGCTCGTCTTCGGCGCATTCCGTCCCGACAATCTGCTCGGCGATGCGCTGATCGCGCTCGGCTACGACAGCGCCGCCCAGGCGGCAGCCGGGATCGGGCCCTTCTCCTATACGATCATCGATACGACTGCTGCCGACCCGGCCTTTTCCGCCGGGCTCGAGATCAAGGCCGGCTACGTCCAGGCCCGCATCGAACCGGTCACCGATATCTCGCTCGATCTCGGTGTGCGATACGAAGATGCGACGCAGGATGTCGTGCCCCTGGGGCTGGACGGACTCCCCAGCGGTTCGGTCAATGCGACGCTGCTGAAAAACGACTACTGGCTGCCCGCTGCCACGATGACGATCCAGATCTCCGACAGCCTGCAGGCCCGCCTGAACGCGTCGAAGACCATCGCGCGGCCGCAGTTTCGCGAACTGATCCTGCAGACCTATTACGATCCCGAAACCAACCGCCAGTTCACCGGCAACCCGGGTCTCGTCGACAGCGAGCTGACCAATTACGAAGCCCGGCTCGAATATTACTGGGGTTCGGGGAGCAAGCTCAGCGCCGCCGGTTTCTTCAAGGACATCAAGAACCCGATCGAGGTCTTCTCGAGCTTCAACGACAATTCGGTGATCAGCCGGTTCGCCAATGCGCCCTCGGCCATGCTCTACGGTGCAGAGCTGGAGGTGCAGTGGAACAAGGACCTCTACGATCTCGGCGACTGGTGGGACAGCAAGCGCTTCGTGGCGATTGCCAACTACACCTACACGCAGTCGGACATAAGCGTGCAGGCGGGCGATCTGGTCAACGTGCCCGAACTGGGCGGCCTGCAGGCGGCGACCAACTTCTTCGCCGACGGCACCTCGCTGACCGGCCAGTCGGATCACATTGCCAACGTCCAGCTGGGCCTGGAAGACCTCGACCGGGTCAGCCAGTTCACCTTCCTGTTCAACTACGGCAGCAAGCGGGTGATCAGCCGCAGTACGCTGTCGCGCCCCGACATCCTCGAGAACCCCGGCCTGACGATCGACTTCGTCGCGCGCCAGGGCTTCACGCTGGCCGGGGCCGATCTCGAAGTGAAGTTCGAGGCGCGCAACCTGACCGGTCGCGATCACTTCGAATACCAGACGACCGGCACCAACCGGATCGAGAACAACAGCTACCAGGTAGGACGCAGCTTCAGCCTCTCGGTCTCGGCCGAGTTCTGAGGCATCCGAGCCGCAACTTCCGAAGGGCCGCCTCCGGGCGGCCCTTTTTTTGCCTAACGGGAATGGGAAGGTGTGAGCCCCCCCGCCGCCGCTTAGTCGTAGCTGTCGTAGACGTAGCCGAGCGAGCGGACGGTGCGCACGCGCTCGCCCGCCCCGACCATGCGCAGCGCGCGGCGCAGACGGCCGATCCAGACGTCGACCGTGCGTTCGTCGATCGGCGGTTCCTGCTTGCCCAGCGCGGCGATCAGATCGCCGCGCGAAAGCACGCGGTCAGGATTCTGCGCGAGAAAGTGCAGCAGGCGGAATTCGTTCGGCCTGAGGTCGAGCGGCCTGCCGCCCCAGCGCGCTTGCAGCGCGGCGAGATCGACCAGCAGGTGGCCGAGTTCGAGCCGCTCGTTTATGCGGCCCTGCCCGACCTCCGCCTGCAGTGCCATGACCCGGTCGAGGATCGCGTTGCGGTCGAGCGGACCGATGACGTAATCGTCGGCTCCGGCGCGCAGCGCCCTGCGCTTGTCCTCGGCATCGTCTTCCTCGAGCACGATGGCGATATGCGCCTCGGCCATGCGCGGATCGGACCGCAGGCGGCGGCACATCTCCAGTCCCGAGAGGTCGTCCATCACCCAATCGATGAACGCATAGGCCGGGCCTTCCACCAGCCGGCGCGGGCCGTCGGGGTAGAGGCGGGCGAAGGCATAGCGCAGATCGCCATTGTCGAAATCGGCGAGCTCGCCGGCAATCGGGTCTGTCAGAAAGATATTGATCGTACGCACGCGGCTGAGTTCCCACCCTGTCGGGGGAAGCGTTGCCGCAGCCATGTGACTTGTTTGTGACCCGTTCTCCGCGTTTGTAACACTTCGCGCCAAAAGGCGAATTTTCCTATTCCCCGGTCACCGAAAGCGTCCAGTTCCGCGGTGCTGTCGAGGCGATCCCGACGGGCGCCTTCGGGACATAGGGGGCCTCGAGCCGCGCCACTTCCTCGGCGCTCAGTTCCAGGTCGAGCGCGGCCATGGCGGCAGCAATATGCCCCGGCTTGGTCGCCCCGATGATCGGCGCGGTCACGCCCTTGGCGAAATGCCAGGCGAGCGCGACCGTGGCACGCCCGACCCCGCGCTCCTCGGCGATCGCCCCGACCGCCTCGACGATCGCACGATCGGCCTCTTCCTGCTGGCGGTAGAGCGTCTTGCCGAAGCCGTCGGTTTCGCTGCGCACGGTCGCCTCGTCCCACCCCCGCGCGAGCTTGCCGCGCGCCAGCGGGCTCCACGGGATCACCCCGATCCCCTGGTCTTCGCAGAGCGGCAGCATCTCGCGTTCTTCCTCGCGGTAGAGCAGATTGACGTGGTTCTGCATCGAGATGAAGCGCGTCCAGCCATTGGTACGGGCGACTTCCTGCGCCTTGGCGAACTGCCATGCCCACATCGACGAGGCGCCGATATAGCGCGCCTTGCCCGCCTTCACGATGTCGTGAAGCGCCTCCATGGTCTCCTCGACCGGCGTAAAATCGTCCCAGCGGTGGATCTGGAACAGGTCGACATAGTCCATCTTGAGGCGGACGAGGCTGTCGTCCACCGCCTGCATCAGGCTCTTGCGCGAATTGCCGCCGGTGTTGGGCGCCTGCCGCCAGGGGAGGAAAGCCTTGGTGGCGAGCACGATCTCATCGCGCTTCGCGAACTCGCGCAGCAGCTTGCCGACCACCTCTTCCGAGGCGCCGAGCGAATACATGTTCGCCGTGTCGAAGAAATTGATCCCCGCTTCCAGCGCCTCGCGGATGAAGGGGCGGCTCTCGTCCTCGGACAGGACCCAGTCGCCGTGCCAGCCGCGGGTGGTGTCGCCATAGCTCATGCAGCCGAGACAGAGGCGCGAGACCTTGAGGCCGCTGGGGCCGAGATTGACGTATTCCATGGGGCGGGTCCTTCTTTCGCTACGACGACGGGGGGACAATCGGGCGACAAAGGCGACAGTGTGTCGCCCGCCGACTATTTCGCTAAATACCTGACGTTATTTCTATTTTTCCGGACACCTCCGGGGCGACACGGGTGCGCAAGGCGCCCCCCTCCGCTCCCGCTTCCTGGTGGCTGGCACACTCTTGCATGCTGCACGGGTGTAGGAAAGGTGCGGATCAGGAAAGCGTCATGCCGCCATCGACACGGATGGTCTGCCCGACGACGTAATCGGCCAGCGGCGAGGCGAGGAACAGCGCCGCACCGGCCATGTCCTGCGGCGTGCCCATGCGGCCTGCCGGGATCCGCGCGACCGCCCCCGCCGCGCGCTGTTCGTTGTCGGTGGTCACCTTGGTGAGCTTGGTCGGGACGAGCCCCGGGGCGATGCCGTTCACACGGATGCCCTCCCCCGCCCAGGCCTGCGCCAGCGAGCCGACCAGGCTGACCGCGCCAGCCTTGCTGGCGGCGTATGCCGGGTTGCCGATCATCGCGTGATAGGCGCCGACCGAGCTGACCACGATCAGCGATCCGCCCCCTTCGGCCAGCCTCGCCCGCACCGCGCGGGCGCAGTCCATCAGCGAGTTGAGGTTGACCTCCATCACCGCGTCCCAGCCCGCGCGCTCGAATTCCTCGCGGCGATAGCGTACCGTGCCCTGGCACAGCACCACCACATCGAGCCTATGGGGCAGCACAATCGATTCAATCGCGCCCGCACGCGCGACGTCGAGCGTTTGGAAGTGCAATCCGGCAAGATCGCTGCCCTCTTCCGCGCTGTAGTCATCCGCCGACTCACGGGTCCCCGTGACATGGACGAGTGCCCCGCGCTCGCGAAAGCCATGCGCGATGCCATTGCCGATTCCGCTCGAGCCGCCGACGACGAGAACGGTCTGGCCGGAAAAATCGAGCGGATCGGTCATGGCTGCAGGCTCCTCAGATCGAGCGGCTGATCACTTCCTTCATGATCTCGTTGGTACCGCCGAAGATGCGGGTGACGCGCGCATCGCGCCACAGGCGGGCGATGGCATATTCGTTCATGTAGCCCGCACCGCCATGCAGCTGGAGCGCCTTGTCGCAGGCTTCCCACTGGAGGTCGGTGTGCCACAGCTTGGCCGCCGATGCCTCGTCGGTGGTGAGTTCGCCGGCGAGGTGCTTCCTGATCGCCCAGTCGAGGTGCGCCCAGCCGACCTGGAGCTTGGCCTTGAGATCGGCGAGGACGAATTTGGTGTTCTGGAATTCGAAAACCGTCTTGCCGAAGGCCTTGCGGTCCTTGGTGAACTTGACCGCCTCGTCGAAGGCGCGCTGCGCCGCGGCCTGCGCGCCGACGGCGATGCCGAGCCGTTCCTGCGGCAGTTCCTCCATCAGATGGATGAAGCCGCGCCCCTCGCCGCCGAGGATATTGGTCATCGGCACGCGGCAGTCGTGGAAGAACAGCTCGGAGGTGTCGGCCGAGTGCTGCCCGATCTTGTCGAGATTGCGCCCGCGCTCGAAGCCTTCGGTATCGGCGTCGACCAGCACCAGCGTGGTGCCCTTCGCGCCCTGCGAGGGATCGGTCTTGGCGACGACGATGATGACGTCGGCGTTCTGGCCGTTGGTGATGTAGGTCTTCGACCCGTTGACCACCAGGTGATTGCCGTCCTTGATCGCGGTGGTGCGGATGCCCTGAAGGTCGCTGCCCGCACCGGGCTCGGTCATGGCGATCGCCGAGATCACATCGCCCGAGACCATGCCCGGCAGGTACTTCGCGCGCTGCTCGTCGGTCCCGAGACGTTCGATATAGTTCGCGGTAATGTCGTTCTGCAGCGTGAAGCCGGCCGAGCTGCCGAGATAGGACAGCTCCTCGCACAGCACGCAGTTGAAACCGAAATCGAGGCCGAGGCCGCCGTTCTCTTCCTTGACCGTGGGGCACAGCATGCCTGCCTCGCCCAGCGCCTTCCACGCGCTGCGCGGGACTATGCCCTCCTCCTCGTGCTGGTCGAGATAGGGCGTCATGTGTTCGGCGAAGACCTTGCGCACGGTGTCGCGGAAGGCCTCGTGATCCTCGTTGTAGGCGGTGCGCTGGCTGGTATCGAGCATGGGTCCCGTGTCCTTCAGTTCAGGAAGCCGGTCAGGCGGCGGCGAATGATCTCCTCCGCCTCGCTCATGATCCGGTCGATCAGTTCCTTGCAGGTCGGGATGTCGTTGATCAGCCCGGCGACCATGCCGCAGGACCAGGCGCCCGCATCCATCTCGCCCTCGGTCATGATCCGCGGATAGACGCCCGCGACTTCCTCGATGATGTCCTCGAACTTGAGGTCGGGGCCCAGCTTGCGCTCCTTTTCGAGCAGGCGCTCGACCGCGTCATTGGTCATCACGCGCTCGGTGTTGCGCAGCGGGCGCATGACGAGGCGGGTGTCGAGTTCGGACGCGGCGACGATCGCCTTCTTCACGTTCTCGTGCACCGGCGCTTCCTTGGTGGCGATGAAGCGCGTGCCCATGTTCATGCCGTCGGCGCCCATCGCGAGGCTGGCGACGAGGCTGCGCGCGTCGGCCTGGCCGCCGCTGGCGACGAAGGGGATCTCGAGTTCATCCGCCGCGCGGGGCAGCAGGATCATGTTGGGGACATCGTCTTCGCCCGGATGGCCGCCGCATTCGAAGCCGTCGACGCTGACCGCGTCGCAGCCGATCGACTGCGCCTTGAGGCTGTGGCGCACGCTGGTGCACTTGTGGATCACCTTGATCCCCGCATCCTTGAGATGGGGCAGCACCGCCTGCGGATTGTTGCCTGCGGTTTCGACGGCCTTGACCCCGCCTTCGATGATCACGCGGACGAGCCCCGGATAATCGGGCGCGTTGACGCTGGGCAGGAAGGTCAGGTTCACGCCGAAGGGCTTGTCGGTCATGTCCTTGCACCGGGCGATCTCGTCGGCGAGCTTCTCGGGCGTGCCGAGCGTGAGACCGGTGATGATGCCGAGCCCGCCGGCGTTGGAGACCGCCGCCGCCATTTCCGCAAACCCGACATAGTGCATGCCGCCCTGGATAATCGGGTGCTCGATACCGAACAGTTCGGTGATGCGGGTCTTCATGGCTGGCCTCTCCCTCGTTGCTTTTCGCAACGGGTATCGGCCCGTGGGCGCCGAGTCTAGCGCTTCGCCACGCTCTCGAGCGCGGCGAGCAGCTCGGCCCCACTCGCCGTAAGGGAAAGCGCCGAGCCGGTGCGTTCGGCGAGCCCTTCGCGCTCCAGGTCTTCGCCCGTGGGGCTGCGCATAATCCTGCCGTAGCGACCGCCGTGATAGATCAGCGGGTCGACCTCGCGGCGGTCGAAATCGGTCACTTCCCCGAGGAAGATGGCATGGTCCCCGCCCTCGTATTCGAAGCGCGCGGTGCAGCCGAAGCGCGCGGCATAGCCGGGGATCAGCGGCGCGCCCTCCGCTCCGTCGACGTCGTCGAGCTCGGCGAACTTGTCCGCCCCGGCGCGGGCGAAACGATCCGACATCGCCTGCTGGTCCGCCGCCAGGACGTGTACCGCCCAAGCCTCGGCGTCGCGGAACACCGGCAGCGAACCCGACTGCAGCGAGAGGCTCCACAGCACCATCGGCGGATCGAGGCTGACCGAGTTGAAACTGTTGGCGGTCAGTCCGAAGGGGCGCCCCTCTGCGTCGCGCGCGGTCACGATGGTGACGCCGGTGACGAAGCTGCCGAGCGCGTCGCGAAATGCATGGGGGTCGAACATCGTCGCTCCAGCTAGTCATGCGCCGCCGTTTGGGCAACCGTGCGGGTCTGCCCCCGCGTTCGTCAGCAATCGCCTACACGCAAAAATCGCAACATTCTTGCCACACACATGCATTTTTGTGACGATTCCTGCGCTCGTTCGATTGACCAAGTGAACGTTACCAAATAGGTGAACGTTCACATTTGGATTGTCATGCGCAGTAAGTGCATGTCTCTGGGAGGAGAATCACCAATGAAGTGGAAGAGCAAGCCTTCGCTCGTCAAATTCATGGCGGGCGCATCGGTCGTTGCCATGGGCGCAACCGCCACGGCGGCGATGGCGCAGGACGCGACGGCAAACGAGGAAGCGGCCGAAGCGGCGCTCCAGGACGACGGCAACGTCATCGTGGTTTCGGGCATCCGCGCAAGTCTGCGCGAATCAATGAACATCAAGCGCGAAGGCCAGGGCGTGGTCGACGCGATCTCGGCCGAGGACATCGGCAAGTTCCCCGACACCAACCTGGCGGAATCGCTCCAGCGCATCACCGGCGTCTCGATCGACCGTGAAAACGGCGAAGGTGCGCGTGTCACCGTGCGCGGCTTTGGGCCGGAATACAATCTCGTGACCCTCAATGGCCGTCAGATGCCGACCTCGACGCTCGGCGACGGGGCAAGCGCTCCTTCCTCGCGTTCGTTCGACTTCGGCAACCTGGCTTCCGAAGCTGTGGCAGCTGTCGAAGTCTACAAGACCGGCCGCGCAACCGTGGCTTCGGGCGGCATCGGCTCGACCATCAATATTCGTACGCCTCGGCCGCTCGACGATCCCGGTTTCAAGGGCAGCATCGCGGTCAAGGGCGTATACGACGAGTCCCAGAACGGCGATGTCGACATCACGCCAGAAGTCTCGGGCATCCTGTCGAGCACGTTCGCCGACGATCGTATCGGCATCACCGTGACCGGCAGTTACCAGAAGCGCAATTCGGGCTTCAACCAGTACTTCACCGATTGGCGTGACGGCTACCTCGGCTGTGGCGGCGTGGATTCGCTGGGCAACAGCTACGAAAACGAATGGGGCAGCGTTTGCGGCCGCCCCGACGCGAATGTACAGAACCGCCCCGGACCGGACGATGTCTATGCCGTCCCGCAGAACGGTTCGTACAATGTTACCGACATTTCGCGTGAACGCATCAACGGCCAGGCTGTCCTGCAGTACGAAGTCGTCGATGGGCTGACCGCCACTGTTGACTACACCTTCTCGCAGAACACCGTGGAAGCGCGCCAGAGTTCGGTCGGGATCTGGTTCAACCATGGCGACACATCCAGCGCCTGGACCGATGGCCCCGCCGCCGGCCCGATCTTCTATTCCGAGAATTTCGGGGACGCCCCTTCGGATCTTTCCTATTCCGGTTCGCTGACTGCCAACCGTTCGATCAACAAATCGATCGGCTTCAACCTGGAATGGGAAGCTCCGGGCGGGCTCACCTGGGTACTCGACGCTCATAGTTCGAGCGCGGAATCCAAGCCGACCCTGCCCTATGGATCGAGCGTTTCGGTCGGTACCGCGGTGTTCGGACTGCAGGAACAGCGCATCGACTTCGACAGCTACCTGCCGGTCATTTCCTATGTGAACGCAGCGGGCGTCGACTCGAACGATATTTCGCAGCGCTTCGCCACGGGCAACGCTTTCCGCAATGCCTACTTCCGCGACGATATCGATCAGGTCCAGCTGAACGGCCATTGGGAAGCCGATCTCGGTTTCCTCGAAAGCCTGGACTTCGGCGTTTCCTACACGGAAAACAAGATCAAGTCCGCTTACGGGTTCCTGCAGAACGAAACCTGGGGCGGCCTCGGCACGGCGGCGGATATCCCCGACGATATCTTCTTCCCGATCAGCATTCCCGAAGCATTTCGCGGAATGGATGGCGTCGACAATCCGAACATCATCCAGCAGTTCTACGGCTTCGACGTAGAGCGCATGGTCGACCTGCTCGAGAACCAGTTCGGTATCTGCAGCAATCCCGGTGCAGGCACCTCGATTGCCGGTACCTGTCTTGCGAACCCGACCACCGATCGCCGAATCTCGGAGAAGACCCTGGCCCCCTTCGTGGAGGCCAATTTCTCCTTCGATGTCGGTGCCGGCGAAGCCCATCTGATCGCGGGCTTGCGTTACGAGGACACCGTCGTCGATTCCACCGCGCTGGTTCCGACCGTAACCGGGTCCTACTGGGCGGCGGCGAACGAATTCTATCTCGAGCTCGACAACGACAATCTCGAGTACACCCGGGTCAAGGGTGGTTACGATGTCTGGCTTCCGAACTTCGATTTCGATATCGAGCCGATTCAGGATGTCGTCCTGCGTGCATCGTACAGCCACACGATCACGCGCCCGACCTACAACAATCTGGAAGCCGGGCTTAGCTACAACCCGCTGTTCCGTCAGGACGGGGCCGAAGGCAGCCAGGGCAACCCCAGCCTGTTGCCCTTCAAATCCGAGAACTTCGACGCATCTGCCGAATGGTACTACGGCCCGGAAAGCTATCTCTCGATCGGCTATTTCCGCAAGAACGTGAAGAACTACATCGACACCAGCGGCAGCCGGCAGATCTTGCTGCAGGACATCACCAACCCGTATAACGGTCCGCGTGCCAACGCCGCCCGTGCTGCGCTCGGTGCCAACGCCAACAACGAGAGCATTCGCGACTACATCATTGCGAATTTTCCCGAGACGACCGCAGTCGTGAACGGCGTGACCCGGATCTACGGCCTGCCCGAAGACGCCCCGCTCCAGGTCGACCTGACCCTGCCAGGCAATTCGGACCAGAAGGCAACGATCGATGGCTTCGAATTCGCCCTGCAGCACAGCTTCTGGGAAACCGGTCTCGGCGTCATCCTGAACTACACCATCGTCAACGGCGATGCGACCTTCGACAATACGCAGCCCTACAAAATCCCGCAGTTCGCGCTGGTGGGTCTGTCAGACAGCGCCAACGCGGTTCTGTTCTACGACAAGGGTCCGCTGCAGGCACGTGTGGCATGGAACTGGCGCGACAAGTTCCTGGCGGGTTACAGCCAGAATCCGACCAACCCGTTCTATCGCGACGAATACTGGCAGATCGATGCCAGCGCGTCCTACGAGTTCGACTTCGGCGTCACCGCCTTCGTCGAAGCGATCAACCTGACCGGCGAGAACCTCAAGGGCTTCCGCCGGAACGAGAACGAGACCTTCTTCGCCTATCGCGGTGCTCCGCGCTACGCGGCGGGCGTTCGCTTCTCCTTCTGACACGACCGGGGCCGCCGCGGCGGCCCCGTCAGTGGGCGGAGAGAGCCGCGCTGCCGGGCAGTGCGGCTCTCTTTTTTGTCTCCCGTGCGTAGAGAGGGTATGGGACCGGGGATAATGGCTGGCGACTTCAACAGGCTGGTGATCGTGGGCGGCGGGACGGCGGGCTGGCTGACCGCCTGCGTGCTCGCGGCGCGCCGGCCCGAACTGGATGTGACGCTGGTCGAGGCCCCCGACATCCCGACGATCGGCGTCGGCGAAGGCAGCTGGCCGACGCTGCGCGATACGCTCGCCACCATCGGGATCGACGAGGCAACCTTCCTCGCGGCCTGCGATGCCTCGTTCAAGCAGGGCTCGCGCTTTGACGGGTGGGTCGATGGCTCGCCCGCCGACAGCTATTACCACCCCTTCACCCCGCCGGCCGCAGGACCGATGGCGGAACTGCTCGGCGCCTGGGCGCAACCCGGCGACGGGACCTCCTTCGCCGCCGCGGCCGGCCCGCAGGTCGCGATCTGCGACCGCGACCTCGCCCCGCGCCAGCGCGCCATGCCCACCTATGCCGGGGCGCTGAACTACGGCTACCACCTCGACGCGGGCAAGCTCGCCGCGCTGCTGGCGGGTCACGCGGTCGCCAGGCTCGGCGTGAAGCACGTGTGCGCGCATGCGACCGGCGTCGAGCGCGACGCGGACGGCCTGCTTTCGCGCCTGCAGCTGCGTGACGAAGAGCCGCTTGCCGGCGACTTCTTCATCGATTGCACCGGCATGGCCGCCCGGCTGATCGCCGGCGAACTCGGCGTCGGCTGGGTCGATCGCTCCGACGTCTCGTTCAACGACCGGGCGCTCGCGGTACAGGTACCGGTCGAGCCCGGCAGCGCGATCGCCTCGCAGACCGTCGGCACCGCGCACGAAGCGGGCTGGCTGTGGGACATCGCGCTGCCCACGCGTCGCGGGATCGGCTGCGTCTATTCCTCGCGCTTCCTCGACGATGCCGGGGCGGAGAAAATGCTCGCCGACTACGTCGCGGCGCGGGTTCCGGGTGCCGATATGTCGGCTCTCGCCCCCCGCAAGCTGCAATTCGCGACCGGGCACCGCGAAAAGTTCTGGGAAGGCAATTGCCTCTCCGTGGGACTTTCGGCCGGGTTCATCGAGCCGCTCGAAGCCTCGGCCATCGTGCTGATCGAACTGTCGGCCAAGGCGCTCGCCGACGGTTACCCGCACAGCCGCAGCGCGCTCCCCCGCCTTGCCGACCGCTTCAACGCGCTGTTCCGCTATCGCTGGGACCGGATCGTCGATTTCCTCAAGCTGCACTACGTCCTGAGCCGGCGCGAGGAGCCCTATTGGCGGGCGCACCGCGATGCGGCGACCGTACCCGCCTCGCTGGCGGCGCAGCTCGAACTGTGGCGCGACCATCCGCCCGCGACGGCCGATTTTCCCCAGGTCGACGAAATCTTCTCCGCCGCCAGCCAGCAATATGTCCTCTACGGAATGGGCTTTCCGCTGCCCGCCGAGAGTGTCGGCGCACCTTCCGAGGCCGCCGCAAAACGCATTGCCGAAATCGCCGAACGCAGCCGCGCCCTCGCCGCGGCGCTCCCGACCAATCGCAGCTATCTCGATACACTGACCGCGAGCGCCCAGAGCCGCGCCGCGCAAGGAGAAAACGCCTGACAATGAGCAACCACCAGATCCTCAACACCGCCGATCACGCGACGCTGCGCGTCCATACCGGTGCCGGTGCCCGGTTCGGCGACGCCGCCATGGCGGCGCTGGTCGTGCCCGACGAATTCCGTCAGCTGCAGGCGCATTATCCGATCGTTTTCCGGCGCGACAACGAGAGCGGAAAGTTCACCGCGCTCGCCCTGTTCGGCTTCGAGAACGGAGAAAACCTGTTCCTCGACGGCGACAATTGGGACGCCCGCTACCGCCCGCTCTCGATCGCCGTCCAGCCATTCCTCGTCGGCCGGGCGCCCGACGGCGAAGGCGAAGGCCAGGTCCATATCGACATGGACCACCCGCGGGTCGCCAGCGATGGCGAAGGCACGCTGCTGTTCGACGAGAACGGCCGGCCGACGCCCTTCCTCGAGGATATCTCGGGCAAGCTCGGCGCGCTCCATGCCGGGTATCAGGCCAGCGCGGGTTTCTATGAGGCGCTGGCGCGCTACGAACTGCTCGAACCCTTTACCTTCGAAGTCCCGCTGTCGAACGGCTCGAAGCATTCGCTGGTCGGCTTCCACATGATCGCCGAGGACAGGCTGCGCGCGCTCGACGGTGAAGCGCTCGGCGCGCTCCATGCCGAGGGTCACCTGCTGCCAATCTTCATGGCCGTCGCCTCGCTCTCGAACCTTTCCACCCTCGTCGAACGCAAGGATGCGAAGGAGAGCCGTGGCTGAGGCCGATCCCTCGATCTTCGCGCAGATGAAGCAGGTCGAAACGCGCGAGGTGGCCGATGCGGCCGCCCTGTCGGATGTGCTCGACGGCACTCCGCAGCCCTTCGTCGTCCGCGGCCTCGTCAGGGACTGGCCGCTGGTCAGGGCGGGGCTCGAATCCCCGCGTGCCGCGCGGCAATATCTGCTCGAACGGTCGCGGCCGGTCCCCTTCACCGTCACCATCGGCCAGCCCGGTCGCGACGGCCGGCTGTTCTACGACGACGATTTCGGGATGAATTTCCGCGAGGCGCGGGGCAAGCTGGGCGACATCTTCCGCGGCTTCGACGACAATGAGGGCCGCGCCGAAGCCCCGGCGATCTACCTGACATCGGTCGACATGAAGCTGTTCTTCGACGGGCTGGTCGAAGCGAACCCCTCACCCGTGGCGCCGCGCGATCCGCTCCAGAGCATCTGGATCGGCACCTCGACCCGCGTTGCCGCGCACAATGATTTCCCGCGCAATCTCGCCTGCTGCGCGGTGGGGCGGCGACGCTTCACCATCTTCCCGCCCGAGCAGTTCGAGAACCTCTATATCGGGCCGATCGAGAACACGCCGGCGGGCCGTGCGGTCAGCATGGTCGATTTCCATGCGCCCGACCTCGACGCCTATCCTCGCTTCGCCGAAGCGCTCGAGCACGCGCAGGTGGTCGAACTCGAGCCGGGCGATGCGGTCTATATTCCGTCGATGTGGTGGCACCATGTCGAAGGGCTGTCCGCCTTCAACGTGCTGGTGAACTACTGGTGGCGCGACACGCCGGCCTTTCTCGGCCAGCCGCAGGAAGCGCTCAACCACGCCATCCTGGCGATCCGCGACCTACCCGCAGACGAGCGCGCGCTGTGGCGCAAGCTGTTCGACCACTACGTGTTCGAAAACCCGCCCGAGGTCACCGAGCACATTCCCGAGCGGGCGCGCGGCGTGCTCGCCCCGCTGACGGCGAAGACCGCGGGCCAGCTCCGCGCCTTCCTCCTGAGGACACTGAACCGATGAGTAGCGACTACAAGCCCCGCCGGATCGTGGTGGCGGGCGGCGGCACCGCCGGCTGGATGGCGGCCGCGGCGCTGGCCAAGACGATGGGCGACGCGATCGAGCTGACTTTGGTCGAAAGCGATGCCATCGGCACGGTCGGCGTGGGCGAGGCGACGATCCCCCCGCTGATCAATTTCAACCGCCTGCTCGGCATCAACGAGGCCGAGTTCATGAGCGAGACGCAGGCGACCTTCAAGCTCGGCATCGAGTTCGACAACTGGAAGGTCGAAGGCGAGAAGTACTTCCATTCCTTCGGTTCGACCGGGCGCGATCACTGGTCGGCCGGCTTCCAGCATTTCTGGGGCGAAGGTTTGCAGCGCGGCCACATGCAGAGCTATGACGACTATTGTCTCGAGTTGCTCGCGGCCTACGCCGGCAAGTTCGCGCACCTGCCCGAGAACCGGCTCAACTACGCCTATCACCTCAATGCCACCGCCTACGCCGCCTTCCTGCGACGGATCGCCGAGGGGGCGGGTGCCAGACGGGTCGAAGGGAAGATCGCGCAGGTCGAACTCGATGCCGAGAACGGCAATATCGCCGCCATCAGGCTCGAGGACGGCCAGCGGCTCGAGGGCGACCTGTTCGTCGATTGCACCGGCTTTCGCGCGCTGCTGATCGAGGGCGCGCTGCATGTGGGCTATGACGACTGGACGCACCACCTGCCCTGCGACAGTGCGATCGCGGTGCAGACCGAGTTGGCCGGTCCGCCCCTGCCCTATACCCGCGCCATCGCGCATGATGCCGGCTGGCAATGGCGGATCCCGCTGCAGCATCGCGGCGGCAACGGCATCGTCTATTGCAGCCGCTACCTGTCGAAGGACGCGGCGCAGGACAGGCTGATGTCGACCCTCGAAGGCAAGCCGATCAGCGAGCCGCGCGCGATCCCCTTCACCACCGGCGCGCGGCGCAAGCAGTGGCACCGCAACTGCATCGCCATCGGGCTGTCGTCGGGCTTCCTCGAGCCGCTCGAATCGACCAGCATCCACCTCATCCAGCGTGCCGTCATCCGGCTGCTCAGGATGATACCCGCGGGCGAGGTCAGCGAGCGCGACGTGGCCGAATTCAACGACCAGCAACTCACCGACATGGTTCAGGTGCGCGACTTCCTGATCCTGCACTACAAGGCCACCGACCGGCGCGACAGCCCGTTCTGGCGCCAGTGCGCGACGATGGACATACCCGACAGCCTGACCCAGAAGATCGAGCTGTTCCGCGAGACGGGACGCGTGTTCCGCAAGAACGAGGAACTCTTCGTGGAAAACAGCTGGGTCCAGGTCATGCTCGGCCAGGGCATCATGCCGCGCGCCTTCCACCCGGTGGCGAAGAAGATGAGCGACGACGAACTCGCGCTCTTCCTCAAGACGCTGCGCGAGAACGTGGCGCGGACGGTGGCGAGCCTGCCCGAACATCACGCCTATGTGGCGCAATATTGCGGGGCAAAAGCGGCTCGGGCCGCATAGGCCGGGGTTCTCAGCACGACGAGTTCATATTAGCGAAACGGGTAGTACGGGGGTTAGTCACACTCATGGGACGGCGGCGGCAGTCAGTCACCATCAAGCATGTTGCAGCCGATGCAGGCGTTTCCCTGCAGACGGTCAGCCGTGTGATCAACAACGAGCCCAATGTGCGGCCGGCGATGAAGGAGAAGGTGCAGGCGAGCATCGACAAGCTCGGCTACGTCCCCTCGATCGCGGCGCAGAGGATGAGCGGGTCGCGTTCCTACCTGATCCTCGCCATCAACGATCGCGACCGCACCATAGCCGACTGGCAGGCGCGCGACGGGCGCGACTGGGTCGACCAGATGCTGCTCGGCGGGATGCTGACCGCGGCCGAGCGCGGATATCGCATGATCTTCGAACTGGTCGACACGCATAGCGACCACGTCGAGCGCGAGCTCGGCGCGGCGATCGCCGCCTTGCAGCCCGACGGCGTGATCGTGACGCCGCCGCATTCGGAAAACCCGCAGATCACCGGGTTCCTCGCCGAGAGCGGCATTCCCTTCGCGCGGATCGGATCGACCGAGGAAGGCCCCGGCATCCGCATGACGATGGGCGACGAATTGCTGGCGGGCAAGGCGACCGACCATCTCATCGAACTGGGTCACACGCGGATCGGCTTCATCGCCGGGCCCGACGAGTACAGCCTCGCCGGCTGGCGCGTCGACGGATGGCGCGAAGCGATGGCGAATGCCGAGCTCGATTGCGACGGCCTGCTCGAAAAAGGCGATTTCAGCTTCGAGAGCGGACTGCCCGCGGCCCGCGCGCTGCTCGACCGCGCCGACCCGCCGACCGCGATCATCGCCAGCAGCGACCAGATGGCGCTCGCGACGCTCGACGTGGCCAAGGAACGCGGGCTCCATGTCCCGCGCGATCTGTCTATCGTCAGCTTCGACAATACCCCGATCGTGCGCTTCACCACCCCCGCCCTGACCGCGCTCGACCAGCCGATTGCGAGGACCGTGGCCCGCGCGGTCGAGCTGCTCATCGACCTGCGCAAGGACGGAATTCCGGGGGCTCCGGTGGTGGTCGAAGGCGAATTGATCGTCCGCGGCTCGACCGGACGGGCGCCGAGCGATCGCAAGCGCTGAGCCGATCCGCGCCGCACCGGGGACGGCATTTCCCGCCGCGCCACCCCAACCCTTCGGCTGGGTGCGACGCCAACCGGCAAGAACCTTGATCCGCCGCTTGATTTTCCGTCATTTGCGTGGCACCCCTCACGATTGATAACGTTCTCATTCAAATCGGGAACGCTGAGGGGACTATTGGGATGAAAGCGTTTCTGACGTCGACGGCTGCGGCCATCTGCCTTGCCGGGTGCACCACGGCCCCGGCCGAATTGCGCGATGCGCCGGCGGTGCAGGCGCCGCAGTCCACCGAGGATGCGCGCGTCGCCAATCTCATTTCGCGCATGAGCCTCGAGCGCAAGGTCGCGCAGCTGATCCAGCCGCAGATCAATTCCTTCACCGCCGCCGACATGGAACGCTACCGCTTCGGGAGCTATCTGAACGGCGGCAACGGCGGCCCCTATGGCGACGAATACGCGCCTGCCGGCGAGTGGCTGCGGCTGGCCGACGAGATGTATCTCGCCTCGGTCAAGCCGCTGCCCGGCGACGAGCCGGCGATCCCGACCATGTGGGGCACCGACGCCGTCCACGGCCATACCAATGTGGTGGGCGCGACCATCTTCCCGCACAATATCGCGCTGGGCGCGACGCGCGATGCCGACCTGATCCGCCGGATCGGCGAAGCGACCGCGGTCGAGATCGAAGTGACCGGGATCGACTGGAACTTCTCGCCCACCGTTGCGGTCGCCCAGGACGACCGCTGGGGCCGGACCTATGAAAGCTATTCCGAAGACCCCCGGATCGTCGCTCCGCTGGGCGCCGCGCTGGTCGAGGGGCTGCAGGGGCGCAAGGGCGATCCCGACCGTCTCGGACCAGGTCATGTCATCGCCACCGCCAAGCACTTCTTCGGCGACGGCGGAACCGATCAGGGCGTCGACCAGGGCGAGGTGACCGGCGACATCGAGGCGCTGAAGGCGATCCACGCCGCCCCCTACCCCGCCGCGATCGGTGCCGGGGTCGAGGCCATCATGGCCAGCTTCAATTCGATCAACGGCAAGAAGATGCACGGCAACAAGGCGCTGCTGACCGACGTGCTGCGCGGCCAACTGGGCTTCGACGGCCTCGTCGTGGGCGACTGGAACGGCCATGGGCAGGTGGCAGGGTGCACCAATACCGATTGCCCGCAATCGCTGCTCGCCGGGCTCGACATCTACATGGTGCCCGACGACTGGAAGGGGCTGCTCGAAACGCTGGTCGCGCAGGTCGAGGACGGCACCGTCCCGATGGCGACGCTCGACGAGGCCGTCACGCGCATCCTGCGCGTCAAGCTGCGGGCCGGTCTGCTCGACGGCGTCGTGAAGCCCTCCGATCGGCCCAATGCCGGCCAGCTTGAATTGCTTGGCTCGCCCGAACACCGCGCGATCGCGCGCGAGGCGGTGGCGAAGTCGCAAGTGCTGCTCAAGAACGACGGGGTCCTGCCCCTGCAGGCGGGCGCGAACATCCTCGTCGCAGGCACTGCCGCCGACAATATCGCGCAGGCTGCGGGCGGCTGGACGCTGACCTGGCAGGGCGGCGGCGAGCTCGACAACAGCTATTTCCCCGGTGCGACCTCGATCTGGAGCGGGCTGAAGGCGGCCGCGGAGGAAAGCGGCGGCAAGGCGACGCTGTCGACCGACGGCAGCTATGCCGAAAAACCGGACGTCGCGATCGTCGTCTTCGGCGAGGAACCCTATGCCGAATTCGCGGGCGATAGGAAGCATCTCGGTTTCACCGACGAGGAAGGACTCGACCTGCTGCGCAAGTTCAAGGCGGACGGCATCCCGACCGTCGCCGTGTTCCTTTCGGGCCGGCCGATGTGGGTCAATCGCGAACTCAATGCCGCAGATGCCTTCGTCGCCTCGTGGCTGCCGGGCAGCGAGGGCGAGGGAATCGCCGACGTGCTGACCGGCGCGCGGCCCGCGACAGGCAAGCTCGGCTTCAGCTGGCCGGCGACCTGCGATTTCGGCCCGTTGAACGGTCCGAAGGGAGCCCTCTTCCCGGTCGGATACGGCCGCGCGCTCGGCGACACCTCGGCCACGTCGCAGCTCGACGAGACCTGCGCGCCGCTGCTCGAAGGACCGACGCGGGCATTGTTCGAATCCGGGCGGCTCGCCGATGGCGCGATCGCTTTCGTGACCAAGCCGAACATCACCGGCGAAGGCGAGCTGCTGGCGCAGATGCGCGGCGACATCACCGATGCGGGGGTGAGCGTTCGCAGCGTGGACCGGAATGCGCAGGAGGATGCGCGCGAGATTTCGATGCGCGCCGGATCGCGCTTCGGCCTCGCGCAGGATCGCGACAGCGGCGGCGCCTATCGCATCGCCTACGAGGTGATGACGCGCCCGACCGCGCCGATCGCCCTGCGGGTCGGCGAGGACGCCGTGGTCGACCTGACCGACAAGTTCGCGCTCGCCCACGGCAAGGGGTGGCGCGAGATGCTGATCACCGGGGCCTGCGCACCGGGCCTGGGCAAGCGCATCCGCTTCGAAACCGAAGGCGACATAAGCTTCCGGATTTCCAGCGTAACGCGCGAGGACGTACCAGAGGGCACCGCCTGCTCGTTCTGAACGAATGCATTCGTATTCGTCTTGTGACCCGGTTATGGCGTGTCACACGACGAACGAGAAATACGGCCCGGGCGCCGATACGTCGCACCGGCTCCAGGGAGGAAATCTGACATGGCACTCGCACCCGATGTTGCGACGAGCACCGATCCGAACGCGATCGCGGACGAAGGCACACATGTGAATGCGCCCGGCCTGCAATATTTCGTCTTCGCGCTGTTCTTCATCTTCGGCGGCATCACCTCGCTCAACGACGTGATCCTGCCCAAGCTGAAAGAGCTGTTCACGCTCAACTACACGCAGGCGATGCTGGTCCAGTTCTGCTTCTTCACCGCCTATCTGCTGATCGGGATTCCGGGCGCGCAGCTGGTCAAGAAGGTCGGCTACATGCGCGGCGCGGTGGCCGGCCTGCTGACCATGATGGCGGGCTGCCTGCTGTTCATTCCGGCGAGCCAGACCGCGACCTACGGCCTGTTCCTCGGCGCGCTGTTCATCCTCGCCAGCGGCGTGGTGATCGTTCAGGTCGTCACCAATCCGCTGATCAGCCTGCTCGGCCCGCAGAAGACGGTGCACAGCCGGCTCACCTTCGCGCAGGCCTTCAACAGCCTCGGCACGACGGTCTTCCCGCGCGTCGGCTCCGCGCTGATCCTCGGCGGGATCGCGGGGGTCTCCGCCGCCGAGCTCTCGGGCGCCGAACTCGACGCCTATCGCACCGCCGAAAGCGCGGCGATCGTTTCGACCTATATCGGCCTCGCCGTCGCGCTCGCCGTGATCGCGCTGGTGGTCTGGCTCTATCGCAACAAGCTGCCGCATGACACGACCTCGATGGAAGGCGCCGCTCTGACGACACCGCTGCGCTATCTCGTTGGGATCGTGCTGATCGGGATCGGCGGCTGGCTGGTGATCAGCGGCAGGGAAATCCTCGGCATCGTCCTGCTTGTGGCCGCTCCGGCGATCTGGCTGTGGGGCAACAGCCTGCTCAGCCGCACGCGCTTCTCCTTCGGCGCGGCCTGCATCTTCCTCTACGTCGGTGCCGAAGTCGCCATCGGCTCGCTGATCGTCAGCTACCTGATGCAGGAAGGCGTCATGGGACTGAGCGAGCAGGCGGCGGGCAACATGATCTGGATGTACTGGGGCGGTGCCCTCGTCGGCCGGATCATCGGTTCGCTGGTGCTGCGCTTCGTCAGCCCCGGCCTGATCCTGACGGGCGTGGCGCTGGGCGCGATCTCGCTGGTGCTGATATCGACCAACACCACGGGCACTGTCTCGGCCTACAGCCTGCTGGCGGTGGGCCTGATGAACTCCATCATGTTCCCGACGATCTTCTCGCTCGCCTGCGAAAAGCTCGGGCTCAAGGCGGCCGACGGGTCGGGGATCATCAACATCGCCATCTTCGGCGGCGCGGTGATCCCGCTGCTCACCGGCATGCTGGCCGATGCCAGCGGCAGCCTGGGCACGGCCCTGATCCTGCCGATCGCCTGCTATGCGATCATAGCGGCATTCGGCATCTACGCGCGCAAGCCCGCCACCGCCTGATTTCGCACTTGCAACAATTCGGGGGTTCGCAAGGCGACTTCGGTCTGCCATGCGAACCCCCAAGCATTTGGACACCGGGGACAATACCAGCATGACCGACGCCGAACTCGCAGCCCATCTTGCCGAAGTGGCGGGCCGGATCCTGATCGAGGTCCGCGAGAGCGGGATGTTCGAAGGCAAGGCGCTGGGCAAGGCGGGCGACCAGACCGCCAACCAGTTCCTCGTCCACGCGCTGCGCGAACAGCGGCCCGACGACGGTCTGCTGTCCGAGGAAAGCAAGGACACCGACGAGCGCCTGTCGAAGGAGCGCGTGTGGATCGTCGACCCGGTCGACGGCACACGCGAATATGGCGAGGCGCGCACCGACTGGGCGGTGCATGTCGCGCTCTGCGTCGACGGGAAGCCCGAGATCGGCGCCGTTGCCCTGCCCGGCCTCGGCACCGTTCTGCGCACCGACGCCCCCATCGACATGCCCGCGAGCGCCGAGAAGCCGCGCATGGTGGTCAGCCGCACGCGTCCGGCGGCCCAAGCGGTCGCCGTCTCCGAAGCGATCGGCGCCGAACTCGTCGGCATGGGCTCGGCCGGCGCCAAATCCATGGCGGTGGTTCGCGGCGAGGCGGAAATCTATCTCCACACCGGTGGCCAGTACGAATGGGACAGCGCCGCGCCCGCCGCAGTCGCGTTGGCGCACGGCCTGCACGCGAGCCGCATCGACGGCAGCCCGCTGATCTACAACAATTCCGACACCTACATGCCCGACCTGCTCATCTGCCGCCCCGAATGGGCCGAGCGGGTGCTCGAGGAGGTCGGCAAGCTGTCCGCCTAATCCTCGACCTGCGCCAGCAACTGGCGCGCGCGCGAGAGATGCGGGCGGTCGAGCATGCCGCCCTGCCAGCCGATCGTTCCCGCGCCTGGGTTCGCCTCGAACAGGCCGACGATCTCGCGCGCCTCGGCGATCTCTTCCTCGCTCGGCGTGAAGGCTTCGTTGATCACCGGGACCTGCGCCGGGTGGATCGCCAGCATCCCGCGATAGCCCTGGCGGCGGACCTCGATCGCACGATGGCGCAACGCCTCGAGATCGCGGAAATTGGTGTCGATGGTCTCGACCGGAACGACTTCGGCCGCCGCCGCGCCGAGCAGGCACAGGCTGCGCGCGAGCTTGTAGGTGAAGGCGAAATCGCCATCGAAATCCTTGTTGCTCTGCGCGCCGATCGAATCCGCGAGATCCTCCGCGCCCCAGGTCATCGCAGCCAGCCGCGGCGCGCCGCCATAATCACCCGTGGTGAACATCGCCGCCGCGGTTTCGGTCACCAGCGCGATCACCGGGGTCGATCCGGGTTCCATCCCGTTCTCGACCTCGAGCGCGGTCATCTGGCGATCGAGCTCCTCGACGTCATGCCGCCCGCGCGATTTGGGCAGCATGATCCCGCCGGGACGCGCGGGCATGATCACCGCAAGGTCGGCGGCGGTCCACGCCCCGTCGAGCGGGTTGACCCGCACCCACAGCCGCGCGCGCTCTGCCTCGCTCTTTCCCTGGAGGAACTGCGCGATCGCCGCGCGGGCCTCGGGCTTGCCGCTTTCGACCACCGAATCCTCGAGATCGAAGATGACGATGTCGGCCTCGCCCTCGGCGGCCTTGGTCATTTTCTTCTCGCTGTCGCCCGGGGCGAACAGCCAGCTGCGCATGCGGATCCGGGGCTTGGATGTCTCACTCATGCGCGTGCTTGAGGCGGATGCGGTCGCCCGCGTCAAGGGCAAAGCGCCATGCCGTAGCGTCGGCATGCTTGCGCTTGCCCACTTTCGGTTGTGCGGTATGCTACCCATCGCCCAGAGAGCATGCGATTCCCCAAAACGGACGAGCGCATGGGGCAGGAGAGGAGCGTCACTGGGTGCGGCACCGACCCCGGCATATGATCGCCGTCGTGCGAATGGTTTTTCCGAAAATTGGGTATCCCGATCGGGAGCCGCTGCCATGAGCCGCGCCGACGCCCTGCTCGCGACTGCGCCGCGCAAGCTCTCGACGGCAGTCGAAGACGACGCGGTGAAATCGGACTGCCACAATGCAGGGATCCATTTCGCGGCGAACAGCTTCGCGGTGCAGTGCGCCGCCGGGCTCGGCATCCTCGCGGCAGGCATCTGGCTCGAAACCTCGCGCTTCCCGGTCGGTCTCAATCCCGAGGCGGGGACCCGCGCGATGACCGACAGCCCGATCGCGCATGAGGTGCCGATGGTGATGGCGCCGTGGGGGATTGGCTGCCTTGTCCTGTGGTTCTATCTCATTACCCAAGCGCAGCACCTGGAGAATGTCGAGACGCTGCGCGCCCGCGAGGCGGAAGCGAATGCCCGCGTGCAGAGCAACAATCCCGTAAGCGGCGCCACCCGCTAGGATCCGAATGATTTCAAGGAGAGGCCCATGGCAACCCAGCTAGAACCCGATGTCCGGGCGGACGAGGATGCATTCCGCACCGAAGTGCAGCAATTCCTCGCCGACCATTTCCCCGCCGAGCTCAAGAACAAGGGCAGCGCCCTTGCCGGCGTCGACGGGCCGACCGATGAAACGCCGGCGCAGAAGGCCTGGCGCGAGGCGGTGGGCGAACGCGGCTGGGGCACGCCGAGCTGGCCCCGCCAATATGGCGGCGGCGGCCTGACCAAGGCGCAGGCCAGGATTCTCGACCAGGAATTCGCCAAGGCCGGCGCCTACAATCCGATCGGCGGCATGGGCGTGATGATGTTCGGCCCAACGCTGCTCGAATACGGCAGCGAGGAACAGAAGAGCGAGCACATCCCGCCGATCTGCCGCGGCGAAATCCGCTGGTGCCAGGGCTATTCGGAACCCAATGCCGGGTCCGACCTCGCCAACCTGCAGACCTTCGCCGAGGACAAGGGCGACCACTATCTCGTCAACGGCCAGAAGACCTGGACCAGCGGCGGCCAGTGGGCCGACAAGTGCTTCGCCATCGTCCGCACCGACAAGAGCGACAAGCACCGCGGCATCAGCTTCATGCTGATCGACATGGACGCGCCCGGCGTCGAGGTTCGCCCGATCACCATGATCAGCGGCACCAGCCCCTTCTGCGAGACTTTCTTCACCGATGTGAAGGTGCCCAAGGAGAACCTCGTCGGCGAGGAGGGCCAGGGCTGGACCATCGGCAAGCGCCTGCTGCAGCACGAGCGCACCAACATCTCCGGCGGCGGACGGCTCGCCAGCATGATGGGCCAGAGCCTTGGCGACATCGCCAAGAAATACGGCGCGACCGATGCCGGTGGCGAGCTCGCCGACAAGGTGCTGCGCGACAAGATCGCCGATTTCGAGATCCGCTGGAACAGCTTCCTGCTCACCGCGCGCCGCGCGGTCGAGGAGAGCAAGGCGCAGGGCGGCGTCTCCGAGATCAGCTCGGTGCTGAAAAAGCTCGGCACCAAGCTGAGCCAGGAACGCAGCGAGCTGCTGATCGAGATCCGCGGCCTGCAGGGCCTCGGCTGGGAAGGCGAGGAGTTCACCGACGGCGAGCTCGAGGCCGTGCGTGGCTGGCTCTTCGGCAAGGCCACGACGATCTATGGCGGATCGACCGAAATCCAGAACAACATCATCGCCAAGCGCGTGCTCGGCATGCTCGACCACCAGTAAGAGAGGGGAGCAATCAGACATGGCAGTTCTCAACGAAGAACAGGAAATGTTGCGCGACATGGCGCGCGAATGGGCGACCAATGAAAGCCCCGTCACCGAATTCCGGAAGGTCCGTGCGACCGGCGAGCCGCAGGCCTACGACACCTCCGCCTATGCCACGATGGCCGAAATGGGGTGGGCCGGGGTGATCGTGCCCGAAGAGCACGGCGGTTCGGATTTCGGCTTCATGTCGGCCGGCCTCGTCGTCGAGGAACTCGGCAAGACGCTGACCGCGAGCCCGCTGGTCGCCACCACGATCGCGGCAAGCGCGATCATCCTCGGCGGCAGCGACGAGCAGAAGGCCAAATGGCTGCCCAGGCTGGCGAGCGGCGAGACCGTCGCCACGCTGGCGGTCGACGAAGGCGCGCATCATGATCCGTCGGCGATCGAGACCAGCGTGTCGGGCGGCAAGCTGACCGGCAAGAAGGCTTTCGTCCACGAGGCGCATGGCGCGGCCCTGTTCGTGGTCGCGGCCAAGGACGGGCTCTATCTGGTCGAAAAGGGCGACGGCGTCACGCTCACCACGCGCAAGCTGACCGATCAGCGCAGCCATGCCGACCTCGCCTTCGACGGCGCTGCCGCGGACAAGCTGGCCGGCGGCGGCGACGGCCTGCTCGACGATGTGCTCGACCGCGCGCGGGTGCTGACGGCTGCCGAAATGCTCGGCATGGCGCAGCAGGTTTTCGACACCACGCTCGACTATCTGAAGCAGCGCGTGCAGTTCAACCAGGTGCTCGCCACCTTCCAGGCGCTGCAGCACCGCATGGCCGACCTCTTCGCCGACCTCGCGCAGATGCGCAGCGCGGTCGAGGCGGGACTGCAGGCGGTCGACGGCGGCTTCGGCGTCGCCCGCGCCGCGACCATCGCCAAGGCGGAAGCCAACCGCGTGCTGCACACGATCTCCAACCAGGGCATCCAGCTGCACGGCGGGATCGGCATGACCGACGAATACGACGTCGGCTTCTACCTCAAGCGCGCCCGCGTGCTCGAGGCTGCCTGGGGCTCGTCGGGCTATCTCAAGGACCGTTTCGCCAAGCTCGGCAACTATTGAGCGAAGCGCTCGCCTCTTCGGGCGAGGATAATGCGGCGCCCCCGGACGGCGATGTCTGGGGGCGCCATCGCGCCTTCATGGAGGCGAACCTCCGGCGCAATTACGCGACCAATCTGACGCACGGCGTCTTCGGCATGACCGGCTTCCGCCTGATCTATGCCCCGACGATCATCCCCGCCTATCTCTACCTGCTGACCGGCAGCGCCGCCGCGGTCGGCCTCGGCACTGCGCTGCTGCAGCTGGGCGGAACGGTCTCGCCCATATTGTCGGGCGCGCAGGTCGAGAGCCGCAAGCGGATCCTGCCCTATGCGATCGCGGTCGGGTCGATGATGCGGGTGATGGTGCTCGCGCTGGCGATCGCCGCCTGGACGCTCGAGGGCACCGCATTGCTGGTCGTCACCCTCGCCAGCTTCCTCCTGCTCGGCTTCTTCAGCGGGGCGCAGCGCGTCGCCTTCCAGATGCTGATGGCCAAGCTCATTCCGATCGACCGGCGCGGGCGGCTGCAAGGCATCCGCAACATGGCCGGCGGGCTGATCGCCGCCGGGCTCGCCTGGGTCGCGGGACATTACTTTATCGAGCAGAAGTGGCTCGGCAACGGCTATGCGACGACCTTCCTGCTCGCCTTCCTGCTGACCTCGGTCGGCCTGTTCGTGCTGCGGCTGGGCATCCGCGAGCCCGACGCGCCGCGGCTGCGCCCGGTACTGCCGCTGCGCGAGCGGATCGGGCAGTTCGGCGAATTGCTCCAGCACCGCGATTTTCGCGCCTTCCTCATCGCCCACGGCCTCGCCGCGATCGCGCGCGTCGGCCTGCCCTTCTGGACGCTCTATGTCGGCGACCGGCTGGGTCTCGACGGCGCGCTGATCGGCTCCCTCAGCCTCGCCTTCCTTGCCGCCGACACATTGTCCAACCTCGTCTGGGGCTCGCTCGGCGACCGGATGGGCTTCCGCGCGGTCTATCTCGGCGCGCTGGCCAGCAGCCTTGCGGGCATGCTGTTGCTCGTGTTCGGCGACGGCTGGCTGCTCTACGCGAGCTTCGCCTTCCTCGGCTTCGGCTTCTCGGGCTGGATGATGGCGGCGATTTCGCTGGTGCTCGAATTCGGGGAGCACGAGGACATCCCGATGCGCCTCGCGCTGACCACCACGGTCGAGGGCGGCGTGTCCTCGATCGGGCCGGTACTGGTGGGACTGAGCATCGCAGCGCTGGGTTACGCCCCGCTGATCGTCGCCGCCTTCGTCTCGCTGATCGCGAGCCTCGCGCTGATGGTCTGGCGCGTGCGCGAACCGCGCGCGTCAGCCTGACGGCGCGAGCAGCCCTTCGGACATGGCCGAGAGATAGGTCCGGATGGCCTCGCCCGGGGGATCGAAGCGCGCCGCCCAGTGCCGCGCCTCATAGGCCGAATTGACCGTCGACATGATCACCTGCCCGGCAACCAGCGGGTCGATCGCACGGACCGAACCGTCGGCGATCCCGTCGATCAGCATGCCGGCAAACCGCCGGGCGAGCCGGTTCGAACGGGTCACCACATCGGCCTTGTGCTCGGCATCGAGCGCCTGCAGCGCGGTGGTACGCAACAGCGGCGTCGGATCGAAGAACTGCAAATCGACCAGTTCGGCGAGCACGCTCGACAGGCGGGTCCAGTAATCGGTCCCGATATCGCGCCCGGCGATCTGTGCCGAGGACAGGCGGTCGTAGCTCTGCTGGAAACAGGCCAGCACAAGGTCGTCCTTCGCCTGGTGGTGGTGGTAGAAGCTGCCCTTGGTGACGTTGAGGCTCTCGGCGATCCGATTGACCGAGGCGCCGCGATAGCCGAGCTGGTTGATCATCACCGTCGCGGCGCGCAGGAAGGCCTCGTTCTGCCCCGGTTCGTCGGCATCGCGCGTGCGCCAGTTGCCGATCAGCTCCTGCGGTTCGAAGGCGCCCCGCCGGGACGGCAGGCCGTTGGCGAGAATATCGAACAGGCGCTCCTCGATACGGCCGAAATCGAGCACCGAATAGCGCAGCGACCACACCGGCCACCACATCATCGCCTCGAGCAGGATGTGCGCACGGGCGGAAAACAGCGCGCGCCGGGCATTGCTGTGCCATTCGCCGAAGAAGCGGCGGACGATGTCGACCACGCGCAGATAATGCGCCATCAGGGGCTCCTGCACTTCGGGTTCGAGCGTGCGGATTTCCGACAGGGCGGTGGTGAGGCCGCGCTCGCCGGCGCGGATGCGCTTGCGCAAGGCGACATGCGCGGCGATGAAATGGCGCAGCCGCGCGGCCGGATCGGGCTGTTCCAGCGCCTCCTGCGCCATCGCCTCCATCAGCGTGAGCGTCTGGTCGTAAACCGCCACGACCAGCTGTTCCTTGCGCGGGAAGTAATAGGTCACGCTGGTCGCATTGAGCCCGATCGCCCTCGCCACCTCGGCCAGCGTGGTCGCCTGCACCCCGACCTCGTTGATCAGCACCGAAGCGGCGTGGACGATCTCTTCGCGTTTCTCGCCGAACTTGCGGGTGGCGGCGGGCCGGTTCACGCGAAAAAGGCCCCGAGATCCTTCTTGAGGATCTTGCCGTTGGCGTTGCGCGGCAGCGTATCCTCCACGAAGGCCACGCGCACGGGCACCTTGAACTTGGCCAGCCGCTCCGCGACCCAGGCGCGCAGTTCCTCCTCGCTCGCCGACATGCCCGGAGCGAGGTGGACCACCGCCGCGGGCTCTTCGCCCAGCGTCTTGTGCGGAATGCCGACCAGCGCGGCGTCGGTCACCGCCGGGTGGTCGTAGAGGACGTTCTCGACTTCGGAGGAATAGATGTTCTCGCCGCCACGGATGATCATGTCCTTCGCCCGGTCGGCGATGTAGCAGAACCCTTCCTCGTCGAGGCGGGCAAGGTCGCCCGTCCGCACCCAGCCCTCGACGAAGGTCTCGGCAGTCGCCTCGGGGCGGTTCCAATAGCCTTTCACCACCATCGGACCGCGCGCCCAGAGCTCGCCGACTTCGCCGACGGGCAGCTCGGTTGTCCCGTCTTCCGACATGATCTTCACGTCCGCGGCGGCGACCGGCGGACCGCAGCTATCTGGACGGTTGAGGTAATCCTCGCTGGAATGGCTGGTGACGGTGGCCATCGTCTCGGTCATGCCCCAGCCGTTGCCGGGCAGCGCGCCGAACACCTGGTATATCTTCCGCACCAGTTCGGGCGCCGAGGGCGCGCCGCCATAGGCGATCGCTTCCAGGCTGGAGAGGTCGTGGTTCTCCCGCTCGGGATGTTCGATCAGCTGCCAGGCGATGGTCGGTACGCCGCCGGTCATATTGACCTTCTCGCGCTCGATCAGCTCGAACGCCTGCACCGGGTCCCATTTGTGCATGAACACCATGGTGTGGCCGGCGACGAGATAGCCCATCAACCCCGCCGAACAGGCAGTGACGTGGAACAGGGGGATGACGGTCAGGCCGACCTTCTGAACGGGCTCGGGCGGCTGCTCGCCCCGGCGCAGCGCAGCGCAGGACGCACTGTATCCGCTGGACAGAATATTGGTGCACAGATTGCGGTGGGTACCGAGCGCGCCCTTGGGCTGGCCGGTAGTCCCGCTGGTGTAGAAAATCGTCGCCTCGTCGTCGGGGGCGATCTCCACTTCGGGCAGTTCGGCGTCCGGCAACCCGTCATAGTCGTTGGGCTTGCCGATGATCGATTCCAGCCGCTCGGCGCCCTCGGGATCGCCTTCGGAGCGCGAGACGAACACGGTTTCGAGGTCGGGGAATTCCGCGCGGTGCCCGGTGATACGGTCCCAGCGCTCGTCGTCGCAGACCAGCAGTTTCGCGCCCGAATTGGCCAGGCCGAAGGCCAGTTCCTGCCCCGTCCACCAGGCGTTGAGCGGGACGCAGATTGCCCCGATCGACACCGCGGCGAAGAAGGCGACCGGCCATTCGGGCAGATTGCGCATGGCCAGCGCCACCCGGTCGCCCTTCTCCACCCCGCGCGCACGAAATTCGGCGGCCAGCCGGGCGACTGCGCGAAACCACGCGCCGTAACTGACGCGTTCTTCCTCGTAGATCGTGAAGAGACGGTTTCCATGCGCGCGGCCGGCCATAGCGACGAGGCGCAGGTTCGCCGGGGCGTTCTTCCACACCCGCGTCGGCACGCCGCCGATCTCCACCGTTTCCATCTCGAAGCGGGCGCCCGGGGCGCACAAACGCTCGCGGCATTCCTCGCGCGTCATGGCGGGCCAGCCTTCGGGCGGCACGAATCCGATCGCGCGCGCAAGCTCGCTCATTGCAATCCCCTCATCCATCGCCTCTTGCTGGGCGAGTCTCTCTCCGGGCGTCTGTCTAACCCTGCTTCGGCTTTTCACGCAAGCTGCGTTTGAAGCTGAGGTATGAGGGTGGCAAGAAGCGATGAAATCGCTATTCCTGCAAAACCGAAGCATAGGTATGCAGAGGCGAGGAGAGAGGAATGTTCGAGCTGGCAGAGGCCGGAACGCTGGGATTCAGCGAAGATCGGCTTGGGCGAATCGCCCCCTTCCTTGCCCAGACCTACATCGACAGTGGCCGCTTGCCCAATGCCCAGCTGGTGGTCGCACGCGACGGCCAGCCGGTCCATTACACGCGGCTCGGCAGCATGGGCGACGACCGGCGCGAGCTGCGCGACGACGCGCTGTTCCGCATCGCCAGCATGACCAAGCCGGTGACCTCGGTCGCATTCATGCAGCTGGTCGAACAGTGCAAGGTCGCGCTGGAAGAACCGGTGACCAAGGTCTTTCCCGAATTCGCCGACCTCAGGATCTATGCCGGCGGCGGCGGCTCGATCCCCTTCGCACCGGGCAAGCCCGCGCATCCGATGCGCTTCGTCGACCTGCTCACGCACATGTCGGGCCTCACCTACGGGCTGCAGAACCGCAACAACATCGATGCGGTCTATCGCGAGCACAATTTCGACTTCGCCCGCGACCATCTGGACAGCGACGAATTCATCGCCAAGCTGGCAAAGCTCCCGCTCGAATTCGCGCCCGGCGAAGGCTGGAACTACTCGGTTTCGACCGATGTCCTCGGCGTAGCGGTCGAGCGGATCAGCGGGATGCGTCTGGGCGACTATTTCGAGAAGCACATCTTCGCGCCGCTGGGCATGACCGACACCGGTTTCGGCGTCGCCGAGGAACAGAGCGAGCGGCTGGTCGATGCCTATGCCTATCGCCCGGGCCAGGCGCCGCGGATGATCAACGCCGGCGCCACCAGCAAGCTCAATCAGCCAGGCACCTTCGACAGCGGCGGCGGCGGGCTCATCGGAACGATTGCCGACTACCACCGCTTCGCGACCATGCTGCTCAACGGCGGCGAGCTCGACGGCGCGCGCATCCTCAGCCCCAAGACCATGCGGCTGATGCGCACCAACCATTTGCCGAACGATGCCGACCTCACCGAGATGTCGAGCAGCCTGTTCTCCGAAGCCAACAACGCCGGGACCGGCTTCGGGCTCGGCTTCGCCACGGTGATCGATCCGGCGAAGACGCTGATGCCGTCGAGCCCGGGCGAGTTCTATTGGGGCGGCGCCTATTCGACTGCCTTCTTCGTCGATCCCGTCGAACGCATCACCATGGTCTTCATGACGCAGGTCTATCCCTCGTCGGCCTATCCCATCCGGCGCCAGCTGAAGACGCTGATCTATTCCGCCCTCACCGAAACCTACGCCTGAGGAAAACCCATGACCTCCCCCATCCGCACCGAACGCCACGACAACGTCCTCGTCGTCATTTCCGACAACCCGCCGGTCAATGCGCTCGGCCAGGCCGTCCGCGCCGGGCTCAAGAACGCGATCGAGCAGGCGCTGGCGGACGATACGATCGAAGCGGTGGTGATCCGCTGCGACGGGCAGACCTTCTTCGCCGGTGCCGACATCACCGAATTCGGCAAGCCACCCGTCGGTCCCAACCTGCCCGAAACGCTCGACGCGATGGAGGCGAGCGACAAGCCGGTGGTCGCCGCGATCCACGGCACCGCGCTGGGCGGCGGCTGCGAGGTCGCGCTCGCCTGCCACTACCGCGTCGCCGTGCCCTCGGCCAAGCTCGGCCTGCCCGAGGTCAAGCTCGGGCTGATCCCGGGCGCAGCGGGCACGCAGCGCCTGCCGCGCCTCGTCGGGGCCGAAGCCGCCCTGCCCCTGGTCGTCGGCGGCAATCCGATCCCGGCCAGGAAGGCCGAGGCGATCGGCCTGGTCGATGCGCTGGTCGGCGAGGACAGCCTCGAGGCCGACGCCATCGCCTTCGCCCGGTCGAAGATCGGCCAGCCGGTCCCGCGCGCCTCGGAGGGCAAGGCGAACGAGGACGGCGTGCGCGATCCCGACCTGTTCGACCGCTTCCGCGCATCGCAGGCCCGCCGCATCCGCGGCTTCGATGCGCCCAATGCGGCGATCGAGGCGGTCAAGGCGGCGGGCGAGCTGTCCTATGCCGATGGCGTGAAGAAGGAGCGCGAGCTGTTCATGAAGCTGATGGGCGGCACCCAGAGCGCCGCCATGCGCCACTATTTCTTCGCCGAGCGTGCCGCCAACAAGATCGACGATGTGCCCAGGGATACGCCGCTGATCCCGGTCAAGAAAGTCGGCGTGATCGGCGCCGGCACTATGGGCGGCGGTATCTCAATGAACTTCCTGTCCGCCGGGATCCCGGTGACCATTCTCGAGATGCAGCAGGACGCGCTCGATCGCGGCACCGGCGTCATGCGCAAGAATTACGAGAACACCGCCAAGAAGGGCCGCATGACCGAGGAGCAGGTCGAACAGGCCATGGGCCTGCTCACCCCGACGCTGTCCTATGACGACCTCGCCGATTGCGACCTCGTGATCGAGGCTGTCTATGAGAACATGGACGTCAAGAAGGAGGTCTTCGCCAAGCTCGACGAGGTGGTGAAGCAGGGCGCGATCCTCGCTTCGAACACCAGCTATCTCGACGTGGACGAGATAGCCACCGCAACCAGGCGGCCCGGCTATGTGGTCGGCATGCACTTCTTCTCGCCCGCCAATGTGATGAAGCTGCTCGAGGTCGTGCGCGGCAAGGAAACGCGCGACGACGTGCTCGCCACGGTGATGAAGCTGTCCAAGAAAATCGGCAAGGTCGCGGCCGTGTCGGGCGTCTGTCCCGGCTTCATCGGCAATCGCATGCTGTCCAAGCGGCAGGAACAGGCGAATGCGCTGATCATGGAAGGGGCGAATTATTGGGAGGTCGACGAGGTGCTGCTCGACTTCGGCTTTCCCATGGGCCCGTTCCAGATGGGCGACCTGGCCGGGATCGACATTGGTTGGCACCGCGACCCGACCAAGGTCGCCACGATCCGCGAAGCCCTCTGCGCGGTCGGCCGCTTCGGCCAGAAGGCGGGCAAGGGCTTCTACGACTATGATGCCGCGCGTCAACGCACGCCGTCGGACGAGGTGAAGCAGATCATCGCCGATTTTGCCGCCGGGGAGGGGAAGCAACAGCGCGACATCTCCAAGGACGAGATTCGCGAGCGCCTGCTCTACCCGATGGTCAACGAAGGCGCGAAAATCCTGGAGGAGGGTATGGCGCAGCGCGCCAGCGACATCGATGTCGTCTGGATCAACGGCTATGGCTGGCCGCTCTATACCGGCGGGCCGATGTTCTGGGCCCAGACGGTGGGGCTCGACACGGTGGTCGTCGGTCTCGGGAAGTACGGCCTTCCGGTCAGCAATTATCTGCGGGGCAAGGCCGAGGGCAGCGGAAAGTTCGACTAGGGGAAGCCACAATCTGCGACATTTTTGAAACGCCGGTACGCAAATCGGTCGGCTGAGGAAGTCGTTTGTCTGGCTGCGCTTGACTTGCGCGAGGCAGGCGGCTTGTGACGCATGTAAATGGGCCCGGCATGAGCCGGCGCCGGGATGAGAGGAGAAACTATGAGAAAGTTCGGTCTACGCCATCAGTGCGCCTTCGGTGCACTCGCTATCTCGCTTGCCATCGCGCCCGCAGCGGCCCAGGCGCAGGATACGACTGGTGCAGATGCCGAGGAAGCCCAATCGGTGGACAGCACCGATGTGGACACCGGCAACGTCATCATCGTTCGCGCCCAGGGCCGCGAACAGGCCCTGGCCGACGTGCCCGTCGCCATCTCGGCCGTCTCCGGCGAGATGCTCGAGAAATCGGGTGTCTCCGACATTCGCGACCTGACCCAGGTTGCCCCCTCTCTGCTGGTCTCCTCGACCGGTAACGAAGCCAATGGCTCGGCGCGTATTCGTGGCATTGGTACGGTCGGCGACAACCCCGGCCTCGAAAGCTCGGTCGCGGTCTTCGTCGATGGCGTCTATCGCTCGCGCTCGGGCAATGCGCTGTCTGAACTCGGCCCGCTCGACCGCGTCGAGATTCTCCGCGGCCCGCAGGGCACGCTCGGCGGCCGCAACTCTTCGGCCGGCCTGATCAACATATATACCGCCCCGCCCGAGTTCGAATTCTCGGGCTATGGCGCCTTCACCTACGGCAATTACGACGCGATCAAGGTCGAAGGCGGCGTCAACGCTCCGCTCGGCGAGACGATCGCGGCGCGTGTCGATGGCGTCTATTTCAAGCGCGACGGCTTCTACAACGACGTGGTCAACAACGTGAAGGTCAACGACCGCGACCGGTACCTCGTCCGCGCGCAGCTGCTGTTCGAACCGACGAGCGACCTCAGCTTCCGCCTGGTCGGCGACTATTCGAAGAAGGACGAGGCCTGCTGCGCCGCCACCTTCGTGCAGCCCGACTTCGCCCCGTTGGCTCGCGTATCGCCCGGACTCGATCCGTTTGCCCGCCCCAATGGCGGCCCGGGGCTGACCAGCACGAGCAATCCGATCGTCCCGATCCTGCTCGGCCTCGGCCAGGATCCACGCGCACTGACGCAGTCGACCTTCGACCGCGACATCTACGTCACCCCCGGCCGCACCTATGCCGGCGAGACCGAGGACTGGGGTATCTCGGGCGAACTCAACTGGGACTTCGGCAATGTCACGCTGACCTCGATCACCGGCTATCGCCAGTATTCGAACAACCAGGCCTCGGACACCGACTACACGCAGGTCGACATCCTCTATCGTGCACCGGGCGAGAATGCCGGCGCGCGCGAGTTCAAGACCTTCACGCAGGAGCTGCGCCTCAACGGTACGGCCTTCGATGACCGGCTCGACTGGCTCGTCGGCGCCTATTACGCCAACGAGAAGCTCCAGACCCGCGACAACCTGCGCTTCGGCAACGATTACGGCACTTTCGCCAACTGCCGCATCGCACTGGCGATCAATCCGGCGCTGGCCAATCCGTCGGCGGACAACTGCCTCGGTGCCAATGTCGCAGCACTCGACGGGACGCTGACCGGCACGCCGGCCTTCGGCGCGGCAACCCCGCTGATCCTTGCAGGCATCAACAACCTTGCGCAGATCCGCGATATCGGCGGCACGGGCGACGTGTACAACCAGACGAGCGAGAACTTCGCCCTCTTCACGCACAACATCGTCCACATCACCGATACCATCGATCTGACGCTCGGCCTTCGTTACACCAACGAAACGAAGGATTTCGATGCCAGCTTCGGCAACGACAACGTGTATTGTCCGGCGAACCGCACGCTGCTCTCGCCGCTGCTGGTTCCCTCGGTCGATACCGATGGCGACGGTACTCCCGACCTTGCGCCGCTGGCCGGCCTTGCGGGTGGCCTCATCGCGCTGTCGTGCCAGGGCAATTCGACCTCCGAGCTGGATGGTGTCTCGATCGCCGACACGCGCGACGAGGACGAGTTCACCGGTACGGCGGTGCTGAGCTGGAAGCCCAATCCCGACTGGCTGGTCTACGGCTCCTACTCGAAGGGCTACAAGGCCGGCGGTTTCAACCTCGACCGCTCGGCGCTGGCAAACCCGCTGGCGCTCAATCCGGCCAATCTCGACACGGCGAACCTCCAGTTCGACGCGGAAACCGTCAATGCCTATGAAATCGGCGTCAAATACTCCGCGCGCAAATGGGGCTTCAGCGTCGCCGCCTTCCGCCAGGAGTTCAGCAACTTCCAGCTGAATACGTTCAACGGCTCGGTCTTCCTGGTCCAGAACGTCAATGGCTGCGATACCGACCTCGGCGGGGCCGATCGCGACGGCAGTGCCGCCACCGGCGCCTGTGCCACCGACAACGTCGCTCCGGGCGTCGTTGCGCAGGGTTTCGAATTCGAAACCTCGCTCAGCCCGATCCGCGACCTGACGGTGACCATGGGGATCACCTATTCGGACACCAGCTACGAGAGCAATCTCGTCGGCCGGGACGACGGCTCGCCGCTCGATCCCGCGCTGCGCCTGCTGCCGGGAGACAATCTGTCGAATGCACCCGAGCTGGCGGCAACCGCCTCGCTCAGCTGGACCCCGCCGATCGGCAATTCGGGTCTGTCGGGCCTGTTCTTCGTCAACGCCCGTACCACCGGCGACTACAACACCGGTTCCGACCTACTCTACGGCAAGGAACAGGACGGCTACACGATCGTGAACGGCCGTATCGGGATCACCGGACCGGACCGTCGCTGGGGTGTCGAGCTGTGGGCGAACAACCTGTTCGACGTCGACTATACCCAGGTCGCGTTCAACACGCCGTTCGTGGCGCCGCAACAGACCTACTCGGCGTTCCTCGCCGAACCGCGGACTTACGGCGTCACGGTTCGCGCCGGCTTCTGACCGCGCGTCGCGCACAAGTGACGAAGGGGCCCGGCATCGATGATGCCGGGCCCTTTTTCTTGCCGTTCGCCGTGCTCGCGGCGGATACCGCCCTTCCCTCTCCGGTCGGCAATGCCGCGAGCAATCGCCATTAGGGGTCGACGGCGGGGCTACGATCGAGGCCAGAAGCTCAGGGAAGCTCGCTCCCGCCCAGTGCCTGCCACAACAGCACGCGCGCCCGCCGTGCCCGTCCCAAGGCGGCCGCGGCGCGCTCGCCGCTTGCATCGGCCGCGCGGCGCGCCTCGAGCACGGTGAGGAAGTCGGCGAGGCCGGCCTGATAGCGCGTGTTCGCCAACCGCGCGGCACGCTGGAGGTTGGCCGCCTCGCTCGCCGCCGCCGCAACTTCGGCATCGGCGGCGGAAACGAGACCATATCCCGCCTCCGCATCTCCCAGCGCCGTATAGACCGCGCCGCGATAGGCTTGAAAGCTGGCCTTCTTCTCGGCCGCCGCGCCGTCGATCTCGGCTGCGATCCGCCCGAAGTCGAGCAGCGGTCCGGCAATGCCGGCAGCGAGCGACCCGACCACAGAGTCACTGTCGAAAAGGTCGCCCAAGCCGAAGGCCAGCAGGCCGATCGCTCCCGAGAGGCTGAATGTCGGGAAGCGCCGGCGTGCCGTCGCGGCAAGCTGCGCATCGGCTGATGCCAGCGTGGCTGCGGCGGCCAATACGTCGGGGCGATTGGCGAGCAGTGCCGAAGGCAGGGCCGCGGGCGGCGCGGGGATCTCGCTATCGCCGGCGCGCTGCGCCAGCGCGGCGCGGACATCGGCACCGCCCTGCGCCGTCAGCGTCACGAGACGACCCAGCAGGCGCGTCCGTTCGCTCTCGAGCGCCGCCAGGCGGCTGCGCGAACTCGCCGCCGAACTTTCCGCACGAACCCGGTCGAACCCCGGCGCAAGGCCGGCGCGTTCGCGCACGCCCGCGAGCCGCGCCAGATCCTCCGCCGCGGCGAGATCGCTGCCGACTTCGCGTTCGCGCGCCTCGAGCGTGCGCCAGTCGATAACGCCTGCGGCGATTTCCGACAGCAGCGCGATCCGCACCGCCTGCGCCTGCGCACTCGCGGCATCGACCTTGGCCAGCGCAGCGCGCTCGCTCGCCTTGAGGCGTCCGAAAAGATCGAGGTCCCAGCGCGCGGTGAGATTGGCGGCATAGGACACGCGCTCGGTATCGAGGGCGATGCCTGCCGGCAGGTTCCCGCCGAAGGAATTGGGGTTGGTCCGCTGCCCGGTCACCGACGCATCGGCGCCGATCGACGGAAGGCGCTCGGCGCCGGCCCGGTCGGCCCCCGCGCGCGCCTGCTCGACGCGCGCCGCCGCCTCGCCCAGCGTGGGCGAGGATGCGAGCGCCCGGCGCGCCAGTGCAACGAAGGCCGGATCCTCGGTCGGCATCAGTTGGGCAAGCGACGTTTTCGCCTCGCCATCGGGCGCGAAGAGGAAGCTTTCGGGCAGCTCCGGCAGCGGCGTCGCCACCTCGGGCGGTGGGCCGGCGGTGCAGGCGGCCAGCGCCAGCGCGCTGGCGGCGGGGAGGAGCGTGCGCGCTCTCACTCTCCGTCACCCTTGGCGGGGATATAGGCATCGACCTGCTGGCCGACGCGGAACAGCCCGTTCGTCTCGGGAAGCTGGTAGATCGCCTGCAGCACCCGCACGTCGACGCGTTCCGCAGCGCTGTTTGTGAGAGAGCGCTTGGGCACCACCTGCGGCTCTGCACGGACGAAGACCGCCTCGACCTGCTTGTCCGCCGCGCCGCGCGGGCTGACCGTGGCCGGCGCGCCCAGCCTGAGCCGCGGGGCCTGTTCCTCGTCGATGTCGATCCGGACATGCAGCGGGCTCGTCTGCCCCATTTCGATGAAGGGCTGCGATCCGCCGCCGCCCATGGTGCTGACGAATTCGCCCTTGCGGATGTTCACCGCCAAGACTTCACCCGCCATCGGCGCGCGGATCGACAAGCGATCGATTTCGGTCCGTGCCGATCCGGCGCGGGCCTCGGCCGCCTGCAGCCGCGCCTGCGCCAGCCGAAGGCGTTCGCTCGCAGCACTGGCATCGCCCTCGGCGCGGATCACCTCGGCGCGGCTCACCGCGGCGGGATCCTCGACCTGGCGGTAGAGCGCGAGCTGGCGACCGGCCGTGGCGCGCGCGCTCTGCGCCTCGGAGATCGCGGCGCGGGCCTCGGCGATCGCGGCCTGCGCCTCGCGCAGTTGCGCGCGGGCGGCGCGATCGTCGAGCGCGAACAGCAACTGGCCTTCGCCGACGCGGTCGCCGGGTTGGACCATGAGGCGGGTGACGAGGCCCGAGAGCGGCGAGCCGATCTGGACCGTCTCGCTCGACGGTTCGACCACGCCGGATCCCGCCACTCGAGGCTGCGCGGCCAGATCGGAGGACGCATGCGGTGGCTCGCGCGCAGGATCGGACAGCGTGCGGTCGGGCAGGCCCGCAAGGATGAAGGCCGCCGCGCCGAGCAGGGCGACCACGGCAATCGCGGGGAGGATCTGGCGCGGGAAGCTGAGGTTTTTCCAGTCGAGGGCCATGTCAGTGTCCTTCGGGCATATCGCTGCCGTCATGGGTGATCCGACCGTCCTCGAGCACGAGGATGCGGTCGGCGAGGTCGAAGATGCGGTTGTCGTGGGTCACGATGATGCAGGCGCGGTTTTCGGCCACCGCGACCTCGCGCAGCAGGTCCATTACCCGCCGGCCGGAGGAAGCATCGAGGGCTGCGGTGGGCTCGTCGCACACCACCAGCCGCGGTTCGTGCACCAGCGCGCGGGCAATGGCGACGCGCTGCTGCTGGCCGCCGGACAGCTGGCTCGGCAGCTTGTTCGCCTGGTCGCCGATATTGAGCTTCTCGAGCATCGCCACCGCACGTTCGCGAGCCTCGGGGCGCTCCATCCCCTGTGCGATCAGCGGCACGGCGGCATTGCTGGCGGCATCGATCGAGGGGATGAGATTGTACTGCTGGAAGATGAAGCCGATGTTGGCGAGACGGAATTCGACGAGTTCGCTGTCGCCGAGCTCGTAGATGTCGGTGCCGAAGACCTTCACCTCGCCCAGCGTCGGCCAGAGGATTCCGCACATGATCGAGATCAGCGTAGTCTTGCCCGAGCCGCTCTCGCCGACAAGAAAGGTCATCTCGCCCGCGCGGATATCGAGATCGATGCCGTGGAGCACGGTGATCGTCTGCTGCCCCGCCTGGAAATCGCGCGTCACCCCGCGCGTGCAGATCGCCGCTTCGGGGTTGCAGCCGCCGATGCCGCTGGTGTCGAGCGGGGGCCCCATCAGCGGAACACCGATGCCGGTTCGGTCCGGAGGACGTTGCGCAGCGCCAGCCAGCCGGTCAGCGCCAGGATCAGCGCCACCGAAGCCAGACTTACGAGCGGGATCTGCCAGGGAATGTAGAACCCCTTGAAGGTCGGATTGCCGGAGAAGCCCCAGATGAAGAGGATCGTTCCGAGTACGCCCAAGCCGTAGCCGATCAGCCCGACCAGCCCCGCCTGCACCGTCACCATCCGGCGAATCTTGGCGTTGGTGACCCCGATCGCCTTGAGCGCACCGAACTGCTTGATGTTATCCCGGATGAACAGACTGAAAGTCAGCCCGACGATCGCCACGCCGACGATGAAGCCAAGCGCCACGGTGATCCCGAAATTGAACGGGATGCCGGTGTTCTCGATGATGAAGTCGATCCCGTCTTCGGCGAATTCGTCGCGCGTCTGTGCCTTCAGCCCCGTTTCGCGCTCGATCCGCTCGGACAGCGCCTTGGCTCGCGCGGGATCTTCGGCCCCCACCAACACGAAGGACAGGCGGTTGCGCGTACCGGGCACGTAGTTCAGCGCCTGGCTGTATTTGGTGTAGAGCACCACGGTGCTGGTGAAGCTGGGAATGGCATCGGCGATCCCGCGGATGACCGCGCGCTGATCGTTGAGTTCGAGCCGCTCGCCGATCGGCGACTGGTCGGGGAACATGCGCGTCGCACCGACATCGTCGATGATGACGCTGTCGGGCTGTTCCAGCACTTCGGTCGACCCTTCGAGCATGCGCTTGGGCAGTCCGATCAGCGTCGCATCGTCGACCCCGATGACTGCCACGCCCTCGAGATCGCCGTCACCGGTGCGCACGCTCGCCTGCGCGCGGATATGCGGCACCGCCCAGGCAACGCCTTCGACGCTGCGCACCTTGTCGAGCGCGGTCGAGGGCATGGCATAGGCGATGTCGGTGGTGCGGCTGACCGGATCCATGACCCATATATCGGCGCTTGAGACGTTGTAGACGCCGCTCGCGCCGCGCTCGATCAGATTGACGAAAATGGTCAGCTGCTGGGTGATCAGCAGCGTCGAGAAAGCAATTCCGAACACCAGCCCGTAGAACTTCTGGGCATCGCCGGTGAGCATCCTGATCGCGATCCAGAGCACGTGCGCTTGCCTTGTTCCCTCGATTCGTTCATTATTGAACGATGTAGTTCACATGAACGGAGGCGTTCATATTGTCAAGCAGCAGGCCCAAACGCAGTGGCCGTCCGGCGGACGAGGCCAAGCGCGAGGCGATCCTGGCAGCCGCGGCGGCGAGCTTTTTCGAGCACGGCTTCGCGGCCAGCTCGATCGAACAGATCGCCGCCGACGCCGGGGTTTCCAAGGTCACGATCTACAATCGCTTCGGCGACAAGCGCGCGCTGTTCACCGCCGCCGTGGAGCAGGAATGCGCGCAATTGCGCGGCAGTCTCGAAGTGCCGAAGATCGCCTCGGGCAGTCTGCGCGACCGGCTCACCGCGATCGGCGAGGCAATGGTCACCTTCCTCTCGCGCCCCCGGATGGTGCAGTTCGAACGGCGTATCGCGGCCGAAACCGAACACGAGCCGGCGGTCGGCGAAGCCTTCCTAGCTGCCGGTCCGCTGCGGATGAAGAAGGCCTTTGCTGCCCTGCTCGCGGCGATGCACGACGCGGGCGACATCGAGATCGACGATGCTGAGCTAGCCGCCGAACAATTCGCCAGCATGTGCAAGGGCATGGGCGATCTCGAGCGCCGCTTCGGGGTTCCCGACGATCCCCGGCGAAACCGCGAACGAATCGCCGGGGCAGTCGAGGTCTTCTGCCGCGCCTACGCCCGGCGCTGAGCGCGGCTTAGCGCTCGAGCGTGATCGAAATCCGGCGGTTGCGCGGATCGGAGGGATCGTTCGCGATCAGCGGTTCAGTATCGGCGACGCCTTCGATGCGGCGGAAGCGGGTGCGCGCGATGCCGTGACGGATGAGCATCTGGCGCGTCGTTTCCGCACGGCCCGCCGACAGCGACCAGTTGTTGACCCGTGCCGGATCGCGATACTGCAGCGCGTCGGTATGGCCGCGCACGGTGATCTTGCCGGCTTCAGGACCGATCGCCTCGGCGATGAGATCGAGCAGATCGCGCGCATCCGTGGTCAGGACAGTCGTCCCGAGCGAGAACATCGAAAAATCCGCGTCGTCGACGAGGTCGATCCTGATTCCGGTGGTGGTGTCGACCATGCGTACCTGGCGCATCAGGCGCTTGAGGCGCTCTTCATCGGCGATCGCCGCCGTAACCCGCCGCTCGATCTGCTTGATGCTGGCGGCGCCTTCCTTCGGTCCGCCGGTCGCATCGCGGGGAACGGTCAGCGCCTTCGTGCCCGTCTGCCCGGCCGCATGCGGGTAACTGTCGACATCGACCAGCGAGGAGCCGCCGAGCACGCCGTCCGCGCCCGCGCTCTGTTCCTTGGTCTTGACCAGCGTCGGGGTGAAATAGTCGGCGAGGCCCTTGCGCTGGTCCTCGGTCGTCGCGCCGAGCAGCCACAGCAGCAGGAAGAACGCCATCATCGCGGTGACGAAGTCGGCATAGGCGACCTTCCAGGCGCCGCCGTGATGACCCGACGCCGCGACGACCGTGACCTTCTTGACGATGATCGGAACGGGTGGCTCGTTGCGGCCCGCCGCCTTGCTGGCCATCTTATCTACCCCTGAGCGCGTCGAGCAGTTCGTTCAGCCCCGGACGAACCGTGTGGCCGAGGCCCGAGCGGGCGCTTTCGACCACCAGCGGCTGCGGGTGGCCGTAGAGCGAGGCGATGATCACCTGCTTGACCGCGTGGAAGATCTGTTCGTCCTGCTCGAGCACCTGCTTGAGGCGCCCGGCGAGCGGGCCGACGATGCCATAGGCGAGCAGCACGCCGAGAAAGGTTCCGACCAGTGCCGAACCGATCATGCCTCCGAGAATCTCGGGGGGCTTGTCGATCGAACCCATGGTCTTCACCACGCCCAGGACCGCCGCGACGATGCCCAGCGCGGGCAGCGCGTCGGCGAGCGACTGGAGCGTGTGCTGCGGCTCGTGGAGCTCGTGGAAATGCGTCTTCATCGCATTGTCCATCACTTCCTCGACCGCATGCGTCTCGAGCGTGCCCGACGACACCACCAGCAGCGTCAGCGTGTCGCAGATCAGGCCGATCAGGGGCTCGTTCTTGAGCAGGTTGGGATAGGCGCTGAAGATCGTCGAATCCTGCGGATTCTCGACGTGGCTTTCCAGTGCGACGGGGCCCTCGTTCTTGAGCAGTTTCATGCACTGCGCGGTCAGCGCGATCGCATCGATATGGTCCTGCTTGGTATGCTGCGGACCCTTGAAGATGACCTTGAAGGACTTCCCGATCGCCTTGAGGCCGTCCATCGAGTTACCCGCCACCAGCGCGCCAATCGCGGCGCCGCCGATGATCAGCATTTCGTGCGGCACGGCTTCCATCACCGGCCCCAGTGCGCCACCGGTGAGGGCGAAGCCGCCGAACACCATGACGAGCAAAATGACTATTCCGATTGCGGCGAACACGATTGAATCCCCTGTATTTTCAGGCCGCGATCAGCGCAGCATCGAGAAGAGCGAAAGATTGGCAAGACGGACGAAGCTGGCCTGGCTCGCTTCGAGTACGGTGAGCGTTTCCTGCAGCCGGCTCATCGTCACGGCGATATCGGCACCGCCGACATTCGAGCGTTCATCCGCCACGCGTTCGGCATTGGCCTCGCGCCGCTCGGTCATCAGGTCGATCCAGTTGAGCCGCGCGCCGACGACGGTCTGCGCGGTGGTGACTTTCTCTAGGCCGGCGTCGAGGTCGGCCAGCGAGGCGGCGCCGGCTTCGGCCGCGCCCTGACCGCCGGCCTTGAGGACGGCAGCAAGATCGCCGAGCACGGTGAACAGGTCGGTCGAGCCATTGGCGGTGTCGAACTGGAAGACATCGGGGCCCGTCAGGCCCGGAACCACCGTCTGGCCTTCGCCGATCTCAAGCGGCGTGATCTCGGTCGTGCCCACGAACTGGATCGTGCCGCCATTGTCGGCATAGGCTGCGCCCGAGGCCTGTCCGCCAAGCAGCGAATGGCCGGCGATGTTCCGGCCATTCGCCAGCAGGACGAGGTTTTCGCGCAAGCCGGCGACTTCCGCGCCGATCGCGGCGCGCTGGTCGTCGCTGAGCGTGCTGTTGGTGGCCTGCACCGCCAGCTCGCGCACGCGCACGACCAGGTCGGCAACCGAACCGAGGGCCTGGTCGGTGAGCGAAAGATCGGCCTCGGCCAGCTGCGAATTGCGCGTATCCACGTTGGCGATCCGCTCGTTCCGGCTGAGCATGCGCAGGCGCGCCGCCGCGACCGGATCGTCCGAGGAGCGTTCGAGGCGCTCGCCCGTCCCGATCTGCTGCTGGAGCGATTCCGCCTGCGAGCGCAGGCTGCTGATCTGCCGCGTTCCGCGCTCGTAGAAGGCCCCGGTGCTGAGATTGATCATCGGCCGATCCCCAGAAGAGTGTCGAAAATGTCGCTGGCGGCCTGCATGGCCCTGCCCGAAGCCTGGAACGCCTGCTGGAAACGGATCAGATTGGCCGCCTCGGCATCGAGATCGACGCCCGACTGCTGTTCGAGCGAGACGCGCGCCGACGAGGCGATCGTCTCGAGCGCGCTCTGGGTGACGTTGCGGCCCGCAACCTTGCTCGACACGTCGAACAGCACCCCGCTCAACTGCTGGGCGGGATCGAGACCGGCCAGCGACTGGCGCAGCGCATTGAGATTGGCGTCGTCGCGGCTTCCCGCCACTGCCCCCGCGGGGGCCGTGGCCAGCCCCTTGCCGTCGGTCATCACCACGCGCAACGTGCCGGCCGTGCTGCCGGCAAAGATCGGCTGGCCCTGAGTGCCGTCGAGCGCGACGCCGGCAGCCTGGGCGTTGTTCACCACGTCGGCGAGGCCCGCGGCAATGGCATCGAGCCTGCCGCGGACCGATGCCAGTTCGGTCAGTGCAAGCGAGGCACCGGCGAGCGCGCCCGAGCCCGGCGTGACGGCCTGGCCGTTGACCGCGAAACTCATCGTTCCGTCGGCGGCAGTGGCCGAACTCAGAGTGGAAGCGGCGCCCCCCTGCACGAAGCTGCGGGCGGGGTTGCTGCCGAGCGAGACCGCGACGGTTCCGTCGCTGGCGAAAGTCGTCGAAATCGACGTGAAGCCGGCGAGCCGCTCTAGCAGCTGGTCGCGCTGGTCGAGCAGGGCCGCGCGGTCGCTGCTGCCGGTCCCGGCGCGGGTCAGGCGCAGGTTCACCCGCGCCAGTTCGCCACCGACGATATTGGCCTCCGAAACCTGCGATTCCGCTTCGAAACGCAGGCCTGCGCCGACCGAGTCGAAGCCCGAGGCGGTGATGTTGAACTTGTTGGCCAGCGTATCCGCCTCGGCGACCACGGCTGCGCGGCGCGAGGGATCGGTGGGGTCGCCGGCGAGCTGCTGGAGCACCGCTTCGAATTCGACCACGGCGGTGAAGACGCCCGACTGTTCGAGCGCGCTTTCCATGTTGCGCAGGCCCGAAAGCTCGGTATCGGCGCGCTGCAGGTCGCCCGAAGTGCGACGGACCTCGCCCTGGAGGAAGGAGTCCGCGTTGCGGCGGATCTCCGCGATCCGCGCACCCGACAGCGAGATGTCGCCGATCCGTCCGGCACCGCCCGAAGCGGAGACTTCCTCGATCCGCAGGCTGCGACGGACGTATCCGTCGCTCGACGCGTTGGCGATGTTCTGCGCCGTGACGTCGAGCGCGCCGCGTGCCGCGCGGGCACCGCTGGCGGCGATCGAGAGAAGGTCCGAAGCCATCAGCTCTCCCCCTGCGGGAGGAAGCGCGACAACTGCTGTTCGATGGCGGCGGCGAAGCCGAGCTGGCCCGACTGCGCGGTCACCTCGGCAAAGCGCGCGTCGCGCATCTCGCGGAAGGTATCCTCGCCCTCGCCGCTGAACAGGTCGTTGCCCCCGAAATCGGTGTTGCGCGCGCTGGCGAGCATCTGGCGCAGCAGGATCGCCTCGAACTGCTGCGCCGCCTGGCGCAGTTCGGTCCGTTCCGGCGAAGCCTCGCGCTCGGCAAGCGGCTTCGCGCCGGTCATGGAGATCGGAAAGGCGGTCATATGATCACGAGCTCCGCAGTGAGCGATCCGGCCTGCTTGAGACCTTCGAGGATCGCGACCAAATCGGCCGGGGTTGCACCCAGCGCGTTGAGCGCATCGACCACTTCGGCGAGCGAGGCACCGGGGCCGACGCGCGAGACGACATTGTCCTGCTGGCGAGCGGTGATCGTGCTGTCGGGCTCGACTGCGGTGCGTCCGCGCGAGAAAGGCTCGGGCTGGACCACGGTGGGGTTTTCGTCGATCCGCACCACCAGGCTGCCATGGCTGATCGCCGCGGGGGCGAGCCGCACAGCGCTGGAGATGACGATCGTGCCGGTACGGCTGTTGATCACCACCTTGGCGGCGCGTTCGGCCGGGTCGATATCGAGCATCTCGATCTGCGCCATGATCTCGGCGCGGGTGTTGGCGCCCGGCGGGAGCATCAGCGCCAGCGTCACCCCGTCCTCGACCTGCGCCATGCCCGGATAGGCGGCGTTGATCGCATCGCGGACGCGCGAAATGGTCAGGAAGTCGGCCTGGTAGAGGTTCCAGCGCAGCACTTCGGAAAAGTCGAAATTGCTGGCCACCGCCTGTTCGACGGTCGCACCGTCGGCGATCCGGCCCACGGTCGGCACATTGACGGTCAGCTTCGAGCCGTCCTTGCCCGACACGCCGAGCCCGCCGACAGCGAGGTTGCCCTGCGCCATCGCGTAGATCTGGCCGTCGGCACCATAGAGCGGGGTCATGACGAGCGCACCGCCGCGCAGCGACTTGGCCTTGCCCATGGTCGACACGGTGACGTCGATCCGCTGGCCGGGCTTGGCGAAGGCGGGCAGTTCAGCGGTGATGATCACCGCAGCCGCGTTTTTGAGCGCCGGATTGACGCCCGGCGGCAGCTGCAGGCCGAGCCGGCCCGACACGCCGCGCATGGCCTGCGTGACATAGGCGAAATTGTCGTCGCCCGAACCGTCGAGGCCGACGACGACGCCATAGCCGGTCAGCTGGTTGGAGCGGACCGACTGGAACTGGCCGAGATCGCGCACCCGCTCGGCCGCTGCCGGAACCGGCAGCGACGCGAGCAGCGCGACGAAGAGGAAGGCGAGGCGACGGATCATGATCGGCATCCTCAGAAGGGCGAGATCGCGCCGAAGAACTTGGACAGCCAGCCTTCGCGGCTCGCGCGCTGGACCGAGCCCGCGCCCGAATAGGAGATCCGCGCATCGGCGACGCGGATCGAGGGGATGCGGTTGTCCTGGTCGATGTCCGAGAGGCGGATGATGCCCGAAAGCTGGACCCATTCTTCGCCCTGGCTGAGTTGCATGACCTTTTCCCCGCGTACGAGAGCCGTCCCGTTCGGTCGAACCTCGGCAATGGTCACGGTCAGGTCCGCCCGGATCGAACTGGCCTGGGATGCATCGCCCGATCCTTTGAACGACGAACCGCCCGAAGCATTAAGGTCGCTGTCGTCGATTCCGACGAAGGCGGGGAGCGACAATCCGATGCTGCCGTCGCGCTTGGTCGACCCGCTGGTCGATTTCGAGGTCTGCGTCCGCTCGACGAGCACGATGGTGACGATGTCGCCGACCTTCGCCGCGCGATTGCCGTAATAGAGCGGCGCATAGCCCTGGCTGGCCTGGTAGATCGCGCCGTCCTGATGGCGGACCTGCGTGGCCTGCGGTGCGGGCGGGAGCGCCGCGGCAAAGCCTTCTGGCCGCGCGGAACCACCGCCGCAGGCGGCAAGGCCGAGCGCCAGGGGCAGTATGCAGAGAGCGGATTTCATCGCGACAGTCCTCACAGCGTCTGGTTGGCGTTGCGGAGCATTTCGTCGACGGCCGAGACCATCTTCGAGCTGATTTCGTAGGCGCGCTGGCATTCGATCATTTCGACCAGTTCCTCGACGATGTTGACGTTCGAGGCTTCGAGCATGCCCTGGCGGATATTGCCCCGCCCGTTCTCGCCGCCGGGTGCGAGCTCCGCCGCACCGCTGGCAGCGGTTTCGACGAGGAAGTTGTCGCCGATCGCCTGCAGGCCCGCAGGATTGGTGAAGCGCGCCACCTGGATCTGGCCCAGTTCGGTCGCTTCGGCCTCGCCCGGAACGGTTGCCGAAACGGTGCCGTCGGGCGAAACCGCAATCGACGTCGCCCCCTCGGGCACGGTGATCGCCGGCTGCACGGCATAGCCCTGCTGCGTCACCAGCTGCCCTTCGGCCGACACGGTGAAATTGCCTGCGCGGGTGTAGCCGGTGCGGCCGCCGGGCATTTCGATCTGGAAATAGCCGTCGCCGTCGAGCGCGAGATCGAAGGCATTGCCGGTGGTGTTGAGCGCACCCTGCGTCATGATCTGGCTGGTCGACTGGACCGCGACGCCGGTGCCGAGATTGAGCCCGGTGGCATAGGCGGTTTCACCTGACGAACGCTGCCCCGCGACGCGTGCATCCTGATAGGCGAGCGTGGCGAAGTTGGCGCGGTCGCGCTTGAAGCCGGTAGTGCCGACGTTGGCGAGGTTATTGGCAATGACGCGCATCCGCGCATCCTGCGCCTCGAGCCCGGTACGAGCGACCTGAAGGGCTGAAGTGGGCATGGTGGTGTTCCTTTTCCCTGATTAGCTGAGGCGCATGAGCTGCGCGCCGCTTTCGTCGACTTCGCGTGCGGTGGAGATGAGCTTGCTGCGCATCGCGAAGAGGCGCTGCGCATCGATCATCTCGACCAGGACTTCGGTGGGTTTGACGTTGGACTGTTCGAGCGCGCCGGTCTGGACCTTCGCCGCCTCGTCGGTCGGCAATACGCCCCCGCCTTCGACCCGGAAGAGGCCGTCGAGCCCCTTGCTGACCGGCGATCCCGCCCATGTCGCCAGCTTGATCCGGCCGACTTCGGCCGGTGGCTGGTCGGGCGCCGTCGGGTCGGTGATCGTCACCGTCCCGTCGGGTGCGATGCCAGGGATGCCGACCGGCGGGATGGTGATCGGACCCGTATCTCCGAGCACCGGCCGCCCGTCGCCATTGACGAGCAGGCCGGTGGCCGAAATCGACAGGTCGCCGCGGCGCGTATAGGCCTCGGTACCGTCTTCCGCCTGGACCGCCATGAGCGCATCGGTCGCGACCGCGATGTCGAGATCGCGACCGGTTTCGATGATTTCGCCCGCCGCCATATCCGCTCCGCGGACCGCGGTGGTCTGCATCGCGCGGGCCTCGTTGGGCTGGCCCTCGATGGTGACCGAGCGCTGGTCGAGCAGTTCGGCGCGGAACCCGAGCGTATTGGCATTGGCCATATTGCTCGCGATGACGCGCTGGCTGTCCATCGACGCCCGCATGCCCGAAAGAGCGGTATAGATGAGGCGGTCCATGGGGATCAGGTCCGCAGGTTGATGACGGTCTGCGAGATCTGGGTCGCGGTGTCGATCGCCTTGGCATTGGCCTGGAAGTTGCGCTGGGCGGTGATCAGCCCGACGAGTTCCTCGGCAATGTCGACGTTCGAGCGTTCGAGCGCACCCGAGAGCAGCGAACCATAGGCGCCCGAGCCGGGCGAACCGTAAGTGGCGGGACCCGAAAGACCGGTGCCTTCCCAGTTCGCCGAACCGACCTTCTTGAGCCCGGTCGGCGAGATGAAGCTGGCGAGCGCCACCGCACCGATCGGCTCGACCGAACCGTCGGCATACGACGCCTGGACGAGGCCTTCGCGGGTGATCGTCACACCGGCGAACTCGGCTCCCGCGGCGTTCTGCGCGGGGATCTGGGCGTCGGAGATGGAGTTGCCGGTGACCACGCCATTGGCATCGACCGGGAACACCTGCAGGCGGTTGCCATCGCTGTCGGCGATGTTGCCCGTCTCGGACATGGTGAACGAGCCGGCGCGGGTATAGAGCGTCTTGCCATCGACCGGCGAGCGCGTGGTGAAGAAGCCGTCGCCGGTAATCGCGAGATCGAGCGCCGAGCCCGTCTGTTCGACGGGGCCGAGGGCGAAGTTCTGCGTGATCGACGAAACCGAGGCACCGATGCCCTGGATCATGCGCGGGTTGGTCAGCGCGGAACCGGCGACGATTTCGGAGAATTCGGTACGGCTGCGCTTGAAGCCGTAGGTTTCCGAGTTCGAGATATTGTGCGCGATCACCCCGAGCGAGGTCTGCGCGTTCTTCATGCCGTTGAGCGAAGTATAGAAGGACATGGGGTGTCTCCCTGGGTCAGAGTTCGGATGCGGACTGGGTGGTTTCGATCAGCTGGTCGAGCTTGTCCGCAATCCGCTCGAGCATGGCATTGGTTTCGGAAACCCCGGCGAGCGAGGAGAACTGCGCCATCTGGGCGAGCATTTCCTTGTTATCGACGGGATCGAAGGGATCCTGTTGCTGCATCTGGACGGTCAGCAGGCGGAGAAAGTCGCCCTGCCCGAGTGCGTCCATGCCGCGGCCCGAAACGGGGCCGGTGGTGTTGGTGGCGCCGGCCACCTGGTTGGTCGTCGAAGTGATCATTTCATCCTCATCGTTTCGAGCATGAGTTGCTTGGCGGTCGACATCGCTTCGACCATGTTGCGGTACTGGCGCGAGGC
>NZ_JBLYYF010000042.1:0-26490 GCF_048550555.1 Qipengyuania sp. | reverse complement strand
CAGCGTACGCTTGCGCGGGCAGATTTACAGTCTGCTGCCTTTAACCACTCGGCCACCTGTCCACACGGGCCATTTCGCTGAGGAAATCGAGGGATCGCAAAGCCGATCCCGTGCCGAGAGGCGCCCCTTTGGCGAAGCGAGCCTTGCCTGTCAATGCCCTCGCTGGCACAGGCCGCAACCAAAGTTTCTGACAGGACGAATTCAATGGCAAAAGGCGAACGCAAGCGCGCACTCAGGGGACGGGCAGGCCGGATGAAGGGCGGACGCGGAAGCGGACACGCCGGCACCGGGCAGGTACGTCTGTGGGGCCGCCACGCGGTCGAGGCGGCGCTCAAGAACCCCGACCGCGTGCATCGCAAGCTGTGGGCGACGCGGGAAGGCGTCGAATCGCTCGACGGCGAGCTGCCGCAGGACTTCCCGCTCGAATATGCCGATGTGCAGGATCTCGCGCGGCTCGTCGCCAAGGATGCCCCGCACCAGGGCCTGGTGCTCGAATGCGCCCCGCTCGAGGACATCCATCTCGACGAGGTGCTCGATGCCGATCCGGCACGCCCGATCATCGTCCTCGATCAGGTTACCGATCCGCACAATGTCGGCGCGATCATGCGCTCGGCCGCGGCCTTCGGTGCCGCGGCGCTCGTCACGCAGGATCGCCATGCCCCGCCCGAGGGCGGCGTGATCGGCAAGGCGGCCTCGGGCGCGCTCGAAGTGGTGCCATGGGTGCGCGTGGTCAATCTCGCGCGCGCGCTCGAGCAGATCGCCGAGGCGGGCTATTGGCGAATCGGCCTCACCGGCGCCGCCAAAGCGACTCTCGCGGAGGCGCTTCCCGAAGGGCCCGTAGCTCTCGTGCTCGGTGCCGAGGGCGAAGGGATGCGGCACAATATCGAGTCGCATTGCGACGCGCTGGCCAAGCTGCCGATCGGCGACCAGATCGAGAGCCTGAATGTCTCCAATGCCGGGGCGATCGCACTCTATGCGGTGGCGACACGCTAGAATCATCTGTGGGGAGGGAAACATGATTGCCATGAAGTTTCGCGCGATGGCGCTGGCGGGCGCGAGCGCGCTGATGCTGTCTGGGTGCCTGCTTTCGCCCGGCCAATTCACCAGCCAGCTGGAGCTGATGAAGGACGGCAGCTTCGCCTTCGCCTATGACGGCGAGATCCAGATGCTGGCGCTGAGCAAGCTGGCCGAGATGGGAAGCAAGGTCGACGAGACCTTCGAGGCCGAATGCTGGGACGAGGATTTCGATCCCCGCGACTGCACGCCCGCCGAAGAGGCCGAGCAGAAACGCGAGTGGGAGGCGGAGGCCGAAACCCGCCGCGCCAAGAAGGCGCAGGAGGCCGAACAGATGAAGGCCTTCCTCGGCGGGATCGACCCCTCCAACCCCGAGGCGGCCCGGGAGCTTGCCGAGAAATTGCAGCGGCAGCGCGGCTGGACAACGGTCGAATACAAGGGCGACGGACTGTTCGACGTCGATTTCTCTATCTCGGGCCAATTGACCCACGACTTCGTCTTTCCGACGATCGAGAAGATGGCCATGGCGAACAGCTTCGTCAGCGTGATCCTGCGCGACGAGGGACAGGTCCGCATCGACGCGCCGGGCTTCGCGGCGCAGGGTGGCGGCAACCCGATGCAGGGCATGATGGGCGGCATGGCCGGCCTCGCGGGCCTCTCGGGCGAGGCCGATGCGGAGGGCGAGACGCCGCCGCGGATCGTGATTGCCGATGGCGACTTCACCATCGTCACCGACGGCCGGATCCTTGCCAACAACACCGACGAAGGACCGCAACGCCATGCCCGGGGCCAAGTTCTGAGCTGGTCGATCACGCCGCGCACCGAACAGGCGCCCACGGCGCTCATCGCCTTCGACTGACCCGACGCGAAAACGCCGCGCCTTCCGGAATGGAAGGCGCGGCGAAGTTCAGTCCCTTCATTGCACCGCGAGGCGTGGCGGCGCGCCGCTGGGAAAGCGGATCAGTTGACCGAGTCCTTGAGGCCCTTGCCGGCCTTGAACTTGGGCTGGTTCGAAGCCTTGATGGTCATCGGCTCGCCGGTGCGCGGGTTGCGGCCGGTCGAGGCCTTGCGCTTGGCGACGGAGAACGTGCCGAAGCCGACCAGGCGCACTTCGTCGCCGCTCGACAGGGCCTTGGTGATCGCGTCGAACACGCCTTCGACGGCGCTCGATGCATCGCTCTTGGAAAGGCCGCTGGAATCGGCGACTGCGCTGATCAGGTCGTTCTTGTTCATTATGGAAAACCCCCTTTGTTCTTATCGTCTGATGGTATTGGCTGAATCGCCTCGGTGAAGGCGGACGAATTGAGAGTTTTTTGGAAGCGGTGTCAAAGGCAAACTCGGCGAAATTCGGCGGATTTTGGGGCATGTGCGGTGAAATTCAGGGTGAAGTGTCCATTCACCCTGTAAGGAGACCGCGTACAGCGACGGGACGGGCCCCGAAGGATCGCCGGAGCCCGTCCGAGTCGCTGCGGCGCAGCATATCTTTTGTTAATGCGCGGTCGGCGAAGCTGGCTGGTGCGGGTGGTCCGGCTGGCTCGCAAGGTCGTCCGCCTCGGTCCACTCGATCGCCTCGGGCACACTGCAGAGCGCCTGCGCCAGAACCTCGTCGACATGCGCGACGGGCACGATGTCGAGCCCCGCTTTCACATTGTCCGGGATTTCGGCGAGATCCTTCACGTTCTCTTCGGGGATGAGGACCTTCTTGATCCCGCCCCTGAGCGCAGCGAGCAGTTTCTCCTTGAGACCGCCGATCGCCAGCACGCGTCCGCGCAAGGTGACCTCGCCCGTCATCGCGACGTCGGGCCTCACCGGGATGCCGCTCAGCGTCGAAACGATCGAGGTAACCATGCCGACGCCCGCGCTCGGGCCGTCCTTGGGAACCGCGCCTTCGGGCAGGTGGACATGGATATTGCGGCGCTGGAAAAGGCTCGGCCGGATGCCGTAATGCGGCGCGCGCGCCTTGACGAAGCTGAAGGCCGCGGCGACGCTCTCGTTCATCACTTCGCCCAGCTTGCCGGTGGTCTTGACCTCGCCCTTGCCCGGCGTGGTGACACTCTCGATGGTCAGCAGTTCGCCGCCCACCTCGGTCCAGGCGAGACCCGTCACTGCACCGACCTGCGGCTCGTCTTCGCTCATGCCGTGCTTGAACTTGCGCACTCCGGCGAAATCGCTGAGGTTTTCGGGTGTGATCGTGACGCTCTCGACCTGCTTCTCGAGAATCTTGCGCAGGCTCTTGCGCGCGAGCCGCGCCAGTTCGCGCTCGAGCGTACGGACGCCGGCCTCGCGCGTGTAGTAGCGGATGAGATCGCGCAATCCGTCCTCGCTAAGCTCGAACTCGCCTTTCTTCAGGCCATGCTCCTCGACCTGCTTGGGAAGCAGGTGCCGCGTCGCGATCTCGACCTTCTCGTCCTCGGTGTAGCCTTCGAGCCGGATGATCTCCATGCGATCGAGCAGCGGCTGCGGCAGGTTGAGGCTGTTCGCCGTGGTGACGAACATGATGTCCGAAAGGTCGAGATCGAGTTCGAGATAGTGATCCTGGAACTTTGCGTTCTGTTCCGGGTCGAGCACCTCGAGCAGCGCCGAGGCGGGATCGCCGCGGAAGTCCTGGCCGAGCTTGTCGATCTCGTCGAGCAGGAACAGCGGATTGATCTTGCCGGCCTTCTTGAGATTGGTGACGATCTTGCCGGGGAGCGACCCGATATAGGTGCGGCGGTGGCCGCGGATTTCGGCCTCGTCGCGCACGCCGCCGAGCGACTGGCGCACGAACTCGCGCCCGGTCGCCTTGGCGATGCTCTTGCCGAGCGAGGTCTTGCCGACGCCCGGCGGGCCGACGAGGCAGAGGATCGGCCCCTTCAGCTTGCGCGTGCGTGCCTGAACCGCGAGATATTCGATGATCCGGTCCTTGACCTTCTCGAGGCCGTAGTGGTCGGCATCGAGCACCTTCTGCGCCTCGCCGATATCCTTCTTGACCTTGCTCTTCTTGCCCCAGGGCAGGCCGAGCAGCACGTCGAGATAGTTGCGGATAACGGTCGCCTCGGCGCTCATCGGCTGCATGCTCTTGAGCTTCTTGAGCTCGGCCTCGGCCTTCTCGCGCGCTTCCTTGGAAAGCTTGGTCTTGGCGATCTTCTCGGTCAGTTCGGCAATCTCGTTGCTGCCGTCCTCGTCGCCGCCAAGCTCGTTCTGGATCGCCTTGAGCTGCTCGTTCAGGTAATATTCGCGCTGGGTCTTCTCCATCTGCCGCTTCACGCGGCCACGGATGCGCCGTTCCACCTGCAGCACCGACAGTTCGCCTTCCATGAAGGACATGACCATCTCGAGGCGCTTGAGCGGATCCTTCTCCACCAGCAGCGCTTGCTTGTCGGACACCTTGGCATTGACGGCGGCGGCAATGGCATCGGCCAGTTCGCCGGCATCGTCGATATCGCCCAGCTGCTCGACCGCCTCTTCGCCGAGCTTCTTGTTGAGCTTGGCGTATTCACCGAACTGTTCGACCACCTGGCGCATCATGGCGACCACTTCGCTGCCCGAGGAGGTCACCGTGTCGATGATCGACACGCTGGCCTCGACATGCGCGCCGGCGGTGGCCAGCTCTTCAAGCGATGCGCGGTCGCTGCCCTGAACCAGCACGCGCACGGTGCCATCGGGTAGCTTGAGCAGCTGGAGCACCTGCGCGATAACACCGACGTCATAGAGGTCGTCGCGCTCCGGATCGTCGCAACCCGGGTCGAGCTGCGCCAGCAGGAAGATGTCCTTGCTGCCTTCCATCGCCGCTTCGAGCGCCGCGACGGATTTGTCGCGCCCCACGAACAGCGGCACGACCATACCGGGAAAGACCACGATATCGCGCAGGGGGAGCAGGGGGTAGGTGTGGGTCATCAGCAATTCCGTTCGTGGCCGTCAGCGGCCGTTCGCAAGGAATATGGTGACACCGGACCCGCGGCGCAACGCCGCGCGCCAAACTCCATGTGGATGACGCAGTATTACAATGCCAACATGGTTAATCTATGATATGTGCGGAAATGCTGGGGAAGAGGAAATTTGGTTTCCTTACGGGAGTAGATCGATGTTGAATTCCGTCATCTGCAAGGTGACCGGTCATCGAGTCAATCGCCGCCGCGTATGGCACGACGCGGTGGATTTTCGCACTACATGCGATCGGTGCAATACACCCTTGATCCGCGACGACAGGGAGGGATGGCGGCCGTTCGACAACGACCGGGACCTGCTCGCCGAACGCAAGGCGCACCCGCACAGCGCATAGGCTTTCGGCTGTTGCCGTCCCATTTGCGAGCAAGCCACTACCTCCACGTCGTGCCACAGCGGAGGCTGCGGATTACAATCCGGGCAACTTGAAGCCCGGAGGCAGGCCCGCGGTCTGCTGGATATTGGCCATTTCCTCGGCCGACTTCCGGTCGGCGCGGTCACGCGCATCGTTGAAGGCGGCGGTCACAAGATCCTCGACGATCTGCTTCTCTTCGGGCTTCATCAGGCTTTCGTCGATGGTGACCCCAAGGATGCGCCCGCGAGCGGTCGCGCGAACCTTGACGAGGCCGCCGCCGGCCGTGCCCTCGACCTCGATCTCGTCGAGCTTGGCCTGGGCGTCGCTCATCTGCTTCTGGATCGTTTCAGCGGCCTTCTGGGCCTGCGCGAGCATTTCTTCCATGTTCATGCTTTTCTACTCCAGGGTATCTCGCGGCGCGCGGGGGGTGCGCCGCCATCGTCAATCAGTTCGGCCTCGGGAAAGGCCTCGAATGCCGCCTTCACCAGCGGGTGGGCGCGCGTTGCCGCCGTCGCAGCCTCGCGCTCGGCTTCGATCACCTCGACAAGCGAAGGGCTCCCCGCCCCGCCGGCGACTTCCTCGACGGTCCAGCGCTTGCCCGTATGCCGGTGCAGCGCTTCGCGCAGGACCGGCGCGATGTCGTCGGTGAATTTGGCATCGCGTCCATAGCGCAGGGTGCCGTCCGCGAGTTCGACGACACGCACCTGAAGCCGCATGATGCTCGCCTCTTGCATGAGGCCCGAGGCATCGATGGCCTCGACCAGTTCCTGCCAGTTGACGGCAACTGCCGTGGTGGTGGAGCCGGGCGCGGGAGTGCCGGCGGGCGCATTCGTCGCAGGGGCGACCGACCCTGCCTCGGCAAGCGCGTCGATCTTCTTCGCCAGCTTGCCCGGATCGGGCATCTGCCCAGCGTGCAGCGTGCGCAGCAGTGCCATGCGCAAGGCCACCAGCGGATCGGGTGCGAGGCGCACTTCCTCGTGCCCCCTGAGCAGCAACTGCCAGAGGCGATGGAGTTGTCCCGCGGGAAGCCGCGAAGCCCAGTCCGCGAGTTGTTCGCGCTCGTCGGGGCTGGCGCCGGCCGGCTCGTCGCCCGAAACCTGCGCAACCGTGATCCGATGCGCGAGGTCCATCTGCGCGCGCATCAGCGCCAGCGGTTCGACGCCGAGCGCATATTGCTCGTCGACGGCCTCGAGCAATGCCCTGCCCTCGCCTTCCAGCATATGGCCGAACAGCCGCCGCTGCGCGCCCTTGTCGGCGAGGCCGAGCATGTCGCGTACGCGCACGGCAGTCACCCTGCCCTCGGTGTCGAGGTCGGCGTGGGCGATCGCCTGGTCGAGGATCGAAAGGCCGTCGCGAACCGAGCCTTCGGCCGCGATGGCGACGATATGCAGCGCCTCCGGGTCCGCCTCGACGCCTTCCTTGCGGCAGATCTCGGAGAAATGCGTTTCGAGCAGCGCGACCGGGATGCGGCGCAGATCGAAGCGCTGCGTGCGGCTGAGCACGGTGACGGGGAGCTTTTCGACCTCGGTCGTGGCGAAGAGGAATTTCACATGCGCCGGCGGTTCCTCCAGCGTCTTGAGCAGCGCGTTGAACGCATTGCGCGAAAGCATGTGGACTTCGTCGATGATGTAGATCTTGTAGCGTGCGCTGACGGCGGCATAGCGCACCGCCTCGATGATCTCGCGCACGTCGTCGACACCGGTGTGCGACGCGGCGTCCATCTCGATGACGTCGATGTGGCGGCCTTCGGCGATCGCGCGACACGGCTCGCATTCGCCGCAAGGGCTGATCGTCGGCCCGCCCTGCCCGTCGGGCCCGATGCAATTCAGCGCCTTGGCGATCAGGCGCGCGGTCGAGGTCTTGCCCACCCCGCGCACGCCGGTCATCAGGAAGGCATGCGCCAGCCGGTCGCGCGCAATGGCATTGGCCAGCGTGCGGACCATCGCTTCCTGCCCGATCAACTCGGCGAAGGTCTGCGGACGATACTTGCGCGCGAGGACGCGATAGGGCTGAGCGGGATCGGGTTTCGCCGGTGCAGCTTTCGGCGCAGGCGCAGCTTCAGACGAAGGTTCGGGCCCTGGTGTCGCCGTGGGCTCGGGGGCCGGTGGCGCACCGAACATCGATTCCTGCCCGGCCTGTTCGAGCTCCGCAGCGCTCGGCGCGTCGGCCTCTTCAGCCTCGTTTTCCCACGGCAGGCCGTCTGGATTGTCCGGTGAATCACCCATGCCCGACTAGGTAGGCACTGGCGCGGCAAAAGTCATGCCGTCGCGGCCATGAAATGTGGGTGAAAAGGAGCCGGCCGACCCGCCGCAATCCACCTGGGCTGCTTCCTTCCGGACCTGACCCGGTGAGCGAACGCTAACGTCCGACCGACTCCCGAGGCGCCATATGGCGGCGGGAGCGACAAAAATCAATTACCGAAAATTGTCGGCGTAGGCCTGCAGCTTGAGCGCCTTGGGCGGCGTCGCATGCACGCGCGCGGCGATGCCGTATTTTTCGGCATAGGCTTTCGCCTCGTCCTTGTTCGGGAAGGTCAGCTGCACCTGCGCCTGCGTGTCGCCGCTGCCGGTCCAGCCCATCAGCGGATCGGCATGACGCGCTTCGGACTGCTCGAATTCGAGCACCCACTCATCGGTACGGGCCTTGCCCGACTGCATGGCGTTCTTCGGTCGCTGGTAGATTCGTGCTGCCATGGCCGAGCCTGTAATTCAGCCTCCCGATTTTGAAAAGGCGTTCTTGGTCTTCAAACTCGGCGCTTCGGTCCAGGGTTCCTCGGGCCAGCGGTGCTTGGGATAGCGCCCCTTCATGTCCTTGCGCACATCGGCCCAGCTGCCGCGCCAGAAACCGGGCAGGTCGCGCGTCGCCTGGATCGGGCGACCGGCGGGGCTGGTCAGCTTGAGCAGCAGCGGCGTCTGTCCGACCAGAGGGTGCCGATCGAGCCCGAACAGCGCCTGCACCCGCACCTCCACGCTCGGCGCATCGTCGCCGGTGTAGTCGATGCGGTGGGTCGTGCCCGCGGGCGAGGTGAATTCGCGCGGCGCCAGCCGGTCGAGTTTCTGGCGGCTATCCCAGTCGAGCTGGCCGAGCAGCGCATCGACCAGCCTGCCCCTGGGAAAGTCGAGATCGCGCCTGCCAGCGAGCAGCGGCACGAGCCACAGCGATGCATTTTCGGCCAGCCTCTCGTTCGTCAAACCCTCGACACCGACGAAGCTCGCCCGCGCAAGCAGTTCTGCGGGAAGGAGTTTTGCCGGGTTTTCCAGAGCTTTTTCCACAAGCATGTCCACAATCGCCGCAGCATCGGGCGACGGGTCGGGCCCGCGCGCCAACGTGATCGCGCCGAACCTGCGCTCGACCAGCGCCTCGACCCGCTCGCCGGTCCAGCGCAGCACGTGTCGGCGTTCGATCCGCTCGGAGAGCCAGCGTTCGAGTTCGCTCTCCTCGAGCGCAATGGCCGAGGTGATCCGTGCCCCCTTGGCCTGCCCCTGCGCATCGCCGACGACGAGAAACTCGGCCCGCGCCAGCGACGAAGCGGGATCGAGCACGAAGCCCCTGCCCCCGGCGGTCACCCAGTTCTCGCCGCTCGTATCGCGGCGCTTGGCGATGAATTCGGGCCGTCCGGCGGCAAGGAGAATGCCGGCCCGGGGTTCGTCCTTTCCGGGGGAGGATTGAACCAATTGTGCAGCCCGTTTTGCCCAGCGGGCGGCCAGCTTGCGGCTCGCCTCGGCGCGTGCACCGCGATCGGCGTTCCAGCGCGCCAGTCTGGCTTCCAGATCCTCGCCGCGACCGCCCAGCCCCCTTTCCTGGAGCAGGAGCGCGATCCGCGCCGCCTCCATTCCCATTCCATGCTCCGCGCCGAACAGCACGGTGGCAGCGCCCTGCGGGTCGAGCGGCAACTGCGCAAGTTTCTGTCCCCGCTCGGTAATTCGCCCCTCCGCGTCGAGCGCGCCGAGGGCGAGCAGCGTTTGGCGCGCCGCGCTCACCGAGGCCGGGGATGGCGGATCGAGCCACGCGAGGTCCGATGGATCGCCGCTACCCCATCGCGCCAGCGCGAGCACCAAAGGCGCGAGGTCGGCGGTAAGCATTTCGGGCGGATCGTAAGGCGGTCGCCCGCCATGCCCCGCCTCCTCCCACAGGCGATAGGCGACACCGGGCCCCTGCCGCGCCGCGCGCCCGGCGCGCTGGGCCGCGGCGGCCTGGCTGGCGCGGTGCGTGACCAGATGCGTCGTCCCCGCAGCGCGGTCGAATTCGGCACGACGCGAGAGCCCCGCATCGACGACTACAAAGACCCCATCGAGCGTAAGCGAGGTTTCCGCGATCGCGGTCGCCAGCACGATTCTGCGCCGTCCCTCTTGATCGCGCTGGATAGCGGCGCGCTGGCCGGCCGGATCGACCTGCCCGTGCAGCGGGAGGAGCAGCGCCGAGGGCAGCCGAGTCTCCAGCTGTTCGCGTACCCGCTCGATCTCGCGCACGCCCGGCAGGAAGGCGAGAATATCGCCCTGTTCGGCGCGCCAGGCCGTGACGATCGCATGCGCCATCGCATCCACGACCGGAGATTGCGGCGAGGAACCGAGCCACTCGATGCGCAAGGCATGCGCCCGGCCCTCGCTTTCGATCACCGGCGTATCGTCGCCCAGCAGGCTCGCGAAACGCGCGCCGTCGATCGTCGCGGACATCACCAGCACGCGCAGGTCCTCGCGCAGCACGCTACGGCTTTCGAGCGCCAGCGCGAGGCCGAGATCGCTGTCGAGATGCCGTTCGTGCGCCTCGTCGAAGAGCACGGCCGAGACGCCGGCCAGTTCGGGATCGGCGAGAATCGTGTTCACGAAGATCGCCTCGGTTACCACCAGCACCCGCGTCTTCGCCGACCGCTTGCTGTCGAGACGCGTGAGGTAGCCGATGGTATCGCCGGGCTTCTCGCCGAGCATTTCCGCCATCCGCTCGGCCGCCGCACGCGCCGCGACCCGACGTGGCGAGGTCAGGATCACCGTGCCGGAGCACCATTCCTCGTCAAGCAAGGCCGGCGCCACGGCCGTCGTCTTTCCCGCACCGGGCGGCGCAACGAGCACCGCGCCGGTCTGCCGACGCAAGGCGTCGAGCAGTTGGGGAAGGACGGATCGTATCGGCAGGTCGGGCACGCCAGCGCCCCTAGGACGGATCAATACCCGCGCGCTACCGCGAAAAGCGCTGCCTGCGTCATCGCCTGGCGCGCCTTGCTGTCGGGAAAGATCGACAGCGCATCGATCGCACGCTGGGCGAAATGACGCGCGCGCAGCTTGGTATCCGCCACTGAATCGTGCCGATCGATCAGCGCAATCGCATGTTCGAGGTCTTCGTCCTCGGTCCGGAAGCCGCCGATCGCGGCCTTCCAGAACTCGCGCTCCTCCTCGCTTCCACGGGCATAGGCCAGGATCACCGGCAGCGTCATCTTGCCCTCGCGGAAGTCGTCGCCGCGGTCCTTGCCCATGGCGGCGGCATTCGAATCGTAATCGAGTGCATCGTCGACCAGCTGGAAGGCGACGCCGAGATTGCGGCCGTATTCGTCGAGCGCCTGTTCCTGCGCGTCGCTGCATTCGGCGACCACTGCCGCGATGCGGCTCGCCGCGGCGAACAACGCGGCGGTTTTGGCGCGGATGATGTGGAGGTAGCGCTGCTCGCTGGTGTCGATCTTGCGCTGCGCGGTGAGCTGGTCCACTTCGCCCTCGGCGATGATCGCGCTCGCGCCGGAGAGAATCTTGAGCACCTTGAGGCTGCCGTCCTCGGTCATCAGCTCGAAACTGCGGCTGAACAGGAAGTCGCCCACGAGGACGGTCGCCGGATTGCCGTAGATGATGTTGGCCGCGGCCTTGCCGCGCCGAAGATCGCTTCCGTCGACCACATCGTCGTGCAGCAGCGTGGCGGTGTGGATGAACTCGACCGCGGCGGCGAGCTTGTGATGGCGCGTGCCCGAATATCCGACCAGGTCGGCCCCGGCCAGCGTCAGCATCGGCCGCAGGCGCTTGCCGCCTCCCGAGATCAGATGCCCCGCCAGCGCCGGGATCAGCGGCACTTCGCTCTGCATCCGGTCGAGGATGACCTGGTTGACCTGATTCATGCCCGGCGCGGTCAGCGCCAGCATGGGTTCGATCGAGCCTTCGGGCTGGGCGCGTTTCAGGGGAATTACGTCGGCGGACATTTCGGCTTGGCCATGGTCTGCCCAAGCTTTCTTGGCAAGACGGGATTTCTTGTTAGCGTGATCGCATGACCGAAACGCCCCAGCCCGATCCCGTCCTCGCCGGCTTCCGCAAGAGCATCGACAATATCGATGCGGCGCTGATCCACATGCTGGCCGAGCGGTTCCGGATCACCCAGGCCGTAGGCGCCTACAAGGCCAGGGTTACCCTGCCCCCGGCCGATCCGGCGCGCGAGCAGGAGCAGATCGCTCGGCTCCGCCGGCTGGCGGAGGAAAGCGAGCTCGACCCCGAGTTCAGCGAGAAATTCCTGCGCTTCATCATCGACGAGGTGATCCGCCACCACGAGCAGGCGGCGGGGCTGTAGCGGCGCGCTAACCGGCTGCGCGCGGCAACGTCAGCTTTACAAGCAGGCCGCCCAGGTCCTCGCTCGTGTCGAGTTCGACCGAACCGCCGTAGATCGCCACGACATCGCGCACGATCGCAAGCCCCAGTCCGGTGCCGGGCTTGCCCGTATCGAGCCGCGCACCGCGGTCGAAGATGCGCGTGCGCTCGGCAGGAGGAATGCCGGCCCCGTCGTCCTCGACCCAAATGACGCAGGCATCGCTTTCGCGCTCGGCGTCGATGGTGACGAAGACACTGCCCCCGCCATATTTGGCGGCATTCTCGATCAGATTGCCGAGTATTTCGTCGAGATCCTGCCGCTCGATCGAGACCACCGCATCGCGGTTCCCGTCGAGATCGAAGCGCGTGTTCTCGTAGATTCGTGTGACCGCACGCAGCACGCTCTCCGCACTGGGCCAGACATCGGCGCGGGCATGCCCGCTGGCGCGTCGGCCCACTGCGCGCGCCCGGGCGAGATGATGCTCGACATGGCGCTGCATCGTGCGCGTCTCGCGGAAGACGAGCTCGGCAAGCTTGGGGTCATGCGCCGTCGCGGCATTGGTCAAAACCGTCAGCGGCGTCTTGAGCGCATGCGCGAGATTGCCCGCATGCATACGCGCCTCTTCGGCCTGCTGTTCGGTATGCGCCAGCAGCGCGTTGATTTCCTCGACCAACGGTTCGACCTCGAGCGGCAAGGGTTCGGTGATGCGGTTGGTACCCTCGTTGCGCATGGCCTGGATCGCGTTGCGCACGCGTCGCAGCGGCGAAAGGCCGTACCAGCTCTGCAGCATCGCCAGCGTCATCAGGCCGAGCCCGAGGGCAGCGAAGCTCCACACCAGGATCGATCGGATACGGGTGATCTGGTAGTCGAGCTCGCCGCGCGCCGAGGCAACCGCGAAGGTCCAGCGGGTATCGCTATCGGGCAGGATCACGGTTCGCTCGACAATACGCAGCGGCTCGCCTTCGAACTGGTGGGAGTCGTAGAAATGCGGCGCGTTGTCGATGTGGTCGCCTTCGATCGTCAGGCTGCGGTCCCACAGGCTGCGGCTCGGAAAGGGATCGTGCCCTTTGCCGCTGATCTGCCAGTAGACGCCGCTGTTGGGTTCGAGAAAGCGCTGGTCGCCGAGCGAGCGATAGAGCTGCACATCGCCGAAATTGTCGATCTCGGCCGAGGTGATCAGCGCGGTCTGGACGTATTCGAGCTGTTCGTCGAAATTGGTCTCGACCAGCCGGACGAGCGTCCGGTCGAGGGCAAAGCCGCCGCCGAGAAGCAGCACGCCGATCCACAGCGCGGCGATCGCCATCATACGCCGCGCAAGGCTGCGCCGCGCGGGCGGTGCGGCGACGGTCACCGGGCCTTCCACGGGCGCGCAGGCGGGCGGGATTGCCCCGACCGCCGCCGCTTCGCCGGACCCTGCCTCAGGCGCGCGGTTGGTCGGCGGGATCGTCGAGGCTGTATCCAAGTCCACGGATCGTCGTGATCACTTCCGCACCCAGCTTCTTGCGGATGCGGGTGACGAAGACCTCGATCGTGTTCGAATCGCGGTCGAAATCCTGATCGTAGATGTGTTCGATCAGTTCGGTTCGGCTGACCACCTTGCCCTTGTGATGCATGAGGTAGCTGAGCAGCTTGTATTCCTGCGCTGTCAGCTTGACCGGCTCGCCCTTGAGCGTGACGCGGCCGGAGCGTGTGTCGAGACGAACATCCCCCGCAGTGAGTTCGGACGAGGTGTTGCCCGAGGCACGGCGGATCAGTGCGCGCAGCCGCGCGATGAGCTCTTCGGTCTGGAAGGGCTTGGCGAGATAGTCGTCCGCGCCGGCGTCGAGACCGGCGACCTTGTCGCTCCAGCTGTCGCGCGCGGTCAGGACGAGGACGGGGAACTTGCGGCCTTCGCGGCGCCACATGCCGAGCACGGTCAGCCCGTCGATCTCGGGCAGACCGAGGTCGAGGATGACTGCGTCGTAATCCTCGGAGCTGCCGAGGAAGTGGCCGTCCTCGCCATCGGTGGAAAGGTCCACCGCATAGCCGTTCTGTTCGAGCGTCGACTTGAGTTGCTGGCCCAGCGTGGGCTCGTCCTCGACGATCAGGATCCTCATGAATATCCGTCCTTGATTGGTGTTTGTCGCGTTTCGTTCATGTAGATGAACGCGTCAACCTGAACGGCGTTTCACCAGGCAGGCGATTTCAGCGGCTCCGGCGCAGGACCTTGCCCGTGCGCGCATCGACATCGACATACATCACGCGGCCGTCCTTGATGAACTTCAGCCGGTACGCCAAGGCCGTCGAATCATAGGCGGGGCCGAGATATTCGGCCCCGCGCATGGTCGGGAGGATACGCGCCTCGATATCGCGCAATTGCAGGATATTGCCCGCGTTCATCTCGCGCCGTGCCTCACCCTGTTCGGAGCGGCGTTGCGCTGCGGCAGGCGCCGACACGAGGGGTCCAGCGACGAGCCCGAGGACGAGAAAGGAAGCGAGAATGCGCGTCATGACGCCTTCCTGCCTAGTCGGACGGCATTGAACAAGGTGTGAATGCTGCAAAGCAGCCCCACCAGCCTAGCGGGTCATTTCATATTTGACCGTGAGCGAGACCATCGTTCCGACCAGGCCCGGCTCTACCGGTGTCGGCGCCGCGGAAGCCTTGACCGACTGGCGCATGTCGGATTCCGCATAGGCGATGGGCCGGTTGGTCATGATCGATTCGCCGACCTCGAGCAGTCGCACGCCAGTGTAGCCAGACCAGCGCGCATATTCCTCGGCCTGGGTGCGGGCCTTGGCGAAGGCCGCCTTGCGCGCCTGCGCCCGCGCCTGCGTATCGTCATCGAGCGAGAAGCGCGGCCCGCTGATATCGGTCGCCCCGGCAGCAACCAGCGCATCGAGCACTTCGCCGGCGCGCTTCACGTCGCGCAGCGTCACGCTGACCCGGTTGGACGCCTGATAGCCGCGGAACACCTGACGTTGTTCGGACTGGTCATAGTCGTACTGCGCGCCAAGGTTGATCCCGGTCGTCTGGATATCGTCCTTGTCGATACCAAGCGCCTTGAGCCGCTCGATCACGGCAGTCATTTCGCGCGCATTGATCCGCATCGCCTCGACCGCAGTGGAAGCCTGGCTGGACACACCCGCTCCGATCTCGACGATGTCGGGCTTGGCATCGACCGTCTCGCTTACGGAGAGCTCGACCACCGGCCCCTGGCTGGCGATCTGCACTTCGGCGGCTTGTGCGCTGGTGGCGATGACGCCTGCGGCGAGCGCGGGAATTGCAAAACGGATCATGGGCTTGCTCCTCATTGGTTGGACGGACTATCGCCTTCCCAGCTTTACGGCTTGCTGAATGGTTCCGTTCCCGCTTTCCTGGGGCGACACCGGCGGCTAGCCCAAGGCGCCGATCGAGGGGGAATGCATGAAGGCCTGGACATTCGCACTGGCGGCACTGGCCGCGTTCGCAGCACCGCCGCTCGCCGCGCAGATGGAACGCGTACCCGATCGCGTGGCGGGCGAAGGAGCAGGCCCGTTCGGCAAATTGCTGATCCGCGGTGCGATCGTGATCGAGGGATCGGGCGCGCCGCCTGCGGGGCCTATCGATATCCTGGTCGAGGGCAATCGCATCGCGGCACTCTATCCCGGCGGTGCGCCGGCCAACGAGGTGCAGTCCGCCGAGCGGGTGGTCGATGCCGCGGGCATGTACGTGCTGCCCGGCTTCGTCGATGTCCACGGCCACAATGGCGATGCGGCCAAGGCGCCGCAGCCATCCTACGGCTACAAGCTCTGGCTCGCGCACGGGGTGACCACGGTTCGCGGAGTGAGCTTCTATTTCGGTCCCGACACGCCCGACCTCTCCGACGCCGCGCGTAGCGCCGCCAACACGATCACCGCCCCGCGCCTGATCCCCTATGCGGTGTTTGGCGACAAGTGGTCGGGCGGGAACACCGACAGTCCGGCCAAGGCCCGCGAATGGGTACGCTGGGCCAAGGCGCAGGGCTATTGGGGGGTCAAGTTCTTCAATTCGACCTCGCCCGAGGTTCTTGGCGCTGCGCTCGATGAAGCGAAGAAGCAACGGATGGGCACGGTTGCCCATCTGGCCCAGACCGGCGTGGCCGAGGTGAATGCGCGCAAGGCGGTCGAACTTGGCCTTGGTGGCGTCACGCATTTCTACGGCCATTTCGAGAGCCTGCTGAAAGACGGGCTGCCCTATTACCCGGAAGACTACAATTACTTCGACGAGCAATCGCGTTTCGGCTGGGTCGCGCGGTTGGCACCGCAAGCGGTCGAACCGGGCAGCGAGAAGTGGGACGACTATGTCGACTTCCTCGTCGAGAGCGGGGTCACGCTGAGCCCGACTTTCAACATCTACTCCGCCAGCCGCGACGTGATGGCGGCCAGGACGCGCGACTGGCACGCCAAATACACCATCCCTTCGCTGATGGACTTTTATGCCCCCAGCGCGACCAATCACGGCAGCTATTACAAGGACTGGACAAGCGAGGACGAGACCGCCTGGCGCCAGTTCTACGCCAAGTGGTTCACGCTGACGAAGGACTTCCACGATCGCGGCGGACGCGTCACCGCGGGTAGCGACCCGGGCTATATCTACCAGACCTGGGGCTTCGCCTATATCGGCGAACTGGAGATGCTGCGCGAGGCGGGGCTCGCACCGCTCGCCGTGATCCGCGCGGCGACCATCGATGGCGCGCGCGAGATCTACGAGCCGATGGGCAAGGAACCGCCGATGGGCCGCATCGCGGTGGGCCAGCTGGCCGACCTGGTGATCGTGCCCGAGAACCCGCTCGCCAATCTCAAGGTGCTCTACGGCACCGGTCACACGCGCATGAACCCGGAGACCGGCGCGGTCGAGCAGGTCGGCGGGGTGCGCTGGACGGTGAAGGACGGGATCGTCTACGACGCGCACGCGCTGCTCGCCGATGTCGCCCGCATGGCCGAGGAGCAGCGCGCCGCGCGCACCAACTAAGTCATTGCGAGCCCGCCCGCAGGGTGGGCGCGGCAATCCATCACGCGCTTTCTCGAACCGCATTGCGGTAACGGGCTCAGAGCCATGGATTGCCGCGTCGCCTTCGGCTCCTAGCAATGACGGGAAAGGTGGAGGCTTGCCGTGCGCCGTCCGCGCGCCTACCTCGCGCGGCCTATGGCACAGCCCCCAATCCTCAGCCTCGAAGGCATGGCCCTGCAGCAGGGCGGCAAGTGGCTCTTCGGCGGTCCCGATCACGATCCGCTCGACCTCCATATCGGCCCGCGCGACCGGATCGCGCTGATCGGCCGCAACGGCGTCGGCAAAACCACGCTGTTCCGCATGATCGACGGTCGGGTCGAGACCGATGCCGGTATCCGCAAGACCAAGCCCGCGCTGCGCATCGTGCTGCTCGAACAGGACCCGGACCTCACCGGCCATGCGACGCTGATGGACTGGGCGCTCACAGGCGACCACGCGCCGCAGGAGCACGAGGTCGAAGCCATCGCCGGCCAGCTGGGCATCGACATGAGCCGCGAGACCGAGGGCGCGAGCGGGGGCGAGAAGCGCCGCGCGGCGATCGCCCGCGCGCTGGCGCAGGATCCCGACCTGCTGCTGATGGACGAGCCGACCAACCACCTCGATCTCGGCGCGATCGACTGGCTGGAAGGCTGGCTCGACCGTTATCGCGGCGCCTTCGTCGTGATCAGCCACGACCGCACCTTCCTCAAGCGGCTGACGCGTTCGACGCTCTGGCTCGACCGCGGCAATTTGCGGCGCAAGGAAGTCGGCTTCGGCGGCTACGAGGCGTGGGAAGAGGCGGTCTATGCCGAGGAAGCGCGTGCGGCGGAGAAGCTCGACGCGAAGCTCAAGCTCGAGGCGCATTGGCTCGAGCGCGGGGTGACCGCGCGGCGCAAGCGCAACCAGGGCCGGCTCGAGAAGCTGTGGCAGATGCGCGCGCAGCGGGCTTCGATGATCTCGGCGGGTGGCACGGCAAAGCTCAAGCTGGCGACCGAGGAGGACTTCAAGTCGAAGTCGGTCATCGTCGCGCAGGACATCGCCAAGGCCTATGGCGACCGCACGATCATCAAGCCGTTCAGCCTGCGCATCCAGCGCGGCGACCGGATCGGCATCGTCGGCGCCAATGGCGCGGGCAAGACCACGCTGCTCAAGATGCTCACCGGCGAGCTCGAACCCGACAGCGGGACGGTCGAGATCGCCAAGACGCTGACCGGCGTGATGATCGACCAGCAGCGCCAGTTGCTGACCGCCGACAAGAGCGTGCGGCAGGTGCTCGCCGAGGGCGGCGACTGGATCGACGTGCGCGGCAATCGCAAGCATGTGCAGGCCTATCTCAAGGACTTCCTGTTCGATCCGAAGATCGTCGACATGAAGGTCGGCGTTCTCTCGGGCGGCGAACGCAGCCGGCTGCTGCTGGCGCGCGAATTCGCCAAGGCCTCGAACCTGCTCGTGCTCGACGAGCCGACCAACGATCTCGACCTAGAGACGCTCGACCTGCTGCAGGAGGTCATCGCCGACTACGAAGGCACCGTGCTGATCGTGAGCCACGATCGCGACTTTCTCGACCGCACCGTCACGATCACGCTCGGCCTCGACGGCACGGGCAAGGTCGATGTGGTCGCGGGCGGTTACGAGGACTGGGACGCCAAGCGTCGCCAGCCCGTTGCGGGCAAGGCCAGGGCGGAGAAAGCGCCCGACAAGCCCGCGCCGCCCCCGCCGCCTGCCCCCAAATCGACCAAGCTCTCCTACAAGGACCAGCGCGACTACGAGCTGCTCCCGGCACGGATCGAGGAGCTCGAGGCGGCGATCGCCAAGGGCGAGGACATCCTGTCCGATCCCGACCTCTACACCTCGGACCCGCAGCGCTTCGCCAACATCTCGCAAGGCATCGAGAATGCGCGCACCGAGAAGGACGCGGCGGAGGAGCGCTGGCTCGCGCTGGCGGAGCAAGTCGATTCCTAGGCGCTTGATAATGATCGACCATGCGCTAGACCGGGGTAAGGCAAGACGACGCGTCAGGGGGAGCCGTGCTTTACTGTCAGATTTGGCACGACTTCATCGATGAACGGTATGCTGCGCTCGAAGAGGCCGGGCCGCAACTGATATCCGAACGTGCGCGACTGGTCGAAGCGCGCAAATTCTTTCGCGACCGATTTCACAAATTCAATGGTTTGAATGCGTCACAACGGGTTCTGCCCGATGGCGATTTCGTCGCGATCAACGCCTTCGCCAACACTCCGATCGGGCGATTTTCTTCGCTCCGATCGGGATCCAGCCTTTTCCGGCGTCTCGCCCCCGAACGGGTGCCGCGACTATCCCTCTCGCGCCGAGACGCGAGGATCGAGCCCTCACCGAACGGCGACAACGATTATCTATGTTGGTTCGAGCAGTTTCCGCAGCGCCCCGGCAGCATGATCGCGATGTGTTATTACCATCACCCCTCGCGCCGGATGACCGCTTTCTACCTGGGGCCGAACGATGCCGAGCATTGCGGGCCAAAACACGCCCTTAGGCAATGGATCGCCATCACCGGCGGCCTGGTCAATTTTGCCATCGTCAATCTCAAGGCGGAACTCCCGCAACCATCTTGACATTTGCGCGTTGTACTATTATTCAACGATCCGAAAGGGGCGCCGCATGGCTAGCCAATTCGACCCTGCCGAGCTGGGGGAAGCATCGGCGGAGGAAATGGTCGACCTTACCGACCCGGCGAAGGAAGCGCCGGACGCGAAGAAGCGTCCGCAGCGCCGCGGCGCTGCGCATACCGACGATGCGCTCCTCGCCGCCCGCGCGCAGGCGATCAAGGAATCCGCCGAGGAACTGGCGCGCGACGAGGTGATGGAGGCGGTCAATCGCGCGCTCGAAGGGTTTCACGGATCGCTCGCCGATTTCGAGAAGCTGAGCGGGCTCGACAAGAGCCATGTGTCGCGGATCGCCAACGGCAAGATGAATGCCGGGCCGGTTACGCTCGCCCGGATCGCACTGGCGCTGGGCAAATCCCTGCATATCAGCATCGAATAACGCCGTTCGACCATGGCTCTGATCACTCTGGACCCTGACGTCGCGAATGGCCTGCATGGCGCGAGCGATGCGGTGCTCTATGGCCTCGCCCTGTGGACGACGGGCCGCGTCGTCTTGTCGGCGCTGCGCCGCGCCTCGAACCCGCCCCCGCACCGCAAGGCACTCGAAGCGGCACAACTGCAATCGCTAAACGACGCTCTGGCATCGCTACGACACCCCTTTCTCATCTCTCTGGTCGCGATCGCCTCGGCCGTGAAACTGAGCTTCGCGCTTGGCACGCTGTTCGATGCTGTCGCCGGCTGAACACGGTGAAAATCTGTTACGGACCGAGATCGCGGCCTGCCGGATTTGCGCCGACCACCTGCCGCACGGCGTACGTCCGGTCGCCAGCTTTTCCGCAACCGCGCGGTTGCTGATCATCGGCCAAGCCCCCGGATCGAAGGTCCATGAGAGCGGCATCCCGTGGGACGATGCCAGCGGCGACCGGCTGCGCGAGTGGACCGGGCTGAGCAAGGCGCAGATGTACGATCCCGCGCGGGTCGCGCTGGTGCCGATGGGCTTCTGCTATCCCGGCAAGGCGAGCGGCGGCGACAAGCCGCCCCGCCCAGAATGCGCCAGGCAGTGGCATGCCCGTGTGCTCGACCTCCTGCCCGATGACCGGCTGACGCTGCTCGTCGGCACCTATGCGCAGGCGCATTACCTGCCCGATGCACGCAAGCTGTCGATGACCGGGCGCGTCCACGCCTTTCGCGACTATCTCCCGCGTTTCTTCCCCTTGCCCCACCCCGCCTGGCGCTCGACGATCTGGATGCGGCAGAACCCGTGGTTCGAGGCCGAAGTGCTGCCCGAGCTGCGCGAGGCGGTCGCGCGGCAGCTGTAGGATCGTCCGCGCGCCATTCCACGACTTGGACCGCCTGTTACACGGTCCAGGAGGAAAAGCGGCGCTCACCCGATGCGGTAGAAATCGGCGACGCGATCGAGCGCGAATTTGAGCACCAGTTTGCCGCTGCGTGCGGGCCATTCAAGAGCCCGTTCCGCCGCGGGTACGCCTTCGCCCGCGCAGACCACGCGCCACAGTATGTCGGTCAGCCCGTGCCCCGCAGCGCCTATCGCACCATCGAAGCGGGCCTTGGCAGCGATCTGACGTTCCGACGGCGTCAGCCCTGCCCCCGCCCCGCCGTCGACGCGCACCGGGTCCCAGCGCATGGTCACCGCAGGCGGCAGCTGCGCGCGCTCGTAATCGGCGCGCAGCCGCTCGCCCGCATCGAATTGCCGGTCGCTCAGATGGCCGCGCGCATGCAGCCAGCCGAGCGGGCTCTCGGCGAGATTGACCGTCACGCTGCGACGCTTGCCCCGCGCATCGACACCGCGGCGCGGCCCCTCTTCGGCAAGTTCGCGTTCGACGAGATGGCGGCGGGGCATGGGCGTCTCCTTTGCTGGAAGAATTCCCTTGCGCCTTCTCGGTTCATGTAGGAAAGAGCGAAAACCAAATCGGTTATATATGGACCCGCGATGATCAATCGCATCCGCGACATCCGCAAGCAGAAGGGCCTGACGCTGGCCGATCTGGCCGCGGCCTGTTCCCCGCCGACCACGCCGCAGACCGTCGGCCGGCTCGAAACCGGCATGCGCAATCTCTCGCTCAAATGGATGGAACGGATCGCCGCCGCGCTCGAGGTCGATCCCGAGATGCTCGTTCGCAGCGAGGGATCGGACCCGCCGCAGGTCGTCGCGCGGCTGGCGAAGGACGGACCCGAAGCGCTCGCCGCTCCGCGCGACGCGATCCTGTCGACCGAACTGGGCGGCGACGGCGCGCTGATGGTGCTCGAAATCCACTACCCGCATGGCGAATACCGCCCGGGCGACCTGTTGTGGCTGCGCCAGCTCGATCCCGCCCAGGCCGCGCGCGCGATCAACCGCGATGTGCTCGTGCCCAGGAAAGGCGGCCGGTTCGCCTTCGGGCGACTGATCGACCGACAGGGCAGCCTCGTCGGCCTGCTGCCGCCGGGACACGGCCAGAAACAGCAGGTGGTCGACAGTCCGCCGTGGATCGGGCTGGCCGAAATGCTGGTGCGGCCCTTGTGAGCGTGGCCAAGACCCGCCGCGTGCTGTCGCTCTCCACGCTGTTTCCCAACGCCGCCCATCCGCGCTTCGGCATCTTCGTCGCCAAGTCGCTCGAGGCGCTGCAGCGCGACACGCATTGGGACGTGACGCTGATCAACCCGATCGGCCTGCCCCCGCTGGCGCTGGGCCGCTACAGGCAGCTCGCCGCGGCAGCGCGTGACGGGCAGGAATTCGGCATGGCCGTGCATCGCCCGATCTTCCGGCTGATCCCGCGATTCGGAGGTCGGCTCAATCCCAGGCTGATCGCGCATGCGGTGCTGCCGCTCGCCCGCCGGCTCCATGCCGAGCACCCGTTCGACCTGGTCGATGCGCAGTTCTTCTATCCCGATGGCCCGGCCGCGATGCTCGTGGCGCGCGAACTCGGCCTTCCCTTCTCCGTCAAGGCGCGCGGCGCCGACATCCATCACTGGGGTGCGCGCGGCTATGGCCGCGGAGCGCTGCTCGAGACCACGCGCGAAGCGGCCGGCGTGCTGGCGGTATGCGCAGCGCTGGCCGACGACATGGCGATGCTCGGCATGGCGCGCGACCGGATCGCCATTCACTACACCGGGCTCGACCGCGACTTGTTCCGCCCGATGGATCATGTCGGGCTGCGCGCGCGACTGGCAGACAGCTTTTCCATCCCCATAGCGGGCGACGACCTGCTGCTGGTGACGGTCGGCGCGCTGATCGAGCGCAAGGGGCAGGCCTATGTCGTCAAGGCGCTCGCCGATCTGCCCAGGGGACGGCTGCTCCTCGTCGGCAAGGGGGAGGACGAGGCGAGCCTGCGCGCGCTGGCAAGGGAAGTGGGGGTCGCCGAGCGCGTCCATTTCCTCGGCAGCCTCGATCCCTCGATGCTGCCGCCGATCCTGTCCGCCGCCGACGCCATGGTCCTGCCCTCGGCCAGCGAGGGGCTGGCGAACGCCTGGATCGAGGCCCTCGCCTGCGGCACGCCGATCGTCATCACCGATGCGGGCGGCGCGCGCGAAGTGGTGACATCGCCCGCAGCCGGCATCATCGTCGCGCGCAACTGCCGCGCCATTCGCGAGGGGATCCTTGCCGTCACTGCACGCCCCCGCCCACCCCGGGAGGTGGCCGCGAGCGTCGACGGCTTCAGCTGGGAAGCGAACGGAGCGGCGCTGGCCGCCCATTACGACGGCTTGGTCTGAGCTTGTATCGGGTGCGGTCAGGACGTCCGTCCTGACCTAACGGGACCGGCCCAGTCCCTTACCCGGCCACCCAATCAGTATATTACCGTGGGTGGCCTGGTGGGGGAGTGGGCCGGTGCAGTCGCAAGGGAAGCGCGCACGCGCTTCCCACACACCAATCAAATCTGCCCGCGCGCCTTCTTTTCCTGTTCGTCTGCCACGCTTTCGGTCGGCACGAAGCTGTCGCTCGTGACACCCAGCCAGACGAGGAATGGCGCGGCCATGTAGATCGAGCTGTAGGTCCCGACGAACAGGCCGAGCGTGATGCCGGCGACCATGCCGAACAGGCTGGCAGGGCCGAACAACAGCAGCGGGATCAGCGCGATCAGCAGTGTGAGTGAGGTCATCACCGTACGCGCCAGCGTCTCGTTGACCGAGAGGTCGAGCAGTTCTGGCAACGGCATCTTGCGGAACTTCTTGAGGTTCTCGCGGATGCGATCGTAGACCACGATGGTGTCGTTGAGCGAATAGCCGATGATCGCGAGAATCGCCGCGATGATCTGCAGGCTGAATTCCATCTGGAACAGCGCGAACATGCCCAGCGTGAGGCTGACGTCGTGGAACAGCGCGAACAGCGCACCCACGCCGAACTGCCATTCGAAGCGGATCCAGATGTAGAGCGCGATCGCCGCCATCGCCGCGAGCAGCGCATAGAGCGCGGTCTGGCGGAATTCGCCCGAGACCTTGCCCGAGACGTTGTCGTTGCCGTCGAGGCGGAAGTCGGCATATTCACCCTGCAGCGTCTCGACGATCGTGTTGGCGGCGGCCTGCGCGGCTTCCTTGTCGGCCGAAACATCGTCGGGCAGGCGGACGCGGATCGAGACCTGGTTGTCCTCGCCGAAGCGCTGGACCACCGGATCGCCATAGCCGAGCGTCGCGATCTTCTCGCGCAGCTCGCCCACGGGCGCCTCGGCGCTCTGAGTGAAGGTCGCGCGCACTTCGAGGCCACCGGCGAAATCGACGCCGTAATTGAGCCCCTTGGTGAGGACCAGCGCCCAGCTCGCCGCGATCAGCAGCAGGCTGACCGCGAAAAACGGCACGCGCCACTTGAGGAACTTGATGTTGGTATCGTCGGGGACGAGCTTGAGCAGTTTCATCTATCCCGCCTCCTTACAGCACGATGTCTTTGGGCTTGGCCTTGCGCAGCCAGTCGGCGACCCACATGCGGGTCAGCGTGACGGCGGTGAAGACCGAGGTGAACAGGCCGATGACCAGCACGACCGCAAAGCCGCGCACCGGGCCGCTGCCGAACAGGAACAGCAGCACGCCGGCGATGAAGTTGGTGATGTTGGCGTCGTAGATGGCGCGGCTCGCTTCCTTGTAGCCATTCTCGACCGCGGCGACCACGCGCCGCCCGCGCTTGCGTTCTTCGCGGATGCGCTCATTGATCAGCACGTTGGCGTCGACCGCCGCGCCGATCGTCAGGACGAAGCCGGCGATGCCGGGCAAGGTCAGCGTGGTATTGAGGAAAGCCATCACACCGAGCAGCATCAGCACGTTGAACACCAGCGCGACCGTCGCATAGACGCCGAAGCGGCCGTAGGTGACGATCATCAGCAGCACCACGAGCAGCGAGCCGATGGCCATGGCGACCATGCCCTGGCGGATCGAATCGGCACCGAGATCGGGGCCGACGGTGCGTTCCTCGATCACCGCCAGATCGACCGGCAGCGCGCCCGAGCGCAGCGAGATCGCCAGCTGGTTGGCGGTATCGACCGAGAACCCGCCCGAAATCTGCGCCGTGCCGCCGCGGATCGGTTCGTTGATATTGGGGGCGGAGAGCACCTTGCCGTCGAGGATGATGGCGAAGGGCTTGCCGACGTTCTCGCTGGTCAGCTTGGCGAAGCGACGCCCGCCGTCGCTGTCGAACTGGATGTTGACCACCGGCTCGTTGGTCTGCGGATCGAAGCTCTGCTGCGCGCCGGTGAGATTGTCGCCGCGGATGCCGCCGAGCCGGCGTACCGCGACCGAGCTGCCGACGAAGTCCGAGGTTTCGGCATAGGGGAAGATTTCCGATCCCGGCGGGGCGAGGCCCTGCTGGACGTCGCTCGGCAGCGCCTGCTGGTCGACCAGCTTGAATTCGAGCTTGGCGGTCTGGCCGAGCAGCGCCTTGAGCTGGTCGGGATCCTGCAGGCCGGGGACCTGCACCACGATACGCGTGTCGCCTTGGCGGATGATGGTCGGCTCGCGCGTGCCCAGCTCGTCGATACGCTTGCGCACCACTTCGGTGGCGCTTTCCATCGCGTCGCTCACCGCCTGGTCGATCCCTTCCTGCGTGGGGGCAAGGATCATGCGATTGCCGTCCTCGACGGTCAGGTTCCACTCGCGCACCAGGCCGGTGCCGTTGATCGAGGGCAGCAGCAGTTCGCGCGCGCGGTCGATCTCGCTCGGATCGTCGAGCACGAAGCTCAGCCGCCCGCCGCGGGTCGATACGTCGCCGATGCGGATGCGCGGTTCGGCGCGGCGCATCGTGTTGCGCACGTTCTCTTCCATGTTCTCGAGCCGTTGCGCCGCGACCTGCGAGGAATCGGCTTCGAGCAGGATATGGCTGCCGCCGGCAAGGTCGAGGCCGAGGTTGACCATCGGGTCGGGCAGCGCGTCGGGCCAGCGGATGCTGGTCGCGGAGAGCAGCGAGGGCAGCGCGGCGAGACAGCACAGCGCCGTCACCAGCCACAGCCATGCCTTACGCCAGGTGGGGAAATCGAGCATGGAAGAGGGCGTCCTGTGATTAGTCGTTGGCGGCAGGCGCGTTGCGCGAGGAGAGCACTTCGCCGATAGTGCTGCGCACCGCCTTGACGGTCATGCCCTTGGCGAGCTCGACATGGACGAAATGCTCTTCGACCTTGGTGATCTTGCCGACGAGACCGCCGGCGGTGACCACCTCGTCGCCCTTGGCGAGGCCGGCGACGCGTTCGCGGTGCTGCTTCTGCTGGCGCATCTGCGGACGCAGGATGAGAAACCACAGGATCAGCAGCATGCCCAGCGGCAGGACCCAGCCCGTCCATGCTGGGGGCTCGGCTGCGGCGCTGCCGGCGGCGGCAAGGAGATCGATCATCGATGGAATTCCAGTCGGGAAAATTGTGTTCTGTCGGGCCCGCAGGTGGGTGGCGCCCGACGCCCGTTCAAGCGGTCCGCGCGCTCCTGCCTGCGAAAGTGCGGCGCGGTTAGCAGCAATGCGGGAGCGGGGCAACGAATTGCCTGAGAACTGTGCTTGCCATGCACAGACCTGCGCCCTATAGGGCCGCCTCCACTGGTTTCGGGATGTAGCGCAGCCTGGTAGCGCACCATACTGGGGGTGTGGGGGTCGCTGGTTCGAATCCAGTCAT
>NZ_JBLYYF010000041.1:0-36722 GCF_048550555.1 Qipengyuania sp. | reverse complement strand
GTGGCAGAGCGCCGACCGCGCGCTGAGCTGGCTGTGGACCGAGTTCGGACCCAAGAAGGTGCCCGAGCGCAAGCAGCTGAAGGAGGGCGAGAAGCCCAAGGTCAATATCATCGGCCCGGCCTACGGCATGTTCAACATGGCCAGCGACCTCGCGGAAATCCGGCGCCTGGTCGAAGGGATCGGCGCTGAGGTCGGCATGGTCTTCCCGCTCGGCAGCCATCTGGCCGACGTGCGGCGGCTGGCCGACGCGCAGGCCAATGTCTGCCTCTATCGCGAATACGGACGCAATCTGTGCGAGCTGATGGAGCGGCCCTATTTCCAGGCCCCCGTGGGGCTCGACAGCACGACCAAATTCCTCCGTGCGCTGGGCGAGGAACTGGGGCTCGATCCCGAACCCTTCATCACGCGCGAGAAGCACACCACGATCAAGCCGTTATGGGATCTGTGGCGGTCGGTAACGCAGGATTTCTTCGGTACCGCCAGCTTCGGCATCGTCGCGAACGAAACCTATGCCCGCGGCATCCGCAAGTTCCTCGAAGAGGACATGGGCCTGCCATGCAGCTTCGCCTTTTCGCGCAGCGCCGGGGTGAAGCCCGACAATGCCGCGGTGCGCGAGGCGATCCACGCCAACCCGCCACTGGTCGTGTTCGGCAGCTACAACGAGCGCATGTACATGGCCGAGTGCGGCGCGCGCGGGGTCTATATCCCGGCGAGCTTCCCCGGCGCGGCCATCCGCCGCCACACCGGCACGCCCTTCATGGGCTATTCCGGGGCCACTTATCTCATCCAGGAAGTGTGCAACGCGCTGTTCGATGCGCTCTTCCACATCCTGCCTCTTGGCATGCAGCTCGATGAGATCGATCCGACGCCGGCGCGCGACGAGCTCGAATGGGACGAGGAGGCAAAGGCCAAGCTCGACCAGCTCGTCGATGCCCAGCCGGTGCTGATCCGCATCTCTGCCGCGAAACGCCTACGCGACGCCGCCGAACGCGGCGCCCACCGTGCTGGCGAAAGTCGCGTCACCGCCGAACGGCTGGCCGACGCCTTGCTCGAAGGCACGGCGTCATGAGCCGGTCGAACCGAATTGCCGACCAGGATCGTCCTGGGTCGAGCGAAGCCATCCCTGCGGAGGCCAGCCCTCTCGCGCGGATACCGAAGGAGGCAAGTTTGTCTCTCGCACAACACGCAGAACTGGAGAGAAGGCTATGAGTGATCCCGACGATCGTCTCGGGCTTAGGACCTACCTAACCCCCGAGGAAGCCAAGGAATTCCACAAGCTCTTTATGGGCAGCTTCATCGGCTTCACCGCCGTGGCGGTGGTCGCACACTTCCTGGTCTGGATGTGGAAGCCCTGGCTCTGAGCCGATAATCCCCGTCCGCGCCGCCCGGCGTCGCGGATCCGGTCAATCTCATAGAAGGACAGACCACCATGTGGAGACTGTGGCTTATTTTCGATCCGCGCAGGGCACTCGTCGCCCTGTTCATCTTCCTTTTCGTGCTGGCGCTGGTGATTCACTTCATCCTGCTGAGCACGGACACCTTCAACTGGCTCGACGGCCCGAATTCGGCCCAAGGTCGCGCCACCGCCGTCGCAGCGGCACCGGCGGCCACCTGACGGCGGATCGTGCGAGGGGCGGCTGCCCGCAAGCGGCCGCCTCCCGAGGTGCGTGGTTGGTCAACTTGAGCCCGCTGCCTGGCGGCGGGGGAGGATAGGGCTATGGCTCTCTTGAGCTTCGAGCGAAAATATCGCGTGCGCGGTGGCACATTGCTTGGAGGCGACCTGTTCGACTTCTGGGTGGGGCCCTTCTACGTCGGCTTCTTCGGTGTCGTCACGGCGATCTTCGCGTCGCTCGGGACCACGCTCATCTTCTACGCCGCATCACAAGGTCCGACCTGGAATCCCTGGCTCATCTCGATCGCACCCCCCGACCTCAGTTACGGACTGGCGTTCGCGCCGCTCAACGAAGGCGGGTTCTGGCAGGTCATAACCGTCTGCGCGCTCATATCCTTCATTTCCTGGGCGCTTCGCGAGGTGGAAATCTGCCGCAAGCTGGGCATGGGATATCACGTCCCGATCGCCTTCGGCTTTGCCATTTTCGCCTATTTCTCGCTGGTGGTGATCCGGCCCGTCCTTCTGGGCGGGTGGCATTTCGGCTTTCCCTACGGGATCTTCAGCCATTTGGACTGGGTTTCGAACACCGGCTACCAGTACCTCCACTTCCACTACAACCCGGCGCATATGCTGGCCGTGTCGTTCTTCTTTACGACCACGCTCGCCCTCGCACTGCACGGTGCGCTGGTGCTCTCGGCGGTCAATCCGCCGGCCGGCCAGGAAGTGAAGAGCCCCGAATATGAAGACACCTTCTTCCGCGACCTGATCGGCTATTCGATCGGCACTCTGGGCATCCACCGGCTCGGTCTGCTCCTCGCACTCAACGCCGGGTTCTGGAGCGCGGTCTGCATCATCATCAGCGGCCCATTGTGGACCAAGGGCTGGCCCGAATGGTGGACGTGGTGGCTCAACCTGCCGATCTGGTCCTGAGGGGGAAACGACGATGGCTCGCTACCAGAACATCTTTACCCAGGTGCAACTGCGCACCGCCCCCGAAATGGGCATCGCCCTTCCGGTCGGCGACGAGCCGCGGCTCGCCGGCACCTCATTCAACCATTTGTTCGGCCGGATCGGGCAGGCACAGATCGGCCCGATCTATCTCGGTTGGACCGGGGTGGCCTCGCTGATCTTCGGTTTCGTCTGGTTCGAAATCGTCGGTCTCAACATGCTTGCTTCGGTGGGCTGGGACCCGATCCAGTTCGTCCGCCAACTGCCCTGGCTCGCGCTCGAACCCCCGGGTCCAAGCTACGGCTTCTCGCCTTTCGTGCCGCTGGCCGAGGGCGGATGGTGGATCATCGCCGGCTTCTGCTTGACCACCTCGGTGCTCCTGTGGTGGGTGAGGAACTATCGCCGGGCCCGCGCGCTAGGAATGGGAACGCACGTCGCCTGGGCCTTCCTCTCGGCGATCTGGCTGTTCCTCGTGCTCGGCTTCATCCGGCCGTTCTTCATGGGAAGCTGGGCGGAAAGCGTGCCCTTCGGCATATTCCCGCACCTCGATTGGACCGCGGCCTTCTCGATCCGCTACGGCAATCTCTTCTACAACCCGTTCCACTGCCTCTCGATCGCATTCCTCTACGGTTCGACGCTGCTCTTCGCGATGCATGGCGCGACGATCCTCGCGGTGGGCCGCTATGGCGGTGAGCGCGAGATCGAGCAGATCACCGATCGCGGCACGGCATCCGAAAGGGCGGCGCTGTTCTGGCGCTGGACGATGGGTTTCAATGCCACGATGGAATCGATCCATCGCTGGGCCTGGTGGTTCGCCGTGTTGACCACACTGACCGGCGGCATCGGCATCCTGCTGACCGGCACGGTCGTCGATAATTGGTACCTTTGGGCACAGCAGCACTACTACGCCCCGTCCTATCCGGATGGCGGTGTGGTCGATCCCGCAGGACTGGGGAGTGTCGGACAATGAGGCACCTGATCGTTCTCGCGGCATCCGTCGTCGTGACGGTTGCCCTCGCCGGCTGTGAACTGGCGCCCAAGGAAAGCTACCAGAACGGCTACCGCGGAACCGGCATGGACACGGTGATGGTGAAAGCGTCCGCCGCAGCCGACGACGTGCCTGCCCCGCCCTATGATCCGCCCGGCACCGATGGTGCGCCTGCCGGCGGGATCTACGAGAATCTGCAGGTCCTGGGCGGCATTTCGGACGAGCAGTTCAACTACACGATGGCCGCGATTACGGCGTGGGTCTCACCGGCCGAAGGCTGCAACTACTGCCACAATCCGGAAAACATGGCTTCGGATGAGAAATATACCAAGGTGGTAGCGCGCCAGATGCTGCGGATGACCCGCGACATCAATGGCAGTTGGGCCGACCACGTCGGACAGACGGGCGTCACCTGCTGGACCTGCCACCGCGGCGAGGCCGTGCCGTCCGAGCACTGGACACTTCCGGCAGACAGCACGCGCGGAAGCATTGCTCGCAACAAGCATGGCCAGAATGACCCGGTATCGAATTCGGCCTATTCCTCGCTGCCGAATGCGGCGGTTGCCCGCTACCTGCTGGGTGGCGACGAGCCCCAAGTGGCGCGCGTGGTGTCCAAGGGCAGGTTCCCGAGCCCGGCCAACACCACTAGCGTGATGGAGGCCGAACAGACCTATGCGATGATGATGCACATCACCCAGTCGCTGGGCGTGAACTGCACCTACTGCCACAATGCGCAATCATTCCAGAGCTGGTCCACCAGCAACCCGCCGCGCAAGACCGCGTGGTACGGGCTGAACATGGTGCGGGCCATCAACCACAACTACATCGCTCCCCTCACCGACGTCCTGCCCGACAACCGCAAGGGCGAAATGGGCGATCCGTTCAAGGCCAATTGCAACACTTGCCATCGGGGCCAGAACAAGCCGCTGGGCGGATATCCGATGGCCAAGGACTATCCCGCATTGTGGATGTCGGCGGTGGCTACGCCGCCAGTGACCACGGCTCAGGCGGCGGACGAGGCCCCGTCGGACGAGGCGCCCTGATCTCAGGATTCGAGCCGGGACCTGCCTAGGAAGGGTCCCGGCGCGATCCTCCGCGTCGCTTCAGATCCGCAAGGTGCACTGGAAAGGACAGCGCCAAAGGCGTGGCGATCCATATCCACGAAGCGCCCACCAACGCCGCGCGCGTCCCCAGGAGGATGAGCGCTGCGGGGAGCAGCGTCGTAGCGATGTCACTCCAAGGCCAGCCGCGCCGCGAAAGCCAGATCGCCTCGATGGCGAGAACGAGGAGGACGATGTCGACCGCGTGGCCGCTGGCAAAGAGTTCGGCCATCCGCGCTTTCAGCCAAACGGCGCGTTCAGCTGGACAACCTGCCAGTTGAGCGCCCCGGCCACCGTCACCCAGACGATGTAGGGGACCAGCAACAGGCCCGCGAGCCGCGAAAGGCGCCCGCAATAGATGATCAGTACGAGGATCGAGAGCCACAGGGCGGCGAGCTCGACGAAGGCCCAGTCCGGTCGCTGCATGCGGAAGAAGATCAGGCTCCACCCGATATTGAGGAACCCATTGAGGGCAAACAGGCCGATCACCGTATCCGCCGAGCGCGCATTCGGCGCCGCCCGCCAGGCGGTTACGCCGGCAACGGCAGCGAGCGTGAAAATGAGCGTCCATGCGATGGGAAAGACCGGGCGGGCGGGCGTCCAGTCTGGCTTTGCCAAGCCTTCGTACCAGGGGCCGAGGTCGGTGATCGTTCCGCCGATGAATGCCACTCCCAGCGCCGCCACCAATGCGATGGCGACGGGCATGATCCAGCTAGAGTTCATTGCGCTATCGGCCTCAATCCCAAGAGATGGGCGGTGTCCTTCAGGAAAATTCGCAAATGCGCCATCGGTTTTGCGCGGACGAGCCGCTTGTTCATGTAAGCCTCCCAGGTCAGCTGCTGAACGTCCTTGTCGGCGCACATGTCGACGAAGCGTTCGCGCCGCTTGTCACTCGAATACCAGAAGTGCTGCATCATCCCGAGGATCCAGAAAACCTTGCCGTGCTCACGCATGAAGCGTTTGCGCGCCTGCGCCAGAGCCTTTGGCTTGCCCGTGACGAGGAATTCCGCCGCCGCTTCGGCCACGATGCGCCCTCCGGTCATCGCATAATAGATACCTTCGCCCGAAGCGGGGGCGACGACACCGGCAGCATCGCCCGCAACGATCACGTCGCGGCCATTCTCCCAGCGCTTGAGCGGCTTCAGCGGAATGGGTGCCCCCTCGCACCGCACCGTCTCGCATCCCTCGAGACCGAGATCGTAGCGCATTTCCTGCACCGCACCCCGCAGCGAGAAACCCTTGTTGGCGCTGCCCACACCGATGCTCGCGGTTTCGCCATGCGGGAAGACCCAGGCGTAGAAATCCGGCGACAGTTTCCCCTGGTAGAAGACATCGCAGCGGTCGCCATCGAAGCCTTCTGCCGTGCTTTCCGGCGAACGGATCACTTCGTGATAGGCGAAGACACAGGGATTGCGCCCGCCCCCGGCAATTTCCGCCCGCGCCACTACCGAGCGCGCACCATCGGCCCCGATGACCACGCGTGCGCGGACCTTGCAGACGGCGCCGTTTCGCTTGCCGCGGTAGCAGACGAGAGGCCCGGCACCGTCGTCGCGCTCGATCTCCAGGAAAGTACCCTTGCGCCGCTCTGCGCCGGCATCGGCAGCACGCCGACGCAGCCATTCGTCGAATTCATCGCGATCGACCATGCCGACAAAGCCGATCTCGCCGACCGGCATGTCGACCTTGCGGTTGGACGGGGCGATCATCCTGGCGGACCGTGCACGCGCGACCAGCAGCTCGTGGGGGATGGCAAAGTCCTCAAGCAAACGCGGTGGAACCGCGCCTCCGCAAGGCTTGATGCGTCCCTCCCGGTCGAGCAGCAGGATCTTGTAGCCCGCCGATGCGAGATCGCAGGCAGCCGTCGCGCCGGCAGGACCGCCGCCAACCACAACCGCGTCGTAGATCTCTTCTCTCATGACTGCGCGATCTCCACCCCACTTGCCTGACGGGAGTTCGAGACCTTGAACGAGAGCCAGGCGGCCGCGATGAACAGGCCGCCTTCCAGGCAGAAGATCAGTTCGAAGGCCGCCGCGTCCTGCGCCACTGCCCGACGCGTGAAATCCACGCCGAGAGCTCCGACCAGTCCGCCCAGCCCGAAGGCGATCGCCTGCGCTGCGCCCCAGACGCCCATGCGGACGCCCTCCCTCGTGCGCTCGCCCTCGCCGGCCAGCCCCATCATGGCCCCGATGGCCGCGACGGCGAAAACACCGTTGAAGAAACCGAGGAGGAAGACGTTGGGGACGAGCGGCCAGCCAAGGCCGGTCCGCGCGCCAAGGGCGAGACCTACCAGCGAAAGCGCCGATCCCAGGCAGCCAAATGCTATCCAGCTCCGTAACTCGCCCGGCATCCTGCCGGCAAAGGCGCTGCCCCCGATCCCCGCCACGACCATGCCGGCGAGGACGCCGCCATGCTGCATGCCCGACAGCTGGGTCGATTCCCCCGGTGTCATGGCGAAGACGAGACCGGCGAAAGGCTCGAGGATCAGGTCCTGCATCGAATAGGCCAGCATCGACACGAAGATGAAGAGCGTGAAGCGTCGAGCAGACGGCTCGCCGAGAATTTCCCGCAAGGCCTCGCGAATGTCCAGCACGCTTCCCTTGTCTTTGTCCGCAACCGGCGCAAGCGCACGCCGCTCGACGCGCAGGAGCGCGAGGATGGTCACCAGCAGTGCCACTCCTACCACGCCGCTCGCCACGAGTGCGAGACGCCGCGGAGAAAAGGGATCGAGCAATGCGCCCGCCGTACCTGCAGCCACAATGATACCCGCGACCATCATGATCCATGTCACCGCCGCAGCAGCCGCGCGCCGTGCAGGGGCGACGCCCGAGGCGAGAAGGGCGAGAAGCGAAGTCCCCGCCGCTCCGACGCCTGCACCGATCATTGTGAAGCCGAGAACGCCCATGACGATGGCGAGGGTCCGATTGCTGTCGATCAGGACCGTGGCATCGACCGCGACGAGCGCGCCAAGGCCAAGGACTGCCATGCCGAAGTGGATCCACGGCGTCCTCCGGCGGCCCCTGTCCGACCCCTGCCCCCACACGGGTCGGGACAGTTGGACGGCGTAGTGCCAAGCCACGAGCCCGGCAGGAATCGCGGCAGCAAGGCCATATTCGACGACCATCAACCGATTGAGCAACGAGGTGCCGAGCATCACGATGGCGCCGATCGAGGCCTGCACGAGGCCGAGCCGGATGATGTCGAGCCAGCCGAATCCCTTTGTGGTGCTGTCGGACATTACACATACCCTCCAAGGCCAAGCGCGGCCGCAAGCATGCCGAGCACGTAGAGCGTGACCCCGCGTGCCGCGTACCAAGGGGCCTTCCCGATCGGATCGCGGACGAGCTGCACCATGAGCGCGACCTGCGCGAGCAGCAGCAGCCCGACGGCAAGCGAGGACAGGACGAGGCCCCACTGAAAGAGGAGGAATACAACCACTGCCTGGCTGAGACTCATGACCGCACAAGCCAATTTCGACGCCTTACCGACGCCGAGCACGACAGGCAGGGATCGGACCCCGGTCGCGCGATCGCCTCTTACCGCCTTGAAGTCGTTCAGCGTCATGATGCCGTGTGCACCGAGGCTGTAGAGCAGGAGAATTGCGAGGATTTCCGAACGCGGCAGGCTGCCCGCCATGACCGATGCGCCGGTGAACCAAGTGAGACCTTCGTAGGTGAAGGCGACAAGGGCCGGCCCCCACCAGCCGCTGACCTTTGCACGCCACGGCGGGGCGCTGTAGGCCCAGGCGCAGAGCAGGCCGACTATCGTCGCTGCAATGACCCACCGTCCGACGAGCCAGGCGACGCCCAGCGACAGCGCGGTGCCGACAAGCGCGATCCGCAAACCCCAATGCCCGGCAATCCGGCCCGACGGGATCGGCCGTTCGGGCTGGTTGATCGCGTCGACGTGCCGGTCGTACCAGTCGTTCACCGCCTGGCTGGTGCCGCACACCAGCGGACCGGTAAGCGCGATTCCGGCAATCAGGAACGGCCAGCGCCCTCCGATCGCCACACCCGATGAAACGACGCCGCACATGAAGGCCCACATCGGCGGAAACCATGTGATCGGCTTCAGCAGTTCGAGAATGTCGCGCGGAGCCGGGGGTCTGGAGTAATCGATCGAAGTGGCCGAGCTGCGCATGGCAACAGGCTATGCCTGACACAATTGAGCGTCAATTAGTTTTGACACGCAGGTTGTAGAGTCGGCTTATTCGGGATCGCCTTGCAGGTTTCCGAGGCTGTAACGATGCAGCTTGGAATAGAGGCTCTGACGGCTGAGCCCGAGGATTTCGGCAGCCGACGCGCGGTTGTCGGAGGTATAGGAAAGCGCTGCTTCGATACACAGGCGCTCGATCAAATCGGTGCTCTCGCGAACGATGTCCTTGAGCGACATGCGTCCGACGAGTTCGGTCAGCTGCTCCACCGAGCGCGGCTTGTCCGTCAGCAGCGGCTGGAGGTCGCGCAGCCGCCGGCCGATCTGCCGGATGACATATCCGGTGTGCGGGCTGGGCCCGGTCGTGCGGACTGCCGACAACTCGACCGGCTCGCCCGGAATGGTCCCGGCCGCACCGATGACCGTGGCGGCATTTCGGGCCGAGCCGTGCTTTGCCAGCTGGCCGTCCACCAGGTCGAGATCGATACCAGGACGCCCAACGAACTCGTCGAGGGGACGCCCGCGGATCTGTTCGAGGCTGGCCGCACCGACAAGCTCGACGAAGGCTATGTTGGCATAGACGATCGCGCGCGCCTCGTCGGCAAGGACGAAGCCGTCAGGCATGGATTCGATGACGTCGAGCGTAACGTTGCGTTCGCCGCTGGCCGACGCGCCTTCGCGCCCGATGCGAAGCATGATGAACTGCTCGCCCTGCTGCCGAAAACCGGCGGCCTGGATCGAGACCGGCCCGCTTTCGTCCCGCAATTGCGCGGCGAAAGGCCCCAGCGACTGGTTGGTCAGTGCCGAACCAAGGTAGGCGATGACCTGCTCGCGCGATCCCCGGTCGAACTGCGCGATCAGTTTGGAACCTTCAAGGCTGCCTGGCTGCGCGCCAATCAGCCGATAGGCTGCGCGGTTGGCTTCCTTGATCCGGAAACCGGAGGCGGCGGCGATGATGACCGCTTCCGACGAGAGGTCGAACAGCATGCGGTACCGCGCCTCGATGCGCCGCATCCGCATATAGTCTCGCTCGAGCGATTGCTGGGCCTGCAGCAAGCGTTGCTGCACCGATGCGGTTTCCCGCAGGTCACGGCCGAAGGCGATATGGCGGTTGGGTTCACCCGTCGGCACCACCACATAGCGGACCGGAAAACCTCCATCCTCACCGATGTGGTTGATCTGGCGCCAATGCTGCGTCTGCTCATTGCGAGCGCCGGCCAGCATCTCCATGATCTTCGGCCGACTTTCGATAGTCACCGTGTCGAGCCAGTCGGTACCGATCCAGTCGGAAAAGCCCGGAAACTCTGCCGGGTTCGCCGACGCGTCGAGAATTCGACCCGCATCGTCGAGCACCAGGGTGATGTCCCCGGCCACCATCGCGATACGTGTCATGGATTCGAGGTCGACGGCCCCCAGCATCGTGGCGGCATCGCCGAAAGGGGACTTGCCCTCAATACTGTGCTTGCGAGTGAGCAAGAGCTCCTCCGGCGATCAGACCAGCCCCAACACCGGTCGCCCTTCGGCGACCATTCGCTCGGCCATTTCCAGGGCCGAGACTGCGTCGGATGCAGTGCCGTCCGCGCCAACCACATAGCATAGGGATGGTTCGGCCTTGATCACTCTGCCCCCGACAATAATTCGGACCGCGGGGTTGCGTGAAACGGACCGAATTGCCGCCACAAGTTCGGCAATATCGCCGCTAGGGCAATCATTGGTGACCGTCAATCCCACGACATCAAAGCTTCTCTGGGACACGAAATTGATGATTTCCAGAGACTTAGGCTCGAAGAGAACCTCGCTCTCCCAACCTGCGCGCGAAAAGACCTCTTCGATCATGATCGCCCCGAAACTGTGCTGATCGCCCGGCATCGGCGCGAAAAGCGCAGATGGTGGAGCCTCCAAGGGACGAACTATATTTGGCGAGCGCATCGCGACGATGCGCATGACTTCCTGGAGCCGCCACAAACCCATGGTTACATCGACGAAATCGCATTCGTCCTGTTCCCACAACTCGCCCAGCTTCCGTGCCGAACTTGCCAAAAGATCGACGAATATTCGCTCGGCGCTTATCCCGCGGGCGAGATATTGTTCGATCTTGTCGAGGAGATCGCTTGCCTCCAGTTGCAAAGGCAAGTCGGAAAATCGCTCGATTTCATCCGTGGTAAGGGTCGCAGCGCCGTCGCCTTCAGACTCCAAACGGGCGGCGACGACGCGTCTGTTGCCTCTGTGGGCCAGCAACAATCGCGGGATGATATCTCCCTCGACCATCTTGCACAGGCTTGCTCCCGAATAGGAATGGAGCACGTTCATCGAAGCGGTAGGAAAGCTGGTAGCCCTCAGCCCAGCTCCGCTATTAGCAATGCCCTTGGCCATCCAGCTCTCCCAGTCTGGAAACGGCGCGGATCGCGTCAGTCCGGATCGACACTTTTCCGAGTCGAATTCTGCGGACACGAACACCGTAATGTCATGCAGGGAAATCTGCAAACGAAACGCTGTAAATTTATCTTGTCGTCAAGATTGATTGACACTCTGGCTGATTGAAGCCTAGTCTGCAGATCGGTTCAGCGAAGGTGAGACGCTAGCAATGGCAGGGGATGGGCATCATCCCTCAGCCGGAGAGGAAAGCCCCGGTAGAGGGAAACAGGGTCAGGCGCTCTACACCAGTGAAGAGCGCAAGCGCCGCGACGAGTCCCCTTGGACTATCGTGCAAGGCATCCTCGCCCCGCTCCAATTCCTGGTGTTCCTGGTGAGCCTCGGTCTGGTTCTGCGGTATCTCGCAACCGGCTCGGGCGCGGTGGCCGCCGACTCATCGATCGTAGTGAAGACGCTGGCGCTCTACACGATCATGATTACCGGCTCGATCTGGGAAAAGGACGTCTTCGACCGTTGGTTGTTTGCGCGCCCGTTCTTCTGGGAAGACGTTTTCTCGATGCTCGTCCTGGCCCTGCACTCGGCCTATCTCGTCATGCTGTTCGGCGAGGTCGGCACGGTCGGGCAACGCATGGTACTCGCGCTGGCGGCCTATGCGACCTATCTGGTCAATGCCGGGCAGTTCCTGCTCAAACTGCGGGCAGCGAGGCTGCAGGCGGCGAGCGGTTTGGCGGTGGCGACATGAACCACGTCACGCCCATCCCCGTCGCCGGAGCCGAATGCGCCCCTATCCTGCGCGAGCGCGGACAGCGCGAAGTCTTCTGCGGTCTCACCGGCATCGTCTGGTTGCATCGCAAAATGCAGGACGCCTTTTTCCTGGTGGTCGGTTCACGCACCTGCGCCCACCTGCTGCAGAGCGCCGCCGGCGTGATGATCTTCGCAGAGCCCCGTTTCGCGACCGCGATCATCGAAGAGCGCGACCTTGCCGGCATGGCAGACTGCCAAGAGGAACTCGACCGCGTCGTGACCCGACTGCTCGAGCGTCGCCCGGAAATCCGCACATTGTTCCTTGTCGGCTCCTGCCCGTCCGAGGTCATCAAGCTCGATCTCGCCAAGGCCGCACAGCGACTGGGAGCGCGCTTTGCACCGCAGCTTCGCATCCTCAACTATTCCGGGAGCGGGATCGAAACCACCTTCACCGAAGGCGAGGACGCCTGCCTTGCCGCCTTGGTCCCCGAGATGCCGTCGCAGCCAGCGGATCAGAAGCCCGAATTGCTCGTCGTGGGAACCCTCCCCGATATCGTCGAGGATCAGTTCCTCAGGCTCTTTGCCGAGCTGGGTATCGCGCGGGTCGGGGTCCTGCCGGCCCGCAATGCGGCGGACCTGCCGGCCGTCGGACCGGCCACCCGCTACCTCCTCGCGCAGCCGTTCCTGACCGAAACCGCGCGGGCGCTGGACGACCGCGGCGCGACGCGGCTCGAGGCGCTCTTCCCTTTCGGGGCCGAGGGGACGACCGACTGGCTCCACGCCGCCGCCAAGGCATTCGGCGTCGACGAGATGCAGTTCAACCGCGCCATCGCGCCGGGTCGCGAGCGGGCGAAGCGCGCAATTGCCCACAGTCGCAAAAGACTGGAGGGCAAGCGGATCAGCTTCCTGCCCGATTCCCAGCTGGAAGTGCCGCTGGCACGCTTTCTCGGCGCCGAGCTCGGCATGGATCTGGTCGAGGTCGGCACGCCCTATCTCAACCGGCAGATCAATGCGCGCGAACTGGCCCTGTTGCCGCCGGATACGCGGCTCAGCGAAGGGCAGCACGTTGATCGCCAGCTCGACCGCGTGCGCGCCGACCGGCCTGACCTGACGGTGTGCGGCCTCGGCCTCGCCAACCCGCTCGAGGCGGAGGGCTTCACCACGAAGTGGGCGATCGAGTTGGTCTTCTCCCCGATCCACGGGTTCGAACAGGCAGGCGACCTTGCCGAACTCTTCGCGCGGCCACTGCGCCGCCGCGACGTGCTGAGGGTATAGGCGCATGCAGCTATCCGTCTGGACATACGAAGGCCCGCCGCACGTAGGGGCGATGCGCGTGGCTACGGCGATGGAAGGGCTGCACTACGTCCTCCACGCGCCGCAGGGCGACACCTATGCCGACCTGCTGTTCACGATGATCGAGCGGCGCGGCAAGCGGCCACCGGTCACCTACACCACCTTCCAGGCGCGCGATCTTGGCAAGGATACCGCTCAACTGTTTCAGGATGCGGCGCGCGAAGCCATCGACCGGTTCAAGCCGCAGGCCCTGATGGTCGGGGCAAGCTGCACCGCCGAACTGATCCAGGACGATCCGGCAGGCCTGACGGAAGCCATGGAACTGGACTGTCCGGTCATCCCGCTCGAACTGCCCAGCTACCAGCGCAAGGAGAACTGGGGCGCTGCGGAAAGCTTCTACCAGTTGGTTCGCACTCTGGCCGACCCGTCCCTGAAACCGCGTGGGGGTGCGCGCAAGCTGGCCAATATCCTCGGCCCCACAGCACTCGGCTTCCGTCACCGCGACGATGTGGTCGAGGTGCGCCGGATTCTCGACACTCTCGGCGTCGAGGTGAATTGCGTCGCGCCGCTCGGCGCCACTCCGGCAGACCTTGCCCAACTCGGCGCTGCCGACTTCAACATCGTGCTCTATCCCGAAATTGGCGAGGAAGCGGCGCGCTGGCTGGAAAGGACATTCGGCCAGCCGGTCGTTCGCACCGTCCCGATCGGAGTCGGCGCGACGCGCGAGTTCATCGCCGAGATCGCCGCTCTCGCAGGTGTTGATCCGGCAAGCACGCTGGGCGACGACAGCTCGCGCATGCCGTGGTGGAGCCGCTCGGTCGATTCCACCTACCTCACCGGCAAGCGGGTCTTCATTTTCGGCGATGCGACTCACGCGGTCGCCGCCGCGCGGATCGCCAGCGAGGAACTCGGCTTCGAGGTCTGCGGGCTCGGCTGCTACAATCGCGAATTCGCCCGCGAGTTGCGCACTGCCGCAGCCAGATATGGTGTCGAGCCGCTGATCACCGACGACCATCTCGCGGTCGAAGAGGCGATCGCCGCGACCTCGCCCGAACTGGTGCTCGGCACGCAGATGGAACGGCATATCGCCAAGCGACTGGGCTTCCCCTGCGCGGTCATCTCGGCCCCGGTGCATGTGCAGGACTTCCCGGCGCGCCACTCGCCGCAGATGGGCTTCGAAGGCGCCAATGTGATCTTCGACAGCTGGGTCCATCCGCTGGTGATGGGGCTTGAAGAGCACCTGCTGACCATGTTCCGCGAGGATTTCGAATTCTCGGACGGAGCGGGTGCATCGCACCTCGCCGCACACGGCGCGAAAACGGTCCCCCTTGTTGAACCGGTCGCGGCCAACGATCCCGAACCCGGCTCGCTCTGGACGGACGAGGCCGAGCGCGAGCTCAAGAAGATCCCTTTCTTCGTTCGCGGCAAGGCCCGGCGCAACACCGAACTGTTCGCTGCCGAACAGGGACGCGCGCCGATCGATCTCGCCACCCTCTACGATGCCAAGGCGCATTATGCCCGGTAACTTCACCCCGCCGGTGCGCGTCGCGATCGTGACGCTCGACCACCACCTCCGGGGCGCGGTAGACCGCGCGGATGCCGTGCTGGGGCCCGACAACATCCACCTCTCGCTCCACGCGGCGGCGGACTGGGACCGCGATGCTGCGTCCCTCGATCGCGCCAAGGAGGCAGTTGCCCACGCGGACATCGTCATCGCGACGATGCTGTTCCTCGACGATCATGTCCGCGCGATCCTTCCAGCGCTAGAGGCCCGCCGCGAACAATGCGATGCCATGCTCGGCCTGATGTCGGCCGGAGAGATCGTCAAGCTCACGCGGCTCGGCAACTATCGCATGGACGCCCCCGCCAAAGGGCCACTCGCCCTGCTCAAGCGCCTGCGCGGCTCGAAGCAGCAGGGGGCGAGCTCGGGCGCGGGCCAGATGAAGATGCTCCGCCGCCTTCCCAAGATTCTGCGGTTCATCCCCGGGACCGCGCAGGACGTACGCGCCTATTTCCTTACGCTGCAATACTGGCTCTCGGGCAGCGAGGCGAACGTCATCGGCATGGTTCGCGCGCTGGTCGACCGCTACGCTGCGGGCGACCGCCTGACCCGTCGGGGCATGACCCCCGCAGCGCCACCGATCGAATACCCTGACGTGGGCGTCTATCATCCCCGGTCGGACCAGAAGATTTCGGAAAGCCTTCGCCTGCTGCAGCGCAAGCCGGGGGCCAAGGGCACCGTCGGGCTGCTGCTGCTGCGCTCCTATCTGCTGGGCAACGACAGCGCCCATTACGATGGCGTAATTGCCGCAATGGAAGCTGCCGGGCTCAAGGTCGTTCCAGCCTTTGCCAGCGGCCTCGATTCCCGGCCGGCGATCGAGAAGTTCTTCGGCCGCAATGGCAAGCCGACGGTGGATGCGGTGGTCAATCTCACCGGGTTTTCGCTGGTGGGCGGCCCGGCCTATTCCGATACCGATGCAGCGGTCGAGACCCTGGCGGGGCTCGATATCCCCTATCTCGCCGCCCACGCCATCGAGTTCCAGACGCTGGATGATTGGCGCGAGCGGCGGCAGGGCCTGCTCCCGCTGGAAACGACCATGATGGTGGCCCTGCCCGAACTCGATGGCGCGATCTGTCCCAGCGTATTCGGAGGGCGTAGCGGCAATGGCGAAGGCCGTGTCCGGGCCATGCAATGCGATGTGGAGCGCAGTGCAGCGCTGGCAGCCAAGGTTGCAAAGCTGATCGCGCTCCGTCGCTCTGAGCGTGCCGAGCGCAAGCTCGCCCTCGCAATCTTCAACTTCCCGCCCAATTCCGGCGCGACCGGGACCGCGGCGCATCTCGCCGTGTGGGAATCGCTCCATGCGACGCTCCAGCGATTGGCGGCCGAAGGCTACTCGGTCGATGTCCCCGATACGGTCGACGCGCTTCGCGCAGCAGTCCTCGAAGGCAATTCCGACCGTTTCGGCGCCGAGGCCAACGTCGTTGCGCGCGTCGCTGCCGACGACCACGTCCGCCGCGAACCCAACCTCGCCGCCATCGAAGCGCAGTGGGGACCGGCACCGGGCAAGGTCCAGTGCGATGGGTCGAGCATTCACGTTCTCGGAGCGCAATTCGGCAATGTGTTCGTCGGCATCCAGCCCGCGTTCGGCTACGAGGGCGATCCGATGCGGCTACTGTTCGAAGGCGATTTCGCCCCGACCCATGCCTTCGCCGCGTTCTACCGCTGGATTCGCGAAGACTTCGGCGCACACGCCGTGCTTCATTTCGGCACCCACGGCGCACTCGAATTCATGCCGGGCAAGCAGACCGGGCTGACCGGCGATTGTTGGCCCGAGCGACTGCTCGGCGACCTGCCGAACTACTACCTCTACGCCTCGAACAACCCCTCCGAGGGCATTCTCGCCAAACGGCGCTCTGGCGCCACGCTGGTCAGCTATCTCACCCCTCCGCTGGCGCAGGCCGGCCTGTACACGGGTTTCGCCGACCTCAAGGCCAATGTCGAACGCTGGCGTGCCGCAAACCAGGGCGATGAACGCTCGCTGCTCGAAGCGATCATCACCGAAGAGTGTGAAGTGCTCGATATCGAGCGCGGCGACATTTCCGATCTCGCCGTGCGGCTCTACGAGCTCGAGCGGACCCTTATCCCGCACGGCCTGCACGTACTCGGGCAACCCCCGGCCGGCGAACAGCGCGCCGAACTGCTCGACGCGATGGTCGAGAACGATCCCGAGGCGAATCGCGATGCACTCTCTGCGGCGCTCGATGCCTGCGACGAGCTCGGTGCGGTGATCCACGCGCTCGACGGCGGCTATGTGAAGCCCGCCCCGGGCGGCGATATCCTGGCCAATCCCGACGTGCTGCCGACCGGCCGCAACATCCACGGATTCGATCCCTTCCGCATCCCCAGCCGCTTCGCCTGCGAGCAGGGCAAGGCGCAGGCCGAGGGGCTGATCGCGCGGCACGTGGCGACCGGACAACCGTTCCCCGAGAGCCTGGCCATGGTGCTGTGGGGCACCGACAACATGAAGAGCGAAGGCGTGCAGATCGCGCAGGCGCTGACGCTGATCGGGGCGCGCCCGCGGCTGGACGGCTACGGCAGGCTCGCCGGGGCGGAACTCATCCCACTCGCGGAACTGAGCCGCCCGCGGATCGACGTGGTGATGACCCTTTCGGGCATCTTCCGTGACCTCTTGCCGCTGCAGAGCCGGATGCTCGCCGAGGCCGCGCTGCTCGCGTCGCAGGCGGACGAGCCGCTCGATCGGAACTTCGTCCGCAAGCACAGCCTGGCGCACCAGGCGGCGCATGGCTGCGATCTCGAAACGGCTGCCCTGCGCGTTTTCTCCAATGCGGAAGGGGCTTACGGCGCCAACGTCAATCTGCTGATCGAAGGCGGCGTGTGGGCCGATCCGGACGAACTGGCCAACGCCTTCGAAACGCACAAGGGCTACGCCTATGGCGTGCGGGGCGAGCCGAAACAGCAGCGCGACCTGCTCCGCAGCGCGCTGGCGGATGTGGAATTCACTTACCAGAACCTCGAAAGCGTCGAAGTCGGGATCACCGACCTCGACCAGTATGTCGACGGTCTCGGTGGGGTCAGCCGCTCGGTCGCGCGGGCGAAGGGAGCGGACGCGCCGGTCTATATTCTCGATGCCACGCAGGGACCGGCCAAGGTCCGCACACTGGCCGAGCAGATCGATCTCGAAACGCGCAGCCGGACGCTCAATCCCAAGTGGTTCGAAGGCATGCTCAAGCATGGCTACGAAGGCGTTCGCCATATCGAAGGTCACGTGACCAATACCATGGGCTGGTCGGCCACCACGGGCCAGGTCGCGCCCTGGGTCTACCAGCGCATCAGCGAAACCTTCGTGCTCGACGCGGAGATGCGCAAGCGGCTCTCGCAACTCAACCCCAGCAGCTCGGCGCGCGTCGCCAACCGCCTGCTCGAAGCATGCGAACGGCGGTTGTGGGAGCCCGACGACGAAACCCTCGATGCGCTGCGGATGGCCAGCGACGAACTCGAAGACCGCCTCGAAGGCGTGATCGCGGCGGAATGAAGGAGCGGAAATGAATCTGATCGACCCCCGAGCGAAATTCTCGCCCCCCGACGGAGAGGGCTCGGTCCAGGTTGCGCTCGACCCGCGCGACGCGATCAAGGGCGCCAAGGTCTTCGCCGTCTACGGCAAGGGCGGGATCGGCAAGTCCACGACCTCTTCCAACCTCTCGGCAGCGTTCAGCAAGCTCGGCCACCGGGTGCTGCAGATCGGCTGCGACCCCAAGCACGATTCCACCTTCACGCTCACCAAGAAGCTGATGCCCACGGTGATCGACGTGCTCGAAACGGTCGAATTCCACAGCGAGGAACTGCGGCCCGAGGACTATATGTTCGAGGGCTACAACGGGGTGATGTGCGTCGAGGCGGGCGGCCCGCCGGCGGGCACGGGCTGCGGGGGCTACGTCGTCGGCCAGACGGTCAAGCTGCTCAAGCAGCACCACCTGCTGGAAGACACCGACGTGGTGATCTTCGACGTGCTGGGCGACGTGGTCTGCGGCGGCTTTGCCGCACCCTTGCAGCATGCCGAGCGCGCGCTGGTGGTCGCCGCCAATGATTTCGACAGCATCTTCGCGATGAACCGCATCGTTGCCGCGATCGGCGCGAAGGCCAAGAACTACGAAGTCCGGCTGGCGGGCGTGATCGCCAACCGCTCTGCCGCGACCGACGAGATCGACCGCTTCAGCGACGCGATCGGGATGAAGCGGCTCGCCCATTTCCGCGATCTCGACGCGATCCGCCGCAGCCGGCTCAAGAAATGCACGCTGTTCGAGATGGAGGACAGCCCCGAGGTCATCGCGGCGCAGCAGGAATATCTGCGGCTTGCGCAAATGCTGTGGGACGGCGTCGATCCGCTCGAGGCGCATCCGATGAAGGATCGCGACATCTTCGACTTCCTGGGATTTGAATGATGGCTACACACGCACCCACCCGATACGACACGCAGCGCGAGAAGCTTGCCGCCTATTTCGACGGTACGGCGCAGAAGGCGTGGATCGACCTGACATCCGACGCCAAGGTCGGAGGGATACGAGCAACGGTTCGCGCCGGCCGCGACCAGATGCGCGGTCTCCTGCTGAACTGGCTGCCCGACGACTTGCGCCGCAACCGCGTGCTGGACGCAGGCTGTGGCACCGGGGCGCTGAGCATCGATGCCGCCTGTCGCGGCGCGCAGGTGCTTGCGGTCGACATTGCTGCCGGGCTGGTCGAGATCGGTCGCGATCGCGCGCCAACTTTCCTCGGCCATGGGCGGATCGATTGGCAGGTCGGCGACATGCTCGATCCCTCGCTGGGCGAGTTCGACCATGTCGTCGCGATGGACTCGCTTATTCACTACCGCGCCGAGGACATGGTCGCGACGCTCGAGCGGCTCGGCAGACGTTGCCACGGATCGATGCTGTTCACCTTTGCCCCGCACACACCGCTGCTCGGCGCGATGCACGGCGTCGGCAAGCTGTTCCCGCGAGGCAATCGCTCGCCTGCGATCGTCCCGATCGCGGAAGCCCAACTGTGCGCGCAGCTCGCGCGCCTGCACGAGTGGCGGATCGGCCGGACCGAGCGGGTCTCGAGCGGCTTCTACACCTCGCAGGCCATGGAACTGGTGCGACGCTGATGACCCGGATCGCCCGCCTTTCGTCGAACTGGAGCAGGGTCGCGCTGACCTGGCTGCCGTTCGCCGATGCGGCGGGCGATCACCTTCCGCTCTCCCGCCTGCTGCGGCTCGCGCTGTTCCAGGTGAGCGTGGGCATGACCATGGTGCTGCTCAACGGCACGCTCAACCGGGTCATGATCGTGGAACTCGGCACGCCTGCCTGGCTGGTCGCGCTCCTGATCGCCCTGCCCCTGCTGTTCGCGCCGTTCAGGGCGCTTATCGGCCATCGCTCGGATACCCACCGCTCGGTGCTCGGCTGGCGGCGAGTCCCCTACATCTGGCTGGGTACGATGATGCAGTTCGGCGGGCTGGCCATCATGCCCTTCGCCCTGCTGCTGCTGGGCCGCGAGGGAGACTTTGCCCTCGGCCTGTGCGCCAGTGCGCTAGCGTTCCTCTTGGCCGGTGCGGGGCTGCACACAACCCAGACGGCAGGCCTGGCCCTTGCGACCGATATCGCGCCCGAAGACAAGCGGCCGCGCGCCGTGGCGCTGCTCTATGTCATGCTGCTCGCCGGGATGATGCTGTCCGCTCTCGTTGTCGGCTCGCTGCTGCTCGAGTTTTCCCCGACCCGGCTGGTGCAGGTCATTCAGGGCGCTGCCGTGCTGACATTGGCGCTCAATGTCACCGCCCTGTGGAAGCAGGAGGCACGCAGCGCGGCGGTGGTCGCGCAAGATACGCCCCGCCCGCCGTTTGCCGAAGTCTGGCAGCATTTTACCGCGGAGCGCCAGACCCGCCGCCTGCTCGTGGCCATCGGCCTCGGCGCGGCGGCCTTCGCCATGCAGGACGCCTTGCTAGAACCTTATGGCGGAGAGATTCTTGGCCTTTCGGTCGGTGCGACGACCGGGCTCACCGCGGCATGGGCGTTCGGCACCCTCACAGGTTTTGCCCTTACCGTGCGGAAGCTCGACCGGGGCACGGACCCGATGCGCATCGCCGGTTCCGGTGTCGCTACGGGCATTGCGGCTTTCCTGCTGGTGATCTTCGCTGCCCCGTTTGGATCGCCCACGCTGTTGGCAATCGGTGCGGCGACCATTGGCTTTGGCGGTGGCCTGTTCTCCGTCGGCACATTGCTTGCTGCGATGGCGCTGGCACAGGGTGGCACGAGCGGCATCGCCCTTGGCGCCTGGGGTGCGGTTCAGGCCAGCTGTGCGGGTCTCGCCATCGCCTTGGGCGGCATCATGCGCGACCTGGTCTCGCGCCTGGCCGTCGCCGACGGGCTCGGAGCGACGCTGGCCGACCGGGCGACCGGATATACCACCGTCTACCTCGTCGAAATCATCCTTTTGCTGGCGACGCTCGTCGTGGCCGGACCACTGGTCGGGCGCGACCGAAATCACGTGCCGGAGCAGAATGCCGCCCGTTTCGGGCTGACAGAGTTTCCCACCTGACCCTTCGGGAAGGAATGTGCAATGAGCGGTAATATCGTCGGATTCATCGATGTCGCAGAGCTGGCGCTCTACGCCTTCGTCCTGTTCTTCATCGCCCTGATCTTCTGGCTGCGACGCGAGGACCGCCGCGAGGGCTATCCGCTCGAGGACGAACTCACGGGAGCCATCGAAAGCGCGGGCGGTCCACTGCATACGTCCACGACCAAGTCTTTCCTGTTGCCCTTCGGCAAAGGCACCGTGACGGCCCCGACCAAGGGTCGCGAGCCGGTGAACATTGCCGCCAGGCGACGCGAGAATTTCGGCGGCGCGCCCTATTCGCCGACCGGCAACCCCTTGACCGACGGGGTCGGTCCGGCGGCCTTTGCGGCGCGCGCCAACTGGCCCGACATCGATGCGCACGGCAATCCGCGCATCGTCCCTCTGTCGAGCGACGCGGCGATCACCGTCGCCCCCGCCAGCATTGACCCGCGCGGGCTCAAGGTTGTCGGCGCGGACGGCAAGGTGGCGGGCACGGTCACCGACCTGTGGGTGGACCGGGCCGAGCACATCATCCGTTACCTTGCGGTCGATACCGGAGCGGGAACCGTCCTCGCCCCGATGGCCATGGCGCTCATCCGCCGTGACCACGTATCGATCGACGCGATCAATGCCGCCGACTTCGCCGGCGCCCCCATGCCGGCCGGAGCCGCCGAGATCACGCGCTACGAGGAAGAGCGAGTCGTCGCCTACTTCGGCGGTGGTTACCTCTACGCCAATGCCGATCGGCAGGAGCCGTGGCTGTGAACCCGACCGAATACGAGCACGAGCCGATTCGCGGCCTGCCGGGGGACCTCCCGCCGGGAGAGCGGATCCTCTGGCAAGGCGCGCCGGACTGGCGCACCTTTGCCCGTAGTGCCCTCCACACCCGCTGGATCGGCCTCTACTTCGCGCTCATCGCTGCCGTCGCGGCGGTCGGCGGCAGCATGGGCGGAATGCTGGCGGCGGTCGTTTCGGCGAGCGCGATCTTTGGCCTCCTGTCGCTGTTCGCGGTCATGGTCGCCCGCACGACGGTCTATACGATCACCAACCGCAGGGTCGTCTTGCGTATCGGCGTCGCGCTCAACACCTGCGTCAACCTGCCGCTCGCCCTGATCGGTTCTGCCGAGCTGCGCGAACAGGGAGCAGGCTTCGGCGATATTGCACTGGTCCCTACTGCCCCGCACGGCCTCGGCTACGCGATGCTCTGGCCGCATGCCCGCCCGTTCCGCTTTTCGCGGGCCGAGCCGATGCTGCGCGCAGTGCCTGAGGCGAAGGCGGTCGCCGACATTCTCGCACTGGCCTGCGCCGCGATCACGCGGGTCAGCCGCGAGGAGATGCCCGCACGAAAATCGGCGACTCTGCCCAGCCGGGAGGTCCCCGCATGAGCCACGCGCATAGCCACGAGGAAACCGTACCCACGCCGGCGCTGGTCGCTGCCGGGGCGCTCGTGGTTTTCGCGCTCGCCATGACCGCTACGGTCAAGCTCGGCTGGGTGGACCGGAGTGCCGTTCCAGCCGTCGAACGCGCGACGGCGAATGTTGCGCCCGTAACCAGCCGGAGCCTTCGCTTTGCCGACCGGCCGGACGGATCGGTCCTCATCACCGACGCGACCAGCGGTGTTCCGGTGTCCACGGTAGTGGCGGGGGGCGACCAAGGCGGCTTCATTCGCGGCGTGCTGCGCGGCCTTGCCCGCGAGCGGCATATGAGCGGGATCGGCGAAGGACCTCCCTTCACCCTGACCCTGTGGCGCGACGGCTCGCTGTCGTTGCGCGACGAGGGGACCGGGCGCCTGGTCGATCTCGGGGGGTTCGGAGCCGACAATCGCGACGCCTTCCTCGTTCTGCTCCCCGAAAGGAGCCGCTCATGAGCGCGCGTCGCATCGATGTCCCCTGCCGAATCTCGATCGAGCAGAGCGAAGCGCATTTCCATGCCCATGTCGAGCTCGATGGCGACATCGCCATCCACCCCGGCGACCGCGTGCGCGTTCACGGCGCACCCATGCGGGTCGCCTTCGGGCAGAGCGCCGTCTTCGAACGGACCGCCACGGTGACGCGGGCCGGCCCATTGCTGCGCGGCTGGACCAAGCTCGCCGCTTATCTCGACCTCGCCGAACTCTATGAAGTTAGCTTCAGCCCCGGGAGCCTGAAATGAACGCCCACACCCCGATCAACGCCCGGACCGACGCCGCGCCCGACACCATGGCCATGGCGACGCACGAAACCGTGCTGAGCCCGCGCTTCTACACCACCGATTTCAAGGCGCTCGACGCGATCGACGTTTCGCTCGTCCGGCGGGAATGGGATGCGCTGATCGAGGAGTTGCTGGAGGATCGCAACAAGCGCCACTTCAAGCGCGATGCCAGCTTCGACGGCGTCATCGAAAGCCTAGATCCGGAGCTGCGCGCCGAATTCATCGACTTTCTCGTCAGCTCGCTCACTGCCGAATTCTCCGGCTGCATTCTCTACGCCGAGATCGCCAAGCGGACCAAGAACCCCGATGTGAAGCAGCTGTTCAAGCTGCTGGCGCGCGACGAGAGCCGCCACGCCGGTTTCATCAACGAAACGCTCAAGGATGCCGGGATCGGGATCGACCTGGGCTTCCTCACGCGGACCAAGAAGTACACCTATTTCAAACCGAAGTTCATCTGGTACGCCGTCTACCTGTCGGAGAAGATCGGATACGCGCGGTACATTTCGATCTACCGCCACCTGGCGCGCAACCCCGACCAGCGCTTCCACCCGATTTTCGAGTGGTTCGAGGAGTGGTGCAACGACGAGTTCCGCCACGGCGAGGCTTTCGCCATGCTGATGCGCGCCCACCCCAAATTGCTGCGGGGCCACAACAAGCTCTGGGTCCGCTTTTTCCTGCTATCGGTCTACGCGACGATGTATGTCCGCGATCACGGTCGCCCGGTGTTCCACCGAGCGCTGGGCGTCGATCCGACCGAATACGACTATCAGGTGTTCGCGATCTGCAACCAGATCAGCCGCCAGGTCTTCCCGGTCGAACTCGACATCGACGATCCAGCCTTTCGCGCCAAGATGGACGCGCTGTTGCGGGCCACCCGGCGGATCGAGGCGGGCAAGGCGCGCGGCGGGCTTTCGGGAGCGCTGATGCGTGCCGGCGGCATGGCGGGTGCCGGCTGGGCGTTTGCGCGCATGTATTTCCACCGGGTCAAGCCCAACCCCCTGCCCGACACCATCCGATTGCAGCCTGCATGGTGAGCTGGTCGGGCCATATCCTCCCGGTCATCGCGACCATCGCGATGTGGTTTCTCGCCACAGGCCTCATCGCGTGGCTCGACAATCGCGAACGCGCTACCTTCCCGCGCAGTCTCGTGTGTGCGGGCCTCGCGGGCGTCTCGGGTCTCGTGATCGTTGCGATCTCGATGGGTTCGGCGACCATTGCCGGGGTCTACTGGGCCTTTGCCGGAGCCATCCTGATCTGGGCGTGGCACGAGATCGGATTCCTGACCGGCGCCATCACAGGGCCACGACGCGAGCCTTGTCCCGAAGGCGCGTCAGGCTGGCAGCGGTTCTCGCACGCCAGCGCAGCCATGGCCTGGCACGAAATCGCGCTCGCGGTCACCGCGGTCCTGCTGGTTTCGCTCAGCTGGAACGCGCCCAACCAGGTGGCCGCAATGGTCTTCGCCCTGCTCTTCGTCCTGCGCCTCAGCACCAAGCTGGCGATCTTCGCCGGCGTGCCGAACATGAGCACCGAGATCATGCCGCAGCACCTGGGCTACCTGAAGAGCTATTTCGGATCGCGGCGCTTCAGCGCAATGCTGGGCGTGGCAATCCTTTTCAGCTTTGCGCTCGCCATATGGCTGGGCGGCGTGGCGAGCGCGGCAAAGCCCGCTACCGCAGAAGCGGTCGGCGGCAGCCTGTTGTTCGCTCTCGCCGCGCTCGGCGCTCTCGAGCACCTGTTTCTTGCCCTGCCGCTACGCGACGGGGCGCTGTGGGGATGGGCCTTGCGGTCCCGCACCCGCGAAACTCTGGGATCATGAGAGAAGGATAGAGGGCATGGATTTCGACGCCTTTTTCAAGGGAGAACTCGATGCGGTGCGCGAAGAGGGCCGCTACCGCGTGTTTACCGAGATCGAACGCCATCGCGGCCGCTTTCCGCACGCCACCCGCTATGTCGGCGAAGCGACGTCCGACGTGACCGTCTGGTGCTCGAACGACTATCTCGGAATGGGCCAGCATCCGGTCGTGATAGAGGCCATGCACCGCGTCCTCGACGAATGTGGCGCTGGAGCCGGAGGCACGCGCAACATATCCGGCACCAACCACCACCACGTTCTCTTGGAACGCGAGCTGGCCGATCTGCATGGCAAGGACGCGGCACTGCTCTTCACCAGCGGTTACGTATCGAACTGGGCGGGGCTCGGCACGCTGGCAGCGAAGATTCCCGGCTGCGTTGTGTTCTCCGACGCGCTCAATCACGCCTCGATGATCGAAGGCATTCGCCACAGCCGTGCGCCTTACAAGATCTGGGCGCACAATGACCCCGAGGATCTCGACCGCAAGCTCGCCGACTTCGGCCCTGAAGTGCCCAAGCTGGTCGCCTTCGAAAGCGTCTACTCGATGGATGGCGACATCGCCCCGATCGCCGAGATCCTCGACGTCTGCGAGAAGCATGGCGCCATGTCCTATATCGACGAGGTCCATGCGGTCGGGCTCTACGGTCCGCGCGGCGGCGGCGTGGCCGAGCAGGAAAGGCTAATGGACCGCATCACGGTGATCGAGGGAACGTTGGGCAAGGCCTTCGGGGTCATGGGCGGCTATATCGCCGCATCGGCCGATCTCGTCGATTTCGTGCGCAGCTTCGCCAGCGGGTTCATCTTCTCCACCGCCCTGCCCCCCGCGGTGGCGGCGGGCGCCTGCGCGAGTATCAGACATCTCAAGGACAGTGAGCGCGAACGCATGCTGCAGCGCGACCGGGTGGCGACAGTCCGACGCCGGCTCGATGCGCTCGGTATCCCGCACCTGCCAAACCCCAGCCACATCATCCCGGTGATGGTCTGCGATGCGCGCAAGTGCAAGATGATCAGCGACTGGCTGATGGACAACCACGGCATCTATGTACAGCCGATCAATTACCCGACCGTGCCGCGCGGCACCGAACGGCTGCGGATCACGCCGTCTCCCGTGCACACCGATGGCGATATCGACCGGCTCATCCATGCGCTGAGCGATATCTGGTCGCAATGCGAACTGGCGCGGGGCGCGATCGCGGCCTGAGCCCTTTCCTCTGGCCAGCAATGGAAGGCGCGGGCTGCGTGCCCGCGCCCTCATCTGCCATCGCAGGATGACTTACTGCCCGCCCGTTTCGAGATAGGCGATCACGTCTGCCCGGTCCTGCCCCTTGGGCAAGCCGGCAAACGCCATCTTCGTGCCTGGTACGACCCGCTGGGGCTTTTCGAGATACTGGTAGAGCTTTTCCTTCGTCCAGGTGATGCCGCTGTTTTTGTTGGCATCGCTGTAGGTATAGCCTTCCACCGTTCCTGCAGTGCGGCCGACGACACCGGCCAGTGAGGGGCCGATCTTGTTTACGCCAGCTTCCAGTGCATGGCACGACTTGCATTGGATAAAGACCTGTCCGCCATGCGTTGCGTCGGCGGTCATCGAGGCCAATGTGGTCCCGTCGAGGGTATCGGTTTCATCAGGTCCGGGCGCTGCCTCTACGGGGGCCGGCGCTGGTGCGGTCGCTGCTTCCGTGCTCGCTGCAGTCGTTTCCTGCTCTGCGGCAGGCTCGCTGTTGCCTCCCCCACAAGCGGAGAGCAATGCGACCGATGCAATCATTCCCATTCTCGATAAAATGCCGTTCATAGCCTTTCCCTTTCCCCTCGGGGCGGCGAAGAAGCCCGGTTTTCGGGACAAAAATAGACTCCGCCCAACCTAGAAACACTCACGACGCGAAATGGTGTCCTCCCGATGGTGAAATTTTCTCGGAACTGGTCGAGTTCTAGTCCGATACCCCTCCCGTCCGGTGTGAAGGAAACTGCGAGTCGCCTCAAGCTGCAGATTTGAGACCGCAAATGTAGGGCATCGCCAGCGTCCATTGCCGTCAGTGCGGTCAAAATTCCTCACGCCGGAAGCATGTTTGGTGAGACCGCCGGAGTCGCCAAGAAGCCCGATCTTCCGCGTTCGGAAGTGACGCTGCGCATCCAGCTTCAGTCGTCGCAAGTCTACGCAATTTTCCTGGAATCCGAAATTCGCCGACTCCGCCCCATCGATCCGTTGCCGCTGACAGCAACCGAGCTTCGGGCTCGCTCGCTCCAGAAGCCGATCGGCAAATCGGCCATGGTTTCTTTCCCGGACCCCGGACCTGAACTGCAATCCAGCGGACTGCCGTGTTGCTAGGGTTTGAAATGACGACGCTTGGCGACGCGATATGATCGCTGCTCGCGCATGGCTTTTCATCGAGGACCCGGTTCAGGCTCATTATTACAACCGCACCTCAGCACGTGTCACAGATGTAGCGCCAATCGACCGGGATCGACGAGACTGTCGCGCGGAGCCCGACAGAGATATGATCGACTTGCTTGCGAGTTATCGCGGTCAAAGGTGACTTGAAGTCCAAACAAGCCCGGCGCCGGCCAAGCATTTTGATTGGAGCTTGAGAGACTGAAGGGGGCTTCAGTGAACAGCTACAACGAGAAATTCGATAGCCTGATGGCTGTTACGACCGAGATGGGCCCCAAAACCGTCAGTCAGCAACGCGCCCTCATTTCGGACGTTCGAGCTCACTCAGAGAATCCCTAAAAGCGGACCGGCAGCATTGCTTCGGCAATTAAATGATCGGTGGAAAGCAGCCGTTCTCAGTCAAACACCAGCATGCCCTCATTTTTCATTCCGGTGCCCCGCCCACAGCCTGGTAGAGGTCCACCAGCGTCGTCAGTTCGTCGGCCCTGGTCTGGATCTGCGACAGTTCGACGCCGAGCAGCGCGCGCTGGGCATCGACCTGTTCGATATAGGGGGTGTAGCCGGCGCGGTAGCGGTTGCGCGCATGGCGCAGCGCATCGGCGACCGCGGCACGCTGCGCCTGCAACGCGGCCGCCTGGTCGCCTAGATTGGCCAGCACCGCCATGCGATCCTCGACCTCGCGAAAGGCGGTGAGCACGGTCGAGCGATAGGCCCAGGCCGCCTGGTCGCGCTGGGCGGTTGCCCCGTCCAGTTGCGCCTGCAGCCGCCCGCCCTGGAAGATCGGCGCGAGGATGCTCCCGCCCAGCGACCAGATTCCGATCGGGTCGGCGAGGAGGTCGGACAGGACGAGGCCCGCGCTCGCCCCGAGGTCCAGCGAGGGCAGGAAGTCGGCGCGCGCCACGCGCATCTTGGCGTCGGCCGCTGCGATCCGATATTCGGCGGCGGCGATGTCGGGCCTCCGGCGCAGCAATTCGGAAGGCAGGGTCGCCGAAGGTGCTGGCGTCTTCAGATCGGCCAGCGTGCCTCCTCGCTCGATGCTGCCGGGCAATTCCCCCATCAGGGTCGAGAGGGCGTTCTCCTGCCGCGCGATCTGCGCTTTCAGCTGCGGCACCAGCTGCGCCGTGGCCTGATATTCGGCCTCCGCCTGGCGCAGGGGCAGCTGCGAAGTATAACCCACCTCCGCCCGATCGCGGGCGAACTTGACCGCCTCCTGCCTGGAAGCCAGCGTTTCCTCGAGCACCGTCAGCCGCGCATCCAGTGCCAGCAGCGTGATGTAGCCGCTGGCCGTCGCGGCGGTTACCGCCAGCCGGGCGGCTTCCTCGCCCGCGGCGCTCGCTGCGACACCGGCTTCGGCGGCATCGACGCGGGCGGCGTTCTTGCCGAACAGGTCGACCTCGTAGGATGCGCGGAAGGCAGGCCGGGCAACGACCGATTCCTGCGCCTGCCCGAAGGGCGAAACCTCGCGCCTCACGCCACCCTCGACACCTGCGCCGAGCGAGGGGAGGAGATAGCCGCGCGAGCCCTGTTCGGTGGCACGCGCTTCCTCGACCTTGGCTGCGGCGATGCGGACATCGGGGTTGTTGAGCCGTGCCTGTTCGACCAGCCGGGTCAGCTGGGGGTCGCCGAAACTCGCCCACCACTGCGCCTCGACCGGCGCGGTCGTGGCCAGTTGCGTGCGCCATTCCACAGGCGGAGCGACGGCTGCGCCGACGGGAGCGTCCTGGAGCGTAGGTACGCAGGCGGACAGGGCCAGGGCCGAGGTCGCGGCGATGAGGAGCGAGCTGCGCATGGTCATCAATCCCTCGTGTGCACCGTCGCGACGACCGACATGCCCGGCCCCAATCGCCTGGCCGCCTCCTGCCCCGGATCGAGTACGATGCGGACGGCGATCCGCTGGGGCACCTTGACGAAATTGCCCGCCCCCGTGTCGGGCTTGACCAGGCTGAACTCGCTGCTGGCGGCGGGCGCGATGCTTTGCACCTTGCCGGCGAGCTCGACCCCGCCGAGCGCATCGATCTCGAGTGTGGCCCGCTGGCCGACCGCCATCCTGGACGTCTGCGTTTCCTTGAAGTTAGCGACCACCCAGAGATCGTCGGGGACGATGTACATGAGCTGCGTCCCCGCACTGACCAGCTGGCCGACGCGGGCGGTCACCTCGCTCAGCCGGCCCGAGCGCGGCGCGCGGATCTCGGTTTTCGAGAGTTCGAATTCGGCGAGGCCTTTCGATGCTTCGGCGCCCGCGACCTGGGCTTCGAGCGCGCCCCTGCCGACGGTCACGGAGCGGACGTTTTCCGCAGCGATGGCGCGTTGGGCCTGGGCCTGCCTTACGCCGGCCTGCGTCTGCTGCAGCGCGGCACGGGCCTGATCGCGCTCGCGCAGCGATACCGATCCCTCGTCCACCAGTTCGGCGATCCGGTTCATGTCCGCCTGCGCCTTCTGAAGTCCGGCGCGGGCGCTGGCGACTGCGGCATCCTGCAGTTCGAGCTGCGCCCTTGCCGAACGCAGGCTCTGCGCGCTGTTGGCGAGCGTGGCCTGCTGGGCGGCAGTATTGGCCGCACCCTGCTCGACCTTCTCCCGAAACGGGGCGTCGTCGATCCGGGCGAGGAGGTCCCCTTCTTCGACCCTCTGGAAATCCGTCACCGGAACCTCGACCAGATAGCCGGCGACCTGCGGGCTGACGATGGTGGTGCGCCCGCGCACATAGGCGTTGTTCGTCGTTTCCTTGCCGCTGTCGAAGGGCGGCAAGCCCCAGGCGTAGAGCGCCGCGAGCACGCCCGCGAGGATGAGCAGGACGGCCACGCCGATCCGGCGGCGCGAGGGGTTGGGCGACCAGCCGCCTGCGGTTTCGGTCTGGGTCTCGGTTTCGATCTCGGTCCCGTCCGGTTCCGCCGTCACGGTCTCGGGATTTTCGGCCGTGGTGGAGATGCTATCGTTCATTGTCGGGTCCTTGCGAGCATGGCCTCGAGGAAGGCCAGTTCCTTGGCGAGCGGGTTGCGCCCGCGGATCTTGTTGGTCAGCCAGCCGGCGAAGAGCACCGCGAAGGTCACCGCGGCGAGCGTGCCGATGAGGAAGAAGACGTCGTTGAAGGCGAGTACGGCCGCTTCGCGCCCGACTTCCTGCGAGATGGACGCTGCCGCCGCCTGCTGGCGCAGGGCCGCATCGGGCTGCAGCGGCGCGGCGCGGCGGGCGGCATTCGCCAGCGCCTGTGCCAGCGGCGCGTTGCCGAGCGTCAGCGTGTTCCCGGCGTCGATCAGATGGGTCTTGAGCCGCACGGTGTGAAAGGCGGAGAGCAGGGAGATGCCGGCCAGCCCGCCCAGCGATTGCGACAGCGAGAAGACGGCGATGAAGCTGATCACATAGCTCTGCCCCGCCGCGAGCGCGCGCAGCATCCCTTCCATCATGATCGGTCCCATGGCGAAGACGGCGGCGAAGGCGATGGCGGCCTGTGTGAGGTAGAGGTCCTGCGGCCGCGTCATCACCCCGGTTCGCGTGTCGGCGAAGGCGGCAATGCAGATCACCAGCACGGCAGCCAGCACCGGGCGGGTGAGGTCCTTGGGGTCGAGCCGGACGACCGACAGCACCATCCCGCCGCAGGTCGCCCCCGCCAGAATCCAGAAATAGCCGGTCAGCTGCTGGTTGCCGTAGCCCAGCGCGGCGAACATCCCGCTGGCCCCGAAGCCCTGTTCGGCCACCAGGATGCGGACCGTCGCGCCGATGATGGCAAGGCTCAGGATTGCCCGGCTGGACAGCCAGCTGAGGTCCAGCATCGGGCCCTTGCGGTTCGCCTCGATCAGGAAGCACCCGCCCAGGCCGACCACTGCGATTGCCAGCGCGAGCCCGAGCCACGGCGTGTCCCACCATTGGATGCGGCCCTGGATCAGGAAGGCGCACAGGGCGCCGACGCCGACGATGAACAGCGCGATGCTGAGGATGTCGAGCGGCTCGAAGGTCTTCTTCCGGATGCCCGGTGGAAGGCGCAGCAGATAGACCAGCCCGAAGCCCAGCAGCGACAGCGCGAACTGGAACTGGAACACGCGGGTGATGTCGCCATCGACCAGCAGCGCGGGCGAAAGCGCGCGGGTGAGGGGAAAGGCGATCTGCACCAGCCCCAGCGAGATTACCAGGCCGCCCACGCGCATGGCGGCGGGAAGGCCCTGCATGAGGTAGTAGATCGACAGCGCCGACAACCCGCTGGCCGTGATCCCCGCAACCGCCCGTGCCGCGAGCTCGGGATAATATCCGGGCCCGATCATCTGGATGAAATTGGCCGCGACGAGGCTCGCCATCGCCCAGCGGACGAAGGGCTGGATGCCAAATTCCTGCCGCACGCGGAACAGCAGCATGCTCATGCAGGCATAGGTCGAATAGAAGGCGACCGTCAGCCAGCCGGCCTCGACCGGGGTGAGCGCGAATTCCGCCTGCAGGGCGCCGGTGTTCGCCAGCAGGAAGCCGTTCTGCGCGCCACCGATCAGACCGAGCAATATGCCGATGCCGAGATAGGCTGCGCGCCTTGCGGGCGGGTGATCGGGATTGGCCGGCGATCCCGGCAGGATCGGCATCTCGTGCGGCTTGAACCGGTAACCGGCGGCTTCATCGATCAGGACCTGGCGCTCAGCCATCTCGCAGGGCTCCTTCGATCAGCACGGTTTCGAGGGCCGCGGAGAATTGGTCTTCCTCGGCGATGTCGTCGACCAGCCTCGCCAGCCGCTCGCGCCGGGCCACCGTGCTGGCCGCGGAATAGATGAAATTCGCCACCCGGAAATCGAGGTGTGCCGGTGTGGCCGGGCAGTCGCTGGCAGCCTCCTGCGCGAGCTCGTTGAAGTGCCGGTGCAGGGGCAGCGACAATTCGTCGAGCAGCCATTGCGAGCGCTCGGTGTCGATGGTGATGTCGCGCAGCAGCAGGCGGGGGACTTCGGGGCGCTCCAGGAGATAGGCGAGGAAAGCCTTCATCGAATGGCGCAGGCGCTCGATCGCGGGGTGGTCGCTCGTGGCGGCGAGCGCTTCTTCGAGCGCTTCGCGCAAATCGCAGGCCGCCTGCGATACGATGGATTGCCAGAGCCCGCTCTTCCCGCCGTAACGATAGGAAATGAGCGCGACATCGACCCCAGCGTCCGCTGCGACTTCGCGCAGCGAGGTCGCTTCGTAGCCCTGCGCGGCGAAGCACTGCAGCGCGGCGCCGGCGATCGCGGCGCCGGTATCGCTATCGGTGTGCTTCGGCCGTCCGCGGCCGCGTCGCTGGGTCATCTGCCGCTCCTCGAAAGCAGCGAGATGGGGCCGTCCTTCCAATATTCAATAGTTGTTGAATATTCGTCCAAGCTGGCGCTCGTCCCCGCGGCAAGGCGCGACCCTTACTGCAGGATAACCGCGGGATGCCGAACGGTTCCGCAGCGCACAAATTTCGCCTCTGCGAAACCGAAAGGACGGTCGCCGGTTCGAATTGCAAGGCGTGCGCAGATGCGTTCGCGTCCCCCCGATGCAGCAAAAGGCGACGAGCATGAAAATCCTGATGGTTCTGACCAGCCACGACGAGCTGGGCGATACGGGCAAGAAGACCGGCTTCTGGCTCGAGGAGTTCGCCGCACCCTTCTATGTGCTCAAGGATGCCGGGCACGAGATCACGCTCGCCAGCCCCGCCGGCGGCCAGCCTCCGCTCGATCCCAAGTCGGACGAACCCGACGCGCAAACCGATGCGACCAAGCGGTTCAAGCAGGATGAGGAGGCACAGGCGCAGCTCGCGGCGACCGTGAAACTGGCAGAGGTGGATGTCGCGGCCTTCGACGGGGTCTTCTATCCCGGTGGCCACGGCCCGTTGTGGGACCTGGCCGAAAGCCCGGTGTCGAAGGCGATCATCGAAGGTGCGCTCGAATCCGGGAAGCCGGTCGCACTGGTGTGCCATGCGCCTGCCGTGCTCAAGAACGTGACCGCGCCCGGCGGCGTACCGATCGTCAAGGATCGCAAGGTTACCGGCTTCACAAACGAGGAAGAAGAGGCAGTCGGCCTGACCGAGGTGGTGCCCTTCCTGCTCGAAGACGTGCTCAAGGAGCAGGGTGGTTCCTTCTCCAAGGCCGGCCCGTTCGAGACCCATGTGGTGGAGGATGGCCTGCTCATCACCGGCCAGAACCCGCCCTCAAGCGAGCGCGCTGCCGAAAAGCTGCTCGAAGCGCTCGCTGTCGAGGCCTGATCGGTACCTAAGTGGACTGGGGCGGGGATCTGACCGATCGCGTTGACCGTACTCCGAATGCGTAGCCCTTCCGGACCGAGATAGTGGTCCGCGAAATTCGCGCGGAACACGCGGTCGGCATAGCGCGCGCCCTCGGGGTGCTGGATGAAGCCGAGCGCTTGCAGGTCCTGGAGAGTCGGGGATCGGCACGCCCAGTAGTGCGGGAGGATGAGATCGAGGTGCTCGTCGCCCGGCCGCTCCACGGTGAGCCTCGGATGGCGGAGTTCGCCGGACACGACACCGAGATCGAATGCGCCGGATAGCACGCCTTCCACGATCCGGTCTTCGGGACCTGCGTCGAGAACGACCGTCAGGTCGGGGGCTGAGGTCATCCAGCCGATCACGCCGGGATAGACGAGCATCGCGAAGCTGCCCGAGCAGGCCCGATCCACCTTGCCGCTATCGGCATCCCCATCCTCGAGACTGGCGAGGAAGTCGCGCTCGTCGCGCCAGCGGGACCGGGCCAGGGCCAGGGCCAGGGCCAGGGCCAGGGCCAGCGTCTTCTCGCCTGCTTCGGTCAGGATGAAACCCGGCGGTGCAGAAGCGCTTGCTCCGCCGGGGTCAACGCCAAAACCAGAGCGCGAACCGTCTCCCAGGCAACACGACAGGCGAAACTTGCAACGCTCGACCGCCCATTCGAATGGCTACAATAGATGGCGCTAGTCTGATGGCGGCTTCGGAGGCCCAAGTTCCTATGAGCGGACAGTCTCCTGCCGGGCCCAAAGAAGTCAGTTCGGAGCTGCGGAATTACTGCCCTGCAATCCCACAAACTTGCGCGCCACGTCCATCCAGAGCTGCTTGCCACCTTCGTCTCCGACCGCATCGATCATCACAAAGCATGCGCCCGGTTTCAAACCGAGAATAGCCATTTACGGTCGGCATTCTACCGATAAGCAGAATCCACTTTCAAATTCTGATCAGGCCACAGCCTGTATGCCTCTAGTTAACGCGCTGGAGTGAGAAGTGGTCGGAACTTACCTCGACACCCAAACGTCAGGTTACAATCGCAAACGACCAGGCTTGCACGGCTGCTGGCTTCAGTTGCGGACGGTGACATCGACATTGTCGTATGTGAGTCTCTCGACAGATTAGCGCGTGACGGAGAGGGCATCGCGTGGGCAGGCAAAAAGCTGGCGTACGACCACGTTCAACTCTTCACAGTTGCCGAAGGTGAGATCGACCAGATCAAACTCGCTGTAGCTGGATTGCTAGGCTCTATGTTCTTGTCGAGCTTACAACAGAAGACTCTCCGCGGAATGGAGGCCGCAATACTCGCCGGCCGCGCTGCCGGTGGTCGGACCTACGGATTTCGAAGCGTCTCTCGAGAAGTCTCCAATGACGCAATCATACGAGGCCTCAGAGAAATTGACGATGATGAAGCCGCGATCGTCCGCCGGATCTTCCGAGAGTTCGCTTCCGGCCTATCTGCGATCAGGATTGTCAGCCGATTGAACGAGGAAGGCATTCCAAGCCCCAGAGGGGGTCAGTGGAACCCGAGCACAGTGAGGGACAATCGGAAGAAGCATACCGGAATCCTCAATAACCCGCTCTACAGAGGTCAAATCATCTGGAAGCGACGGGAATGGCGCAAGAACCCGAATAGAGATGCTCGCGAGCGGCGCTATCGCATGCGCGAAGAGTCGGAATGGGTCAGAGTTGATGCTCCTGATCTGCGCATCATAGACGAACCTCTATGGAACGCCGTACGTGCGCAGATAGAGAAGCGTAGTCGTGCGCAGGTAACGTCTTCGTCCCCCGTCGCATCAAGGCGCCGGAAGCATCCCATGTCGGGCCTGATCAAGTGCGCATCGTGCGGTTCGAATTTTACAATTGCCGGCAGAGATTACTACCGTTGTGCATCGAATAGAGAGCGTGGCACCTGCCACAATTCGCTCTCCATTCGGCGAGGTGAAATCGAGGACGCAGCACTCTCGTGCATCGAGGACCATCTCCTGGATCCGAAGCTTATCGAACTCTTCGTTGCCGAGGTCCACAGGCAAACCGAGCGTCAAAACCGCAGCGCGAACACGAATGACATCCGAAACGCTGCGCGGTTGAAGGAAATTGAAGGACAGATCGCGACGCTCGCGAATAATATGCTGGTCAGCTCAGCGAGCCCGACCTTGCACAAGATGCTCGCCGATCTGGAGGACGAAAAGAGGCTGCTCGAAACGAAAAAGCCCTCCGCCAGCACCCAGGTGAAGCGCCTTCCTCACCCGGTCCTCGTCAAACGGTTTAAGGCTAAGGTGAAAAACCTTCGCGCTGCGCTGGAAGATGAGACCATCCGACTACAGGCCGTTGAGGTCATCGGAGCGCTAATTCACAGCGTCACGATTTATCCAGGCGAAGCGCTCCTGGGAGAGATCTCCGCAAAGGTGGTCGATTTGGCGACCTACGCTGCTTCGCTGAATGACGCCGATTGGGCTGTCCGGAGGGAGTGTTCGGTAATGGTGGTTGCGGGGGTTGGATTTGAACCAACGACCTTCAGGTTATGAGCCTGACGAGCTACCGGACTGCTCCACCCCGCGGTACCTTCTTGTTACGCCTCAAGCTCCGGCGCCGACATCCGTCGGCTTGGCTTCCCTCGCATAAGCTCGGGCGGCCGGTCGGGCTTGCGAAGTGCTGGGCACTTCGATGGCGCCTTCATCGCCGGCACCGAGGCCGGAGACGCAAAAGCCGCCGCTCGGTTTTCACCGGCAGCGGCCTTTGAGACAAGTGAATGGGTTTATAGGGGTACCCATCGAAGCGGTGCTTCGACGG
>NZ_JBLYYF010000040.1:0-93335 GCF_048550555.1 Qipengyuania sp. | reverse complement strand
TCGACCAGTACGGCGCCGATGCGCTGCGCTTCTTCATGGCGGCGATGGAAAGCCAGGGCCGCGACATCAAGATGGATGACAAGCGGATCGAGGGCTATCGCAACTTCGCGACCAAGCTGTGGAACGCGACGCGTTTCTGCCAGGCCAACGGCATCGGCGCGAGCACCAGTATCGCGGCGCCCGAAGCGAGCCACGCGGTCAACCGCTGGATCATCGGCGAGGTGGTCGAGACCAAGCAGGCACTCGACGCTGCACTGGCAGAGCTGCGCTTCGATGCCGCCGCAAACACGATCTACCACTTCGTGTGGGACCGGTTCTGCGACTGGTATATTGAGCTGATCAAGGGCAATTTCGACGACGAAACGAAAGCCGTCGCCGGCTGGGCGCTCGACCAGATCCTCGTCATGCTCCACCCCTTCATGCCCTTCATCACCGAAGAGCTGTGGTCCAAGCAGGGCGACCGCGCCGACTACCCGCTGATCACCGCCAAGTGGCCCGAACCGCAGGCTGAGGTCGATACGGACGCCAAGGCCGAGATCGACTGGTTGATCGCGCTCACCTCCGCCGCGCGTACGGCGAAGAACGAGCTCGGCATCGCGCCGGGAGCCAAGCTGGCGGCCTTTGTCGCCGCGCCCTCGCCGCTCGGCAAGCGCGTGGTCGAAGCGAATGCCGCCTCGATCGAGCGCCTCGCGCGCCTGACGCCCGTGACCTTCGGCGAAGCGCCCGCCGGCCCCGCCATGCAGATCGCTGCCGGCGAGGACGAGTTTGTCATCCCGCTCGAAGGCGTGATCGACATCGAGGCCGAGAAGACGCGTCTCGAAAAGGCGCTCGTCGCCTCGCAGAAGGAAGCCAAATCGCTCGACGGGCGCCTGTCGAACGCGAACTTCGTCGAACGCGCCAAGCCCGAAGCGGTCGAGAAGGCCCGCGCCGACCACGCACATCACGTCGCCGAGATCGCCCGCCTCGAAGCCGCCCTCGCGCGGCTGGGGTAAGGTCGAACCTACCAATCTCGGCAGCGCATCCTACGTTTGACGAATGACGTCGTGGCTCGTCCCTGGGGGTATCCTGCTCGTCGCGGGCCTGCTGACCTGCCGTTGGTTGTGGCGGCGTAGGAGGCGTAAAACGCTGTTGGCGACACCGCTTACCGCCGAACAGCGGGAGGTGGTGGAAAGACTGGTGCCACTGGTGAAGAGGTTGCCCCAGCCCCTGCGCGAGGCGCTCGAAGGGAAGATGAATCTCTTCTTCGACCAGATCACCTTCAGGGGCATCAACGGCCTCGAAGTGACCGAGGCGATGCGGCTTTCCATCGGCGCACAGGCCTGCCTGCTGATCGTCAACAGCCCGGTCTGGTACGACACGCTCAGAAACGTGCTCGTCTATCCCTCGGCCTTTCTTACCGAGCGCGGCACGCACGATGGCCATTTCGTCCACGAAGGCCATCATGCGACACTCGGCGAAAGCTGGGCGCGCGGCCCGGTCGTCCTGTCATGGGACGATGCATTGCAGGGCGGACTCGATGCGCAGGACGGGCATAACGTGGTAATTCACGAATTCGCCCACCAGCTCGATGGCCTGAGCGGTCACGTCGATGGCATCCCGATCCTGCGCAAGGGCCAGGCCTATGCGGGGTGGGAGCAGGCGATGCTGGACGCTTATCGCGAACATGGCGAACGGCTGGACTGGGGAGAGCGGACCCTGATCGATCCCTATGGCGCCACCAACCATCAGGAATTCTTTGCCGAAGCCATCGTCGCCTTTTTCGAGAAGCCGACGGCTCTGCGCAGCGAAGAGCCCGCGCTTTATGCCCAATTGGCGCAGCTTCTGGCGCTCGATCCGGCGCGATGGGACCAGGCGGTGGGCGTTCGCTGATTTGCGGGCGCCAACCCCAGGAAGAATTTTCCTACTTCCCCCGTTTCGTGCCATAGGGCCACGCATCATGGACCTCGGCAATCGCCCCTTCCCCTGTCATGCGCATCGTCGATCGAAGTGCACATTTGGGACCGGTGGAATTTTTGCGCTTGGACTGTGGTCCATGCGGTCCATCCGTGCCGTGGCAGCGACCAGTCGAGGGTTTTCACAGTGCCTCTAGTCCTCGCCACACAGGCCCCGGGCGAATCCGAGATCTTCGCCAGCGTGCAGGGCGAAGGGCCGAGCGCGGGCATGCCCTGCACCTTCCTGCGCCTGTCGCGCTGCAACCTCGCCTGCGTGTGGTGCGACACCGCCTATACCTGGCACTTCGAAGGCGACGATCGTCCGCACCGTGACGGCGTGGAGTTCGAGCGCAAGGCCAACCAGCTGACGCTGGACGAGGAGGAGGTGGCCGCGCGGATCACCGCGCTCGGCCAGACGCGCCTCGTCATCACCGGCGGCGAACCGCTGCTGCAGGCCCCCGCCCTCGCCCGGCTGCTCGAGCTGCTGCCCGACGTGAGTGTCGAGATCGAGACCAACGGCACGACCAGGGCGCCCCCGCGGCTCGACATCCGCATCGACCAGTTCAACGTCAGCCCCAAGCTGGCGCACAGCGGCAACCCGGCCGAGTTCGCGCTGCTGCCCGAACGGCTCGACGCCTATGCGACCGACCCGCGCGCCTGGTTCAAGTTCGTGATCGCAGAACCGGCGGACGTCGACGAGGTTCTCGCGCTGCGCGAGCGCTATCGCTTCCGGCCCGGCCACGTCTTCCTGATGCCCGAGGGGACCGACAGCGAGACGCTCCGCACACGCGAGAAATGGCTCGCGCCGCTCTGCGTCGAGCATGGCTTTCGCATGAGCGACCGGCTGCACATCCACCTGTTCGGCGATACGCGGGGGACGTAATTCCCCGCGCCGGAACACCTATCCCTGGCTGCGCCAGCGCTTCACGGTGCGCTGGACGACGTCTTCTTCGCCGCCCGTGCGGTTCCACAATTCGATGAAGCTCGGGTCGTCCGAGGCCGGACGCTTGGCTTCCTCGAGATTGTCGAAGCTCACGCGGATCGGGATGGCGACGCCCTCGCCGCAGATGATGCACTCGCGGTTGCGCAAGGCGGGGATGGCATCGAGGAAGCCGCGCGCGCCTTCGGGCATCGCCGCGCGGACGAATTCCTGGTCGCGGTCGTTGTTGAGGCGCATGGCGATGATCGTGCCGCATTGCGACAGCACGCCTTCGGCAAGGTCGGACGGGCGCTGCGTGATCAGGCCCAGGCTGATGCCGTACTTACGACCTTCCTTGGCGATCCGGCTGAGGATGGTGCCGACCGAATTGCCGTCGGCGTTCTTCTCGTTGGGGACGTAGCGATGCGCCTCTTCGCAGACCAGCAGGATCGGCGAGGTGCGTTCCTCGCGGCCCCAGATGGCGAAGTCGAACACCAGCCTGCTGAGCACCGCGACCACGGTGGCGGTGATGTCCGACGGCACGCCCGAGACGTCGATGATCGAGATCGGCTTGCCGTTCGAAGGCATGCGGAAGATCTTCGCGATGAAATCGGCCATCGTGTCGGCCACCAGCATGCCCGAGAACAGGAACTGGTACCGCGGATCGCCCTTCACCTCGTCGAGCTTGGTCTTGATCCGCATATAGGGCGCCGAGGTGGTCGACTTGTCGAGCTTGCCCATCGCGTCCTGCAGCTCGCTCGAGAGATCGGACAGCAGGTAGGGGATCGGCGAATCGACCGTGATCTTGCCCATGTGTTCGGCCAGCCGGCTCTTCTGCCGCGCCTTGAGCAGGCATTTGGCGAGAATGTCGGCATCGACCTGGCGTTCGTTGCCGCTGCTGGTGAGAAGCACTTCGCAATGCTCCTCGAAATTCATGATCCAGTACGGCATCTGGAGATTCGAGACGTCGAGGATCACGCCCGTGTTGCGGAAGGCCGAGGCATATTCGCCGTGCGGGTCGATCATCACGATGTGACCCTCGGGCGCTGCCTCGCAGATGCGATGCAGGATCAGCGCGGCGCTGGTCGACTTGCCCGTGCCGGTCGAGCCGAGCAGCGCGAAATGCTTGCCCAGCATGGCATCGACATAGATCCCGGCGCGAATGTCCTTGGTCGGATAGACCTTGCCGATGGTGACAGCGCTGCGCCCGTCGCTGGCGTAGACCTGCTGCAGATCCGCCGTCGACGCGGGATAGACCATCGCGCCGGGCACGGGGTAGCGGGTCACGCCGCGGCGGAAGGCATGCAGCCGTCCGGTCAGCTTTTCCTCCATCCCCTCGCCGAGGAAGTCGATATGGGCGAGGATCGAGCCGGCCTGGCGGTCCTGTCGCTGGTTGCGGACGCTGGCGAGCAGCCAGCTGTTGCCGACGCGGATCTTGATCTGCGACCCGACCTGACCGGCCATGGCGATCGAGGGATCGGGGTCTTCGGCGCATTCGTTGAGCCGCTGGACATCGATCGCGATCTGCGAGCTCGACCCGGCGATTTCGAGCACGACGCCGATCGGCTGGTTGGCGGAGTCACGAGCCGCTTCGGCTGGCCGGTCCGGTTTCGCCCCTTCGATGTCGCCCTTGTTCATTGCAGCTTGCCGGCTGTCTGTCCGCGGGCCCTCCGCCTTGGCTTCGGGCGATGCGGCCGCTTCTTCAGCACCAGCGCGCCGGGCGCCTTGCCGCGGCAGAGAGCGTTCTGGTTCGGCGGCGGGGGCCTGTGCAGGCTGGTGGAGATAGCCCGAGGGAGAAACCGCGGGTCCGGAGTTTTCGACGTTGCGCCGAATGCGATCGCGCAGCGAGGCGCTCCGCGGCTCGGGCGGCTCGGCACCGTCTTCCTTCGAAGGATCGAAAGAACGGAAATTTGTCTGCCCCAAATCGGTCATTGCCTTGGCTGGTCCCACGAAGCGCGCGCGACCCATGCGCACGGATCCTGCCTGCAGCAAACTGCTTAAGATGTGGTCAACGCATACTTCAGGGAAGTACTCAGATGAGCGCGAAAAGCCGGCCTGCCGCCCAGCCCATCCCGACCGACAGCGCCACCGCCATCAAACCGTAGACCAGCGACCACTGCTGCGAATAATCGGCAACAAGGCGTTCGAAGCCCACCTTCTTTACATCGACCTCGGCCAGCGCCGAGGCAATGACCCGTCCGTCGCGTACGGCGAAGGTTTCCGCCGTATAGGTGCCCGTGACCACGTTCGACGGTAGCGAAATGCGTGCCTGGTAGAGGACCTGCTGGCTGATCTGCACTCCGCCGAAATCCTGCTTGTACAGCTGCTGGCGGGTTTTCAAATCGACCAGCCCGTCCTTGAACCGGGCCTGTTCCTCCGGATCGATCACCCCGCTCGGCGAGAGCTGGATATAGTCTGTGCCGAATTCGTAGATCGCGGCGGTCTTCTCGTCGACGATCTGCGCAATGGGCCGCGAGGAAGCGACCGCGAAATAGGACGGGACCGAGCGGAAATCGCTGCTCACCGCATTGATCCAGACCCCTGCGAAACGCTCTTTTTCGCGCAGGCGGACAGGCTGGGAAGGTCCCTTTAGGACGACCACGATATCGTAATCGCTTCCCGCCGCGCGGCCCTGCGGGTCGAGCACGGCACCGAACAACAGCAATTCGGTGCCGGTGAAACCCTGGCGCACCCTCACTTCGTGCTGGCTGACCTCGGGCACGAGGATCGGGTCGCGCTGGCCCATCACCACGAAGGCGAAAAGGAGGAGCAGCAGCGCTCTCACAGCGGAGTCACCGTGTAGATTTCGTCCGGCCGGTAGAACAGGCGGAGGAACATGTTGAAGGCGATCACCAAAACGATCGCCGCAAGGATCAGGCGCAGTAATTCGGGCTTGGCCTTCACCGCCATCTTCGATCCCAGCTGCGCCCCGGTGACCGAGCCGAGAAGCAGCAGGAAGACCAGTACGATGTCGACCGCCTTGGTGGTCAGCGAGTGCATCATCGTCGTCGCCATGGTGACGAAGAGAATGTTGTAGAGCGAGGTCCCGACGACGACATTCGCGCTCATCCCGAGGATGTAGAGCATGGCGGGTACCAGGATGAAGCCGCCGCCGACGCCCATCAGCATGGTGAGCATGCCCACCACCATGCCGACGATCAGCGGCGCGAGTGGCGAGATGTAGAGGCCCGAGCGATAGAAACGCCAACGCAGCGGCAGGCTGGCGACCAGCGGATGGTGTCGCCGGCGCGGTGCCTGCGTGCTGCCCGTCCCGCGCAGCGTCTGCACCGATTCCCGCGCCATCAGCAGGCCGATCCCGCCGAGCAGGATGACGTAGAGCGCGTTGATCACCACGTCGATCTGGCCGATCGAGCGGAAGAAGCGGAACAGCAGCGCGCCGAAGCCCGAACCGATGATCCCCCCGCCGACCATCACCGCGCCCATCCGGTAGTCGACCCCGCCGCGCCCGCCATGCGCCAGCACGCCGGTGACGCTGGCGCCTGTGACCTGGGTCGAGGCCGATGCCGCCGCCACCGTGGGCGGAATGCCGTAAAAGATCAGCAGCGGGGTGGTCAGGAACCCGCCGCCGACTCCGAACAGGCCCGAGAGCACGCCGGTGATCGCCCCCAGCGCGACGATCCACAGTCCATTTACGGACAGGTTCGCGATGGGGAGATAGACGTCCATGGCTGCGCCCTATCGCAGGGGCGCGGCGGATAAAAGCGGGACGATGTCAGAAGCCGGTCGAAAGCGTCACGACACCACCATCTCCCGGCTCGGCTCTGCCAGCCACGCGCCAGCGATAGTCTGCCGCGATCCGCGCGGGAGCGCCGCCCAGTTCGAGCTTGACCGAAAGGCTGGGGCCGAGATCGAGTCTGGTCGCACCTCGCTGCGCGCCACCCCACGCGTCCGCCCCGAGCGAGACGGTGGCGAGGTCGAACCGTGCGAGTTCGCGTTCGGCGACGAGTGCACCGTCGGCAAAGGCAGTCGCGAAGTCGCCGGCGACATAGCCTGCCTGGCCATAGCCCCGTGCGGTGACCCGGGCGGGAAGGCGCAGCGAATCGAATCCCCCAGCAAGGAAAGCTGCGGGGCGGATTTCAGCACTCCGACCAGGCCCTTCGGTCACGCGCATTTCCGCATGGAGAGTGATGGGGACCCCGCGAATGGGACGTGCGCGGAGTCCCAGAGCCCCCTCGGTTTCGCCGCCATCGACCAGCGACCGCGTAACGCGGGCATAGGCGGCCGGTTGGTGTCCGGTACCGGCGGGGGCAAGGCGGTAGGCAAGGACCGCGCCCAGCTGGCTGGCGCCGTAGCTTGCGGGATGGTCGCCGCCGCCGGTCGGCAGCACTTCGCCCTCGCGCAGCAAGGCCCACGCGTCGATACGCCAGGACGAAGCCGTGGTGCGCTGCGGCGCCCTGGCGATCGAACGCGCGGTGCCCGGTGAATCATCGAGCAAGGCCGCGATGCTGCGCGGCATAGGCAGGCTGGCCATTCCGGCGGCGAAAAGCAGGTTGTGCCCCACGGCGCGGCGATGCGTATCGAAATGGGCCGCGAAGTCAGGTGGCGCCACGGTCGCTGGCGAAACCGTACCAAGCGGCACGGCGTTGGCGGGCACGAGCGTTGCCGGCTGCGCCAGCTTCGCTTCGGCGAGCGCTACCCCCTCCCGACGGTCGCTCGCGGGCGAGACTGGGGTGGCCGCCCGCTTGATGGTGTCGCTCAGATGCAACAGATCGGGCAGGTCGATCTGCTCGGGCCAGGGGTTTTGCCAGGTAAGCACGCGCAGCAGGCACCATCCGGCGAACAGCAGGCCGAGAAACAGAACCGGCTGCCCCTCGCGTCTGGCGAACTGCGCGGTCATGATCGCTCGCCCGCCGGCTGCGCGAACAGCGGATGATCGCGATGCTCGGTCTTGTCCCACACCACCGGCGCCCCGCGCAGCGTGCCGATATAGGCAATCAGGGCGCGCCGTCCGGCCATGATCGCGATAACGTTCGATACGAGTATGCGCGGGATCGCCAGCAGGCCCTGACGCCATCCGAACTCGCGCGCGGAGAAGCAGGCGCGCACGAACAGGCGCAGCATCAGACCGGCGACATTCATCAATAACAGCGCCGACAGCAGCGCGGTGGCGGGAGGCGGCGTGACGATCCCGGATTGCTGCAGCACCATTCCGACGGAGAGAAGGCAGACGAGCAGATAGGCGATCACCAGAAGGATCGACGCCAGCGGCCCGCGCCGGTCACGCAATTGCATCCACAGCTCGACCGGCTCGCGTCCCCAGCCGAGCCGGTCCCAGCCCTGCAAGGCGATGCCATGCATCCAGCGCGTCTTCTGGCGGACCGCCGCGTCGAGCCGTGCGGGGAAGAAGGCCCGAGTCGCTATCAGCCGCCCATCCAAGGTGCGCACGCGCAGGAACCGCCCCGTGCCGCCACTCTGCGCGACCTTGAGGCCGAGTTCGTAGTCTTCGGTCAGGGACTCCTCGGCAAAGGGCTTGCCGCCCTGCTGATCGGCAAGCCTGGCGAGCGAACCGCGGGCGATGGCGCAGCCGACCCCGGCCCCGGGGATGGCGGCACCCAGCGCGTCGCGCACGACCAGCGCCTTGCCATGCGATTCGGCAAATTCGTCGGCATAATGCGATCCGATCCACACCGATCGCCGTTGGGGCAGCGCGAGGACGGGCAATTGCACGAAATGCGCGTGCCACAGCGCTGCGTCGAGCAGATCGAGCGCAGCCGGATCGACCATGTCCTCGGCATCGTGCTGAACGATCATCCGGAATTCGCTGCCGGCCCGCCGCTCATCCTCGACCATCGCGAGATAGATAGCGTTCAGGCAATCGGCCTTGGAAGTCGGACCTTCCCGGTCGTGCACCACCAGCCGGACGCGCGGATCGCCGCGAACGGATGCCATCACGGCGGCGATGGTGGCGGGATCGTTGTGGTAACAGCCGACATAGACGATCAGCTCCTCCTGGGACCAGGCATCGAGCATGTGCCCCAGCGTCGAGCCGATCACGGCGTCTTCCTGCCAAGCCGGGATGAAGACCGCGGCACGGCCGGCCAGACCCCCGGCCTCTGCGAAGCTGCGTTCGTCGACGCGCTGCGTGCGAATCCGCCCGGTCAGGCGAAACCATACATAAATGCAATCGAGGGCGAACTCGTCGAGCATGCCGAGGGCGAAGAAGGCAGCGGCGAACAGCAGCAACTCGTGCTGCACGAGCACGAACCATTCCGCCAGCGTGAAGCCCTCAAAAAACAAGCGCCACCCCCCGTCTTTCTGACTACTCCGATACCTCAAGACTTGCAACGCGGGCGGCTTTGCGAAAAAGAGCGGCCCAAGATGACCGAACGTCCTTCCGCTTTCCGCCTCGTTTTCGCCCCCGTCCGCGCGCTGTTCGTCAGCGACGCATCGGCCGGCATCCTGCTCATCCTGGTTGCCGCCGCGGCGATGATCGCAGCCAATTCGCCTTTCGCCGGCGAATATGAGGCGCTGTTCTATGGCGAGCTGCCGTGGACGCCGATCGCCAAGCTGCACGACCTGCACCTGTGGATCAACGACGCGTTGATGGCGGTGTTCTTCTTCGTCGTCGGTCTCGAAGTGAAGCGCGAATGGATCGAAGGGCAGCTTTCGAGTGCGCAGGCGCGGCGTCTGCCGATCCTGGCCGCCGGCGCGGGCATGGTGCTGCCGGCGCTGGTCTATATCAGCGTTGCAGGCGGCAATTCGGAAGTCCTGCGCGGCTGGGCGATCCCCGCTGCCACGGACATCGCCTTCGCCATGGGGGTGCTCGGTCTGCTCGGAAACCGCGTCCCGGCATCGCTGCGGCTGTTCCTGCTCACGGTGGCGATCGTCGACGATATCGGCGCGGTGGTGGTCATCGCCCTTTTCTACACTGCCAATATCAAGCTCGGCTGGCTTGCGGCCTCCGCCGCTGTGGTGGTCGCGATGATGGCCCTCAACCGTATGAAAGTGGCGCGCTTCTGGCCCTATATCGCGTTGGCTCTGGTGCTGTGGTACTGCGTCCTGAATTCCGGGATCCATGCCACCATCGCCGGGGTCGTCGCGGCGCTGTGCATTCCGATGGTCGGGCCCGACGATCAGACCATGGTCGAGCGGATGGAACACAGTCTGGCCCCGTGGAGCGCCTATCTGGTCGTCCCGGTGTTCGGCTTCGCCAATGCGGGCGTTCCCTTCGCGGGACTGGGGCTGGAACAGGTCCTGGCGCCGCTGCCGCTGGCGATCGCCGCAGGACTTTTCCTGGGCAAACAGGTGGGCATCTTCCTGGCCATTCTCGCTGCCGACAAGTTCGGCTTTGCACCCCGTCCCGACCAGGCGACCTGGCCGGAAATCTGGGGCGTCTCAATCCTGTGCGGGATCGGCTTCACCATGTCGCTGTTCATCAGCGGGCTGGCCTTCGCCGATCAGCAGCTGCTGATCAACGAGGCCAAGATCGGCATCCTGCTCGGATCGCTGATTTCAGCGGTCGTCGGGTTCGCCATCCTGCGCATGACGACGACGCATCCCGACGACGTTAAGTCGCCCTATCTGGACTGATCGGCGGGGCCTACCAGCTCCCGCTGTTTTCCATGCTCGCCCAGGGTTCCTGCGGCTCGAGATAGCCATCCTGCAGGAGCTCGATCGAGATGCCGTCGGGCGTCCTGACGAAGGCCATGTGTCCGTCGCGCGGCGGGCGGTTGATGGTGTGGCCCGCATCGACGAGCGCCTGGCAGGTCTCGTAGATGTTTTCGACCCGGTAGGCGAGGTGGCCGAAATTTCGCCCGCCAGTGTAGGCCTCCGGCGCGCTTCCGTCTCCGGACGGCCAGTTATAGGTCAGCTCGACCTCCGCCACGCCTTCCTGACCCGGCGCGGCGAGGAAGATCAGAGTGAACCGGCCTTTCTCGTTGTCGAACCGCCGCACTTCCTCGAGACCGATCAGGCGGAAAAAAGCCACCGTGGCCTCGGGATCGGTAACGCGGATCATGCTGTGCAGATATTTGGGCACGGATAAACTCCATTCATCTATATTAAAGCACGGTTCATCGCGCACATTGTATTTCCTCTCCGGACGGAACAGGGAAGAGAGGACTGCGACGATGTCTGAGGACGCCGATACCACCGATACCCGGGAAGTGCAGCCGGTGGATTCCACCTTTAGGCGCTGGCTCGCCAGCGCCGGCATATTGGCGATCGGCCTGATCGTTGGCGGGTTCGTGCTGGGGGACGGGCTGGTGCGGATGAAGGCTGCCGAACGCAGCGTCACCGTCCGTGGCCTCGCCGAACGTGAGGTCACTGCCGACCTCGCGACCTGGACCCTCTCCTTCGCCTCGACCGCCACAGATCTGCGGACCGCCCAGACGAGCACCGATCGCGACGCGACGGCGGTGCGCCAGTTCTTCAAGGAACTGGGCTTTCCCGAGTCCGAACTGACCCCGGCGGGCGTGAACGTGTCGAACTATACCGACAATGGCACCGTCTTCTACACTGTGCGCCAGCGCAGCGTATTGCGCACCAAGGACATCGAGCGCGCCCAGCGCGCGGTGCAACGGCAGGCGGAGCTTGTGCGCAAGGGCGTGGTGCTGGAGGATGGTTCGGGCATCAGCTACACTTTCACCGGCCTCAACGCGATCAAGCCGGAAATGGTCGCCGAGGCCACCCGCGACGCCCGTGCCGCGGCGGAGCAGTTCGCCAAGGATAGCGGCGCCGACGTCGGCAGCATTCGCAGCGCGACGCAGGGCTATTTTTCGATCGAGGCCCGCGATGGCGAGGCGGGCGGCTGGGGGATTGGCGACACGCCCTTCAAGAAGGTGCGCGTGGTCACCACGGTCGATTTCGCACTCGACTGACGAAAAGAGGGGTGCGCCGCCACAGCGCACCCCTACGGATTTCCCGCCAGTGAATTCTCAGAAGCTGGCGGAAATCGTACCCACGATGGCATCGTCGGTGAGGCCGTTGATCGACGGCCCCTCGACGCCGATGTAGGCGACGCCGACTTCGAAATTGCCTTCACTCACGCTGGCGCCGATCGACCAGTCGAGGCCGGTATCGTCGGTGGTTCCGGCAAGAATCGGCGGGGCAAGCACGCCATCGGTATAGCCGAGGTGGCCGGTCAGGCTCACCGGTGTGCCCGGAAGCCCGAAGCCGACATCGGTGTAGAGATAGAGGTTGTCGTCTCCGCCCAGCGAATCCTGCTTGGGCGCATAGGCGACGCCGAAGGTCGCTTCGGCCGGGCCGAGGTTCGCGCTGATCGAGGCGTAGGGTTCGATGTAATCGGTATCGAGGCCCAAATCCTCGGTCGGATAGATGTAGTAGAGCACGCCGACATCGACGCTGACGGCATCGGTCAGCTGGCCGCCCCAGCCGGCATAGATGTCGAGCTCGAGATCGCCATAGGCCGGGCCGCCCTTGATCGAGGAAGCCCAGGTGCCGATGTAGAAACCGCTGTCATGGGCGACATCGAAACCGCCCTGAAGGGCCGGATCGCCGCCCGACAGCGAGACGCCGCGAAAGCGATAATCGGTGGTCAGCGCAACATTCGCCGAGGTGGTGAATCCACTGTCCTCTTCGGACTGGGCCATGGCTGGCGTTGCGAGAGAGAGGCCCGCGGCAGCGAGCGAAACGGCCATGAGGCCGCGAAAGGACGTGCGCATTACAAACTCCTGTACGAGTGTCGCTTCGTCCCACCTGCGAATCCGACCGGGCCATTTTGCATAGCCTCTGCTTCGGATACGGTCATAAACCTGCATCGCTTGCGCCATTTGCGCAAGATAGCACCGCCCGGTTTTCGCATTCGCAACAAATGCTGTGCCTTTTTCGCAACTGCAACAACCGGCCCGGTGCGGCTTGTTGCCCCTGCAGCGGCTTGCGCCTATCTGCTTCCGAACCCCACGCAGCAAATTCAAGATTGCCCATAGTTTCCATGCTGAACCTCGCGAGATTCTTCAGAAAAGACGTACCTGCCGCGCCGCGGCCCCGGGTTCCGGCGGGCGAAAGATACTACGTCATCGGCGATATCCACGGCCGGTGCGATCTGCTCGACGAACTCATCGTGGCGATCGAGGAAGACGACCAGCGCTTGGGCGAGGCCGACACCACCGTGGTGCTGCTCGGCGATCTCGTCGACCGCGGCCCCGAAAGCGCACGCGTGATCGAAACCGCACGGCAATGGGGTGAGCGGCGCAAGCTGCGCTACATCGCCGGAAACCACGAGGAAATGTTCCTCGAAGCCTTCACCGACAAGGAAATGCTGCGCCACTTCCTCAAGCATGGCGGCAAGGAGACCGTGCTCAGCTACGGGATCAAGAAGAAGCGCTACAGCGAGCTGACGATGAAGGAACTGCAGGCCGAACTGCACGAACTGGTGCCCAAGAAGCACCGCAGGTTCCTCGCCGCGATGGAGGATATCATCGTCGCCGGCGACTATGTCTTCGTCCATGCCGGGATCAATCCGAAGCTCAGCCTCGAAGAGCAGCGCAAGTCCGACCTGCGGTGGATTCGCGAACGGTTTCTCAAGCATCGCGAGCCGCTCAGCCATGTCGTGGTCCATGGGCACACGATTTTCGACGACGTCGAAAGCACCGAATACCGCATCGGGATCGATACGGGGGCCTTCCGCACCGGCAAGCTCACTGCGCTCGTCCTGGAAGGCGACCAGCGCCGGTTCATCCAGGCGCACGAGGTCGACGGGAATATTATGGTGGTGCACAACGAATTCGCCTAGCCGCCGCAGCGGTGCGGCCACCTCGTCGCCGACCAGCGGGAGCGAATTGCCCTGGTCCCGCGTTTTGTCCTTGCCTGCCTCCTAAGGAGTACCCTCGTGCCGCTCGATCATTCCGAAGGCCTCGAAAACCCCGCCGCAAAATGGACCGTCGTGGCGACGATGGTCGCCCTGGTACTGCTGATCGGCCTCTCTATCTGGGCTGCCTTCTCTATCCGGCTGGATACGTTCGCGCGTATCGATGCGGGAACCGACCGCATCCATATTCGCGGGACCGAGACCAAGTTCGTAGGCTTTGCCAAGGGGCGCTATGCGGGCCGTGAAGTCCTCGTCGAGGGCCTTCCCACGATCGAACAGCTCGAGGAACTGCCCATCGCCTGGCGGGCCCTGTGCGTGGTGCGCGACGATCCGCGTACCGACTGGAGCAAGGCCGATCCGATGATGAAGGTCCACCTTCATTCGGAGAAGATGAAGGAAGCCTGCCGCCCGTTCGAAGGACTCGAGGTAGAGGGCCAGATCGTGCCCAAAGAAACACCGCCCAAGACCTCGATGCTGCCTGCTGTCGAGGATTTGCCAGGGGACCTGTAAGCCGGGTTCTGTCCCGCACGCGGTATGCTCGCACACCAGCCGCGCGGGGGCAGCCATTCGTCTAGGCCGCGGATTGCTCCGCGGCTCCAGCAGCCAACCCGGGCGGTCGATGCGAAACGCACCTGCCCGCTTGCGCGGACGCGCCGCCCCTATTCGGCCTTGCTCCGGGTGGGGTTTGCCATGCGGACCGCGTTGCCGCGGCCCCGGTGCGCTCTTACCGCACCCTTTCACCCTTGCCTGAGCCTGCATGCAGGCCATCGGCGGTATGCTCTCTGTGGCACTTTCCCTCGGTTCGGACCCGAAGGCCCGCGCCGGGCGGGCGTTACCCGCCACCCTCGTTTCGTGGAGCCCGGACTTTCCTCGTACCCTGCGGCACGCGGCTGCCCGGTCCCCTGGCGTCAGGTGAGATAGTGCATCGCCCGGCATTCGCCAAGCGCGCGCTTCCATCGGACCCCCGGCGTGCGTGAACCCGCGATTTCTGCGCCGTGGAGCATCGACCCGACGATTTCGTTAACCTTTATTCCCTAGGCGGATCGGGGCCTGCGATCATTCGCGGGCGGTTATCCGAGGACTGCATGCGAATCGTCAGCTGCCTGGTAGAAGACCACAACATCACATTCGTGGTGATGGCGGCGCTGATGTGCATCGCCGGTTCCATGGTTTCGGCGACGCTGTTTCGCCGGACGCTGGCAGAGGGCGGCGCCGCCCGCGTCCACTGGTGCTTCCTCTCGGCAGTCACGGCAGGCGCCGCAACCTGGGCTACCCACTTCATCGCCATGCTTGGCTACCAGCCCCATGCGCCGGTGTCTCTCGACGGGTTTCTGACCGTCGTTTCCGCGCTGATCGCCGTCGCGGGCATAGGTCTGGGCCTCATCCTCGCGTCGGTGCAACTGCCGCGCTTCGCGCCACTGATCGGCGGTGCGACGATCGGCCTGTCGATCGGCGCGATGCATTATGTCGGCATGTTCGCCTATCGCGTCGACGGCATCGTCCAGTGGGACTGGGGATACGTGATCGCCTCGCTCGTGGTGGCCATCGCCTGTTCGGTCTATGCAATCCGCCTGCTGCGCGATGACGCGGAACGCCACCGGTCCTGGCAGGCGGGCACAATGCTGGCGCTGGCCATTGTCGGCCTGCATTTCGCGGGCATGGCCGGCTTTTCCGTCTCCGCCATGGACGGATATTCGCAGGGCCCCGACAGCGAGGCTTTCGCCGCCATGGCTGCGGCGATCGGCATGGTGGCGCTGCTGATCATCGGGACCGGGGTTTCCACCTATCTGCTGGAACGCAGGACAAGTTCGGAAGGCGAGAGCCGGATCGCCCATATCGCGATGCACGATGCGCTCACCAATCTCGCCAACCGCCACCAATTTACTGAGGCTCTCCACAGCCGGTGCGAGGCGCTCGACGGCCAAGGAGCACCCTTCGCGCTGATGATGGTCGACCTCGACCGCTTCAAGCCGATCAACGATACGCTCGGGCATCCGGTGGGCGACCAGGTGCTTCAGCGGATCGCCCGACGCTTGCGGATCGCCGCGCGCGATAACGACATGGTCGCGCGGATCGGCGGTGACGAATTCGCGGTTATCGCATTCGATGCCACGGACCGGGATACGGTAACGGCCATCGCCGAGCGGATCACCGAACTCCTCGCGCGTCCGATGGTGATCCACGGCAATGTCATCGAGTTGAGCGGCAGCGTCGGGATGGCGATTGCGCCCGAACACGGCACGACTCCCGAACTGCTGATCCAGCACGCCGACATAGCGCTCTATTCGGCAAAGAATAACGGGCGAGACACCTATCGTGTCTTCGAACCGATGTTGATGGAAACCATCAAGCGTCGTCGATCGCTCGAGGCGGCCCTGCGCCGGGCCTGCATGCGCGACGAATTCACCATAGTCTATCAGCCCGTCTTCTCATCGGTGAGCGGGGCGATCACTGCGGCCGAAGCCCTGCTGCGCTGGACCTGTCCCGAACATGGCGAGATACCGCCGAGTGAATTCATACCCATCGCCGAAGAGCTCGGCCTGGTTTCGCGTATCGGGGCGGACGTGCTGCGGCAGGCATGTAGCGATGCCGCGGCCTGGCCGGAGACGATCGATCTGGCCGTAAATGTCTCGCCGGTGCAATTGCTCGATCCGCGGCTACCGCAGACAGTCGCGCAGGCACTGGCCGATTCCGGCCTCCCGCCGGAGCGCCTCGAACTCGAAATCACCGAAACCGCGCTGCTCAACAACGATGAGGCGGCGCTGCGAACGCTCACGCAGATCCGCAATCTCGGCGTGAGCATCTCGCTCGACGATTTCGGGACCGGCTACTCCTCGCTCAGCTATCTGCACCGTTTCCCGATCAGTCGTATCAAGATCGACAAGAGCTTCATCCAGAGGGTCCCGGAAGACGGCGGTAGCGTGTCGATCGTCAGGGCCATCACCCAGCTTGGTTCCAGCCTGAACATGCAGATCACCGCTGAAGGGATCGAGACCGAGTCCCAACTGGCCTTCATTCGCGAACAGGGTTGCGACCACGTCCAGGGCTTCCTGACCGGGCGCCCGATCGCCTCCGCCGACTTCCTTGCCCGCACCGGCAAGCCGGTCGTCGTCAACGCCTAGTTCTGCGAGGGTATCATGCCGATCAGAAGGTTACTCTACACCAGCGCTTCGCGCCTCGAGCCCGCCGAGCTGACGGTCGAAGAGCAGGTCGCGGACATCGTGCAGCAGGCAGCGAAGCGCAACAAGAGGGACGGGGTCACTGGTCTGCTCGTGTTCGTCGAGGGCCAGTTCATCCAGATCATCGAGGGCGAGAGCACCGCGGTGGAAGCGACCTTCGAGCGCATCTGCTGCGACTTCAGGCATGCGCAAGTGAAGCTCGTCGACCTGGTGGCGGTGAAAGACCGCCTCTTCGCGGGATGGAGCATGGCTCACCTGTGCGAAGGCGAGGATCCCGGTTCGTCGCTCGACGAGGACCTTCGCAACGTCCGCTACCTGCTCGGGGTGAATGCGCGCGTCGCGGTGGAACGCATGCATGAGTATCTTCTCGGCCGTAGCGAGATTCCGATCAGCGCGCTAGCCGAGGGCGAGCAGCTACCCGGCTAGCGCGTATGGCCGCGGTCGCGGTCGAGCAGGAGCTGGAACAGGATCGCGCGCACTTCGCCGTCGATCTCACCATTGATCTTCTCGGGACGCCACCGGCGCTGGAAGGCCTCGACGGCCTTGTGCCCGTCGGTGATGTCATAGCCGAAGCGTTCTAGGCCGAGATAGAACGCGGCGTCGTTATCGAAGGGATCGCCGCGTTCGAGCTTTTCGGGACGGGGCAGGCACAGCCCGTATTCGGCGAGCCGGTCCCATGGGAAGAGCTCGCCGGGATCGATCTTGCGCGCCGGCGCGACATCCGAATGCCCGACCACATTGGCGCGCGGAATGTCGTACCGTTCAACCATGCGCGCCACCAGCGGCACAAGTGCCTCGAACTGCGCTTCGTTGAATTCGCGATAGCCGTATTTGTGACCCGGATGGTCGAGCTCGATGCCGATGCTTGCCGAGTTCACGTCCTTGTGGCCGCGCCAATAGGACAGGCCCGCATGCCAGGCCCGCTTCTCTTCAGGGACCAGGCGCACGACCTCGCCCTGTTCGCCGATGAGGTAATGCGCCGAAACCTTGGCCTCAGGGTCGCACAGCCGTTCGATGGCGAAACCCTTGTCCTCCATCTCGGTGTAATGGATGACGACCATCGAAATGGGCGTGCTGCGTTCGTCGAAATTGGGCGACAAGACCTCGCGGTCGACCAGCTCGTCCCTGCTTGGCGGAAGACCCTCGCCGAGCTTGCCGAAATCCGAGCTCAACCGATCAGCCCTTCGCCTTCGGGCAGCGCCGCGCCGAGCACCAGCGCATCATCGCCCCGGTGATATTGCAACCCGCCACCGCTCTCGCTGGCGAGCAGGTGGATCATATGCGCCGCCGCGGTGCGGCTGCTCAGATCCGAGCGGTCGAGCGAACCGTCGAGCGCCTTGCCGATGGTCTCGTCGAAGGCGATCTTGGGCCCCGAAGCGCGCACCACGATCTCGCAAGCATCGTCGCGGCGTTCGGCGCCGACGTCGAGCGTGCCGCCGCGCACAAGCGCATCGATGGCGATCTGCGCGAAATTGAGCAGCACCTTGACCGCCGGCTTGCCCAGCGTGGCATCGGTCAGCGCCCAGTTGATCGTGATCTTGGCCTTGTCCGCCACCAGGGCCTCGATCAGCGCCTTGGGTTCCTCGACGTCGACGCGCTCGCCGAAACCGCCTGCAGCTCCGAAGGCGAGGCGGAAGAACTTGAGCTTGTTGGTGCTGATATGCGCGCTCTGTTCGAGCAATTGCATCACATTGGCGCGCATTTCCTGATCGGTTTCCATCGCGAGCAGCTCGAGACCGTTGGAAAGCGCCCCCACGGGGCTGAGCATGTCGTGACAGAGGCGCGAGCACAGCATCGCGGCAAGATCGATCGATTGGCGGTCGTCCATTGGGGTTCCGGTTGATGAATAACGGTTTACGGTCTTAGCGGGGGGCGACCTCATAGGGAAGCGCCGCGAAACCCGCATCCCCCGATCGCCACAGCGTGATTCGCCCCGCCGCGATTATCGCCCAGATCGCCCCGTCGGGCGCCGCCAGCGATCGGTCCGTGGCCGACGGACGCGGCAGGCCGTTGGGATGCGAATGATAATAGCCGAGCACCTGGGGCCCGCCCGAACGCGCGCCTCGGTGGGCATCGATCAGCGCCTGCGGGTCGATCTCGAAATGCCGATCGGGCTGGGGGTGTACATTCCCTGCGGGGAGGATCGCGGCGACTGCCTCGCCGTCGCCCAACAGAATCCCGCAGCATTCCAGCGGATGTACCCGTTCCGCCTCGGCAAGGAGGCGCGCGACGACATCGCTTGAGACTCGGACCGGCATCGCGCATGGCCCTAGCATGGCCGAGAGCGAAATCATCACCGGAACGCTGGCAACGAGCGTACGCCTCGACAAGGCACTCGCCGAGGCGACGAATCTGTCGCGCGAACGGATCAAGGGACTCATCGCCGACGGGGCGGTCGAGATTGGCGGGGCCACCGCAAAGAGCGGTTCGGCAAGGGTCGGCGCCGGGGCCGCCTTCTCCATCACCCTGCCCCCGCCCGAGCCGCTGATCGCCGAGCCGCAGGACATCCCGCTCGAGGTCGTCTTCGAGGACGAGCACCTCATCGTGATCGACAAGCCCGCCGGCATGGTGGTGCACCCCGCCGCGGGGAACCGCGACGGCACGCTGGTCAATGCCCTGTTGTTTCACTGCAGGGGTCAGCTATCGGGCATCAATGGCGTCGCGCGGCCCGGGATCGTCCACCGTATCGACAAGGATACCAGCGGCTTGCTGGTGGTGGCGAAATCGGATGTCGCTCACGAGGGACTGGCGAAGCAGTTCGCGGACCATTCGATCACCCGCCGCTATCTCGCCGTTTGCGGCGGGCACCCCAATCCGCCCGCGGGCACGATCTCGGGGCGGATCGGGCGATCTGACAGGGACCGTAAGAAGATGGCGGTCCTGCCCGACGATGCGACCCGCGGAAAGCATGCGGTCACTCATTTCGAAACGCTGCGGCGACTAAATCACGCCGCCCTGATCGAGTGCCGGCTCGAAACCGGTCGGACGCACCAGGTACGCGTTCACTGTGAGTCAATCGGTCATGCGCTATTGGGAGACCCGGTCTATGGACGCACTCCCAAGACCCTCAGGCCTCTGCTCGAAGAACTGGGTTTCCGGCGTCAGGCCCTCCACGCGGCACGGCTTGGATTCAGACATCCTATCAGCGCTGAAACCTTGGATTTCTGCGCCGAATTGCCCTCCGACATGCGGGAACTGATCGATCAAACCGCTCGTTGAAATCGATGAAAGACGTGTGCAATCCGGACCGTGTCCGCTATAGATAACCACAGTGGCCCGACGGTCGGATGCCCATCAGGGGTCCGGCGAACGAGGTCGACGCTAGAAAGGTCAGGGTACAAGTGAGCAATACCAAAACTTTGAGCGTTCCGGCGCTCGGCGGCGAGCAGAGCCTCAACCGCTATCTCTCCGAAATCAAGAAGTTCCCCGTGCTGACGCAAGAGCAGGAATACATGCTCGCCAAGCGCTACGAGGAGCATGAGGACACCGAAGCTGCGGCGCAGCTCGTGACCTCGCACCTGCGCCTCGTGGCCAAGATCGCCATGGGCTACCGTGGCTACGGCCTTCCGGTTTCGGATCTCATTTCCGAAGGCAATGTCGGCCTGATGCAAGGCGTCAAGAAGTTCGAGGCCGACCGCGGCTTCCGTCTTGCGACCTATGCCATGTGGTGGATCAAGGCGAGCATCCAGGAATACATCCTGCGCAGCTGGAGCCTCGTGAAGATGGGCACCACCGCCGCGCAGAAGAAGCTGTTCTTCAACCTGCGCCGGATGAAGAAGAACCTCGACGCGTACGAGGACACCGACCTCCATCCCGACGACGTGAAGAAGATCGCCACCGATCTCGGCGTGCCCGAGCAGGAAGTGGTCAATATGAACCGGCGCATGCTGATGGGCGGCGACGGTTCGCTCAACACGCCGATGCGCAATGGCGAGGAAGGCTCGGGCGAATGGCAGGACTGGCTGACCGACGACACCCCGCTGCAGGACGAACTGGTCGCCGACGCGCAGGAATCGGAAGTGCGCCATGACATGCTGGTCGAAGCCATGGACAGCCTCAACGATCGCGAGAAGCACATCCTCACCGAACGCCGGCTGACCGAAAACCCGCAGACGCTCGAAGAGCTCAGCCAGGTCTATAACGTCAGCCGCGAACGCATCCGCCAGATCGAGGTGCGCGCCTTCGAGAAGCTGCAGAAGGCGATGAAGGCGATCGCCGGCGAAAGGCTGCTGCCGGGCGTCGCCTGAGCCAGCTTAAGGAAGACACGAGAAAGGGGCGCTTCCTTCGCTGGATGCGCCCCTTTCTCGTGGGTGAAGGGTCAGAACCGGCTGGTCATTGCGAGTGCCTCGTCGAAGCGCCCCTCGGCTTCGGCGTTGCGCAGGAACAAGACCATCTCCGTCAGCACCTCGGGCGGCGTCTCGCCGGCCTCGAACGGCTTCATGGTTTCGTCGATGAAGGCATCGAGGGGCATGTAGCCCTCGCGCTGCGACTGACCGGGGGTCAGTTCCGTCTGCACGGCCGGCGGGGCGAGTTCGATGACCTCGACCGCACCTGCCAGCTTCACCCTCAGCGAGACGGTATAGCTGTGCATCGCAGCCTTGGTCGCCGAATAGGTCGCCGCCTTGGGCATGGGCACGAAGGCAAGGCCAGAGGTGACGTTGATGATCGCCGCATCCGCCTGCCCCTTCAGGTGGTCGAGCAGGCCGTCGATCAGCCGGATCGGACCGAGTAGATTGGTCTCGATCGTCGCCTCGGCATCGGCGAGATCACGCGCGGACGTTATGTCCTCGTAGCGCATGATCCCGGCGTTGTTGATCAGCACGTTGAGCGCGGGAAACCTGTCGAGCAGTTCGCCGACGAAGCGCGCGACATCCTCCTCCGAAGCAACATCGAGCTGCAGCGCGTGCATGTGCGCAAACCCTTCGGCCGTCTCCTCGACGGCGCTAAGCGTCCGCCCGGCGACGATGACGGTATTGCCGAGATCGTGCCAGCGGCGCGCCAGTTCGCGTCCGATGCCGCTGCCGCCGCCGGTAATCAGGATAGTGTTTCCGCTGGTTTTCATGTTTGCCTCCGATGAGCACTGTTTGACACCGCTCCTAGATAATGCATCACTCTCTATTCGAAAGTAGGCACTTGAAAGTGCGGTACTTACCTTAAGGTGAGAAATGGAAAATCCATTACACACACGCTATTCCGACGACCCGAAAATCGACGAACTCGTCAACGAAACCATCGGTCGCGTCGCGGACAAGTGGACGCTGCTGCTGATCGAGGCGCTGGAGAATCGCGCGGCCAAGCGCTTCAGCCAACTTGGGCGCGAGGTGCCCGGGATCAGCCAAAAGATGCTCACCCAGACCCTGCGCCAGATGGAGCGCGAGGGCCTGGTGACGCGCACAGTCTATCCCGAGGTCCCCCCGCGGGTGGAATACGCGCTGACGGACCTCGGCTACGACCTCGGCGAAGCCTTTTGCGGAGTTTGGCACTGGGCGGAGCGAAACATCGCCCGGATCGAACGTGCGCGCGCCGAGTACGACGCGCGGACACCCTCGAAATAGGCCACGCCCTGCGACTGGCCTGGCCGGAACTCCGTTCTAGCGACGCGGCGCGAGGTCGAGCACTGCAGCCACCATCGCCTGGGTGCCGAGCGTCACCGATTCTCGCGGCGCAATCTTGAACAGCGGGGAATGGTGCGAGGGGACCGAAGGGCCACCGGCCTCTTCGGCGTCGAAGGCAGCCTGCGGTGTGCCCCCGACAGCGAAATAGTAGCCTGGCACACCGTATTCTTCGGCCACGAAATAGGCGAAGTCTTCCGCTCCCATGCCCTTCTGCTCCCACGGCTCGAACACGTCCTCGCCGAGGTCGCGCTTCATTGCCGCGTTGAGGCGGCGGGCGAGTTCCGGATCGTTGTTCGTCACCGGCGTCCCCTCCGACACGGTGACGGTGACCGGAACCTCGTCCGGCAGGCCATGGACCTTGCCCATGTTGACGGCGATCCGTTCGATCGCGGCGAGCAGTTGGGCGCGGGTCTCCTCGTCATTGGCGCGCACGGTGAGTTGCAGGTCGGCGCGGTCGGAAATGATGTTGTGCTTGGTACCGGAATGGAAAGCACCGACCGTGATCACCGCGGGCTTCAGCGGCTCGATCTCGCGGCTGACGATCGACTGCAGTGCCGTGACGATCTGCGAGGCGATGTAGACCGGGTCGCGCCCCATGTGCGGGCTCGCCCCGTGGGCGCCTACGCCCGGGACCATGATGTCGACCGAATCCGCGCTGGAGTACTGGATGCCTTCCGAGGCGGAGATCTTGCCCGTCGCGAGGCCAGAGGAAACGTGGAAGGCGAGCGCGTAGTCAGGCTTGCCGAACCGGTCGTAGAGACCGTCCTTCAGCATGGCCTCCGCCCCTCCAACGCGTTCTTCGGCGGGTTGGACCACGAACATCAGCGTGCCTGCCCACTTGTCCTTCATCGCCATCAGGCGGCGCGCGGTGCCGACCATCGAGGTGATGTGCACGTCGTGCCCACAGGCATGCATGACCGGATATTCCTGTCCGTCCTGACCGGTCTGGGTGACGGTGGATGCGTAGTCGAGACCGGTCTTCTCGGGCAGCGGCAGCCCGTCCATATCCGCGCGCAGCAGGATCAGCGGCCCCTCGCCATTGCGCACCATGCCGACGACGCCCGTGCCCCCCACACCTTCGGTCACCTCGAGCCCCGCCGCCCGCAGCTCGGCTGCCATGCGCTTGGCTGTTTCGGTCTCGAGGAAGGACAGTTCGGGATGCGCATGGAAGTGGAGGAACAGCGCCTCGAGATGGTCGTCGTAATCGGCCTCAACCGCCTGCTCGACCGCGGCGGGATCCGCCGCTGCCGGCGACGCCGCCAGTGCCGCTGCCAGTGAGACGGCCGCAACCGTCGTTCCGAAAATTGCCTTGCGCATGAAGTACTCCCCCTGGCCCCCTTGATCAGCGCGCGAGAAAAGCACGCGCGGCTCCGCACCGCAAGTTGGCAGATTGCCTGCGCGACCCGGCGCGGCTAGAGGCGCCTGCATGCGCTTGGTCGTCCGCTTCCTGTTCAAGACACTGGTCGGCTTCCTCGGCCTCAGCCTCGTGCTCGTCCTGCTGTTCAAGTTCGTGCCGGTCCCGGTCACCGCGACCATGCTGCTGGACGGCAACGGCATTACCAAGGACTGGACCTCGCTCTCCAACATCGATCGCAACATGGTGCGCGCGGTCATCGCGGCGGAGGACGGCAAGTTCTGCACGCATGACGGTTTCGACCGCGAGGCGATCGAGAAGGCGATCGAGAACAATGCCCGCGGGGGCCGGATCAAGGGTGGCTCGACGATCAGCCAACAAACCGCGAAGAACGTCTTCCTGTGGCAGGACGGCGGGTACGTCCGCAAAGGTTTCGAAGCCTGGTTCACCGTCCTGATCGAGCAGATCTGGGGTAAGCGACGGATCATGGAAGTCTATCTCAACGTCGCCGAGACGGGCATCGGCACCTATGGGGTGGAAGCCGGCTCGCGGCGTTATTTCGGCAAGTCGGCCGCCTCTTTGACACCGCTCGAAGCGGCGCGAATGGCGGCAGCGCTGCCGCTACCGAAGGAGCGTTCGGTCAAGAACCCGAGGGGCTGGCTGGCGCGCCATGGCAATACGATCGCCGCCCGCGTCGGCGTGGTGCGCCGCGACGGGCTCGACGCCTGCATCTACCAGTAGAGGTACCGGGAAGGTTCCGAAAAACAACGGGTTGCAAGCATGACTCGGTGCACGATAATATATCATATCTGAGCAATGATATTCCGTATCGTCTTGTTTTCCAATGTTTTTCTTGCCGCGTTGCGGGCCGTTGCGATATGCGGCGCAAAACAAATGTCGCTAATGGAGTGATCGGGCAGGTTTATGGGAGCGGGTCACGGCCACACGCATGATCACGGACAGGGGCATAGCCATGCGCCTGGTGACTTCGGCAATGCCTTCCTGATCGGGATCCTCCTCAACACCGCTTTCGTGGCGCTCGAGGCGATATACGGATGGATCTCCGGATCGATGGCCTTGATCGCCGATGCCGGACATAATCTGTCCGACGTACTCGCACTGCTGCTCGCCTGGGGCGCGAGCGCCGCCGCCAAGCGCCCGCCGTCCGAACGCTTCACCTATGGCTTCAAGAGCTCGACCATCCTCGCGGCATTGCTCAATGCAGGGCTGCTGCTGATCGCGATCGGCGCCATCCTTTTCGAAACGCTCCATCGGATCGCGGAGCCCGCCACAGTGCAGGGCGAAACCATGGCGATCGTCGCGGGCATCGGCATCGTCATCAATGCCGGAACGGCGGCGCTGTTCATGCGCGGGCAGCACGACATCAACATCCGCGGCGCCTTCCTGCACATGGCGGCAGACGCGCTGGTGAGCCTTGGCGTCGTGATTGCCGGCCTGGCGATCATCTGGACCGGCGAACGCTGGATCGACCCGGCAGTGAGCCTCGCGATCGTGCTGGTGATTGCCTGGGGCACCTGGGGCCTGCTCAAGGACAGCGTCGCGATGAGCATGCTCGCAGTGCCCAAGGGCATTTCCGAGACCGAAGTGCGTAGGTACCTCGCTGCCCTGCCTGGCGTAGAGGCGCTGCACGACCTGCACATCTGGCCGATGAGCACGACCGAGACTGCGCTGACGGTCCACTTGGTCATGCCTGGAGGGCATCCCGGCGACGCCTTCCTCGCCGAGGCCGCGCAGGAACTCGAACACCACCACCGCATCGGACATGCGACATTCCAGATCGAAACGAGCCGCGCGCCCTGCGTGGCGGCCTGCTGATGACGCCGGCGAGCGCCGATGCCCGCAATCGCCTGATCGCCGCCATGCGACGCCTGGCGCAGGGTGAGCGTGCCGCACTCGAAGAGGTCTATCGCGCAACCTCGGCGAAACTTTTCGGGATTTGCTACCGTATCTTGGGCGACGAAAAGGAAGCCGAGGACGCATTGCAGGACGTCTACCTCACCCTGTGGCGCCGCGCCGGCCGCTACGATCCCAGCCGCGCGAGCCCCATTGCCTGGCTGGCGACATTCGCACGCAATCGGGCGATCGACCGACTGCGCACAGGCAAAGTGCGCCGCGGCGCGGTGGCAGAGGATGAGGCAGCGCCGCTCTCTGACGACGCGCCGCTGGCAGATGAAATGCTGATCGACGCAGAACGACAAGCGCGCGTGCATGCATGCCTCGAGACGCTCGAAGAAGCGCCTCGCGTGGCGATCCGCACGGCGTTCTTCGAAGGCCGCACCTATGCCGAGCTGGCGGACCGCATGGAGGTTCCGCTCGGGACCATGAAGAGCTGGATCCGCCGTGGGCTTGCCAAGCTCAAGGCCTGCATGGAGGCCGGGGAATGACCGGAGACCAGATTCTCGCCGCCGAATATGCCCTCGGCCTTTTGGAAGGCGAGGAATTGCTTGCCGCACGTGCGCGTGAAGCCAGCGACGCCGCATTTGCCGCGGATGTGGCCCAATGGCAGAATCGACTCGCTCCCCTCGCCGATGCCATTCAACCGCGCGTTCCGCGCGCCGAGGTCTGGCGCCGGATCGAAGCCAAGCTCTTCAGCGATGACGGCACGGCAGACGTTCTGGCATTGCGGCGCAGCCTGCGCCGTTGGCAATGGGCGGGTGGCCTGAGCGCGGCGGCGGCGGCGATCCTCGCCTTCCTCGCCCTGCCCCAGATGCTCGGTCCGTCGGAACCGGCGCAGGGCGTAGCTGAGCGCCCCGCCGCCGACCAGCCAATCCTGGCAGCCAACATGCCGATCGAAGGGACGCCGCTGAGGCTCGATTTCACCTATCTGCCGGAGGAAGACAGCCTGCTTGTCGGTGCCGTCGGCCTGACCGCCGACGGCGTTCACGACCACGAGATCTGGTTCGTCCCTTCCGAAGGAGAGCTCGTCTCGCTCGGCATCGTGACCCCGGGCAAAGTCGTCGCACATTCGGTGCCCAAGGTGGTTGCACGCGCCCTGCACGACGGGTCTCAACTGGTGCTGACCCGCGAACCGCTCGGCGGCAAGCCCGCCGGGGTTGATGCGGGACCGGTCGTTGCCGAAGCCCGCTTGGCCACGATCTGAATTTTTTCGGCGCCCCTGCATCCGCAAGGGCGCGGCTTTCGTAGCTCGGCGCACAGGCAGGACGAGGCCTGGTGCAAGAAGGAGTGTTACGAATGCCAATTTCCAGCCAGTTGAAAATTGCCGCCATGGCATCGATTGCCGCCATGGGAAGCTTCGCCCTGGCCGCCGGAACGCCAGCATTGGCCGACCACCACAAGGAATCGGCCGGACAGAGCCAGCCCAACCTCATCGAGGCGGCGATGGGTACCGGAGTGCACGACACTCTGGTCGCTGCGGTGCAGGCTGCCGGGCTGGTCGAGACCCTTTCCGCACCCGGGCCCTTCACCGTTTTCGCGCCCACCGACGACGCGTTCGGCAAGCTTCCCACCGGCACAGTCGACACGCTGCTGAAGCCGGAGAACAAGGGGCAGCTGACCAATATTCTGACGTATCACGTTGTGGCCGGTCGCGTGCCCGCTGCGGCGCTCAGCCACGCCATCCACGAAGCCGGGGGCACCTACCAGTTCGAGACCGTTGCCGGCGAAACGCTGAGCGCGAGCCTGTCAGGCGACGCAATCGTCATTACCGACGGGGCGGGTCGCACCAGCACCGTCACCACGGCGGACGTTAATACGACGAATGGCGTGATCCACGTCACCGACGGCGTATTCCTTCCAGGCTGATCTGTCCCCCAAGGATGCCGCCCGGCCAACCCACCGGGGCGCGGCATCCCCACTGTGCCCGTCCGGCCAGCCTTGGCTGGACGGGCTTTTTATCGGCCTCAAACGGTACGCGCCGCGCAACCAGAGGTCACGCGGCGCGCTTTATTCGCAGAGGGTCAGCTGGCGATTAAGCCGCCTCTTCCTTCTCGTCCTTCTTGCCGCCGTGGACCTGGATCGGCTCCTTCTTGCCCTCGACCACGTCCTTGTCGATCACGATCTCGGTGACCCCGTCCATGTCGGGCAGGTCGAACATCGTATCGAGCAGGATCGCCTCGACGATAGAGCGCAGGCCGCGGGCTCCGGTCTTCCGCTTGATCGCGCGCTCGGCGATGGCCCGCAGCGCCTCGTCGGTAAAGGTCAGCTCGACATCCTCGAGCTCGAACAGCTTGTGATACTGCTTGGCGATCGCATTTTTCGGCTCCTGCAGGATCGTGACCAGCGCATCGACATCGAGGTCGTGCAGCGTCGCGATCACCGGCAGGCGGCCGACGAATTCGGGGATCAGCCCGAACTTGAGCAGATCCTCCGGCTCGCTCTTCTCGAGCAGCTCGCCGACGCGACGCTTGTCCGGATCGGCGACATGCGCGCCGAACCCGATCGAGCGCTTCTGCAGACGATCGGCGATGATCTTGTCGAGACCGGCGAAGGCGCCGCCGCAGATGAACAGGATATTGGTCGTGTCGACCTGAAGGAATTCCTGCTGCGGATGCTTGCGACCACCCTGCGGCGGGACCGAGGCGGTGGTGCCTTCCATCAGCTTGAGCAGCGCCTGCTGCACACCCTCGCCCGATACGTCGCGGGTGATCGAGGGGTTTTCCGCCTTGCGGGTGATCTTGTCGATTTCGTCGATGTAGACGATGCCGTGCTGCGCCTTCTCGACATTGTAGTCGGAAGCCTGGAGCAGCTTGAGGATGATATTCTCCACGTCCTCGCCCACGTAACCGGCTTCGGTCAGCGTGGTGGCATCGGCCATGGTGAAGGGCACGTCGAAGGTGCGCGCGAGCGTCTGGGCGAGCAGCGTCTTGCCCGAACCGGTCGGCCCGACCAGGAGGATGTTCGACTTCGCCAGTTCGACGTCGCCCGCCTTGGCACCATGCTTCAACCGTTTGTAGTGATTGTGCACAGCGACCGAGAGGACGCGCTTGGCACGTTCCTGACCGATGACGTAGTCGGCCAGCGTCGCGCAGATTTCGGCCGGCGTCGGAACGTCGCCTTCCTTCTTCCCGGTCAGCCCCGCCTTGGTTTCTTCGCGAATGATATCGTTGCACAGCTCGACGCACTCATCGCAGATGAACACCGTCGGGCCCGCGATGAGCTTCCTCACCTCGTGCTGCGACTTGCCGCAGAAGCTGCAATACAGGGTCGATTTGCTGTCGGTACCGCTCAACTTTGTCATATCCTAACGTCTTTCCCGCGTGGCCGCCGGCAGGTTTCCGACTGTAGGCCGCACGGGATATGGGTCAATATCATAGGTAGCGCACACCCCTTGCCACAAGCTGAAGCGGCAAGGTTGCTCAATTCCTACGACAAATTTGTAACAGTCCCACGCGGGAACAAGTTCCGCTTGGGTACTCGCACGCCGGATCAGTCGGGCGCGCCGCCCGACCCATCCGCGTCAGCGCCTTCCGATTCGGGGCGGGTTTCGAAAACCTTGTCGACAATGCCGAACTTCATCGCCTCGTCCGCTTCGAGGAAAGTATCGCGATCCATCGCCTTTTCGATCTCGTCGAGGCTCTGTCCCGTATACTTCACATAGAGATCGTTCATGCGCTTCTTGATGCGCAGGATCTCGCGCGCCTGGATTTCGATGTCGCTCGCCATGCCGCGGGCGCCGCCCGAGGGCTGGTGAACCATGATTCGCGCGTTGGGGAGCGCGATGCGCATGCCGGGTTCGCCCGCCGCAAGCAGGAACGAGCCCATCGACGCCGCCTGGCCCATGCACACGGTCGACACGCGCGGCTTGATATATTGCATGGTGTCGTGGATCGCCATGCCGGCCGTTACCACGCCGCCCGGCGAGTTGATGTACATGCTGATCGGCTTGGAGGGATTCTCGCTTTCAAGAAACAGCAGCTGGGCGGTGATCAGCGACGCCATGCCGTCTTCCACCTGCCCGGTCACGAAGACGATGCGTTCGCGCAGCAGCCGGCTGAAGATGTCAAAGCTGCGTTCGCCGCGGCTGGTCTGCTCCACGACCACGGGGACGAGCGCACCTGTCGTGGGGTCGCGGGTGAACTGGCCTTGCGCGCCGTGGGCATCGCTGCCGAACAGGTCGATCATGAAGAATCCTCTTGTCGGGTCAATCGGTCGCCTATGTCGCCATGCCTCCTGCGATGTTCAAGGGCTTTAACCCTCGAAAACAGCGGATATGTCGCTCGTCGATAGGAACGACGCGGATCTGCCCTCCATCGGTTGCCCCATGCCGCCGGTCCCGATACGAAAACCGTTGGTCGGATGGCGAACGCCCCCGGTCGAGGCGGAATTGGCGCATTCGGCTACAAGCGTAAACGGTCCCCGGACAAGACCATCGGGGGAGCCCAGTTTCATGACCTTACGTTCGCTCACATTGGCCGCATCCACCCTTGCGCTGGCTGCGGCCGCGAGCGTCCCTGCCCATGCGCAGGATGCGGACGAGGCCGCGCCTGCCGCCCCGGCCCCGATCGCGGGGGCGCAGGTATTCGAGCCGTCTTTCTTCGCCCAGTTCGCCCCACGCAGCGCGCTCGACATGGTCGACCGCATCCCCGGTTTTTCGATCAGCGGCGGCAACAATCAGGGGCAGCGGGGACTCGGCCAGGCGACGCAGAACGTGATCGTCAACGGCGAACGTCTGTCGAGCAAGTCGGAAAGCGTCGAAGACCAGCTGCGGCGCATTCCCGCTTCCGATGTCGTCCGGATCGAGATTCTCGACGGCAATGCCACAAGCATTCCCGGCCTCACCGGTCAGGTCGCCAACGTTGTCTATAAGAACAGCGGTGCTTCCGGCCAGTTTCGCTGGGTCACCGGCTTCCGTCCGCACAATACCGAAGCCCAGCTCTATGGCGGCGAGATCTCGCTTACCGGAAGCAGCGGCTCGCTCGACTACACGGTCTCGCTCTCGAACGAGAACAACCGCTTCGGCGCCGACGGTCCCGTCACCATTACCGATGGCGACGGCGCGCTGATCGAAGAGCAGTATTCGAAATTCTCCGGCAAATACGACAATCCCAAGCTCGCGACCGCCTTGGCCTACGATTTCGGCGGGGGCGTGCTGGCCAATCTCAATCTCAGCTACGGGGTCGACTACGAAAGCCGCCGCGAACCCGAGATTGCCACCCCCGTTTCCGGTCCCGTGCGCACGCGGGACGTGCGGAGCGAAGAGGACGGTCCGTTCTACGAGATCGGCGGCGATCTGCAGTTTCCGCTCGGCCCGGGGACGATGAAGGTGATCGGGCTCGAGCGTTACGAACGCGACAATTACAGTTCGACCCTGATCGACAGTTTTTCCGACGGGAGCGATCCCGAAGGTTACCGCTTCGAGCAGGTCAACGGCCTGGGCGAACGGATCGGCCGCTTCGAATATGGCTGGAAGCTGTGGCAGGCCGACTGGCAGCTGTCGGGCGAAGCGGCCTTCAACCGGCTCGATCGTCGCTCGAAGCTGTTCGAACTCACGCCCGCGGGCGAGTTCGACCAGATTGCCTTTCCGCAAGGCAATGGCGGCGTCACCGAAGATCGCTACGAAACGAGCCTCAGCTTCTCGCGTGCCCTGTCGAAGACGCTGTCGGTCCAACTGATCGGGTCGATGGAATTCTCCAAGATCGAGCAGACCGGCTCGGCCGCCAATTCGCGCAGCTTCAAACGCCCCAAGGGGTCTTTCGCCGCAACCTGGAAGCCGGCGAAGGATTTCGACCTGTCGGTGACGGTGGCGCGGCGAGTCAGCCAGCTGTCCTTCGGCGATTTCCTCGCCTCGGTATCGCTCAACAACGACAACCAGAATGGCGGCAATAACGAGCTCGTGCCCTATCAGAGCTGGAATGTCGAAGTCGAAGCGAACAAGAGCTTCGGCCCGTGGGGATCGATCAAGCTGCAAGCCCGCCAGGCGTGGTTCGAGGATTTCATCGACTACTTCCCGCTCGCCGATGGCGGCGAGGCACGCGGCAATATCGGGGATGCCAAGCGGCTTCACCTGCAGGCCAATGCAACGATCAATCTCGACCCGATCGGTTTCAAGGGCGCCCGAATCGACGCGGAAGTGGTCAAGCGCTTCATGAGCGTCAACGACCCGTTCACCGGGGTCGACCGGCCGTTTTCCTACGATCAGGAAGGCAGCTTCGATATCGACTTCCGTCACGACATCCCGTCGAGCGACTGGGCCTGGGGCGCCAATCTCAACCACTACGACCAGGCGCCCTATTCGCGCCGCTACGAGGAGGGCCATGAATGGGAGGGGACGATCTTCGGCTCGCTGTTCATCGAGCACAAGGACGTACTCGGGCTCACCGTGCAGGCGCGCGCGAGCAACCTGCTGGGCGCGCGCAATTACTGGCGACGCACGGTCTATGACGGCCCTCGCCCCGATGGCGACGTCCTGTTCCACGAATATCAGGACCGCCGGATCGGCCCGATCTTCCGGCTGACCGTAAGCGGCGACTTCTGACCCGCGGGGACCCGGTCGCATCCTTGCGCGTTCAGAAGCGCGAGGGAGAACCTGGTGGAAATCGATCCGCGTATCCTGATGTTCGTCGTGTTCGGCGGCGGGCTGACACTGGCAGTCACGCTCGAGCGCTGGCTGGCGCGTTTCTGGCTATCGCTGCCCATCCTCTACGTCGCCATCGGCTTTGGTCTGTGGTCGCTGCCGCTTGGACTGCCGCATTTCAATCCGACCGTCGACGGGTTCGATGCGATGACACTCGAATATGCCACCGAGTTCATCGTCATCGCCTCGCTGATGGCGGCCGGAATAGCCATCGACCGTCCGGTAAGTTGGGCCAACTGGCGCCAGATCTTGCCGCTTCTGCTGATCGCGATGCCGCTGACCATCGCCGCCGTCGCGCTGCTCGGATGGTGGACGCTCGGGCTTGCGCCGGCCAGCGCGCTGCTGCTGGGCGCAGCGCTTGCGCCAACGGATCCCGTTCTGGCGCGCAGCGTGCAGGTCGGCCCGCCGGGCGAGAACAAGCGCCATGACGTGCGCTTCAGCCTGACCGTCGAGGCCGGGCTCAACGACGGTCTAGCCTTCCCCTTCACCTATCTCGCCATCGCAGCGGTGGGCATGACGGCGCTGGGCGGCTGGACGGTCGACTGGGTTCTGCTGGATCTGGTCTGGCGCATCGCCGCGGGCTGCGCGATCGGCTGGGTCGTGGGCCGGATCGGTGCTTGGTATGTTTTCGAGCGCGAGGCGGATGCTCCGATCGCCGAGATCGACGAAGCCAGCGAACAGGCCGGCACACCCAGCTATTCGACCAGCGAGGGCCTCATCGTGCTCGGCACTCTGCTGCTGGCCTATGGCATCGCCGAGTTGGCAGAGGGATACGGCTTTCTCGCCGTCTTCGTGGGCGCGGTGACCGCGCGGCAGCGCGAGAACCGCAGTCGCTATCACAAGATAAGCCACCACTTCATCGACCAGATCGAACAGATCGTGCTGGTCGCGGTCCTGTTCGGTTTCGGTGCCATGCTGGCGAGTGGGGTACTTGCTCCGCTGACCTGGCCCGCCGCACTGGTCGGGCTGGCGCTCATCTTCGTGATTCGCCCGCTTGCCGGGCTTGCGGCGGAGCTCCAGTGCGACCTGCCGATGATAGGGAAGCTCGCGGTCGCCTTTCTCGGCGTACGCGGCATGGGCTCAATCTATTACCTGGCCTATGGCCAGAACCATGCGGAGTTCGCGCAGATCGACCTGCTGTGGGCGACGGTCAGCTTCACCATACTGGCGTCAATCGTGGTGCACGGCGTCTTCTCCGGCCCCTTCATCACCCATGTGGAAAGCCGCCGCGCGCATATTCACGTCGGACAGAATCCGAGCATGGCTGGGTTGTCTCCGGAGAGCCGCAGCAAGGCCTGAGCAGCAGACGGGTCCCAAGCAAAGGGGCGGCGAACCGAAGTCCGCCGCCCCTCTCGCCTCCCTCAAAAACGGGATTACTTCTTCGCCGCAGCCTTCTTGGCAGGCGCCTTTTTGGCCGCGGGCTTCTTGGTCGCAGGCTTCTCGTCGGCCTTGGCGGCAGCCGCCTTCTTGGCGGGAGCCTTCTTGGTCGCTGGCTTCTCGTCGGCGTCCTTGGCTGCTGCCTTCTTGGCCGGAGCCTTCTTGGCCGCGGCCTTCTTCGCGGGTGCCTTCTTCTTGGGCTTTTCCTCGGTCGCCTCGTCGGCTTCGATCGCGGCTTCGAGCTCTTCGCGCGTCACTTCGCGGTCGGTGATCTCGGCCTTGTCGAAGAGGAAATCGACGACCTTGTCTTCATAGAGCGGCGCGCGCAGCTGGGCGGCGGCCATCGGCTCCGAACGGACGTACTGGACGAAGCGCTCGCGATCTTCGGCGCGATATTGCTGGGCCGCCTGCTGGATGAGCATGTTCATCTCGTTGGCATTGACCTCGACGCCGTTCTTCTGACCGATTTCCGACAGCAGCAGGCCAAGGCGAACACGACGTTCGGCGATCTTGCGATAATCGTCCTTCTCGTCTTCCATTTCCTTGAGCATGGCTTCAGCGTCGTCCGACTGCGCGGCTTCCTGCTGCAGCTGCGCCCAGATCTGCTCGAATTCCGCATCCACCATACCCGCGGGCACGGCGAAGTCGTGACCGGCTGCCAGCGTGTCGAGCAGCTGGCGCTTCATCTGCGTGCGGGTGAGGCCGGCGGTTTCCTGCTCGAGCTGGCCGCGCAGGAGTTCCTTGAGCTTGTCGAGGTTTTCGAGGCCGAGGTTCTTGGCGAATTCGTCGTCGACCTGGGTCTCGGCCGGGACTTTCACCTGCTGGACCTTGATCGCGAACTGCGCGTCCTTGCCCTTGAGGCTTTCGGCCGGATAGTCCTCGGGGAAGGTCACCGTGATGGTCTTTTCATCGCCGGTCTTCACGCCCGCGAGCTGTTCCTCGAAGCCGGGGATGAACTGGCCCGAACCGATCACCAGCGGGGTGTTTTCGGCCTTGCCGCCTTCGAATTCCACGCCGTCGATGCTGCCGACGAAATCGATGATCAGCTGGTCGCCATCACCCGCCTTCTTGGTCTTGGCCGCGTCCTTGTAGCTCTTGTTGTTCGACGCGATCCGTTCGACCGCTTCCATCACCTGCTCGTCGGTGACCGGAACCGTCAGGCGCTCGAGCTCGAGGCCTTCGACCTCGGGCGCTTCGATTTCGGGCAGCACTTCGACCTCGACGCTGAGCGAGGCGTCCTTGCCTTCCTCATAGCCCTCGCCAAGTTCCACCTTGGGCTGCATCGCCGGGCGCAGCTTGTTGTCGGCCATCACCTTGTCGACCGATTCGCGGATCATGTCGTTGACCGTCTGGGCGTGAAGCTGTTCGCCGTGCATCTTGCGCACGAGGTTCGCCGGCACCTTGCCCGGGCGAAAGCCGGGCATCTTCACCTGCGGGGCGATCTTCTTCACTTCGCTGTTGACGCGCTCGTCGATTTCCTTGGCCGGAATGGTGACGGAATAGGCGCGCTTGAGGCCCTCGTTGGCGGTCTCTTTGATCTGCATGGGTTGAAACTCGTGACTTTCCAAAAGCGATATGTGCGATGAGGCTTCGCGCGGCGGCGGACTGGTGCGGGCGAAGGGACTCGAACCCCCACATCTTGCGATACTGGTACCTAAAACCAGCGCGTCTACCAGTTCCGCCACGCCCGCTAACCCGAACGAAGCTGCGCGAGGGGCGCCCAAGACTTGCCCAGGCCCTTCGCGTGTAGGCGCGTGCCTCTAGTAGAGAGCGAGAGATTGCGCAAGCGTGGCGAAGCGCGGGAACCCGCATAGGCGTCCGGAGCGTTCCAGATCGGAAAGGAACCAACACATGGCAACCCCACCCGACCCCCAACCGGACACGATCGAACCCGGTGCGCCGGACGAAGTACCGCCCGCCGCCCCGCCCGACGAAGCGCCGATGGAAGACCCGCCGGGCTTCGAACCGCCGCAGCCCGATTTCGACGAGCCGGACCGCGGACCGGCAGAAACGCCCCCTCCGCCGGATTGATCTTGCCCGCGGGGCCGCGTCGCATTATCGGCGCGCCCCATGAGCGAAGAAACCAAGAGCCAGACCCCGCCCGACCATCTTTCGGTCAATCCTGAAAGCAAGCATTTCGATGTCGAGGTGCTGAAGCGCGGCGTGGGCATCAGGTTCAAAGGCAGGCAGCGCACCGATATCGAGGAATATTCGATCTCCGAAGGCTGGGTGCGCGTCCAGGCGGGCAAGACGGTGGATCGTCACGGCAAGCCGCTGACGCTCAAGCTCACCGGTCCGGTCGAAGCCTGGTTCGAGGATCTCGGCGACGACCCGCCGGTCGCCAAGGCCGACTGATTACTTCGCGAATTCCGCGAAGGCGCTGAGGAAGCGCCGAGAGGTTTCCTTGCGTGCCGGCGCCATCGCGATCCGCGGGCGCGGCTGCGCTCGGCGGTCGGCGTAGATGAAGCCGGAAACCGGCCAGGCGGTCGTGCCGACCTTGCCGAGCGGGGCGTACCAGACGCGCACCTCGCTCCAGTCATTGGCCGGCGAGACATCGATCGCCAGCACACCCTTCTCGATCTGTCCCCGGCGCCCGTCGATCGGCGACCAGTTGGCGTGATCTAGCAGGACGCGCCGCGAATCGAGAATGCGGCTGACAGTGGCGACGTGGCCGAGCGGCATATTCTGTGTCTGGCGAAAGGCCATCACCGCGCCGACCTGTGGCGTCCGGCCCGTCGCATAACGGCCCTGCGCCTGTTCCCACCAAGTATAGGCGTCGCCATAGAGCTGGATCCCAGACACCTCTCGCGCGTAGGGTACGCATTGGAGATAGGCGTCCAGCTCCGCGCCGTTGCCGGCAAAGCCATCGAAATCGTCCGCCATCACCGGAGAGGCGCAGGCGAGCAGGGCGAAAGCGGCAAGATTCTTCCTCATGACGGCAGGATTATGCCGCCCGATCTTGCCGCTATCCTTCGCATTAAGGTTAACGGGAATTAACCAGTTGGAGCGGGATGCTTGCAAAGCAGCGCGCAAAGCGCCACTTGCCGCGCCATCATGGTGCCTTCCTCTTCAAAGCCGACAGTGATCATCATCGGTCGGCCCAATGTCGGCAAGTCGACGCTGTTCAACCGGCTCGTCGGCAAGCGCCTGGCGCTGGTCGACGACCAGCCCGGCGTCACGCGCGATCGTCGCTTCGGCGATGCGACGATCGCGGGGCTGGACTTCCAGGTCGTCGACACCGCGGGGTGGGAGGACGACGATGCCGAGAGCCTTCCCGGCCGGATGCGCAAGCAGACCGAGGTCAGCCTGGAAGGCGCCGATGCGGCGATGTTCGTATTCGATTCACGCGTGGGCCTGACCCCCCTCGACGAGGAAATCGCCCGCTGGCTGCGCGAGCAGGAAGTGCCCGTGGTGCTGGTCGCCAACAAGGCCGAAGGAAGCCAGGGAGACGCGGGCATCTTCGAAAGCTTCGCGCTGGGCTTCGGTGAACCCGCCGCCATCAGCGCCGAGCATGGCGAAGGGATCGCCGATCTGTTCGACCACCTCTGGCCGATCATCGGGGCCAAGGCCGAAGCCGCAGAAATCGAGGCGGAGATCGACGAGGAGGACGAGGAGGCGCTGCTCGCGGGCCCGCTCAAGCTGGCCATCGTCGGGCGCCCCAATGCCGGCAAATCCACACTCATCAACCGCCTGCTGTGCGAGGACCGCCTGCTGACCGGGCCCGAGGCCGGGATCACCCGCGATTCGATTGCCGTCGATTGGGAATGGCGCGATCCGCGGGACGGCGAGATGCGCGAGATCCGTCTGATCGACACCGCCGGCATGCGCAAGAAGGCACAGGTCACCGACAAGCTCGAACGGCTTTCGGTCGCCGACGCCCGGCGCGCGGTCGATTTCGCCGAAGTCGTCGTCTTGTTGCTCGACGCCACGCGCGGGCTCGAATCGCAGGACCTCAAGATCGCCAACATGGTGCTCGAGGAAGGTCGCGCGCTGATGATCGCGATCAACAAGTGGGATGTCGCGGAAGGCGCAAGCGCCTTGTTCAACGGTATTCGCGAAGCGCTCAACGAGGGGCTCGCGCAGGTTCGCGGCCTGCCGCTGTTCGCGGTCAGTGCGAAGACCGGCAAGGGGCTCGACCAGATGCTCTGCGCGGCGTTCGAGCTGCGCGCCGCATGGAGCCGCCGCGTACCCACCGCCGCGCTCAATCGCTGGTTCGACGATGCGCTCGAAGCCAACCCGCCGCCCGCGCCCAAGGGCAAGCGGATCAAGTTGCGCTATATCACCCAGGCCAGCATCCGCCCTCCGCGCTTCGTCGTTTTCGGCACGCGGCTCGACATGCTGCCCAAGAGCTACGAGCGCTATCTGGTCAACGGGATACGCGACAAGCTGGGCTTCGATGCCGTGCCCGTACGCGTCGTGCTCAAGGCGCCGAAGAACCCGTACCAGAAGGATTGAGGCGCAAAATGCTCGACATCCTTGCGGGCACGGGCGCGATCGACCTGATCGAACGGACCAGTTCGAGCATGCGGGTGCAGCAGGTGGTCCAGCTGAGCCTGGCGCCGGCCTTCCTGCTAGCCGGGATCGGGGCGGTGATGAACGTCATGACGAATAGGTTGATCTGGGTCGCCAACAAGATCGAGCGCATTCTCGAGGCCGGCGAGGAAGGCGACATGGAGGCCATGCGGGCGGAATTGCCCGCGCTCGAGCAGCGCCGGATCTATGCCCAGCGCGCGGTGATGTTCAGCACCGCATCGGCGCTGGCTATCAGCGTCGTGATCATGCTGCTGTTTTTCAGCGCCTTCGTCGAGGCCGCGCTCGGCACGCTGGTTGCGATCACCTGGGTGATCTGCATGGGACTGCTGGTCGCCGGGCTGGGTTCTTTCCTGATGGAAACGCGCACCGCCGCCCGCCGTAACCGCGAACGGATGCGCGAGCGCAGGGTTTCAGCGAACCAAATCTGAGCGCTTCGCGACCAGTCGAAGGCTATTCCGCGTCGAACCGTGCCGATGCTTCGCCACCGGTTCATCTTGCCGTGCGATATTCGCTTCCAGGGCAAGGAGGCCAGCATGAGCAGATTGCGCATTGCGATTCACGGTTCACCCAAGCGCGACGATGAAGCTATCGCCCTAGAGGCGCTGGATATCGCCACTGCCTTGACGATCGCCGACATCAACCTCGGCAGCGGAGACGCCGAAATCTGGGAGGGAGATCGCCGTCTTGCCCGCCTCGCCAAGCTGGGCGGCGAGCATGCGACCTTCTGGCGCGTCGGCTGAGCGCGTTCAGTCTTCCCCGCCCTCGCCCGCCGGCCTGCTGTTGAGCTGGACGTAGTTTTCCAGACCCATGCGTGCGATCATGTCGAACTGGGTTTCGAGGAAGTCGACATGCTCTTCCTCGCTTTCGAGGATACGCTCGAAGATCTCGCGGCTCGTGTAGTCGCGCACGCTTTCGCAATGCGCGATGGCATCCTTGAGCAGCGGGATCGCTTCCATTTCGACCGCCAGATCGGCCTTGAGGATTTCCTCGACCGTTTCACCGACCTTCAGCCTGTGGATCGCCTGGAAGTTCGGTAGGCCGTTGAGGAACAGGATGCGCTCGGCGAGCATGTCCGCATGCTTCATCTCGTCGATCGATTCGTGCCGCTCGTACTCGGCGAGCTTGGTCACGCCCCAATCGGCGAGCACGCGATAGTGGAGCCAGTACTGGTTGATCGCGGTCAGTTCGTTGGTGAGCGCCTTGTTGAGGAACTCGATGACCTTGGAATCGCCTTGCATGGCCTGGTCTCCTTGCTGATGGGCAAGCAAACCCTATGCGCTTCAGGGCACCCGCCTGGCAATGGTCGGGGAGCGAAAAACCGCGGAAATCCGCCAGTTGCGAGCGATTGTCGTTAGCGGAAAACTAAGCCGCGACAGGCACCATGCCGAACTCGCGCTCTTCCTGCAGGATCGCATCGGCCTCGTCGAGGCAGGTGCCGCAGCAGGCCGGCTTGCCGAGCGCCGCATAGCACGTTTCCGCATCGCCCGAGACGTGACGCGCGGCGTGACGCAGCTCGCTTTCCCGGATGGCATTGCAGACACAAATGTACACTCGAAGGCTCCTGCGACTGACTCGCAACAGCATATCTAGTGAGAACCGTTCTCATTAGCAAGCGCAGTCTTCATCGGCGTAGGGGAAACAGCCGGCGATAGGTCAGGCAGCGCCACAGCCATTCCAGCGGACCGAAGCGAAAGCGGTCGAGCCAGGGCTTGGACCACAGCAGCATGAGTGCGCAGGTGGTCAGCGCCACGAGATAGAGCTCGCTCCGTCCGAGCCTGCCGAACAATCCGCCCGCCCAACCGTGGAACAGCAGCAGCATCAGCACCGAAGTGCCGAGATAGTTGGTGAAGGCTGCCCGGCCCGCCGCCGCAATCCGTCCCACCAGCGGACCGTGTGCGTGCCGGCCCCACAATGCGAGCAGGGCGACGAGCCCGAGGATCGCGAGCCCCCGCGGCAGCATCGACCAGCCCACCACAGCGGCGAGCGTGCCATAGTAGGTCAGCCCGCCGGTCTCGGCCCACAGTGCCACGGGCACGGTGAACATCGTCCCTGCGAGAAACAGCGCCCAGCCCCAGAGCCGCTGACGGCGGGCATCGAGGCGACCGTCGAACAATCCATAACGATAGGCGGCCATGCCGATCAGCATCAGTGGCAGCGTTTCGAACCAGGACATCAGCAGATTGAAGAGCAAATCGCCGCCATGTGCGGCGAGATTGTGTGCAACCCATCCGTGATAGTCGCCCCCTGCTATCAGCTCGGTCTCGAAGCGGCCGTCTGCGAGATTGGTCTGTTTGTCTGCTTCGAGATCCGTGGCCATCTGCGAATAGGCGGGGCGCTGCCCGAGATCGCCATCAGCAACCATTGGCAGGAAGCCGACGAAACCCGCATACAGGAGCGCTCCGCCGATATAGCCGAGCACCCCCAGCACCAACTGGTGGAGCCGTGGCAGGCCCACAAACAACAGCGCCGCGGTTCCGGCGCAGGCGTAGAGGAACAGGATGTCGCCGCGCCATAGGAAGAAGAAATGTGCCAGACCGAACAGGGCGAGCCAGAACAGGCGCTGCACCTGCAGCCAGATTCCCTGCCCCCGCGCCCAGGCCTTTTCGAGAAAGAGGTACATCCCCGCCCCGAACAGCAGCGTGAAGAGGCCGCGCATTTTCCCGTCGACCAGCACGAGTTGCGCGACCCACATCCAGTCCTCGGCCATGCTGTGCGGGACGGCGAAGGCAGCCGGGTACAGATAGGCGCTCATCGGCTGGCCGAAGGCGATGATGTTCGCGAACAGAATGCCCATGACCGCGAGCCCGCGTATGAGGTCGAGGCTCGCGATGCGACTATCACCCGCAATTGCAATCGGGGTGGCGCTCTGGCCCTCAGCTATTGCGCGGGCTGATCCGTCATCGTGATCCTGCATGGGGCCGCATTAGCGCAGCCCGCGCAGGTGCCAAGCCAATTGGTCTCAGCGCGTGACGAGGCAATCCTGGCCGCTGCGCTTGAGCGAGGTGCAAGCGGCTTTGGCCGCGCCTTCGGTTGCGTAGCCGTCGGCAAGCAGTCGTGTCAGCTTGCCCGACTTGAGCAGCAGGCGGCTGTGCCCTGCCACTTCGGGCCGACCCGAGATCCGGCTCCACATCCGTTCGGCATTGCCGGGCACGCCGAAGGCGCCGAGCTGGACCTTCCACGGGCCTGCCGCAGGCGCGGTGCGGGTTGTGGCAGCGGGGGTCCGCGACATAACGGCGGGCGGGGAAGATGCGGCAGCAACGTCACGCGCAGGCGCTGGCGTCGGCGTCGCCTCGGCCTGACGGGCAATCACCGTCGGTCTCTGCGCTGGCAAGGTATAGTCCGCCCCTGCCGCCTGCGATGCGGCCGAAGTGCCGGCGACCCTCGGGGTCCCGGACGGGCGGGCTGCGACGGATTGCGAAGCGGGCGCGGTGACCACCGGACCGGTCGGCGCATCGTTGCCGAGCCCGAGGTCGGCTGCCGCAAGCTGGCGGGAGCGAGCCGCATCGGCTTCGGCCTTGAGCGAGGCCGCGAGCGGCTGCGCCGCCTGCCGATCCTCGAGCGAGATATATTCGTCCATCTGGGCCAGCGCGCCGCGGGCCTGCGGCAGGCCGGCCGAATTGGCCAGCGTCAACAGCGCATAGGCGCGCCGCCAGTCCTTGGCGACGAGGTCGCCGTTGAAATGGGCTATGCCGAGCAAATATTGCGCCCGCGGATCACCGCGCGATGCGGCGGCTGAAATATAGGGCATCGCCTGCTCGCGCGCGCCACGCTGGAACAGCAGCAGGCCGTAATTGTCGGCCGCCTTCACGTGACCCTGCGCCGAAGCCTTGGCATAGAGCGCTTCCGCCTGCGCGAGATCGGTATCGACCCCGCGGCCGAGACGATAGGCCTGCGCCATATTGAACTGCGCGTCGGGGTCGCCTGCCGCCGCCGGCCCTGCCCATTCGCGCACTGCAGTCGCGAAATCGCCATTGGTCCAGGCATCGACGCCCGCCTTTACATCGGCATGTGCCGGAACTGAGACCAAGGCCAGCGCGGCAACCGAACCCGCCATCAATCCTGCTTTCGCCCAAGCTCGCATCGCCAATCTTCCCATCCAGCATACCGGCGAACGGGCCGGTTCTGCGTCATCCTATAGTAAATCGCCCGTTAGCAAAGTGTTGCTGCCGATTTCGCCCTCACCCCAGGCACCAAATCCGAACCGGCTTAACCCTAAATTAGGGGTAGTCTGCGATTGCCATGGCAAGACCGCGGTCGATGATCGCAGCTTTCTGAACTGGATACTGGCGCAAACCAGGGGGACCAAGTCTTGCGTGTACTGGCATTGGCATCGCAGAAGGGCGGATCGGGCAAGACCACGCTCTCGGGACATCTGGCGGTTCAGGCGCAACGCGCCGGCGCCGGTCCCGTCGTCCTGATCGATATCGATCCGCAGGGGTCGCTGGCCGATTGGTGGAACGAACGAGCGGATGAATATCCCGCTTTTGCGCAGACCACCGTCGCCCGTCTCGCAACCGATCTGGCGATCCTGCGTCAGCAGGGTTTCAAGCTGGCAGTCATCGATACGCCCCCGGCGATCACCATGGCCATCCAGTCGGTGATCTCGGTTGCCGAATTGATCGTCGTCCCGACCCGCCCCAGCCCGCACGATCTGCGCGCCGTGGGCGCCACGGTCGACCTCTGTGAACGCGCGGGCAAGCCGCTGGTGTTCGTGGTCAATGCCGCGACGCCGAAGGCCAAGATCACCTCCGAAGCCGCCGTCGCGCTGTCGCAGCACGGCACGGTTGCTCCGATCACGCTTCATCACCGCACCGATTTCGCGGCCTCGATGATCGACGGCCGAACGGTGATGGAAGTCGATCCCGAAAGCCGCAGCGCAGCCGAAGTTACCGCGCTGTGGAAGTACATCGCCGACCGCCTGGAAAAGAATTTCCGCCGGACGGTCTTCGCCGCGCCGCATTCGCAGTCCGCGATTGCCGGCATCCACCGTCCCGTCGGCGGCTTCGGTCGCCGCGTGGCCCAGTAATCCCGGAAGGGCGGAGGCAGAAGGATGTCTGACGCCAATTTCGCTTCGCTCTCCTCCACCCTGCTCGCGCGCAAGGGTGGTGCCAAGCCGGCGATGCGTCCGCAATCGGGGATCATCGGCCCGGTCGACGGCCGCGAAGCCGCTGCCAATCTCGAAGATCTGGGCTGGAACGACATGGGTGACGAGGAGGCGGCGCAGCGCAAGCCGGTCGCTTCGGCCGACAACCTCTTTGCCATGGTTCCGCATTCGACCAGCGAAGCGGAAGCGCCCAACCAGGTGCGCGAATCGCTCACCCGGATCCAGGCGCAGCTCGAAAAGCCCGCCCAAGCCGCACCCGTTTCGCGCAAGCCTGCCAGCGCGCAGGGCAAGCGCGCAGCCTTCACGCTGCGGCTCGACCAGGAACGCCATCTCATGCTGCGCCTCGCCTGTACCGTTCGCGGACGCAGCGCGCAGCAGCTGGTGACCGACGCGCTCGACGCGCTGCTCGCCGAAATGCCCGAAATCGCAAGCCTCGCTGCTCAGGTGCAGCACGGCACCAAATGAAGTCTTACGACGCACTTACGCCTTCGAAGGGGGTTAAAATGAGCACCGAGACGAAAGCCAGGACCAAGCGGTTCGTCCAGCTCGCGGTTACCACTGCGCTGGCTGGCACCGCGCTCACGGCGTGCACCGGCAAGGCCGCACCAAGCCACGCCTACTCGGCCGAACATGCCGAAAAGGCCCTGATGAGGGGCAAGGCGTCGAAGGCCGTCGAGCACGCAGAAGCGGCGGTGCTGGCAAGCCCGCGCGATGCCTATAGCCGCACGCTGCTGGCCAATGCCTATCTCGAAGATGGCCGCTTCGCCTCGGCCGCGACGACCTTCTCCGAAGCGATGGAACTGGGCGATACCGCCCCGCGCACCGTAATCAGCCATGCGCTGGCGCTGATTGCCATCGGAGACCACGTCGGCGCGCGCGAGACGCTCCAGCGCTTCGAGAGCTCGCTCGACCCGGCCGATTTCGGCCTGGCGATCTCGCTCGCCGGTCGGCCGGACCAGGGCGTACACGTCCTCAGCAATGCGCTGCGTGCCGGCCAGAACACGGCGAAGGTCCGCCAGAATCTCGCCTATGCCTATGCGCTGCAGGGCAATTGGCGCGCAGCTCGCGTGATGGCGGCGGAAGACGTGCCCGCCGGCGAAGTCGGCGACCGCATGGCCCAGTGGGCAGCATTGGTTCGCCCCGAAGCCTTCACTACGCGAGTCGCAAACCTCCTCGGCGTCACGCCTCAGGTCGATCCGGGCCAGCCGCAGATGCTCGCGATGGCCAACCACCCGAGCGTCGACATGCTCGCGGCGCAAGATGCTGGCGGGTATGAAACCTATGACGCCGCTCCGGCGCGCGACTACGCCTTTGCCCAAGAACTGCCGGCTGTCGCCTCTGCGCCGGACTATGTTTCGTCAGGACCAGATTACGACGACAGCGGCGATGCTGCGATGGCCGATGCCGGGCTTGCGCCGGAATTCGACCGCGTTCGCTATGTGTCGAACGAAGTCGCCCAACCGACGCCGCCCAAGGCCCGCACCGTCGCGCCGCGTGTCGCGGGATCGGCCGCGCCCGTTTCGGCGCCCGCTCCGGCAAGCTTTGCCAGCGGCGAGTACAACGTCCAGCTGGGTTCGTTCTTTTCCATGTCGGACGCGCACGAAGCCTGGAAGACCTTTCAGAAACGCTATCCCGAGCTGGGCGATGCGGAGCGCGTGATCACCAAAGCCCGCGTCAACGGCAAGATCTACTACCGCGTCGCAGCAACCGGCTTTGCCAAATCGTCGGCACTGTCGATGTGCCGGACGGTCAAGGGCAAGGGTGGCGGCTGTATCGCCTATGCCGCCAGCCGCCCGCTTCCCGGAGCCCTCGGAGTCGTGAATTCGGACGTTCGGGTCGCAGCGCGCTAGGAAACATCCAGCGTCGCCCAACGTACCATCGAGTGCCCCGTCCGGAGCGATCCGGGCGGGGCTTTCTCTGCCTAGCGCTTGATGGCCACGCCGCCCTTGTAGAGCTGAGTGACCCGCCCCTGCGTCGGCTGGCCGTCGAACGGCGTGTTGCCGGCGGTCGCCTCCATCCTGGCGCTCTGGATGACCCAGGGACGGTCGGGATCGACGATCGCGACATCGGCCTCCAGTCCGGCTGCAAGAGCGCCGGCCGGGGCGCCCAGCAGCCGCGCGGGCGCCGTCGCGACGAGATCGAATGCGCGGGACAGATCGATCAAGTCGTCGCGTACCAGCGACAGTGCCATGGCCAGCAGCGTCTCCGCCCCCGCCATGCCCGGCTCGGCGTCGGAGAAAGGCAGGCGCTTGTCTTCGGGACCGCGCGGGTCGTGGCCGCTGGCGATAACGTCGATCGTGCCATCTGCGAGGGCCTCGCGGACCGCCTTCCGGTCGTCCTCACAGCGCAGCGGCGGAGACAGCCGGGCAAAGGTGCGGAATTCGACCGTTGCGAGATCCGAGAGCATGAAATGCGCGGGCGTGACGCCGCAGGTGACCTCTAAGCCGCGAGCCTTGGCCGCGCGCACGAGTGCAAGGCCGGCGCGCGTCGTGACCTGCCGGAAGTGAATCCGGGCGCCCGCCATTTCGGCGAGCGCGATGTCGCGGGCGAGCGCGATCGCCTCGGCTTCGGCGGGGGCATTCGGCAGGCCTCGGCGGGTGGCGATTTCGCCCGCGGTGGCGACAGCGCTGCCGACCAACGCCGCATCCTCCGCATGGGCGATCACCACCATGTCGAGCATGGCGGCATATTGCAGCAGCCGGAGCATAGCGCCTGAATCGGCGATCCACTGGCGGCCCGTGGCGACGCCCCGTGCCCCCGCCTCGCGCATCAGCGCCAGTTCGGCGATCTCGCGCCCCTCGAGGCCGCGCGTCGCTGCCGCCAGCGGGTGGACCCAGAAGTCGGGCTTGCCGCTCTTGGCGATATAGGACACGCGGCTCGGCAGGTCGAGCGGCGGCGACTGATCGGGCATCAGCGCGGCGCGGGTGATCCCGCCGAAGTGGAAGGCCGGCTTGTCGATCGCGAAAACGCCGAGATCCACCAGACCCGGCACCACGAGACGTCCCCCGGCATCGACGATCTCGTCACCATCCTGCGGGTCGACACCGACGCCGTCGATCAGGCCATCGACCAGTCGCAAACCGCCGTCGCGAAGGCCATCGGGAGTCACCAGCCGGCCGGAGGTGATCGTCAGGGGGCGCTGCTGCTTCATGCCGCCTCTCCCCAGCCTGCGACACCGCGCGCGCGGCGGGTGAGCACGTCGAGCGCGGCCATGCGGATCGCGACCCCCATCTCGACCTGCCGGGTGATGATCGAACGGTCGATCATGTCCGCCACCTCGCTGTCGATCTCGACCCCGCGGTTCATCGGCCCCGGGTGCATCACCAGCGCATCCTTGGCAGCCCTCTCGAGACGCTCTTTCGTGAGCCCGTAGAGATGATGATACTCACGCGCCGAGGGGATGAACTGGCCACTCATCCGCTCGGTCTGCAGCCGCAGCATCATCGCCACGTCCGCACCTTCGAGCGCGGCATCGAAGTCGTGGAACACGTCGGCCCCCATGGCTTCGATCCCCACCGGCATGAGCGCGGGCGGGGCACACAGCCGCACCGATGCGCCGAGCGCCTGGAGACAGAGCAGGTTGGAGCGCGCCACGCGGCTGTGCAGGATGTCGCCGCAGATCACGATAGTCAGGCCGGTGAAATCCTCCGCAGCCGTGCCGCGAGCGCGCAGCGCGTGGCGCAGGGCGAGCGCATCGAGCAGCGCCTGCGTCGGATGTTCGTGCTGCCCGTCTCCCGCGTTGAGTACGGGGCAGTCGACCTTGTCGGCGATCAACTGGGTCGCTCCGCTCGAACCATGGCGGATGACGATCGCGTCCGCGCGCATGGCATTGAGCGTGATCGCCGTGTCGATCAGCGTTTCGCCCTTCTTCACGCTCGACTGCGCTGCATGCATATTGACCACGTCGGCGCCCAGCCTTTTGCCGGCGATCTCGAAGCTCAGCAGAGTCCGCGTCGAATTCTCGAAGAAGGCATTGATGACCGTCAGGCCCGACAGCAGGTTTTCGTGCTTGGTCGCCTGGCGGTTGAGCGCGACCCACTGTTCCGCCTCGTCGAGCAGGAAGAGAATCTCGTGCCGTTCGAGCTGGCCGATACCGATCAGGTCGCGGTGCGGGAACGCGAGGCCGCCCGCCGGATAGCGGGCCGCGTGCGGCGGTTTTGGCGTCGATGTCATTGAGACCACGCCCTTAGTCGAGCAGCCTGTGCCGCTCAAGCGCTTTCCGGTGGCAAAGTCCCGCGCGCTTCCCTAACTCGACATGCAGACAGGAGATTTGACGCATGAAATTCGCTGGCAAGGTCTGGCGCCTCTTGGTCGGCATCAAGGACGGGCTGGTGCTCGTCTTCATGCTGCTGTTCTTCTCGGCGCTGTTCGCGGTGCTGACCGCGCGGCCCGGCCCGGCCTCGGTGCGCGAAGGCGCATTGCTGATCGCGCTCGACGGCGTGGTGGTCGAGGAACGGGCCGAGATCGACCCGATCGAGGCGCTCCTATCGGGCACGGCACCGATGGGCGAATACCAGGCACGCGAACTGGTCCACGCCCTCGACGAAGCCGCCGGGGACAATCGCATCACCGCCGTCGTGCTCGATCTCGACCGTTTCCTCGGCGGCGGCCAGGTCCACATGCAGGAAATCGGCGAGGCGCTCGATCGCGTGCGCGCCGCCGAGAAGCCGGTGCTTGCCTATGCCACCGCCTATACCGACGATTCCATGCTCCTCGCCGCGCATGCGAGCGAGGTCTGGGTCAATCCGCTGGGGGGCGCCGTCGTCGCCGGCCCCGGTGGCGAGCGACTCTACTACGCCGGACTGCTCGACAAGTTGAAGGTCAACGCACGCGTCTACAAGGTCGGCGAATACAAGAGCGCGGTCGAACCCTACAGCCGCAGCGACATGTCCGAGCCGGCGCGCGAGAATGCCCGCGCCCTGTATGAAACGCTGTGGGAGGAATATCGCGCCAATCTAAAGAAGGCGCGCCCCGGCGCCGATATCGCGCGCATCACCACCCAACCGGTCGAGTGGATCACGGCGGCGAAGGGCGACCTCGCCACCGCCGCCTTGCAGGCGGGGCTGGTCGACAAGCTCGGCAGCCGTGCCGATTTCGAAAAGCGCGTGGTCGAACTGGTCGGCGCAGACGACTGGGGCGATGGACCCAACGCCTATCCGCACACCGATCTCGCCGTGTGGCTCGAGGACAACCCCCTCCCCCGCAAGGGCAAACCCATCGGCGTGATCACCGTGGCGGGCGAGATCGTCGATGGCGATGCCGGCCCCGGCGTAGCCGGCGGCGACAGGATCGCCGGCCTGCTCGACGAGGCGCTCGAAGACGATCTCGCGGGGCTCGTGGTCCGCGTCGATTCGCCCGGTGGCTCGGTTCTGGCGAGCGAGGCGATCCGCGAAGCGATCCTCCGCCACAAGGCGCGCGAGATCCCGATCGCGGTCTCGATGGCCAATGTCGCGGCAAGCGGCGGATATTGGGTCTCGACCCCGGCCGACCGGATCTTCGCCGAACCCGAAACCATCACGGGCTCGATCGGGATATTCGCGGTCGTTCCGACCTTCGAGCAGACCGCGGCGATGGTCGGCGTGACCAGCGACGGGGTGCGCACCACGCCGTTGTCGGGCCAGCCCGACCTGATCGGCGGCTTCACCCCCGAAACCGACGCGATGATGCAGGCCTTCATCGAGAACGGCTATGAGGACTTCCTCGCCCGCGTGGGCGAGGCACGCGACATGACCCGCGACCAGGTCGACGCCGTTGGCCAGGGACGCGTGTGGGACGGCGGGACCGCACGCCAGCTTCGCCTCGTCGACGAATACGGCGGCTTGGAGGAAGCGCTGCAATGGACCGCAGCGCAGGCAGACCTCGGCGACAATTGGCACGTCCAGTATCTCGGTACCAGGCCCTCGACCTACGACACGCTGCTGCGCCAGTGGCTGATCGGCGATGGCGAGGAGCGGGGTTCGGGCGGCGACGTCTTCGCGCGCCTTGCACAGGGGCAGGTCGCCTTGGTGTCCCAGGTCTCCGCCGATACGCAACGCCTGCTCGGGGCAAGGGGTGCGCAGGCCTATTGCCTCGCCTGTCCGACGACGGCGCCGGCCCGGGTGCAGGCATCCGCTCCCCATGGGTGGCTCGCGAGGGTGGTAGCCCTGCTGTTCGGCTAGGGTGCTTGCCACGCGCCGATTCGCACAGTAAAGGCGCGCCCCTGCCCTGCCGCTGCTTCGCCAGCGGCTCAGCCGGGCGGGCGCGTAGCTCAGTGGTAGAGCACACCCTTCACACGGGTGGGGTCGCAGGTTCAATCCCTGCCGCGCCCACCATTCTCACCACGACAATCACGCGACCGCGTTCATGAGTGCGGCTACTTGCCCCTCAATGCGTCCTCAACCGCCTGGGCGGTAGTGGGCACGCCGTGACGGTTGCGCCGGAGATCGAATGCCACAGCCTTGAGTATCGCGATCGCCATGATGGCGACCACGAAGCTGAAGGGCAGCGCACCGATGATCATCGTGATGCGGATCGCATTGATCCCGCCGAGGATCAGCATGCTGCCGACCATCAGGGCCAGTGCCATGCCCCAGAAAATGATATGGCGTCGCCGACTCCCCTCGCTTTCGCCCGCGCCGTTGATCGTGTTGACGATCAGGATCGCGCTGTCGGTCGATGTGATGAGATAGGTCAGCAACAGCACCACCACGAGGCCCGAGGCTATCATTGTCGAGACGGGGCCGAGCAGGACCGCCAGGGTCGCGTAGAGCTGGTCCGAAATTCCGGTCTCGAGGATGCGCCCCCCGGCCATGCCGCTCAGTTCCAGGTCGATGGCAGTACCGCCGACGATGGCCATCCACACGAAGCACATCAGCGAGGGGACGAGGATCACCCCCAGGACGTATTCGCGAATGGTTCGGCCCCGCGAAATGCGAGCGATGAACATCCCGACGAAGGGTGCGAAGGCTATCCACCACGCCCAGTAGAAGACCGACCAGTCGAGTTGCCACTGGACCAGCGCTTCACCGATGGGACTCCCCCCCTCGAACAGCGTGAGAGAATTGGGCACGAGGGTGCGCAGATAGTCCCACAGGCCGATCCCCAGCACCCGCAGCCCATAGAAGCCCGACCCGACGATCAGGAACAATGCGAGCAACAGCGCGGAAAGCACCATGTTGAGGTTCGAGAGCCATTTGATGCCTCTCCCCACGCCGGACAGCGCGCTGAGCGTCGATGCGCCGACGAGGATCAACAGCGCCATCATGATGGCTAGCGCGGACGAAGACCCGTCCGAATCGAGGAGCCAGTCGCCGAGGCCCAGCCGCGCGAGCCCCGCCACGAATTGTTCGACACCAAGCCCCATCGTGACCGCCACACCCAGCAGCGTCGCGACGACCGCGACAATATCGATCAGATGCCCCCACAGGCCGGAAAGCTTGAGCCCGAACAGCGGCGCGAGGGCCGAGCGGACAGTCAAAGGCAGGTTGCGCCGGTAGGCGACATAGCCGATTGCGAGGCCGACCAGCGCGTAGGTCCCCCAAGCGGCAAAACCCCAATGCAGGAAGGTGTATGCGTAGGCGGGGCGCACCGCCTCGACCGACTCCGCTGCGACCGCGCCGCGAATGATTTCCGGGTTGTTCGCAAAGTGCGATAGCGGCTCGCCGGTCGAGTAGGTCAGCATCCCGATCCCGATGCCTGCGCCGAACAGCATCGAAAACCAGGAGAAGCGGCCGAATTCCGGCTTCTCACCGGCATTGCCGATGCGCAGTCGGCCCGATTTGGGCACGAGCGCGAGCACGAAACAGGCCAGCATCAAAAACGCCACGAGATAGACGTACCAGCCAGCGAAGGACGTGATGATACGCGAATTGGCCGCTTCCAGCGTCTCGTTGGCGCGTACGGGGAAGAAGATCGCCCACATGATGAGCAGCGAGACGATCACCTTCGACGGGATCGCGACGGCGCGACTGAAGCCGTCGTAGAAACCGCGCGAGGCCGTCTCGATCGGCAGCTCGATGAGCGGGGGTTCGACGGGGGGCTCGCTTGCGGCTGTCATGTCTTCTCCTGTCTCCCCGCGCGGTTCCGGCGCGAGGAATACGGCATTCTGACGACCCTATCGGCAGATCATGTCGGCGCAGCGAAAGGAAGAACGGCACCACCCATAGCATAAGGACCGCCCGAGCGGGCGGTCCTGCATGGCATTCTCAACGACACGAAGTCAGGCGGCTTTTGCGGTGGTCTTGCTCCGAGCCGCGGGCGCCTCGGTGGGCTTGGGAGAGCCTGCCCCGGCCTCTTCTTCTGCACTCTTCTTGTCGAGCACCTTCTTGGCGACATAGCCGCCCACGCCGAGCGCAACCATGGCGGGAAGGCTGATCCGACGAAGGACCGTGCTGGCCACGACGCCGAGAGCAGCACCGCTGGCGCCGCCGATGGCGTTGGTTTCCTTGGCGAGCCTGTCGCCGACGAAAGCTCCGATAATCTTGCCGATCATGTGATCATTCTCCTTTGCGAAACCAACGGCTTCGCTGCGGCGCGGTTCCGTGGGTCAGGATTGGCCTGAGCCGACCCCGCGCGCGAGAAGATCGTTGGCGCGGCGGGCGATGTCGTCGAAGGGAGGATCGCCCTCGCGCGCCCAGATGACATAGCGCAGGCCGAGGAAGACGTTCATGCCCATGACCGCCCAGGCCTCGACCGAGCCGAGGTCCTGCGCCAATTCGCCTGCCTGCCCTCCAGCGTGCAGGCGTTCCTCTATCCGCGATCCGATCGTCTCGTAATGGTCCCGGTAGCTTTCGGGATCGACGAATTCGGCCTCGTCGATGATGCGGTAGATTTCCTTGTGCTCGGCGGCGAAGGCGAGGAAGGCGCGCAGGGCGACGCGTTCGATCTCGAGCGCGCCCATTGCGGGATCGAGCGCCTCGCGCGCGGCCTGCGCTACGCCCGCGCTCATGTCCGAGACCAGCGCCCGGAAGATTGCGTCCTTGCTGTCGAAATAGGTGTAGAAACTGCCCAGCGCGACCCCGGCGCGGCGCGTAATCCCGCTGATCGACGCGTCATGGAATCCGTGGTCCGCGAACTCGCGCGTGGCAGCATCGAGGAGCTTGCGCAGCGTCTTGCGCCCGCGCTCGGTCCGCGGCTCCTTCCCCGTCATGGCCACATCGCTGGTCATTGCGGAACACCCCCTCCAATGCGCCTACGCTATCCGCCCCCATGGCATCAATCAACATCTAACTTGAAAGGTGGTTCAAGTTTCAGTATTGACGCTCGCATAAGAATGTTCGGGAGGGAAAAATGATCACGCGTTCCACCAAATTCCTCGCTGCGAGCCTGCTCGCCGGCGTCGCTTTCGCCGCCTTGTCCGCAGCCCCCGTCTCGGCCCAGGAAGCCGACGACACGCCTCCCGCCCCACTGGCCGAGGAAGGCAACACCATTGTCGTGACCGCGCGTCGCCGCGAGGAACGCATCCAGGACGTGCCGCTTGCCATCACCGCGCTTTCGGGCGAGGAGCTGACGAAGGGCGGGACGCTCGAAATCACAGAAATCGCTCAGGAAGTGCCGAACCTCACCCTCGAGGTCAGCCGCGGCACCAACACGACGCTTACCGCCTTCATTCGCGGCGTCGGTCAGCAGGACCCGGTCGCCGGCTTCGAGGCGGGCGTCGGTCTCTATGTCGACGACATCTATCTCAACCGTCCCCAAGGCGCAGTGCTCGACGTCTACGATGTCGAGCGGGTCGAGGTGCTGCGCGGTCCGCAGGGCACGCTATACGGGCGCAACACCATCGGCGGCGCAATCAAATACGTCACCGCACGCCTGCCCGACGACACCGAGGTCAAGGTCCGCGGAACCTATGGCTCTTACGACCAGGCCGACCTCATCGTCACCGCCTCGACGCCGCTCAGCGACAGCCTGAAGGTGGGCGTCAGCGGCGCGCGTCTTTCGCGCGGCGGCTACGGCGACAACCTCACTCAGCCCGGGGTCGAGAACTACAACAAGGACGTCTGGGCCGCCCGCGGGACGATCGAGTTCGACGACGGCCCGCTCTTCATCCGTCTTTCGGGCGATTACGTGAAAGACAATTCGGACCCGCGCCAGGGCCACCGCCTGTTGCCGGGTGCCTTCAGCGGGGCCCCCGTCCTCGATAACGTTTACGACACGCGCGCGGGCCTCGACGTGGTCGAGCAGGAGGTCGAAGCCTATGGCGGCGGCCTGACCGTGGCCTATGAAGTCAGCGACACGGTGACGCTCAAGTCGATCACCGGTTACCGCAAGGATAGGTCGACCACGCCGATCGATTTCGACAGCCTTCCCGCCGCCGATCTCGACGTCCCCGCGATCTACCGGAACAAGCAGTTCAGCGAGGAACTCCAGTTGCTCTACGAGGGCGACCGCCTGTCGGGCGTGCTCGGCGCCTATTACCTCGACGCCAACGCCTTCACCGCCTTCGACGTGGCGCTGTTCACCACCGGCGCGCTGATCGGCCTGCCCGGGCTCAATGCGCAGACGCTGGGCGATGTCGATACCGAGACCTATTCGATCTTCGGCGACTTCACCTATGACATCACCGACCAGCTCAGCCTGTCGCTTGGCGGTCGCTATACCTGGGACAAGCGGGACAGCCGCATCCTGCGCACCACCTTCATCGGCGGCTTCTCGGACCTCTTCCCGCCTTCGACCGCGACCGCCATCGCGGTGACCAGCGACTTTACGGGCAGCGCGACCTTCAAGGAATTCACGCCGCGCGCTTCGCTCGCGTTCAAGCCCAACGACAACCACACGCTCTATTTCACCTATTCGAAGGGCTTCAAGGGCGGCGGCTTCGACCCGCGCGGCCAATCGACCGCCGCACCCGACCTCGATGGCGACGGCGACATCGACTACGCCGATCAGTACGCCTTCCTCAGCTTCGCTCCCGAAAAGGTCGACAGCTATGAAATCGGCTGGAAGGCCTCGCTGCTCGACGACCGGCTGTTCGTCAGCCTCGCGGCATTCAAGGGCGACTATACCGACGTCCAGATACCGGGCTCGGTCGGCTTCGATACCGATGGTGACGGGACTAACGACAGCTTCATCGGCATCACCTCGAATGCGGGCGACGCCGATGTGAACGGCTTCGAATTCGAAGGCCGGGCCATCGTCGGCAAGGATTTCGCCGGGCCGGGCAGCCGCCTTACCTTCAACTGGGCGCTGGGCATCCTCGATGCGAAATACAACACTTTCATCGACGCCTTCGGCAACGATGTCGCCGACCAGCGCGTCTTCCAGAACACGCCCGACATCACCGCCAATGCCGGGTTCGACCTCGGGCTGCCGGTAGGCAGCGGCATCGTCGATTTCCTCGGTTCGGTCTCGCTGCGCTCGGATTCGAGCCAGTTCGAACTGCCCGGACCGCTCGATCAGGATGGCTTCGCCCTTGTCGATGCCAGCATCGTTTATACCGACGACAGCGATCGCTGGTCGGTCGGCCTCCACGGCAAGAACCTGTTCGACAAGCGCTATATCGTCGCCGGCTACGACTTCGTCACCGGCACTGTGCTGGGCCTCGAAGGGAATTTGACCGGCTTCTACGGCGACCCGCGCCGGGTTTTCGTGACCGGCCAGTTCAAGTTCTGATCCGGCACTCTCTCGACTTCAGGGGGCGGGGCTTTGCTCCGCCCTTTTTCTATCGGGCCACCCGTCGCAGCCGCGCGGGCGGCGCCACGTTCTCGACGGGAATGCCGTAGGTCTCGGTATAGTTGGCGAAGCGCTCGTCAACCTCACCCTCCGCAAGGCCGAATTCTTCGAGGCTGTAGCGATGCGGCCGTCGCTTGAGCCGCGCCGAGCGGTCGAGATAGGCCTGCATTCCAGCAATCGCCGGCTCGATCTCGAAGCCGAGGAAGCGGTAGACGCGCTCCATCGTCGCGCGCCAGTCGTTCTCCATGTCCTCGTACTGGACGTCGATCATCCGCTCGCGCGGGATGCTGTCGCGCGCAGTTCTCATGCGCTCGATCATCATCGCCGTCTTGCCGAGCCATTCCCGGCCGGTTTCGACCGGGTCGTTGTGGTCCGAATAGATGATCGTCTGGTTCCAAGCGAGCGAGGCCGCGCTGCCGACGACCTTCTTGGGATCGCGATGGGTGAAGATCAGCCTCGCGTCAGGAAAGACCTCTAGCAGAGCGGGCAGGTCGAACATGTGCTGAGGCGTCTTGAGGATCCATGGCCGCAGTGAGCTCTCCTGTTGCGACCAGCCGATCAGCCGCAGGAGGTCGGCCATATGACGATAGGCCGGCACGGCGGATTCGCCCGCACACCATCTCGAGTACCCCGGCACATGCCACTGCGCCTCCCATTTCATCCCGTACATCGAAGCGGCGACGAGCCCCAGTTCCTCCTCCGGTTCGTAGGGACCGGTGGGGTGAATCGACAGCGTGCGCGGATTGACGAGCCGCGCGACCTTGAGGATGCGGCTGGCGAGCTTGGGTCGGAAGTCCTCCTCCTCGCCCTCCATCACGGCTTCGTACCCGGGGCGCGGTACGGGGCTGATGGTCTCGAAGCTGCGGAGATGGGCGAAGCGCCGGTCGCTGGCGAGCAGGCGATGAAGCCGGGTCGTTCCCGAGCGCATCGGGCCGACGATCACCACCGGGTTCTTGAGCGGTCGCGCGAGGATTTCGGGGTGCCGCTTGAACCACATCTGGGTGTAGAGCCGGTCGCGCAGCACATGGTGGAACATCTTCATGGCGGAGAAATCGCCCGCCGCATTCAGGCGTGCCTCGCGCTTCACGCTGTCGAGCAGGACCTCGAAGGGACGTTCGAACCAGCGATCGCCAAAATCGTCGAGGCCGGTTGCCTGCGCGGCCTCTTCGAGCAGGTAGTCCCTTTCCAAACTGGCGGGATCCACCCAGCCCAGCTTGCGTCCCGCCCTGATGGCGCCTTCGGCGATATCGATGAAGCGCGTACGGCGCGGCGGCTGGATCGGTCGGTCGGTCAAGCGGTCTGCCTTCAAGCTCCTGGATTTGCCCCTGAACGGGCGGCGGCTCGAGTCGTGCCCGAGAAAGCCCGATCCGGCGGCGGCGAAGTGACTGGTCAAGCCGAACCCGAGAAGGCATAGGCGCGGACCATGCACGATATCGCCTTCATCCGCGCCAATCCGCAAGCCTTCGATGCCGCTCTCGCCCGCCGTGGTGCCGAACCGGTGGCCGATACGATCGTCGCACTCGACGCCAAGAAGCGCGAGGCGACGACAAGGGTCCAGCAGGCGCAGAGCCGCCGCAACGACGCTTCGAAAGCGATCGGCCAGGCCATGGGCCAGGGCGACACGGAGAAGGCCGAGGCGCTCAAGACCGAGGTCGCCGAGATCAAGGCCGGCATGCCCGAATGGGAAGCGGCCGCCGCTGCCGCCGGGAAAGAGCTCGACGACATGCTCGCCCGTCTGCCCAACCTCCCCGCCGAGGACGTGCCGCAGGGTGCGGACGAGAACGACAATGTCGAAATCCACCAATGGGGCGACCGGCGCGAATTCGATTTCGAGCCGAAGGAACATGCCGACCTCGGCCCCGCGCTGGGCATGGATTTCGAGACCGGCACCAAGCTGTCGGGCGCGCGCTTCACCTTCCTGCGCGGCGATATCGCCCGCCTCCACCGCGCGCTGGCGCAGTTCATGCTCGACAGGCAGACGCGCGAGAACGGCTACACCGAGTGCAACCCTCCTGTATTGGTGGGCGACGATGCCATGTACGGCACCGACAAGCTGCCGAAGTTCGCCGAAGACAGCTTTCGTACCACCGACGATCGCTGGCTCGTCCCGACCTCCGAAGTGCCGCTAACCTACTCGGTCGCCGGCGAGATCCTGCCGGACCTTGCCGAGCCGATACGTATGACCGCGCACACGCTGTGCTTCCGCTCGGAGGCAGGCTCCGCCGGTCGCGACACGCGCGGCTTCATCCGCCAGCACCAGTTCGAGAAGGTCGAACTGGTCAGCATCTGCCGCCCCGAAGACAGCGAGGCCGAGCACGAGCGGATGACGAAATGTGCCGAAGGAATCCTCGAGGCGCTGAACCTGCCTTATCGCCGCATGCTGCTCTGCACCGGCGACATGGGCTTCGGCGCGCGCAAGACCTACGATCTCGAGGTCTGGCTGCCCGGCCAGGGCGCCTGGCGCGAGATTTCCTCCTGCTCGAACACGGGCGATTTCCAGGCCCGCCGCATGAATGCGCGCTACCGCCCCGAAGGCGAGAAGAAGACCGTCTTCGTCCATACGCTCAACGGCTCGGGCCTCGCGGTCGGGCGCACGCTGGTGGCGGTGATGGAAAACTACCAGAATGCCGATGGCAGCGTGACATTACCCGAGGTGCTGGCCCCCTATATGGGCGGTGTCACCAAGCTGGAGCCCCGGTCCTGATGCGCATCCTCCTGACCAATGACGACGGCATTCGCGCTCCGGGCCTCGAGGTGCTCGAAGGCATCGCACGCCAGTTCAGCGACGACATCTGGATCTGCGCCCCCGACGAGGAACAGTCGGGCATGGGGCATGCGCTCACCCTCACCCGCCCGGTCCGCCTGCGCCAGCATGACGAGCGCCGTTTCTCGGTCACCGGCACGCCCACCGATGCGGTGACCATGGGCATGCGCAAGGTGCTCGGCGGCCTGCCGGACGTGATCCTCTCGGGCGTCAATCGCGGGGCGAACCTGGCCGACGACATTACCTATTCGGGAACGGTCTCCGCCGCCATCGAAGGCGCGCTGGCCGGGGTTCGCTCGATCGCGCTGAGCCAGGTCTATTCGAAAGAGGGGTTGGGCGAGGACGTTCCCTTCGGTGCGGCGGTCGAATGGGGCGCGAAAGTGCTCGCCCCCCTGCTCGACACCCCGCTGCCCAAGCGCACGCTGGTCAATGTGAACTTCCCGCCCATCCCTGCCGGCGAGGTCAAGGGCATCCGTGCGGTGCGCCAGGGCTTTCACGACTATTCGCGCGGGACAGTAGTCGAGGGACGCGACCCGCGCGGCTTCAAATACTACTGGTTCGGGCTTGAGGCGATCGAACACACGCTCGATCACGGCACCGATCTCGAGGCCATCGACGAGGGTTTCATCTCGGTCACCCCGCTCCAGCTCGACCTCACGCACCACTCTTCGCTGGGCGCACTGGCGGGACGCTTCGCCTAATGGCCGACGCGCGCACCCGCCAACTGCGGATGAGCAAGGGCGTCAAGCCCCTGCGCCGCGCGGTGCGCCTGCCCGTCTGGGGCGATCTCGGCATTCGCCTCGGCCTCGCGCTGCTGCTGATCTTCGCCGTGGTTATGATCCACTGGTGGGACCGCGAGGGCCTGGTCGACAATCTCGATGGCGAGGTGAGTTTCCTCGACGTCGTCTATTTCACCATGATCTCGATCACCACTACCGGCTTCGGCGATATCGCCCCGATCTCCGATCGCGCGCGGCTGGTCGAGGCGGTGATCGTGACGCCGGTCCGTTTCGCCGTGCTCTTCATCTTCGTCGGCACGGCCTATAACTTCCTCATCAAACGCACATGGGAGCAGTGGCGCATGGCCCGTATCCAGGAACAATTGTGCGACCATATCGTGGTTCTGGGCTTCGGCATCTCGGGCTCCGAGGCGGTCGCCGAACTCATCGAACGCGGCACCGAACCGAGCCGGATCGTCGTGATCGATCCGAGCGAAGATCGTCTGACCGAAGCCGAGGCACTCGGCTGTAATGTCCTGGCGGGCGACGCGACGCGCGACGAAACCCTCAAGGCGGTGCGGATCGCGGAAGCATCGAACGTGCTGATCTCCGCAGGGCGCGACGATACCACAATCCTTATCACCCTCACGGCCCGTGCGCTTGCTCCTGCGGTGCCGATCAGCGTCGTCGTGCGCGCGGACGATAACGAAATGATTGCCCGACAGGCTGGCGCGACCAACGTCATCAACCCCGTCCGCTTCACCGGCCTCTTGCTGGCAGGAAGCGCCAAAGGTGAGCATATCGCCGAATATCTCGCCGACCTCGCCAGCATTTCCGGCCGCGTGCAGCTGATAGAACGTGCAGTGACCGAAGAAGAATGTGGCAAGACGCTTGCCGAACTGAAATCGGGAGGGCGCGGGCTCAGGGTCTATCGCCGGGGCAAGGCGCTCGGTTTCTGGGAGCCCGAGTGCCAAACGCTGCAGCCGGGCGACGTCGTGGTCGAGATCGTCCCGACATCCCATGGCGAAACGCAGGGCGACGGCCACGATCGCGAGGACCTCGAGCCCAGCTGATCGCTAGCGGAAGAGCAGGAAGACGCCGCCCATGGCTGCCATGCCGACAATCAAGTGGCCAGCATCGATCAGGAAATGCCTCAAATTCTTGCGCAAATAGAGGTAATTGATCCCGACGGCCGGGGCCATGATCGTCGCGCCGAAGCCCACGGCCATCATCATCACCGCGCGGTCGCTTGCACCGCTGCGCGCGATCGCATGCCACAGGGTGAACGCGACCACCAGTTCGGCAAGATAGGTGAGGCCGAAGATCAGCGGCATGTTGGTGCCCTGGAGTTGATCGTCGCTCATCCCCGCGGCCTTCTGCCATGCCTTGCCGAACAGCACGCCGTACCAGATCGCTCCGACGAGGAAGAAGGCCAGCGCGCCCAGCAGCACTGCCCCGAGGTTGATTTCACCCATATCCGCTCTCCCCGAAACCCTCGACGAGCTGGACGCTAGCGTAAATCCGCGTTCGGGTGTAGGGGCGCGCGCAATCATGAGCACTACCACGACCCCGATCCCCGACCAGAAGAAGGTCGGCATGGTTTCCCTCGGCTGTCCCAAGGCACTGGTCGACAGCGAGCGTATCCTCACGCGCCTGCGCGCCGACGGCTATGCCATGAGCCCCGACTATGCCGGCGCCGACGTGGTGCTGGTCAACACCTGTGGCTTTCTCGATTCCGCCAAGGAAGAGAGTCTGCAGGCGATCGGCGAGGCGATTGCAGAGAACGGCCGCGTCATCGTAACCGGTTGCATGGGCGAGGAAGCCGATGCCATCCGCGCCGCGCATCCGAGCGTGCTCGCGGTGACCGGGGCGCACCAGTACGAGGCGGTCGTCGAGGCGGTTCACGAACATGCCCCACCGAGCCAGGGGCCCTTCATCGACCTGATCCCGCAGCCCGACGTGAAGCTGACGCCACGCCACTATAGCTATCTGAAAATCTCGGAGGGGTGCAATCACTCCTGCGCCTTCTGCATCATCCCCGACCTCCGCGGGAAGCTCGCCAGCCGGCGCATCGATGCGGTCCTGCGCGAGGCGGAAAAGCTGGTCGCGGCGGGTACGAAGGAACTGCTGGTCATCAGCCAGGACACCAGCGCCTATGGCGTCGACACGCGGCACGAGAGCCGCAGCTGGAAGGGCCGTGACGTACGCGCGCACATGACCGATCTCGCACGCGAGCTGGGCCAGCTCGACATCGGCGGCGGCGTGCCGCCCTGGGTGCGGCTGCACTACGTCTATCCCTATCCGCATGTCGATGCAGTGATCCCGCTGATGGCGGAGGGCCTGCTCACCCCCTATCTCGACATTCCCTTCCAGCATGCCAGCCCCAAGGTCCTGCGCGCCATGAAGCGTCCGGCGAACGAGGCCAAGGTGCTCGAACGGCTCAAGGGCTGGCGCGCGATCTGTCCCGAGATCGCGATCCGGTCGAGCTTCGTCGTAGGCTTTCCCGGCGAGACCGAAGAGGACTTCCTGTATCTGCTCGACTGGCTGGAGGAGGCCCAGCTCGACCGCGTCGGGGCCTTCCGCTTCGAACCCGTCGAAGGTGCGCAGGCGAATTCCTTGCCCGATCCCGTGCCAGAGGAGGTCAAGGAAGAGCGCTACGCCCGGATCATGGAAGTGACCGAGCGGATCAGCGCCGCCAAGCTTGCTGCCAAGGTGGGAAGGCAGATCCCGGTGATCATCGACGAAGTCGGCGAGCCCGATGAGGACGGCGACATCGGCGCAACCGGGCGCAGCCAGGCCGATGCGCCCGAAATCGACGGCGCGGTTTACCTTCGCAACGTTCCTCAGGGGCTCGCCTCCGGCGATATCGTAACTGTCTCAATTGAGGACAGCGATGCGCATGACCTGTTCGGAGCGGTAGCCTGATACACCTTCGGGGGTAGTTAACCACCCTGGCAAACCGCGATCCTGGCTACCTATGCTACTCTTCTAAAATAAGAAAATTGCAGCACCGAGCGATCCGTCGCGCCCCTTGCGCGATTTTTCTTCACGCCAATTGCTAAAGCGGAATTTACCTTCGCAAGCCGCAGCCTCGTTGGCTTACGAAGTATCCTCGCCGCCCCCATCAAAACTTTCTTAAACTTAAGACCCTCATAAGGGCGCCCGATGGGTGACCAACGCATCTCGAAACTGGCCGGTCCGATCCTCGACCCTTGGCGTTCGCTGTTCGGTGGACGGCTGTTCGAGCGCCTGCGCAACCTCCTGTGGGCGGGGATAATCTCCCTTGCGCTCTACGGAATTACGTTCCTCCAACCGCTGGATCAATTCTTCTGGCTGATCCAGTCGCGAATTGCAGAGAGAAGCCCGTCGGGTGATATCGTTTTCATCGGTTCCGATGAAGTCCACAACGATCCGCGGTCGCCGCAAAGACGTTACGAGCTGGCCACCGCGCTAGACGAGCTCGACCGCAGAGGCGTGGGCAAGGTCTACCTCGATATGACCTTCGCTGAATCGGATGATCGGAAGGCCGATGCAGAGCTCGCGCGCGCAATCGCCGACCTCGGTCCACGCATCACGCTGGTTGATCGGAAGGTCTACGGGGCAACCGTCGATGAAGCCATCCGAGCCACTTCGCCTGAAATAGCGGGAGCTGCAAGACGAGTCGTCTCGGACCAAACCGATCGTGACTGGTCGGGCCTCGCCTGGGAGCTCCACTACAGCTACCTGGTCAATGGCAAGCAAGTGCCTTCCGCCGCTTCGTCGATGGCAGGCATCGTTGGCAATCCAAAAGCGATCTTTCCGGTCGACTACGGCATTCCTCCCGCGCGCATTCCCGCAATCTCGATTGCGGCGCTGTCACCGAATGCTGCGGCGGCACATTCACATTCGGTGGAAATCACGGGAAAGACCGTCGTAATTGGCCACAGCGGACAAGTTCCGGGCAGTCAGCAGCGAATCCCGCGCCTTGCGAACGCACCTGCAAGCTACGTCGATATTTATGGCGCGGAGACGCTGAAGGCAGGCTATACAAGAAGCCTCAGCGGGCCTGCTACCCTATTCATCTTCTCCGCCCTGCTGGTTCTCGTACTGGCTGTATGCAGGACACGCAGGCGTCGCTGGGTAGCCTATTCGCTCATCGTTGCACTTGCGCCGATCCTCCTGGTTGCCACGTCCAAGATCGGTGTGCGCGTGGAACTCTCGTATGGCGCCGCGCTCCTGGTCATCTACGCCATCTTCCGCTCGCGCATGCGTTGGAAACGGCGTCTCGAGATGGTCAATCTGGAGACGGGACTCCCCAAGATTCGAGCCCTCGAAGCGCGCCTTGTCCGCGATTCGATCGCCAGCGGCCACATCGTCATCGCCAAAATCCAGAATTACGAGCGGGTCCTGAAAACGCTCAGGTCGGACGACAAGGGCAGCTATGTGCTCAAGCTCGTCGACCGCCTCCGTGCGGCCGACCCCAACCTGGCGGTCTACAGCGAAGGTCATCACCTCGGATGGCACGTAACAACCGAGGAGACCGAAGCAGTCGTCGAACACCTGGAGGGACTGCGCGCGATCTTTGCTGCTCCCGTCCAGGTTGGCGGCTTTTCAGTCGACGTCGGCATCACCTTCGGCATCGCATCGATCGACGGCGATCCGCCTGCCCGTCTGGCGGCAGCTGTTGCCGCTGCAGAGGAAACCTCCGAAGCGCATAATCCGATCGCCATTGCTGAGACCGGTTCGCAGACCGACCTTCTGTGGGATATCTCGCTTCGCGCGCGCATCGACGAGGCGATGGAAGCAGGGGAAATCTACTGCGTCTACCAGCCCAAGATCGATCTGAGCACGAATTCGATCGTCGGCGTGGAGGCCCTGGCCCGCTGGCACGACCCGGCACGCGGCTTCATCTCGCCCATGCACTTCATCCAGCAGTGCGAAAAGGCCGGGCGCATGGAACATCTGACCCGCTATGTCCTCCAGAGCGCCTGCTCCGCCGGAAAGCTGCTGCATTTCCGCGGCCACATGATTTCGATGTCGGTCAACATCTCGGCCACCTTGCTCGGTGACATGCGTATCGTGGGCCTGGTGCGTAATGTCCTTCAGGCGACGCGGTTCGCCCCGCAATCGCTGACGCTCGAGATAACCGAGACCGCGCGAATTTCGGACCATAGCGTGGCCGCAAGCATCCTCGACGAACTCAAGGCGATCGGCGTCAGGATCTCGATGGACGATTTCGGCATCGGCGCAGCTAGTTTCGAGGCGTTCTACGAACTGCCATTCGACGAGATCAAGATCGACCGGCTGTTCGTGTCAAATATCGGCAAGGATCCCAAGGCTTTGGCGATCGTCTCGAGCATAGCCGCGATGGGCCGCGACGCGCGAATCACCGTTGTGGCGGAAGGTCTTGAGAACCCGCAGGATATCCCATTGCTCGAGAACGCAGGCTGTCAGCAGGTTCAGGGCTTTGCCTTTTCGCGCCCGCTATCCCTATCTAATCTCCTTGAATATCAGAGTCTTGATATAGAGAGACCGGCCGCAAACATGGTTTAGGCTTTACAAAGAGATATGGTTAATGACATATAACTCCTGAGCAATCAGGAGGTACGACCATGTGGAACATCTGGGAATGGCTGCTGGGTAAGGGCTAAGCCCGCACCTCAGTCACAATTACAAAGGGCCCCTTGCTGGGGCCCTTTTTCGTAGACGCGCTCCTCGAAACGTTCGCGCGGCTGCCGCGTTGAGCGACCAGATGGAGATATGCCCCCCGCCAATGTCATTGTCTGAGCATTCCCCTGCCGTTCGCTTCCCCGCGATCAGCTGGCGCGGCTTGGGGGCACTACCAAAGAATAGGAATGCAGCCCGCTGGCGGACCTCTTCCCGCGCTGTTATCCGCCTGATGGAGGAGGAAGCATCCATGATCGTCAGGCCCGCTGCATGAACGCACCCGCAGATCGCCTGCTTTTGTTCGGCGCCACCGGCGACCTCGCCCAGCGCATGCTGCTGCCCTCGCTTTGCGCGCTCGATGCGGACGGCCTGCTTGAGCCAGAGCTGAAGATCGTCGGCACGGCGCGTTCGGAGCTGTCGACGCAGGAGTATCGCAATTTCGCCCGCGAAGCGCTGGAGAAATACCTGCCCGACCATCGCCGCGGTGGCGTGGCCGACTTTCTCAACCGGCTTAGTTACATCCCTGTCGATGCCACGACGCTGGAAGGATATGACGAGCTGGCGAAGGAAGTCGGCGTATACGAGAAGGGGCTGGCGATCTTCCTGTCGACCGCGCCGAGCCTGTTCGAACCGACCATCGACGGGCTCGTCCATGCCGGATTGACGCAGGGCAACGTCCGCATCGGTCTCGAAAAGCCGCTCGGCACCGACCTGGCGTCGAGCAAGGAGATCAATGACGCGGTGGCCAAGGCCTTCTCCGAAGATCGCATCTTCCGCATCGATCACTATCTCGGCAAGGAAACCGTCCAGAACCTGCTGGCGCTGCGCTTCGCCAATCTGCTGTTCGAACCGGTGTGGAATTCGACTTATATCGATCATGTCCAGATCACCGTGGCCGAGACCGTGGGGCTGGAATCGCGGGTGGCCTATTACGACGACAGCGGGGCGCTGCGCGACATGGTCCAGAACCACATGCTCCAGCTATTGGCGCTGGTGGCGATGGAGCCCCCGTCCAGCTTCGATTCAACCGCGGTGCGCGATGAAAAAGTAAAGGTGCTGCGCGCGCTTCGCCCTATTGCCAGGGACCAGACCGTGACCGGCCAGTACCGCGCGGGGGCTGTCAACGGCGAGGCCGTGCCTGGATACGACGAGGAACTCGGGAAGGACAGCGACACCGAGACCTTCGTCGCCCTGAAGGCGCATGTCGACAATTGGCGCTGGAAGGGCGTGCCCTTCTACCTGCGCACGGGGAAGCGACTGCCCGAGCGGGTGACCGAAATCGTCGTCCAGTTTCGCTGCATTCCGCACTCGATCTTCGAGGGGCGCGGGGCGAGCACCCAGCCCAACCGCCTCGTCATCGGTATCCAACCCGAAGAGAACGTCCAGTTGTCGATGATGGCGAAGGTTCCCGGACTGGACCGCGAGGGCATCCGGCTGCGCCAGGTGCCGCTCGACATCGCCATGCCCGACGCCTTTTCGGGCGCGGTCCGCCGCATCGCCTACGAACGTCTTCTGCTCGACCTGATCGAGGGCGACCAGACGCTCTTCGTTCGCCGCGACGAGGTCGAGGCGCAATGGGAGTGGATCGACGCCATCCGCGCGCTGTGGGAAAGCGAGGGTATCAAACCCAAGACTTATGGCGCGGGCAGCTGGGGCCCGAGCGCTGCCATCGCGCTGGCAGAACGTGACGGGGTAAGCTGGCATGACGAATAAACCGCTCAACGATACGATCCATCGCGTTACCGAACGGGTGATCGCCAACTCGCGCGACAGCCGGGCCGCCTATCTCGATCTTATGGAGCGCGAAGGCGAGCGGCAGGTCAATCGCGGATCGCTGTCGTGCTCGAACCTCGCCCATGCCTTTGCCGGCGCCGAAGAGGACCAAGCCGCGATCATGGCGGCCAGGGGCCCCAATCTGGGCGTCGTGACGGCCTATAACGACATGCTCTCGGCCCATCAGCCCTACTATCGCTATCCCGAGAGGATGAAGATCTGGGCGCGCGAGGTCGGCGCCACCGTCCAGGTCGCGGGCGGGACGCCGGCCATGTGCGACGGGGTGACGCAGGGCGAGGCGGGCATGGAACTGTCGCTCTTCAGCCGCGATACGATCGCACTTTCGACCACGATCGCACTGAGCCACGCGATGTACGATGGTGTCGCACTACTCGGCATTTGCGACAAGATCGTACCCGGCCTGCTGATGGGCGCGCTGCGCTTCGGCCATTTGCCCGCGATTTTCGTGCCCTCGGGCCCGATGGGTACGGGTATTTCGAACAAGGAAAAGCAGCGCGTCCGCCAGCTTTATGCCGAGGGCAAGGCGAGCCGCGAGGAATTGCTCACCAGCGAGATGGGCAGCTATCATTCGCCCGGCACCTGCACCTTCTACGGCACCGCCAATTCCAACCAGATGATGATGGAGATGATGGGCCTCCACGTACCCGGCGCGGCCTTCGTCCAGCCGGGCGCGAAGCTGCGGCAGGAACTGAGCCGCGCCGCCACTCACCGGCTCGCCGCGATCGGCAAGGCGGGGGAGGATTTCCGCCCGCTCTCACGCGTGGTTGACGAAAAGGCCATCATCAATGCGGCAATCGGCCTTCTCGCTACCGGCGGATCGACCAACCACGCGATCCACATTCCCGCCATGGCGCGCGCCGCCGGAATCCGCTTCGACTGGACCGACCTCGCCGAACTGTCCTCGGCGGTGCCGCTGGTCGCTCGCGTCTATCCCAATGGCTCGGGTGACGTGAACCATTTCCACGAGGCCGGCGGCATGGGCTACGTCATCGGCACCCTGCTTGATGAGGGCCTCGCCCACGCCGACATCGTGACCGTGTGGGAGGGCGGCTTCGAAGCCTATTCGCGGGAACCCGGGATGGATGGCGACACGCTGACCTGGCGCGAGCCGGGACCTTCGGGCGACAGCGAAATGCTGCGGCCCGCCTCTGCCCCCTTTCAGGCTGATGGCGGCATGCGCCTGGTCCAGGGCAATCTCGGCCGTGCCTGCTTCAAGTCCTCCGCTGTCGAGCGCGAGCGGTGGACCGTCGAAGCGCCGTGCCGGATCTTCGAGGACCAGCCCTCCGTCAACGAAGCGTTCCGCAAGGGCGAACTCGACAAGGATGTGGTGGTGGTCGTCCGCTTTCAGGGCCCGCGCGCCAATGGCATGCCCGAACTGCACAAGCTCACACCCGCGCTCGGCGTCCTGCAGGACCGCGGCTACAAGGTAGCACTCGTTACCGACGGGCGGATGTCGGGCGCCTCGGGCAAAGTGCCCGCAGCGATCCACTGCACGCCGGAAGCGCTTGGTGGCGGCCCGCTGGCGAAGCTGCGCGATGGCGACATCGTGCGCGTCTGCGCGGTTACGGGAGAGCTTTCGACCGGATCCGATCTCGACAGCCGCGAGCCTGCCCCGGCCCCCGATCCCGATATCGGAATGGGCCGCGAACTCTTCGCCATGTTCCGTGCCGGTGCCGATGGCGCGGAACAAGGTGCATCGGCCATGCTCGCGATGGCGGGTCTGTGACCATGGATCTCGTCAGCGTCGATATCGGCGGCACGCATGCTCGCTTCGCCATCGCCACGGTGGCCGATGACGGCTCGATCAGCCTGGGTGAACCCGAGACGCTCCACACCGAAGATCATGCCAGCTTCCAGACCGCATGGGAGGATTTCCGCGAGCGCATGGGCGGAACCCTGCCGCCGCGCGTGGCGATGGCCATCGCCGGGCCCGTGGGCGGCGATGTAATCCGTTTCACCAACAACCCGTGGATCATCCGCCCGGCGATGGTCCGCGAAAAGCTCGGCGTCGAGGACTATTGCATCGTCAACGATTTCGAGGCGGTGGCGCACGCGGTGGCGCGCGTCGACGACGATCAGTTCATCCACCTGACCGGTCCCGACAAGCCGCTCGCGCCGACCGGGCGCCTCAGCGTCCTCGGGCCCGGGACCGGCTTGGGCGTTGCCCATCTCTACCGCGAGCCCGACGGAACCTATCGCGTCTCGGCGACCGAGGGGGGACATATCGACTTCGCCCCCCTCGACCAGATCGACGATGCGATCCTCGCCCGCCTGCGCAAGCGTCATACCCGAGTCTCGGTCGAACGCGTCGTTGCCGGTCCCGCCATTTCCGATATCTACCAGACGCTCGCCGCGATGGAGGGCAAACCGGTCGCCGAGGAAGACGACATCGGAATCTGGAAACGGGGGCAGGACGGCAGCGACAGCCTCGCCGCGGCGGCCGTCGACCGGTTCTGCCTGTCACTGGGCAGCGTTGCCGGCGATATCGCACTCGCTCAGGGCGGTTTCGGCGGCGTCGTCATCGCCGGAGGGCTCGGCTATCGCATCCGCGAGACACTGGTGAAGTCGGGCTTTGCCGAGCGGTTCAAGGCCAAGGGCCGCTTCCAGGAGCTGATGGCATCGATCCCCGTCAAGCTCATCACCCATCCGCAGCCGGGCCTGTTCGGTGCCGCTGCAGCATTTGCCAGGGAACACGCATGACCATCGCCGACATCATGCAGACCGCACCGGTCATACCGGTGATTGTGGTCGACGAACTGGAGCATGCCGAACCGCTCGCGCGCGCGCTGGTTGCTGGCGGGCTCCCGGTGCTCGAAGTCACACTGCGCACCCCGGTCGCACTCGATGCGATCCGTGCGATGAGCAGGGTAGACGGCGCGATCGTCGGAGCGGGAACGGTGACCAACGGGCGGGAGCTCGCCGAGGCGATCGACGCAGGAAGCCGGTTCATCGTGTCGCCCGGTCTCACCGAGCCGCTCGGCAAAGCCGCAAACGCTGCCGAAATCCCCTTCCTTCCCGGGATCGCGGACGCCGGAGATATCATGCGGGGGCTCGATCTCGGCCTGACCCATTTCAAGTTCTTCCCGGCCATGGCGGCAGGCGGGCTGCCCGCGCTCAAGGCGCTCGCAGCTCCCTTCGGTCAATGCCGTTTCTGCCCTACAGGCGGAATTTCGCTGGCCAATGCGGCCGAATGGCTCGCCTTCGATCCCGTCCTGTGCGTGGGCGGCAGTTGGGTGGCCCCGCGCGGCCCCGTCGACGAGCGCCAGGTGCAACAACTGGCCCGCCAGGCCGCGACGCTGGCGGATTGACCGGTTCGGAGGAACCATGTGCCCGCGCGGGACGCCGACCGCGCGTTGCTGGAAAATTCATCCCTTCGCGGGCATAGTATCGCCATGGACGTGATTCTGAAGTGGATCGGTGGGGGAACCGTTGCGGTCGGGCTGGTGCTGGCTGGCGTCGCCTTGGGCGGCCGGGCGACGGCAGATGATGAGCCGGGGGGGGCACCTGTCGAGTCGGCCCAAGCTGCCGCCCAGCCCGTCTTCGCGCATGGCGCGATTGCCGCCAAGGCTGCCGCCGATGCTGACAGGCTCTACACCGTCCGTCGCATCCTGCAGATCGACGGCCCGATAAAGTATGGCGAATGGCACTGGAACGACGAAGGTGTGCCCGACGGCCCCCTGCTCGTGACCGTCGATCTCGACGCACGCGTCATCTCTATTTTCCGGGGCGGCTACGAAATCGGCGCGGCAGCCGTGATGCTCGGTACAGACGAGCACCCGACCCCGCTCGGGGTGTTCCCGATCCTATGGAAGGACCGTCACAATGTTTCGGAGAAATATGGCAATGCGCCGATGCCCTGGAGCCTGTTCCTGACAAACGACGGCGTCGCCATCCATGGCGGGCACCTCGTCGAGAACGGCTATGCCAGCCATGGCTGTATCGGCGTTCCCGACGAGATCGCCAGCCGCCTCTTCGCCATCGCCAAGAAGGGCGACAAGGTTGTGATCACCGATGGCCAGCGGATCGGCCTCGGCGACAGCATCATCTGAGGTCGCCCTCAGCCGCCGCGACGCGGTGGTTCGGGCGTACAGACGTAGAAGTCCTCCATCTGCTCGATCAGCACACCGGCTATATTCCCGCGTTTGCCGAAGGTCTTGAGAAATGAGATGACCTCACCGCGCGACACGTTGCCGCCCAGCGTTTCGATCGCGCGGGTGACAAGTCTTGCCGAAATATCGTGCCAAGCAGTCACCGGCATGGCGACGCGCGCCTCGCCGACCGAGGCCTTCGAATCCCACAGCCGGTCGGCGACCGACTGCAAGGTGCGTTCCGCCTCCTCGAGATGCGCGGCCGATTGGGCCAACGCCCGCGGGTCGATCCAGTCGGCCCGTTCCAGTTCGCGGCGGATCCTGACCCGATCGAAGCTCGCATCGCGATTACTCGGATCCTCGACGAAAGGCAGGCCCAGGTCCTGAACGATTTGCAGCAGCTCGCTCTTTCGGAAATCGAGCAACGGCCGCATGATCGGTACCGGACATCCTTCCATGACCGTACAGGAGCGAATTCCGGCGAGGCCTGACAGACCACTTCCGCGGTTCAGGCGCATCAGCAGCGTCTCCGCCTGATCGTCGGCGTGGTGCGCGGTGGCGATGGCGGCCAGTTTCCGCTCCGCTGCCCATGCGCCGAACGCGGCATAGCGTGCTGCACGGGCGCGATCCTGTACATTGCCTTCCGCCACATGCACCTCGAGGATACGGCACGGAATGCCGCGCGCGCGGCACACGCGCTCGACCAGCGCGCATTCCTCGGAAGCTTCGGGCCGCAGGCCATGATCGACCGTGGCAACCTCGATCCGGTCGTTCATCAGGTCTTGGGCCAGAGCCAGAAGCGCCATGCTGTCCGACCCACCCGAGACGGCGAGGCCCAATTTGCCGATAGGTCTGTGCGCGCGGAAGCCGGCTTCGAACCGCGCAAGGATCGCTTCGTCTACGAAAGCGTCAATCGCACTTCACCTTGCCACGCACGGCATCGTACTCGCTCTGGAGCCGCCCCGTCGCCAGTGCGGGATAGGTTTCGGAAAATTCGGCCAGCGCTATGCAGGCGCGGCGCGTGTCCTCCAGCGCGATCATCGTCTTGGCCAGGTAAAACAGGCTGTCTCCGGCGCGTGCACCGGCTTTGTCTTCCTGATAATTCTTCAGGAACCAGGGCGCCGCTTCCTTGGCCTTGCCATCGTCGAGATAGGCGCGGCCGAGCAGGTTGCGTCCATAGGTCGCGCGCCAGTGCTTCGGGTTCTTCTCGACGAACAGCGTGAGCTGCTGCTGCGCCTCGGGATAGAAGCCGGCATCCCACAGGCGGAAACCGTAGGAATATTCGTCGTCGGCCGGATCGTCGGTCTGCGGCTTGGCGATCGCCTGCACCGCCGCAAGGCGTTCGGCAGTCGGGCCGGCAGCCCTTGCTGTCGCTACCGAGCGCGAGGCCCCGGTACTCGTCTCCGACGCGGATTTCGGCGCGGCTTCGACCACCGCGCTGGTACTCTTCGCTCCTTCGAGCGCCTCGATCCGCTGGGACAGCATGCGGATGGTGTTGCCGTTCTCTTCATTGAGCGCTGTCTGGCGCTGCAACTGCGCCTCGAGCGCATCGAGCCGCGCGAGGATGTCGGTTACCGCGCTTGTCGAGGGGTTCGCGACGGTCGAGCGCACCGTCGGCTGGGCGCTGATCTCGGGTTCGAAAAAGCGCCCGTCGCCGCCCGGGAAAACCTTGCGCTGCAGCGCGTGGACCTCGGCTTCGAGGCGGCGCAGGCGCGCTTCGTCATTGCCGTCCTGCGGCAAGGCCGGCGTTGCGCTGGCCAAGAGAGCGACGCCGGCTCCCATCATGGACAGGTTGCGGGCGAACGATCCGAACATCATCGGTAGGCTCCTGGTAGGATATCCGTAGGTTGCGAAAGTGCCCTAGCCCCGCGAATCTGTCGAGGTCATGAAACGGGCTTATCCCCTTTCGGGAGGGGCGGAGGGGTCAGCCCTCGTTGGCGGCCGCTTCGTCCGGCGCGGTCGGCCTCCTGTCTCGTGCGAGCAAGGCTGCGGCGGTGACCGGCATATCCTTGATCACCTCGTCGTCCTCCGAGAGCTTGGGGACCGGCCGCCCGCCGACGGTTATCGCCAGAGCATAGGGCCGGCCCGTCCAGACCTGTGGCCCTTCGGCATCGGCCGGAATGGTATAGCTGTCACCCTTGTTCATTTGCGCTTCGTACAGGCGCTCTCCCGCGGCATCGTAGAACTTGACCCATGTACCGTCCATTTCGCTGGTGAAGACCACCGGCCCTGAGGCGGCGGGTGCTGCGGCCTGGCTTGCTGCAGCGCGCGGCGGCTGCGGTCGCTCCGCGACCTGAGCTGCGGGATCCTGCAGGGGCGCCGGCCCCAGGCCCGGCGCGAAATAGCTGCGGTAGAAGGCGTAGATACCGCCGACGAGCAGAACGGCCGCGAACAGCGCGAACCAGACGAGGCCGCGACCCGGGACACGGGCCGGGTCACCCGGTTCGAACCGGGTCGGTGCCGCGCCGCGATCGTCGCCTTCGGCAAGTTCGATGCGAACCTGGTCGACGATCTCGCGCTCGTCGAGCCCGACCAGGCGGGCATAGGTGCGCGAAAAGCCCACGGCATAGGTACGTGCCGGAAGGTCGGCGAGTGCGCCATTTTCAATCGTCAGGAGATGTCGCTGCGGGATCCGAGTCTCGGCGGCAACCTGCGCCAGTTCCAGCCCCGCTGCTTCGCGCGCACGCTTCAGCCGCGCGCCAACACCGCCGGCTTCGACTGCCGGCTCTTGTTCAATGGATTCTTCGTCGCTCATGCGGTCCCCGAATAATGCGATCCTGCGGTTTTCCCGCCTTTGGTCTTGACGCAGGAAAAGCGAACCCGCGGCACGCCTGTCAAGCATCCATAATAGCACAGCGTCACACTACCGACGAGAAGAGGCGGTTTCGCGACGAAATCAGTCAAGGTCGATATCGTGCTTACCCGCCCAATCCTGCAACGCACTGCGCATGTCGGGTGGAGGCGCCGCCAGCCAGCGCGACATCTGCTCGGTCAGTTCGACGAGATCCACCTTGCGGACCAGTTCCTTGATCGGTCCGACCGCCGCAGGCGTGATCGACAGGCGGCGATAACCGATACCGAGCAGCGCCAGCGCCTCGAGCCGCCGCCCGCCCATCTCTCCGCATACGCCGAGCCGAACATTGTAGCCGACCAGCGTTTGCGACACCCGCGCCAGAAAGCGCAGGATCGCCGGGCTTAGCCAGTCATAGCGCTCGGCCAGCTTGGGGTTGGCGCGATCGGCGGCAAAGAGGAACTGCGTCAGATCGTTGGTGCCGACCGAGATGAAGGACAGTTTCGGCGCCAGCACATCAAGCACCTCGGCGAGCGCGGGCACTTCGAGCATGCAGCCATACTCGATCGTCTCCGGGAGCAGCTTGCGCCGTTCGCGCAGGAAGGCGAGCTGATCCTCGAACACCTGCCTGCCCGCGTCAAATTCCCAGGGCTCGCTCACCATCGGGAACATCACCGACAGGGTTCGCCCCGCTGCCGCTTCGAGCAATGCCCGTGCCTGCGCCTTGAGCAAGCCCTCGCGTTCGAGCGAAAGCCGCAGGGCGCGCCAGCCCATTGCCGGATTTTCGTCACGCTCGGCAACGGGATTGTCGAGATAGGGCACCGCCTTGTCGCCACCGATATCGACCGTGCGGAACACCACCGGCTTGTCACCCGCGGCATCGAGAACATCGCGATACAGGCGCATCTGCCGGTCGCGCTGCGGCAGGGTGGACGAGACGAGGAACTGGAATTCGGTGCGAAACAGTCCGACCCCGTCGGCGCCGCTCATCGCCAGCGCGCTGATGTCGTCGCGCAAACCGGCATTCATCATCACCGTAATGCGGGTGCCGTCGCGGGTGAAGGGCTCGACGTCGCGCAATTCGGCATAGGCCGCCTGCTTCTCGCGCGTACGAGCGAAGCGCGTCTCGAAGGCATCGAGCACCTGCTGGTTGGGTCGCAGGGTGACCGTACCCTTGTCGGCATCGAGGATGACCTCGTCGCCTTCGGCCACGCGGGTCCGGATGCCGGTAACCCGGCCGAGAACCGGCACGCCCATCGCACGTGCGACGATCACGACATGCGCGGTGAGCGAGCCCTCCTCGAGCACCACCCCCTTCAAGCGTCGGCGATCGTATTCGAGCAGTTCGGCAGGCCCGAGATTGCGCGCGAAGAGGATCGTGTCGCGCCTGAGCCCCTGGGTCGCCGCCGTACCCAGCTGGCCCGAGACGATCCGCAAAAGGCGGTTCGACAGGTCCTCGAGATCGTGCATCCGGTCGGCCAACAGCGGATCGTCGATCTCGCGCATGCGCATGCGCGTACGCTGCTGGACGCGCTCGATCGCCGCCTCGGCGGTCAGTCCGCTGTCGATCGCCTCGTTGATCCGGCGGCTCCAACCTTCGTCATAGGCGAACATCTTGTAGGTCTCGAGGACCTCGACATGTTCCCCACCCTTCCCGAATTCGGGCTCCTTGGCCATCGCGTCGATCTGGTCGCGCATCTTGTCGAAAGCGCGGTAGACGCGCTGGCGCTCGGCCTCGATATCCTCGGCCACGACCTGGTCGATCTCGATCCGCGGCTGGTGGAACACCGCTTGTCCGGCCGCGAGGCCTTTCACCAGGGTCAGGCCTTCGAGCACGTCGTTCTCGATATGCGCAATGTCGAGATCGATCGCCTCTTCGCCATCGACCAGTTCCTTGTGCGCGATCAGCTCGGACAACACCATGGCGGTGGTCTGCAGCGCCTCGATCTCGACATCCTCGTAGCGCCGCGGCTCGACGTGCTGGACGCACAGCACGCCCACCGCGCGTTCGCGATAGACGATCGGCACGCCGGCAAAGGAGTGGAACTTCTCCTCACCCGTTTCCGGGCGATAGGCGAAATCGGGATGCGCCTTGGCCTCGGCGAGGTTCAGTGTCTCGATGTTGTTGGCGATGGTCCCCGTCAGGCCCTCGCCCACGGCCAGCCGGGTGACGTGAACCGCTTCGGGATTGAGGCCGCGGGTCGCATAAAGTTCGAGCGCGCCCTCGCGCAGCAGGTAGATCGAACAGACTTCGCTCGTCAGGCTTTCGGCGATGATCTCGACCACGCGGTCGAGTTTGTGCTGGGCATGGGTGCGCCCGGCCATGACCTCGTGCAGGCGGGTGAGGATCTGGCGGGCGGAGGCTGCGGCTGACATGGCCGAAGCCTATAGCAAATAAGTCGAAATGCGGAAGCGGGACGCGGGGCCCCGCTCCGCAGTTTCCGCAATCAGCAGGAAGCGAGCTCTTCCTTGATCCGGAGCTTCTGCTTTTTGATCTGCTGGATCATCGCGATGTCGGGCGCCGGCCTCGTCTGTTCCTGGTGCAGGCGGGCTTCGAGACCGGCATGCTTGGCTTTGAGCGCATCGACATGGGATGATTGCATCGGAGTAGTCTCCTTTACGGTTGTACGACCTCAGGAGCGACTCGTGCGCAAGCGCGGAACGAGCCGCAGACCAAGTATCAAACCACAGGATTGATAATTTACAAAGCGCCGAGTTGGGGGCATGCGGCAGGTCGGTCGCGACGGGCGACAATCTGGAATTGGCGGCGTGAACGAACAGGAATTGCGCAAGAGACTGGCACTGCTGCGCAGCGAGCACCGCGATCTCGATGTGGCGATCGCGGCACTGGGCGATGCCGGCGCGGAACGCGGCTTCGTCGACCAGTTGCAGATGGCCCGGCTGAAGAAGCGCAAGCTGGCGCTGAGGGATCGCATCGCGGCGATCGAGGATCTGCTGCTCCCCGATATCATCGCCTGAAGCGCGCTCATGTCCCCCCTGCCCGGCGTTTCACGACGGGACGGGCGTGGTTAATCTTCTGGCCGCGGGTCGCGGCGATGCGTAGGAAATTCTCCATGCCTGCTCGCGATCTCAACGAAGAAATCATCGAAGACCTTTATGCCGAAGCGCTCGTCCTCGCCGACGATGCGCGCGCTGCCTTCGACCTGCGGTTCACCGAGCGGAGCGAAAACCCGGACGATCTGACCCGCGTCGCCCTCTCCATCGAAGGCCTGCGTACGACGACGCGGCTGATGCATGTTCTGGCCTGGCTGCTCAACCAGCGCGCCTATCTCGCCGGCGAACTGTCCGAGCAGCAGATCGCGCGTTGTGGCGCCCTGCCCGAGGAACGCGCGAGCGACGCGGACAATCTCGCGCGGCTCGAACCCGCGACCTGCGCCCTGATCGAGGATAGCGAGCGGCTCCATGCACGCGTGGCCCGGCTCGATCGCGACTGGCGGATCGATCGGATCGCGGCTCCGCCAGTCGCCGCGCTCCACGGACGCCTTGCCCAGGCCTTTGCTCTCGGCTGATCAGGCCGCGGCGAGTGCCTTGGCGTAGCGCGCCAACCGCGCTTCTCGAACCTCTTCTTCCATCTGCGGAGCAAAGCACCGCGCCCCGCCGCGCATGGCCTTGGCGGCGGCTTCGAGGCCTGCGTGCATCCCACATCCCACGGCTGCGAGCATGGCCGCCCCGAGCGCGGTGGTCTCGACGAAGTCCGGTCGTTCCACTTCGATGTCGAGCATATCCGCGAGGTCCTGCGCCATCCAGTCGTTGGCGCTCATGCCGCCATCGATCCGCAGCCGCGACCACGGCGCACCATCCGCGGCGAAGGCGCTTGCGAGATCGTGTGTCTGGTGCGCCATTGCCTCGAGCGCGGCGCGCGCGATCTGCGCCCTGCCACTGGCGAAACTGAGGCCGGAAATGACCCCGCGCGCACCGGGCGCCCAATGGGGTGCGCCCAGGCCCGCGAGCGCTGGAACGATCACGACCTCGCCGCTATCCTCGATCGAGCGCGCCAGCGCCTCGGTCTCCGCCGCACTTCCGATCAGGCCGAGTTGGTCGCGGAGATACTGGACCAGGCTGCCGGCGACGAAGCAGGCGCCCTCGATCGCATAGGTCCGTTGTCCTGCCTCTTGATAGAGCACGGTACCCAGCAGGCGGTTGTCCGAACGTGGAATGTCCTGCCCCTTGTTGGTGAGCACGAAGGCGCCGGTGCCATAGGTCGCCTTGGTCTCGCCGAAAGCCAGGCAGCCCTGCCCGATTGTGGCCGATTGCTGGTCACCCGCAAGGCCGCAGATCGGGATGGCCGCGCCGAGACAATCGGTGTGGCATTCGGCCAGCCGGCCATGCGTGTCGACGACCTCGGGCAGAGCGGCGCGGGGCACGCCGAAGAGCTCGCCCAGATCCTCGTCGAACTGCGCCCCGTCGAGCGCCAGCAGCAGCGTGCGGCTGGCGTTGCTCGCATCGGTAAGATGCGCGCCGCCCGAGAGCTTGTAGACCAGCCAGCTCTCGACCGTACCGAAGGCGAGTGTGCCCTTTTCGGCCGCACCACGAACCGCTTCGTCGTGGTCGAGCATCCAGCGCATCTTGGTGCCCGAGAAATAGGGATCGAGCAGCAGGCCGGTGCGCCGCTGAACTTCCGGCTCGTGACCGTAATCCTTCATGCCGGCGCAGAATTCGGCCGTGCGACGGTCCTGCCAGACGATCGCGCGTGCGATAGGTTCGCCCGTATCGCGGTCCCACGCGACGACGGTTTCGCGCTGGTTGGTAATACCGATGGCGGCAATCCGATCCGGCACATCGCCGACGACTTCGCGGGCGCAGGAAAGCATCTTCTCCCAAATTTCGCCGGCATCGTGCTCGACCCAGCCGGGCCTGGGATAATGCTGCGTCAGTTCGGCCTGGGCGACGCCCTCCAGCGTTCCGTCGGGTGCAAAGATCATCGCCCGGGTCGAGGTGGTCCCGGCATCGAGGACGAGGATACGGTCGGCCATGCTCTCTCCCTTGCAGACGGCGGGACGTGACATGGCGCAGCCTTGTCCCCATATGCAAGGGCATGGCAGGACCTCCTCCCAAACCTTGGCCCACCGGGCAGGCGATGCAGCTCGAACCGCTGGTGCGGCGCGTGCTCGCTCCCAACCCCTCGCCCTATACCTATACCGGCACACAGACCTATATCGTCGGCCTCGGCGATGGCTGCGCGGTGATCGACCCCGGCCCCGATGATCCGGCCCACCTGCTGGCGCTCGACGCCGCGATCGGGGAGGAACATGTCTGTGCGATCATGTGCACACATACCCACCGCGACCATTCCCCCGCCGCGAAGACGCTTGCTGCACGCACGGGAGCCCCAGTCGTAGGCTGCGCCCCGCTGGTGCTCGACGACAGCGGCCCGCGCGCCGACGCGGCCTTCGACCGAACCTACGAACCCGACCGCGTCATGGAAACCGGCGAGGCGATGACCGGCCCCGGCTGGACGCTCACCGCCGTAGCGACCCCCGGGCACGTATCCAACCATCTGTGCTTCGCTCTCGAAGAGAGTGGGGCGCTGTTCACCGGCGATCACATCATGGGCTGGTCGACCAGCGTGGTGATCCCGCCCGATGGCGACATGGGTGACTACATGCAGAGCTTGGAGAAGCTCTATGCGCGCGAGGACCGCGTCTATTATCCAGCGCACGGAGAGGCAGTGGACAAGCCGCGCCAGCTTGTCCGCGGAATGATCGGCCACCGCCGTCAGCGCGAAAGCCAGATCGTCCGCCATCTCGGCGAAGGCCCGCATACATCGGCGGATTTCGTTCCGAAGATGTACAAGGGTCTCGACCCCAAACTGCACAAGGCGGCGGAAATGTCGGTCACGGCGCATCTCATCGATCTGGAACGCCGCGGCCTCGTCGCCCGTTCGGGCGATGTATGGCAGACGATCTGAAAACGCGCGAACCCACGATCCAGCCCGAGCTGCACCGCGACCAGCCGCTCGCCCGCGTGCAGGCATTGCCGTGGCTGATCGTGATCGTCCTTCTCGCCGCCGTCGCATGGCTCGGGTGGCGGGCTTTCCTCTACGAGGAGGAAGGCGACCCGGTCGGCAGCGCCATGCTCGCCTTCGAGAAGCAGAACTCGCTGACCGTCTTCTCCTCGCGCTTCGAAGTTGTCGCCGAGAGCGTCGACCGGCGCGGCGTGCTCAATCTCGACCTGCTCGAAAGCCGCCAGGCCGCGATCATTCCGGCGACCGTCGAATACCGGCTCGATCTGTCGAGCATGGATCGCGACCGCTTCGGATGGAATCCCGAAACCGAAACGCTCTCGGTCGAGCTCCCCACGCTGCGCATCTCGCGACCAAATCTCGACGAGGCGGCGCAGAAGACCTTCACCGAAGGCACCTATGTCAGTCGCGATGCCAGTGCCGACCTGGCCCGCAACAATTCGCGTCAGGCGGAACGCAAGGCAGCCGAGTTCGCAAAAAATCCCGAAGTCCTCGCGCTGGCGAGAGAGGCAGCCAAGGAAGCCGTGCGCCAGAACCTTGCGATCCCGATGCAGGTTGCAGGCTATGGCGACGTCAAGGTGGAGGTGCGTTTCGACGGAGAGCCGATTCCAGACCGCTAAACGGTACTTTCCTCCGTCTTCGGATCGCAGTATTAGGCATGCAATACACCGGACAATGCGGGTCGCGCATTGTGGAGGGAACTCATGGCTACCATTGCTGGGGGCGGCCCGCGCCCCGTTGCCGATTCTGCGGAGCGGCGCTTTTTCCTGATCATGGCGCTGGTCATGGCGACGACGATCGTCGCAGGCTTTTCGCTGAACCTCGCGATGGGCCGGTCGACCTTCGCCGTGCCGCTCGCCTATCATGTCCATGCCTTCATTTTCATGGGCTGGATCGGCCTCTATGTCGCGCAGCACCTCACCGCTTCGGCCGGACAATGGGCGCTCCACCGCAGCCTCGGCAGGCTGGCCTATGTGTGGGTGCCGTTGATGGTGGCGGCAGGAAGCGTCATCATGGTCACGGTCGCGCGGCGTACGGGCGGGCCGTTCTTTTTCGACGTCAACGAGTTCCTCGTCAGCAATCTCGCCCTGCTGGTGTGCTTCGGCGGGCTCGCCTGGTGGGCCTTGCGGCGCCAGCGCTACAACGGTTGGCATCGCCGGCTAATGCTGTGCTCGATGGCGATCCTGACCGGGCCTGGGTTGGGCCGCCTTCTGCCCATGCCCTTCATGATACCCTACGCCTGGATCATCACCACCGCCCTCACGATGCTCTTTCCTATTATCGGCATGATCGCCGACAAGCGCCGCACCGGGAGCGTCCACTCCGCCTATTGGTGGGGCCTCGGCATCTATGCAGCGGTGTTCGTCGCTTCCATGGCACTCGCCTATTCGCCGCTCGGCTACGCATTCACCGATTGGGTTATCGCCGGGACGCCGGGGGCGGAGCGTCCGATGCAGGCCTTCCTGCCACCGGGTTTTGCCATGTGATCGCCGCACAACCGGACTTGTCCGGAACGCACTCGCCATCGGGCCCGTTCTGTCTATAAGCGCCCAAACGCCAGAGAACGGGATCACCGATGACTGCCGAAACCAAGCTTCCTGCCGGACAGGATTTGCTCGCCGAGATCGATCGCCTCCGCAAGGAGAAGAACGCGATCATCCTCGCGCATTACTACCAGACCGCCGACATCCAGGACATCGCCGACTTCGTCGGCGACAGCCTCGAGCTCTCGCGCAAGGCGGCCGAAACCGACGCCGACGTGATCGTCTTCTGCGGCGTGAAGTTCATGGCCGACACTGCCAAGATCCTCAGCCCCGAGAAGATCGTCGTGCTGCCCGACATGGACGCGGGCTGCAGCCTCGAGGACAGCTGCCCGCCAGACAAGTTCAAGGCATTTCGCGAAAAGCACCCCGACCATATCGCGCTGACCTACATCAACTGCTCGACAGAGGTGAAGGCGCTCAGCGACGTCATCGTCACCAGTTCCAGCGCCGAGACGATCATCAGCCAAATCCCCGAGGACCAGAAGATCATCTTCGGCCCCGACCGGCATCTGGGCGGCTACATGAGCCGCAAGTTCGGTCGCGAAATGCTGCTGTGGCCGGGTGTCTGCATCGTCCACGAGGCCTTCAGCGAGACCGAGCTGCTCAAACTCAAGGCGCAGCACCCCGGTGCGCCCGTCGCCGCACATCCGGAATGTCCGCCGACCATCGTCGACCATGCGGACTACGTCGGCTCGACCAGCGGCATCCTCCAGTTCGCGCAGACCTTCGAAGGCGACACGCTGATCGTCGCGACCGAACCGCACATCATCCACCAGATGGAAAAGGCGCTGCCCGAAAAGACTTTCATCGGTGCCCCCGGCGCGGACGGCAACTGTAGTTGCAACATCTGCCCCTATATGGCGCTGAACACGATGGAGAAGATGTACGCCTGCCTGCGCGATCTCGAGCCGCGCATCGAGATTGAGGAAGGCCTGCGCCTGAAAGCCCAGCAAAGCCTCGACCGCATGCTCGAAATGGCCAGCGGCACCATCGGCAAGGGCGATCTGGGGAGGGTCTGACACAATGATTGAGGGAGAGAACACAATGGTCGCACGCCTGGCAATGGCCGCCGCGCTTTGCTTCACCGCCGCCCCGCTCGCGGCGCAGGATACCGACGCCGACGATCCCTATATCTGGCTCGAGGAGATCCAGGGCGAGAAGGCGCTGGCCAAGGTCGACCAGTGGAATGCCGATACCGAGGCTGTGCTGACGGTCCAGCCGGAATACCCGGTGGCCAGGGCGTGGGCGAAGCAGATCCTCGACGACACGCGCCAGATTGCCATGCCCGATGCAATCATGGGCGACCAGGTTACAAACCTGTGGCGCGACGCGGACAATCCGCGCGGCCTGTGGCGCATCGCCAGCCTCGATAGCTACATGGCGGGCACGCCCGAGTGGCGCACGCTGATCGATGTCGACCAGCTCGGCCGCGACGAGGGCAAGAGCTGGGTCTGGCACGGCGCGAATTGCCTCGCCCCGGAATATACCCGTTGCCTCGTTTCGATCAGCGCGGGCGGCACCGATGCCGACGTGGTTCGCGAGTTCGATGTCACTAGCGGCCAATTCGTCGACGGCGGCTTCACCCTGCCCGAGGCGAAATCCAACGTCGCATGGTTCGACGCGGATACGCTGTTCGTCGGCACCGACGAGGGCGAAGGATCGCTCACCGATTCAGGCTATCCGCGCCTTGTCAGGCTATGGCAGCGCGGGACCGACTTCTCCGCTGCACGGCAGGTCGCGGAGGGCGAACAGGCCGACATCAGCGTTTCGGGCTTCTCGGTCCTCGACGGCGATACGCGCTGGCGCTTCATCAATCGCAGCCCGAGCTTCTGGACCAATGAATTCGCCTTGGTGAAGGAAGACGGGACGACGGTGACCCTGCCGCTTCCCGAGGACGCCGAATTCGAGGCCGTGCTCGGCGGGTTCGTCATCGCCAAGCTCAATTCCGAACTCGAGACCGCAGACGGTGCCGAACAGCCCGGCGCCCTGCTTGCCTGGTCGCTCGACGATGTGCTGCGCGGTGTCGAAAGCGCCCCCCTCACCATCTTCCGCCCCAGCGAAACGCAGGCGGTCGAACAGGTCGCGGCATCGGAAACCAAGCTCTGGGTCAAGGTGCTCGACGACGTGTCGGGCAAGCTGATCGAGCTGTCGCCCGCAAGTTCGGGCTGGACGCCGCGCGAAACGGACCTGCCTGCCAACAGCACGATCCAGATCGCCGAGACAAGCGGCAAGGGCGATACCGCCTTCGTCACGGTCGAGAGCATGCTTACGCCGCCGACGCTCTACGCCGTACCGAGCGAAGGTGCGCCGGTCGCCGTTGCCAGCGAACCGGCGCAGTTCGATGCGAGCAGGTTCACCGTCGAACAGAAATTCGCGACCTCGAAGGACGGCACCAAGGTCCCCTATTACCTTGTTCGTCCGAAGGGCGCCGAAGGACCCTTGCCCACGCTGATCCACGCCTATGGCGGCTTCCGCGCGGCGCAGACCCCCAAATACCTGACCGCCGAACCTTACCGCAGCGGCCCGCTGGCGCTGTTCTGGGTCGAAAGCGGCAACGCCTATGTCCTCGCCAACATCCGCGGCGGCGGCGAGTACGGCCCGCGCTGGCACGAGGACGCGCTGCGCGAGAAACGCCAGAACAGCTTCGACGATTTCCACGCCGTGGCCGACGATCTTGTTGCCAACCGCCTCGCCAAACCCGGTCGCATCGCGGCCTCCGGCCGGTCGAACGGCGGCGTGCTGGTCGGCGCGGTCGCCAACCAGCGCCCCGACCTCTATGGCGCGATCATCTCGGGCAGCCCGCTGATCGACATGCGGCGCTACAATAAATTGCTGGCAGGCGCCTCGTGGATGGCCGAATACGGCAATCCCGACGTGCCCGAAGACTGGGCCTTCATGAAGGAATGGTCGCCCTATCAGAACATGAGCGACGAGCCCGGCGTCCCCGCCGCCTTCTATTATCTCTCGACGCTCGACGACCGCGTGCATCCGGGGCACGCACGCAAGGCCGCGGCCAAGCACGAGGCATACGGCCAAACGTTCTACTACCACGAATACCGCGAGGGCGGTCATTCGGTCGGCGCCGATCACGTGGAAGATGCCAAGCGGGCGGCGCTGCTGCTCGCCTATCTCAATCGCGAGATCGGCAGCGGGGCGGACTAAGGCACCCAAATGCGGCTCACGCGTTCATCCCGTGACCGACACTGGCAGGGGATGGGCGCTTGACCGCCGACATACGCTTTTTCTGGGCGCGGCTTAACGCGAACTACTGGTTCTATCCGGCACTCTTTTCGGTGATCGGAGGGGCCCTGGCCTTCGTCATGGTCTGGATCGACCGCGCCGGATTTGCCGAGTTCCTCAACGAGGTCGACTGGATCGTCCCCGCGCGCCCGCAGGGGGCGGCGAACATGCTCACCGTCATGGCGGGCAGCATGATCGGGGTCGCCTCGACCGTGTTCTCGATCACGATCGCCGCGGTCGCCTATGCCAGCGGCAATTACGGCCCGCGCCTGCTGACCAATTTCATGGAGGACCGCGGCAACCAGCTGAGCCTGGCGACCTTCATCGGCAGCTTCGTCTATGCGCTGATCGTGCTGCGCGCGGTCCGTGCCGAGGACGAGACCCCCGCAGCGGCGGCAGATGCGGCGGCCACGGCGCTCCCTGGCTTCACACCGCAACTCTCGCTGCTCGTCGCCTATGCGCTGATGGGGCTCTGCGTGGCGGTGCTGGTCTTTTTCCTCAACCACATCCCCTCGTCCATCCGCATCAACAAGGTGCTCAAGGATATCGGCGAACGCCTGCTCGACGCGATCTGCGAGACCTATCCGGTCGAGGACGAGTTCCGCGACGCGCTGCCATCCCAAGGGGGCAAGCCGCTCACCGCATGGGATACGGGCTATGTGCAGCTGATCGATTTCGACGACCTCGCCCGGATCGCGCGCAAGTGCGGCTGCACTTTCTCGCTCCGCGTGCGCACAGGCGACTTCGTCCATCGCGACATGCCCTTCATCGATGTCGCGGGATCCAGCCCGGAGGACATCGAGAACCGCGTACGCGACTGCTTCACGCTTGGCTCGACGCGCACCCCCGAACAGGATCCCCAGTTCCTGATCGACGAACTGGTGGAGATCGGCCTGCGCGCCCTGTCCCCCGGAATCAACGATCCCTTCACCGCGATCAACGCGCTCCACTGGCTCGGCGCGGCGACGGCCGAGATCGGACGGCGCGATCTGCGCAAGGAGATTTGCGGGCAGGATGGGGAGGATTGCCCCGTCATTCCCTTACCCGACGATTTCGACCATTATGTCAGCCGGGGTTTCGGCGCCATGCGCAGCGCGGTCGCCGCCTCGCCTATCGCATCGGAGGTGATGCTCGATACGCTGGCCAATGCGGCGATGCCGATACGTCACGAGAAGCGGCAGGCGCTGCTCAAGGAGCAGGCCGAAAAGCTCGCCGAGCAAGCGCGCCTCACTCTGGTCGGTCCCGATTTAGAGCGCTTCGAGGCCCACCTGACCGAGTTCAACCGGACCTTCTGGTAGCGCGTCAGCGAACCCGGCCGACCTTGCCCGAAACGCGCGCCAGGACCAGCGCCGTACCGACGAGCATCATTCCGAGGATGTCGAGCGGCATGAGCAACTCGCCAAAGACGAGCCAGCCGACCAGCGCCGCGATGGCAGGCTGAGTAAGCAGCGCCATGCCGATGATCAGCGGCGGGAAGTGCCGCAGCGAATAGACCAGCAGGCCCTGCCCGACGATCTGGCTGCTGAGCGCGAGGACGAGCACCGGCGTCCAGCCGGCGGCACCCGGCCACACCGGCTCGCCCGCCGCGAGCGCCATGCCGAACAGCAGCGGCGTGGCAGCTATGCTGACCAGCATCAGCACCGCCCATGGCCCCAGCACCGCCCGCGCACGCTGCGCCGGCAGCAGGTAGAAGGCGTAGAATATCCCCGCCGCCAGGCAGAACAGGTCGCCGACGAAGCTCGTGGTCGAAATCTCCAGACTGCGCCCCAGGAGGATGGCCGCACCTGCAAGCGCAGCGGCCACTCCGGCCGCTTCCGCACCCAGCGGTGCCCGGCGGGCTGCGATCAGCCCCCAGACCATCAGGATCACGCTGCCGGCATTGCCGAACAGTGTGGCATTGGCGAGGCGAGTACGCTCGATACCGATGTGCCAGCTGGCCAGATCGAAGGCGAAAAAGGCACCGGCGAGCATGCACAGCAGCGCGAGCTTGCGGTCGAGCGGACCAGGCGATCGTCCCCGCCATGCCAGCAGTGCGAGCAGCGGCAACGGCAGGAGCAATCGCCAGAACGCAGCCGAGACGGGGCCGGTATCGGCAAGGCGCACGAGCCATGGCCCCAGCGCAAGCGCGACATTGCCGGCGATCAGCGCGGCAAAGTGCCACGCGTCGACCTGAAAGCCATTCTTGTCCGGCGTGGCGGTTGCGCGGTCCATGACCCGCCCCTAGCTCAATGGCCAAGTCGCGCCAGCAAAAAGGATTTGTCCCGCATGCACGATAGCCTGTTCCAGCCGCTGACAATGGGGGCCCTCGAGGCCAAGAACCGCATCTTCATGGCCCCGCTCACGCGCGGTCGCTCGACCCAGCCGGGTTCGGTCCCGAACGAAATGATGGCAACCTATTACCGCCAGCGCGCGAGCGCCGGCCTGATCATCTCGGAAGCGACCGGGATCAGCGTCGAAGGCCTCGGCTGGCCTGCCGCACCCGGCATCTGGAGCGAGGAGCAGGTCGCAGGCTGGAAGCTGGTGACCGACGCCGTGCACGAGGAAGGCGGCCTCATCGTCCTCCAGCTGTGGCACATGGGCCGCCTCGTCCATCCGCTGTTCCTCGACGGCAATCCGCCGGTCTCGGCGAGCGCGACGACCGCCCCGGGCCACGCGCACACGTTCGAGGGCCGCAAGGACTACGAACGGGCGCGCGAGGCGACCACCGAGGATATCAAGCGCATCGTCGAGGACTACCGCCACGCCGCCGAAAACGCGAAGAAGGCCGGCTTCGACGGGGTCCAGCTGCACGGCGCGAATGGTTATCTGGTCGACCAGTTTCTGCGCGACAGCACCAATCTGCGCACCGACGAATATGGCGGTGACCCCGAAAACCGCACGCGCTTCCTGCGCGAGGTCCTGACCGCCCTGATCGACGTCTGGGGCGCGGATCGCGTCGGCGTACGCCTCTCCCCCAATGGCGAGACGCAGGGCTGCGACGACAGCGACCCGGCCGCGATCTTCGGCGCCGCCGCCCGCGTCGTCGAGGACCTCGGCCTTGCCTTCCTCGAACTGCGCGAGCCGGGCCCCGACGGCACTTTCGGCTCGACCGAAGTCCCCAAGCAGAGCCCGCTCATTCGCCAGCTCTATTCGGGCGCCCTTGTGCTCAACAGCGACTATACGCCCGAGGGCGCGGTGGCGGATATCGACGCTGGCCGGGCCGATGCGATCAGCTGGGGCCGCGATTTCATTTCCAATCCCGACCTGCCCGCACGTTTCCGCCTGGGCTTGGCAATCGCCCCTAATGTCAATGTTCCGCATAGTTGGTATGGATCGGGACCGGAGGGTTACATCGATTACCCGATGGTAACCGAGGTCAAGCAAACTGCCGCCGGGTGATTCGCCGTGCGGCGAGAAACTGGAGGCAAGTGTGCGCTCGTGGATCCTGATCCCGGCGGATAATGGAAAGGCGCTCGATGCGGCGGCCGGGGCAGGTGCCGAGGCCGTCGTCATCGATCTCTCCCGACCCTTGCAGCCTGCCCGGCAGGCCACCGCGAGGACCGATGCGACCGACTGGTTGCGCGCGCATCGCGAACAGGTGCTCGCGCAACGCAGGTTCGAACGCTGGGCGCGGATCCCCGGTCTCGATACGCCGCATTGGCGCGACGACCTCGAAGCCGCGATGAACGGCTCACCGCATGGCATCGTGCTGTCGCACTGCCGCGGGGCCGAGGACATTCGCCAACTGGCCTCGGTCCTTTACGAGATCGAGGATCGGGCGGGCCTCGCCGCCAATGTCACGCGCATCGTCCCGCAGCTCGGTTCGACCCCGGCCTGCGCCTTGGCGCTGGGGCGCCTCGTCGACGAATTGCACCCCCGAGTCAGCGCGCTGACGTGGGATGCCGTCGCGCTGGCCCATGCCATCGGCGCCCGCCGGCTGCGCGGCCCCGGGGGGCGCTGGAGCGACCCGCTCGCTCAGGTACGCGGACAGCTGTTGCTCATCGCGCATGCCCGCGGGCTCGGGGCGATCGAATATCCGTTTCGGGAAATCCGCGACGAGGACGCGGGATTACGGATCGCCGAAACAGCCAGGGCCGACGGCTTCACCGGCATGTTCGCGATCCACCCTTCGCAGGTAGCGGGCATCAACGCCGCCTTCGCTCCGATCGAAAGCGAGACGAGCGAAGCCATGAAGGTCGTCTCGGCATTCGCCACCAATCCGGGCGCAAGCATGGTGACGGTAGGCGATCGCCGGGTCGGCCCGACCGAACTGCTGCGTGCCAAGCGCCTGCTCGGCGAGGACTAATCCTCCGCGGGAGCCTCTGCGACGGGCTCCGCCGCCTCCGCCGGTGCGGCCTCGCCATCGCTTTCCGCGCTGTCAGCCTCCGCCTCGCTCGCAGCCGGGGTGCCAGATTGCGACGCGGGCTCTTCGCGGAGGGAAGGCGCCTGCGAACGCAGTCGGTCGAGCGGGAGCATGTCGTCGCTGATCGTGCCCCCCAGCACCTCGCCCTGGGCATTGCGCCCGGCCTCGGCCGGCGTTTCTTCGGCGGGCGTATCGTCGCCGCAGGCCCACAGCAGCGCCGTGCCTGCGACCAACAAGGCAGCTGTTCGAAACGTCATGGCAGCGCGCAGGCCTTTCCTTCGAGCGCTTCGAGGAAATCGCCGAAGCGCGCCCGCAATGCCTCATCGAAGGCCGCGGGCGCAAGGTCGATTCCGAGCCGCTGGAGGCTGGTGACGCCGAATTCCTCGATCCCGCAGGGAACTATACCGGTGAAATGCGACAGATCGGGAGCCAGATTGACCGAGAAGCCGTGCATCGTCACCCAACGCCGCACGCGCACGCCGATTGCGCCGATCTTGGCCTCACGGCCATCGATATCGCGCGTCCAGATGCCGATGCGCCCTTCGCTGCGCCAGCTTTCGACCCCGATGTCCGCCAGCGTGGCGATGACCCAGCCCTCGACCGAGTGGACGAAGCAGCGCACGTCGCGGCCGCGTTGCTTGAGATCGAGCATGACGTAGCCGACCCGCTGGCCGGGCCCGTGATAAGTATAGCGCCCGCCGCGCCCCGCCTCGACCACCTCGAAGCGCGGGTCGAGCAGCTCGGCCCCGTCGGCGCTGGTCCCGGCGGTATAGACCGGTGGGTGCTCGAGCAGCCAGACCATTTCCGCTGCCTGCCCCTCGGCGATCGCACGGTTGCGCTCGGTCATGGCTTCCAGCGCGTCGCGATAGCCGATCTGCCCCGGCTCCGTGCGCCATTCGATGGTTTCGGGTGAAGGCATGGACATGCGCGATTGCGTGGCGACTGGCGAAGCGCTTATCAAGGGGCAAAGGAGAGAGCCCCGCATGAAATTCGATCTCGACACCGCGTGGAAGGACGCCACCGGATTGCTGTCGCGCAATTTCGGACTGCTGGCAGTAATCGCCGGCGTGTTCTTCTTCCTGCCCTATGCCGGGATCACGCTCGCCCTGCCTGAAGTGGCCGATCTGCAGAAGGCGCAAGCGACCGGCAATCCCGACACCATGATGGCCGCGGTGACCGAACTCTACGTGGGATACTGGTGGGTGTTCCTGATCCTCGCCTTGGTCCAGGGCGCCGGCCTGCTGGCCATGCTGGCGCTGGTCCGGCGGCGCGCCAATCCCACCGTGGGCGAGGCGCTGGCCACCGGCGCGCGGTCGGTGCCTAGCTATATCGCCGCACAATTGATGCAATCGGCGCTGATCGCGATCGTGGCGATGCTGCTGGTGGGGCTCGGCGCGGTCACCGGCCTGCAGCTGCTCGCGGCGCTCGGCGGGGTGATCGCGTTCGTCGTCATCTGCTACATCGTCACCAAGCTCTCGCTCGCCGCACCGGTGATCGCGATCGAGGGTGAACTCAACCCGATCAGGGCGCTCCGGCGCTCGTGGTCGCTGACGCGCGGCAACAGCGTGCGGCTGTTCGCCTTCTACCTGCTGTTGCTGATCGCCTTCATCGTGCTGTCGGCGGTTCTCTCGCTGGTCTTCGGCCTCGGCTTCGCGCTGTTCGGCGAACAGGCGGCGCTGCTCGGCGAAGCCGTCATGTCGGGCTTCGTCAATGCGACGATGATCGTGATCGTGGTCTGCGTACTCGCGGCGGTGCACACGCAGCTCAACCGCCTGGCGCGTGGGCCGGACGGCGCGGTCGAGGCCTAGGCCTCGCTGTCCTTCCAGCCCCAGAAGAGCTGGCAGGGAAGCACGTTCCACAATTCGAAACCGCGGTCGATGCGGCGGAAGTGCTTGGCCATGAAGTCGCGCGCCTTGGCCGAGAACTGGTAGACGAGGAAGGCGCCACCGGGACGGATCACATCGTGGGTTGCCTTGGCAATCGCCGGGCCGACCCCGTCGGGAAGCGTCGAGAAGGGCAGGCCCGAGAGGACGTAGTCCGCCCCATCGTGGCCATGGGCCTTGACGATTTCGACCACATCGGCCGCCGACCCGTGCACTGCATGGAAGCGGCTGTCACGGAAGTGCTTGCGGAGATAGTCGATATACAGCGGATTGGTGTCGATCACGATCAGCGTGCCGTCGCGGCGCAACCGGTCGAGCACCGGCTGGCAGAAGGTGCCGACGCCTGGGCCGTATTCGACGAAGACCTCGCACCGCCCCCAGTCGACCGGGGCCAGCATCTTCTCGATGGTGAAGCGCGATGAGGGGATGATCGATCCGACCATTCGCGGATGTTCGAGAAAGCCGCGGAAGAACACGCCCCACTGACCGAAGAAGCGCGCGGCCTTCTGCCGCATGCCGGGTCGTTCGATTACGCCAACGCTTTGATCCGAATTCAAGTGAGACTTCCTTGCGACCTCAGGCAACAAACCTGCGGTCTGGCAGCCTGTCTTCGCCATTGCAAGCGGCCCGACCTCGGCTTACCCGACGAGCTATGGCCGAAACCGATCCCGCCTCGACGCTCGCCCGGCCCGCGCCGGCGGCCTCCTCCGCCATCCCGCGCGGGCGCATGGCGTTGCTTTTCACGGTGATGCTGACCACGGCGGCGGGAAACACCGCCATGCAATCGGTGATGCCCTCGATCGGCACCGAACTGGGTGTGGCCGATGTGTGGATCAGCCTGGCCTACAGCTGGTCGGCGCTGCTGTGGGTGATCTGCGCGCCGCTGTGGGCCGACCGTTCCGACCGGCGCGGCCGCAAGGCGATGATGGCGCTGGGCCTGGTCGGCTTCATCGTCAGTTTCACCTTGTGCGGCGCGATGCTGTGGCTGGGCCTCAACGGCATTCTGGGCGCGACCGCCGCCCTGCTCGCCTTCGCCGCCGCGCGCAGCCTCTATGGCGGCTTCGGCAGCGCGGCCCCGCCGGCGGTGCAGGCCTATGTCGCCAGCCGCACGCCGCGCGCGCAGCGCACACAGGCGCTCTCGCTGATCGCCTCCAGCTTCGGCCTGGGAACCGTCATCGGCCCTGCCCTCGCCCCGCTGATGGTGCTGCCGGTGATCGGCCTGACCGGTCCCTTCCTGATCTTCTCGGCCATCGGCGTGATCGCGCTGGTGCTGTTGCGGCTGCGGCTGCCCGACGACGAACCGCAGTTCCCGGCGCGCGGAACCACCGCGGCCTATGCCGGCGGCGCCAATGCCACCAATGCCGACCCCGATCCCGACCGCGACGGCGAGGCGCAGGAGGTCGAGCCGCAGGCCTCCGCACGCAAACTGCGCTGGTTCGAGCCGCGGCTGAGGCCGTGGATCGTCTGCGGCCTGCTGGGCGGGCACGCCCAGGCCATGGTACTCGGCATAGCGGGGTTCCTCGTCCTCGACCGGCTCGGCCTGCGAGCGACCCCAGCGGAAGGGACCGGCCCGATCGGGCTGGTGCTGATGGCGGGCGCGCTGGCCACCCTGCTCGCCCAGTGGGGGATCATCCCGCGCTTCGATCTCGGCCCGCGCGCCGCCACGCTGGTCGGTATCGCCACCGCGGCAGCGGGCACCGTGCTGCTCGGGGTGGCGCAGGATCTCCACCTGATCGCGCTGTCCTTCGCGCTCGCCTCGCTCGGCTTCGGGCTCTTCCGCCCGGGATCGACGGCGGGTACCTCGCTCGCGGTCACACGCGAGGAGCAGGGGCAGGCCTCGGGCATCACCGCCTCGGTCGCAGGGGCGAGCTACATCTACGCCCCCGCGCTCGGCGTGTGGTCCTACAATCACTCCGAATGGGTCGGATTCGGCCTCATCGTCGGCCTGTGCCTCGCCGTCTTCGCCTATGGCTTGGTCGCGCTGCAGCCCGACAGCGAGCTTACGCGCGAACGGCGCTAGTCTGCTCGCCTGACGGCTCGGCTGTTCCGCCCCACGCCCCCTCCCGGCCACCCATCAGATACCGTGCCGTGGGTGGCCGAGAGGGGGTGTGGGATGGGACCGCAAGGGCCGGACAGAGGTCCGGTCCGCACGCGACAAGCTAAAGAATTTCGAGCACCGTATCCTGCGGGCGGCACAGGCGCACGCCCTTGTCGGTCTCAACCAGCGGCCGCTCGATCAGGATCGGATCGGCCGCCATCGCCGCCAGCACGGCGTCGGCCGACGCATCGGGGAGGCCGCGCTCTTCGGCGTCGGTGCCGCGCAGGCGGAGGCCCTGGTTGGGAGTGAGCCCCGCGTCGCGATAGAGCTGCGCCAGCTTCTCCGCGCTCGGCGGATCCTTGAGATATTCGATCACTTCGACCTCGACCTTCGACAGGTTCTCGAGGATCGCGAGCGTCTTGCGCGACGTGCCGCATTTCGGATTGTGCCAGATGGTCGCCTTCATCGGTCGAATCTCCTCCTGAGGTGGGGAGGCCTAGGCGAGAGAGCGGCCGGACGAAAGCGGCCTTCGCGCTTTTTCCTGCGACAAGCTCCGCTCCAACGGCACCGTGGCTACTCGTCGGCCTGCGGGGCGCCTATCGCAGGGACTTCGCGCGCGGCATCCGCGGTGCTGACACCCGGAGCGGGCGCGGCGCTGATGGTCTCCGCACGCCGCGCCACCCGCCCCGCCCGCTCTATCGCCCGGACCAGCCGCGGATAGACGCCGCAGCGGCAGAGATTGGGAATCGCCGCCTTGATCTCCGCCTCGCTCGGGGTCGCGGTCTTGGCCAGCAGCGCGCTCGCCGCCATGACCATGCCCGGCGTGCAAAAGCCGCACTGGATCGCCTGTTCGGCGACCATTGCCTGCTGCACCGGGTGCGAGCGGTCGCGGCTCAGCCCTTCGATCGTGGTAATGAAGCGACCTTCGGCTTCGGCAATGGTGATCAGGCAGCTGCGCAGCGCCTCGCCGTCGACATGGACCATGCAGGCGCCGCAATCGCCGACCCCGCAACCGTATTTGGTCCCGGTGAGATTGGCCGCGTCGCGCAGCGCCCACAGCAGCGGCGTGTCGGGGTCCATCAGGAAGCGAACGGGCTTCCCGTTGACGGTCATGCTGGTCATGGGGCGCTTCTAGCGCGAGCGGTCAGTATTTCCAGCTGTCGTCCAGCTTCGACACGCGGCGCTTCCAGGCCTCGAAGTCGAACACACCCGCGCCGCCCTGCGAAGCCATGACCGACAAATCGCGCTGGTGGACGTCGACGACATCCTGCGAAATCACGTTCGCCTCGCCCTGGCTGAGCGTCGCGACCTGAATCTCGCAGGCGCGCTGGAGCGCCCACATCTTCACGAACATGCCGGGGATGGTCTTGTCCATAACCACCGGGCCATGGTTGCGCAGCATCAGGATCGAATGATCGCCGAGATTCTCGACCAGCCGCTCGCCCTCTTCCGGACGCACGGTTACGCCTTCGAAATCGTGATAGCCGATCTGGCCCTGG
>NZ_JBLYYF010000039.1:0-221763 GCF_048550555.1 Qipengyuania sp. | reverse complement strand
TGGATTCGAACCAACGACCAAGTGATTAACAGTCACCTACTCTACCGCTGAGCTATCGGGGAGCAGCCCGCTGGGCAGGGGTGCGCCTATATGGGCGCGATTCCGGTTTGGCAAGCGGGCAATTGGCAAAAATTGTGCGGCGCCGCGCGGAGCGGCCGATCAGACCACGAATTGCTCGGCGACGATGCGTTCGTCGAGCGCGTGGCCGGGGTCGAACAACAGCGTCAGTTCGCTGTCGCGGGCGATTTCGAGGTCGACCTGCGCGACGTCGCGCAGCTCGCGCTGGTCCGCCACGACCGACACCGGCCGCTTGTCTTCCTCGAGCACGCGCAGCGAGACGCGGCTGCGATCGGGCAGGATCGCGCCGTGCCAGCGACGCGGGCGGAAGGGACTGATCGGGGTGAGCGCGAGGAGGTTCGAATCGAGCGGCAGGATCGGCCCGTCGGCGGAGAGGTTGTATGCGGTCGAACCCGCGGGGGTCGCCAGCAGCACGCCGTCGCAGACTAGCTCGGGAATTCGCACCTTGGCGTCGACCATGACCTCGAGCTTTGCCGTCTGGCGCGTTTCGCGCAGCAGGCTGACCTCGTTGATCGCGCAGAAGGTGTGTTCCTCGCCGTCCTGCGTCACCGCGCGCATCCGCAGCGGGGCGATGTGATGCGGCTTGGCCTTGCCGATCCGCTTGACGAGCGTTTCGGGATTGCGGTTGCGGTTCATCAGGAAACCGACAGTCCCGAGGTTGAGCCCGTAAGCGGGAATGATCCGGCCGCTGTCGAGCATGGCATGCAGCGTCTGCAGCATGAAGCCATCCCCGCCGAGGACCACGACGGCCTCGGCCTGGTCGAGCGGAACCCAGTCGGCGATATTGGCGAAATCGCGCTCCGCGACTTCCTGCGCACGCGGGGAATCGGAGGCAAGCAGGGCCAGGCGGCTGAATTCGGACATGGTCCCCTTGCATCGCTCCGCCCCGGCCGAGGCGCCGGGCAAGGCGCTACCTATGATCGCACGTCTCATTTGGCAACAGCACGGAAAAACTGGTAACTCTTTGCAGCCAGCGCGATAAGGACCGTCTCATGGCGAGCATGCCCGACGATACTTTCGACGATATGCGCGACGCGCTGACCGGCCTGGGCAACCAGGCGCTGGCGCGCGAGACGATCGCACGATGGCAGCGCGACTGGCCGCGCGATACGATTGCCTGCCCGATCCAGGCGATGCTGATCACCCTCGGACGGATCGATACCGTCAATGTCGCCTTCGGGGAATCGGCCGGCGACGGCGCGCTGGTCGAGGTCGCGCAGCGGATCAAGCATTTCGCCGCCGACGAGCTGGAAAGCAGCAACGCCTGGCTGGCGGCACGCCTGAACGGCGGCAATTTCCTTCTTGTCGCGCGGCAGCAATGCAGCCGCGAGCGCTGGCAGTGGCTCGCAGAGGCGCTGGCCGATGCCATTGCCGTTCCCATTCCCAATCCCGAAGGCGGCGCAAGCCTGCGGCTTTGGCCGCGCATCGCGCTGATGCGGATGACGCCCGCCGACGATCCCGACAGCGTGCTCGACCGGCTATCCGAACTCGCTACCAGAATGCGCGAGAGCAACCGCCGGAGGATCGACTGGTCGACGGGTGAACAGGCGCGCTCGGGCCGCTCCAACCAGCAGCTCGAGGCGGACCTGCTCGAAGCGATCGACCGCAACGAGATCGAGATCCTGTTCCAGCCGCAATATGCGCTCGATGGCGACCGTCTGATCGGGGCGGAAGCGCTGGCGCGGTGGGACCATCCCGTGATCGGCCGGATCGGCGGGGGCACGCTGTTCCAGATCGCCGAACGCGCCGACCAAGTCGCGCATATGTCGCGGCACATCGCCACGCGCGCGCTCATTCAGGCGGTCCAGTGGCCGGGCGATCTGCGGCTGTCGGTCAATATCACTCCGGCCGATCTCGCGGCGGAGAATTTCGCGATCGAATTTGCGCATCTGGCGGAAATGACCGGCTTTCCGCTCGACCGCATCACGCTCGAAATCATCGAGCAGGTGCTGCTTGCCGATCTCGACCGGGTGAGCCGGGTGCTCGACCAGCTCAAACTGTTCGGCATCCGCATCGCGCTCGACGACTTCGGCGCCGGCTTCTGCAACTTCCGCTACCTCAAGGTCCTGCCGATCGACTGCATCAAGCTCGACCGCTCAATGCTGGACGGCGTCCTCGAGGACGAGCGCGACCTCGCGGTGATACGCGCGATCGTCGCGATGGCCGAGGCTCTCGGCCTCAAGGTGCTGGCCGAGGGAGTCGAAACCGAGGCGCAGCGCGACCTGCTGCGTAGCGAAGGCTGCGAATACTATCAGGGCTTCCTGCGCGCGCAGCCGATGGCCGCGGATGACTTCCTCGCGCTCGCCCAGGGTTAGGCCGCCGCCTTCGCGCCCTTGCTCGCCTTGCGGACGATCCCCGACAGCCCCTTGGTCAGCTGGAAGAGCCCGTTGAGGCGGCTCTCGGGCGAATTCCACGCGCGCGAAATCACCAGTTTCATGTCCGGGCGCAGCTTGGCGGTGCCCTGCAGCCGGTCGACATAGCCGAGCAGGCCGGCCGGATCGGGGAAATCGTCCTGGTGGAAGGTCACCAGCGTGCCCTGCGCACCGACGTCGATCTTGGCGATGTTGGCCTCGATCGCCTGGTGTTTGATCTCGATCAGGCGGACGAGGTTGGCGGTGGCGGGCGGCAGCTCGCCGAAGCGGTCGATCATCTCGGCCGCAAGCGCCTCGATCTCGGCCTTGTCGGCGGCATCGTTGAGGCGGCGATAGAGCGCCATGCGCACCGCGAGGTCGGGGACGTAATCCTCGGGGATCATGATCGGCGCATCGACGGTGATCTGCGGGCTGACGGTCTCGCGCTTGGGCTCGAGGCCCAGCTCACCCGCCTTGGCGGCGAGGATCGCATCCTCCAGCATCGACTGGTAGAGTTCGAAGCCGACCTCGCGGATATGGCCCGATTGCTCGTCGCCCAGGAGGTTGCCCGCGCCGCGGATGTCGAGATCGTGGCTGGCGAGCTGGAAGCCCGCGCCGAGGCTGTCGAGATCGCCGAGCACCTTGAGCCGCTTTTCCGCCACCTCTGACAGCTGCGTGTCGGGAGCATAGGTGAGATAGGCATAGGCGCGCAGCTTCGATCGGCCCACGCGGCCGCGCAGCTGGTAGAGCTGGGCGAGGCCGAAGATGTCGGCGCGGTGGATGACGATTGTGTTCGCGCTCGGCAGGTCGAGCCCGCTTTCGACGATGGTGGTGGCGAGCAGCACCTCGTACTTGCCCTCGTAGAAGGCGCTCATCCGCTCCTCGATCTCGCCGGCCGACATCTGCCCGTGCGCGGCGACGAATTTCACCTCGGGCACGTTCTCGTGCAGCCAGTCGGAGATCTGTTCCATGTCGGAAATGCGCGGAACGACGATGAAGCTCTGCCCACCGCGATGGTGCTCGCGCAGCAGTGCCTCGCGCATCACCATGTCGTCCCATTCCATGACGTAGGTGCGCACCGCGAGGCGGTCGACCGGCGGAGTCTGGATCGTCGAGAGCTCGCGCAGGCCGGTCATTGCCATCTGCAGCGTCCGCGGGATCGGCGTGGCGGTGAGCGTGAGCATGTGCACGTCGGCGCGCAGCTGCTTGAGCTTTTCCTTGTGCGTGACGCCGAAGCGCTGTTCCTCGTCGACGATGACGAGCCCCAGGTTCTTGAACTTGGTCTGCTTCGACAGGATCGCGTGAGTGCCGACGACGATGTCGACCTGACCGCTTTCCAGCCCCTCGCGCGTTTCCTTGATCTCGCGCGCCGGGACAAGTCGAGAAAGCCTGCCAATTTTGAGCGGAAAGCCCTTGAAACGATTGGCGAAGTTTTCGAAGTGCTGGCGGGCAAGCAGAGTGGTGGGGGCGACCACAGCGACCTGCTGGCCGTTCATCGCCGCGACGAAGGCGGCGCGCAGGGCAACCTCGGTTTTGCCGAAGCCGACATCGCCGCAGACCAGCCGGTCCATCGGTTTGCCGCTTTCGAGATCGCGCAGCACGTCCTCGATCGCGCGTTCCTGATCGTCGGTCTCTTCATATTGGAAACGGTCGAGGAACTGGTTGTAGGCGCCGTCTTCGACCTCGAGCACCGGCGCCTTGCGGAGAGCGCGCTCTGCCGCAACCTTGAGCAGTTCGCCGGCGATCTCGCGGATGCGCTCCTTGAGTCGCGCGCGGCGCTTCTGCCAGGCTTCGCCGCCGAGCTTGTCGAGCTGGACGGCTTCCTCGCTACTGCCGTAGCGGCTGAGGACGTCGATGTTCTCCACCGGGATAAACAGCTTGTCGCCGCCGCGATATTCGAGCTGGACGCAGTCGTGTTTCGACTTGCCGACCGGGATCGCTTCGAGGCCGAGATATTTGCCGATACCGTGCTCGGTGTGGACAATGAGGTCGCCGACCGAAAGTGCCTGGAGTTCGGCGAGGAAGGCGTCGGCGTCGCGGCGCTTCTTCTTCCGGCGGACGAGACGGTCACCGAGCACGTCCTGCTCGGTCAGCAGCTCCATCTCGTCATTGGCGAAGCTCGCCTCGATCGGCAGCACCATCGCTGTCGGCTTGCCCTTGGCCGAGAGGCCCAGCGCTTCCTGCCAGGTATCGGCCAGCTGCACGGGCGTGCCGGATTCCTCGAGGATCGAGGCGATGCGCGAGCGGCTGCCCGTCGAGTAGGCCGCGAGCAGCGGCCGCTTGCCTGCCTTGGCGAGCGCATTGAGGTGTGCGGCGAGAACCGGATAGACATTGTCGCCGCGCGCGCGCTCGGGGGCGAAATCGCGGCCCGAGCGGAAGCCGAAACCGACGACACTATCGCTTTCGGGCTCGTCGAAGGGCGTGGCGCGATGCGCGGGGAGGGCGGCGAGTGCGGACTTGAATTCGTCGGGCGACAGATAGAGCGCGTCGGGTTTCAGGGGGCGGTAATTGCCCTTCGCCTGCCCGGTGATCGCCTTGCGCTGCTCGTAATAGTCGGTGACGTCCTTCACCCGCTCGTCCGCGGCGGCGAGCGCGGCCTGGTCGACCACCACCAGGTCGTCCTTGCCGAGATGGTCGAACAGGGTAGCCAGCTTCTCCTCGAACAGCGGCAGCCAGTGCTCCATGCCGGCGAGGCGACGTCCCTCGCTCACCGCCTCGTAAAGCGGGTCCTGCGTGGCGTGCGCACCGAACATTTCGCGATACCGGCTGCGGAAGAGCTTGATGCTGCCTTCGTCGAGCAGCGCTTCGCTCGCGGGCAGCAGCAGGTGCGAGTCAAGCCGCCCGGTGCTCATCTGGGTGGTCGGATCGAAGCTGCGCAGGCTTTCCAGCTCGTCGCCGAAGAAGTCGAGCCGCAGCGCTTCCTCCATCCCGCTGGGGAAGATGTCGACGATCGATCCGCGCACCGCATATTCGCCCTTGTCGATCACCGTGTCGGTGCGACTGTAGCCCTGCTTCTGCAGCAGGAGCGAAAGGCTTTCGCGTCCGATTTCGGTGCCCGGCCCGAACTCGCGCACACTCTCGCGGATACGGAAGGGCGTCAGCACGCGCTGAATCACGGCATTGGCGGTGGTGACGACCAACTGCGCCCTGGCCTTGCCTGCCTGCAGGCGATGCAGCGCCGCAAGCCGCCGTGCGCTGATCGACAGCGCCGGGCTGGCCCGGTCGTAGGGCAGCGAATCCCAGGCCGGGAATTCGATCACTTCGAGCTCGGGAGCGAAGAAGGCGGCGGCGTCGACCACTCCGCGCATCGCCGCATCGTCGGGTGCGATGAACACCGCACGCCCGCTGCTGGCCCGCGCGAGGTCGGCCATCACCAGCGGCTGCGCACCCCGCGCGACCTGCGCCAGCGTGAGCGGATGCTTGGCTTTCAGGATACGGGAGAGGTCTGGCATGGTGTTCCTAGCGTTCGAGCGTGCGCGGCGTTCCGCACACACGGCATTGCCCCCTGCCCGAAGGGGAAGGGGGTGCGGGCGATATGGAACGCGAAATAGGCGCTAGCGCCGGTGCGTCAACGCGGAATGTCGACGTAGTCGAGCTGCTGCATCGCCTCGATGAGCCGGCCCCTGAAGCGCGGCGGGGTCGGCTGGGTCTTCAGCGCCCAGGCCATGACGTCGACATCGTCTTCCTCGAGCACCGCTTCGAACCAGGCGAGTTCTTCCTCGCCCCACTCGGCGTGATAGCGGTCGAAGAAGCCGCCGATCATGTAATCGGCCTCGCGCGTGCCGCGGTGCCAGGCGCGGTACTTGGCACGCTGCTTGCGGCCTTCGATGGTGAGCAGATCGGGCATGCGGCGCGGGTAGTGCAGGCACGCGCGCCTTTCAACCGTCATCGCGAGGAGCCGCAGGCTCCGCGGCAATCCACAGCTCGACAATGTGGATTGCTTCGCTGCGCTCGCAATGACTTTTGAGATTGGGCATAGCGCACGCCATGCGCCCCGAGATCCTCAACCCGCTGTTCGCCGAGACCGAGACGCTCGACGGCGTCGGGCCCAAGCTCAGGAAGCCGCTCGACCGGCTCGGGCTGACGCGGGTACGCGATCTCGTCTACCACCTGCCGGAACGCTTCGTGACGCGCCGCGCGGTGGAGAATGTCGACGAGGCGGGCGAGGGCGAGCAGATCGTGGTCAAGCTGACGGTCACCGAACACCGCGGCGGCCGCTCTCCACGCGCGCCCTATCGCGTGCTGGCGCAGGATGGCGTGGGTAATATCATCGCGCTGACATATTTCGGACGCGCGTCCTATACGGCGAAGAAGCAGTTGCCGGTGGGCGAGGTGCGCTGGGTGGCGGGCAACCTCGAACGCTTCGGCGATATGCTCCAGATCGTCCACCCCGACCACGTCGTCGAGGAGGGCGGCGAGACGCTTCAGCGCCTGTGCGAGCCCGTCTATCGCTTGTCCGAAGGATTGACCCAGCCGAGAGTGGCGGGGCTGATCGAGCAGGCGCTGGCGCGTACGCACGAGCTGCCCGAATGGATCGAGCCGTCGCAACTGGACAAGGAAGGCTGGCCCGTGTGGCGCGACGCGCTGGTGCTGGCGCACAAGGGCGAGAACGCCGGCGCGCGCGACCGGTTGGCCTATGACGAACTGCTCGCCAACAGCCTCGCCCTGATGCTGGTCCGCGCCGACAATCGCAAGCGCAAGGGCCAGCCGCTCGCCGGCGATGGCAGCTATCGTGGCCGGCTTTCGCTGCCGTTCCCGCTTACCGGCGCGCAGCAGCGCTCGATCGCCGAGATCGAGGGCGACATGGCGCAGGAAGCGCCGATGCTGCGGCTGCTTCAGGGCGATGTCGGCGCGGGCAAGACGGTTGTTGCGCTCGAAGCGATGCTGATCGCTGTCGAGGCCGGGGCGCAGGCTGCGCTGCTCGCACCCACCGAATTGCTCGCCCGCCAGCACTACGAAACGCTTCGCCGGATGGCCGCGCCCACGGGGGCGGAGGTCGTGCTGTTCACAGGCCGCGACAAGGGCAGGGCGCGCGAGAGCATTCTCATGGGCCTGCTCGACGGCAGTATCGACATCGTCGTCGGCACCCATGCGATCTTCCAGGACAAGGTCGCCTATCGCAATCTCGCCATGGTGGTGATCGACGAGCAGCATCGCTTCGGCGTCGGCCAGCGGCTGATGCTGGCGAGCAAGGGCCGGCGTGCGCCGCACGTCCTCGCCATGACCGCGACGCCGATCCCGCGCACGCTGACCCTGGCGCAATATGGCGAGCTCGACGTCAGCAAGCTCGACGAACTCCCGCCCGGCCGGCAGGCGATCGACACCGTGGTGATGGGGCAGGCCAGGATCGGCGCGCTGGTCGAGCGGCTGGCAGCACAGATCGCCGAGGGGCGACAGGCCTATTGGGTCTGCCCGATGGTCCGCGAGATGGACGGCCCGGAGGAGATCGCCGCTGCCGAGGCGCGCTACGCGGCCTTGAAGGAGCGGTTCGGGGACGACGTCGTGATGGTCCACGGCCAGCTCGCGCCCGAAGTGAAGGACGCCGCGATGGAGCGTTTCGCGCGCGGCGACGCCAAGCTGCTGGTCGCGACCACGGTGATCGAGGTCGGCGTCGACGTGCCCAATGCGACGCTGATGGTGATCGAACAGGCCGAACGCTTCGGCCTCGCGCAATTGCACCAGCTGCGCGGGCGCGTGGGGCGCGGGAGCGAGAAGAGCTTCTGCGTCCTCCTGCATGGCGAGGCGCTGTCCGAAACCGCGCAGAAACGGCTCGCCCTGATGCGCGAATCGCAGGATGGCTTCTTTCTCGCGGAGGAAGACCTGCGCCTGCGCGGCGGAGGCGAACTGCTCGGCACGCGGCAGTCGGGCGACACGCCGTTCAGCGTCGCCAGCCTCGAACAGATCACCGCTCTGCTACCCAAGGCTTATGACGATGCCCGCCTGCTGATGGAGCGCGACGGGGGGCTGGAGGGCAAGCGCGGCGAAGCGGCACGAGTCCTGCTGTATTTGTTCGAGCGCGATTTCGGCGTGAAGACATTGCGCGGCGGCTAGAAGCCGAGCCGGTCCAGATCGCCTTCGGCCGCCGGGCGATACCCCTCGCCGAACAGGCGGATGTGGATGAGCCACAACCACAGGCGATAGACCGGCAGCCGCTCGCGCCACCCCGGAGCAAGGTCGAGACGATCGAAGAGGGCCTTCGGCGGGCGGTCGAAAACGGTCATCGCCGCGGCATCGACCTCGCGGTCGCCGTAATAGGCGCAGGGGTCGATCAGGCAGGCCCTGCTGCCATTCCAAACCACATTGCCGCCCCACAGGTCGCCATGCACGAGCGCGACCGGCGGATGGTCGGGAATGAGGTCGCCGAGCCGGGCTGCCAACGCCTCCACCCGCCGCGCCAGTTGGGGAGCGAGTTCGGGGAGGTGACACAGCAGCCGGTTCTCCCGCCAGAAGTCGACCCAGCTCGACTGGCGCGCGTTCGATACCCTCACGCGATGGGAGCCGTAGTCATCCGGCCAGCCGAAATCCTCGTTTGGGGGCGCGCCGCGGAGCGGGTCGAGCGCCTCGGCGATCGAATCCCAGGCGGGGCCGTCGAGAGGGCGCGATGGACCGAGGTCTTCGAGCACCAGCCAGTCGTCCTTCTGGCCGACGATTGCCGGTACAGGCGCGCCCAGTGCCCCGATCGCCGTGAGCATCCGGGCTTCGCGATCCACCAGGGGTCCGCCTTTTGCGACCAGTGTGCTTCCGTCGGACAGGATTATCCGGCTGGCTCCCGTGATGTCGCCGCCGACGAGTCTTTCCGAGCCGCGGACCGTTTGTCCGCAGATGTCCGCTATGGCTTGCTCAAGCGTCGGCATCGATCAGGATTGCGACGAGTGCCTCCGCCCCGGCCTTCACGTCGAGCCAGGTCGCCTTGAAATTGTCCTCGCCGCCATACCAGGGATCGGACAGTTCCCGGCCCTGCTGTCCCGGCACGATATCCAGCAGCATCGCGGTCTTCGCTTTCCCGTCGCCCGGGTCGACCCGGGCAATATTGGCCATGTTCTGGCGATCCATGCCGAAGATGAAGTCGAACTCGTGGAAATCCCGCGCGGTGAGGTGCCGCCCCCGGTAACCCGAGATGTCGATCCCGTGGCTCTGCGCCTCTTCGATGCTGCGCGGATCGGGCGCTTCACCGACATGATAGTCGGCCGTTCCGGCGCTATCGACCTCGACCTCGATACCGGCGCGATTCGCCGCATCGCGGAACGCCGCTTCGGCAAGGGGGGAACGGCAGATGTTGCCGAGGCAGACGAACAGGACACGTGGAGTGGGCATGGTGTCGACCTTGTCCGCCTGCGGCGCGAAGCGCAAGCCTCAGGCGGCGCGGCGGACCTGGTTGCGTCCGCCGATCTTGGCTTCGTAGAGCGCCGCATCGGCGCGCGCCATCAGGTGGTCGAGGTCGTCGCCGGGCTTGAAGTTCGCAACGCCCACGCTCGCAGTGAACGGGATGATGGCATCGCCGTGGACGACCGGGCGGTCGGCGATGCCGTGCCGGAGCCTTTCGCACACCATGCCGGCCGTATCCAGATCGGCCTGCGGGAAGATGATCGCGAATTCCTCCCCGCCGATCCGCCCGACGAGATCTCGCTTGCGCAAGCTCTCGCCCGCGCGCCGGGCAACCTCGCGGATCACTCCATCGCCCGCCGGATGGCCGAAGCGATCGTTGATCTGCTTGAAATGATCGATGTCGAAGATGGCCAGGCTGAGGGGGCGTGCAGGGTCGGTCGCTGCCCGTTCGAGCGAGCGCTGGAGTGCGTCGATGAAACTCCTCCGGTTGGGCAGCCCGGTCAGCGCATCCGTGGACGCGCTGCGCTGCAGTTCGCGCCGGGCGTAGGCTTCCGAATGCAGCGCCTGGCGTACATAGATCGTGGCCAGCACGGTAAGGGTCAGCAGCAGGACACCGATAGCGGTAAGTACGTACTGGTAGCGCTCGTTCGCCACTGCGAGTTGCCGTGCTCTCAAGGTCCGTTCCGCCAGCAAACGGCGCTCGTTGTGTTCGATCGTGTCGAGCGTGGAAAGGATCCGGTCGAGAGACGTCTTGCCTGCGCCTCGCCTGACGCGAGCGATCGCCTCGGCCTTGCGCCCACTGGTTTGCAGCGCGACGATCCCTTCCAGCGTGGCGTCGAACGATGAGAGCTCGCGCTTGAGCGCGCCGACACGCAGCTGCTGCTCAGGATTGTCGGCAGTCAGCGCGACCAGCCTGCCGAGGCTGGTTTCACCTTGCTCGACCCCTTCGAAATAGGGTTCGAGGAAACGCCTGTCGTCGGTCAGCAGGTAACCGCCTTCGCCGCGCAGCTTGGAGAGCGAGGCGGTGCGCAGGCGATCGGATTCGATCAGGACTTCGAGCGTGTGAATCTGCCATTGCTCGGCAACCCCGCGCTCGCGCGCGGCGCGCGTTGCACTGACGCTTGCGCCGGCGAGCAGGATCGCCAGCAGCGCGACGCAGGCAATAAGAAAATAGCTCCGCCAGTCCGAACGCTGCGAGCGCCGCGCAACCTGTTTGGCGAGCCACATCAGATGAAGATCCCGGGCATGTCACCGCACTGTGCGCCGCGTGGTTAAAGTCGTACTAATGCCATGGGCGGAAAGCCGGGAGCGGCCGCTCAGCGGTTGCGCCGCCCTTCGATCAGCGCATCCACCACACCCGGATCGGCAAGCGTCGACGTATCGCCGAGCGAGCCGAACTCGTTCTCGGCGATCTTGCGCAGGATACGGCGCATGATCTTGCCGCTGCGGGTCTTGGGCAGGGCAGGCGTGAAATGCAGGTGATCGGGGGTCGCGATCGGGCCGATCTCGCTGCGCACATGCGCGCGCAATTCGTCGGTGAGATCCTCGTGCTCCTCTTCGCCGGCATTGAGCGTGACATAGCAGTAGATGCCCTGGCCCTTGATGTCGTGCGGGAAGCCGACGACGGCCGCCTCGCTGACCTTGGGGTGGAGGACCAGCGCGCTCTCGACCTCGGCGGTGCCCATGCGGTGGCCCGAAACGTTGATCACGTCGTCGACCCGGCCGGTGATCCAGTAGTAGCCGTCCTCGTCGCGGCGGCAGCCGTCGCCCGTGAAATACTTGCCCTTGTAGGTACTGAAATAGGTCTGCACGAAGCGTTCGTGGTCGCCGTAGACGGTACGCGCCTGGCCGGGCCAGCTGCGGGTGATGCACAGATTGCCCTCGGTCGCACCGTCGAGCACCGTGCCCTCGTTGTCGACCAGCTGCGGGCAGACGCCGAAGAAAGGCCGACCCGCGCTACCCGGCTTCATGTCGTGTGCGCCAGGCAGGGTGGTGATCATGCAGCCGCCGGTCTCGGTCTGCCACCATGTATCGATGATCGGCAGCTTACCCTTGCCGACGGTCTCGTGATACCAGCGCCAGGCCTCGGGATTGATCGGCTCGCCCACGCTGCCGAGCAGGCGCAGGCTCGAGAGGTCGTGCTTGGTGACATGCCCGTCGCCCTCGCGCATCAGCGCACGGATCGCGGTGGGGGCGGTGTAGAAGATGTTGACCCCATGCTTCTCGCACACCGCCCAGAAGCGGTCGTGGTCGGGATAGTTGGGCACGCCTTCGAACATCAGCGCGGTGGCGCCGTTCTGCAGCGGGCCGTAGACGATGTAGCTGTGCCCAGTGACCCAGCCGATATCGGCGGTGCACCAGAAGACTTCGCCCTCGCGATAGTCGAAGATGTAGCGGAAGGTGGTCTCGGTCCATACCGCATAGCCGCCGGTGGTGTGGAGCACCCCCTTGGGCTTGCCGGTCGATCCCGAGGTGTAGAGGATGAACAGCGGGTCTTCCGCGTTCATCGGTTCGCAGGGGCAGGTGTCGGAAACGTCGGTGGACAGCTCGTGATACCAGTGATCGCGGCCTTCGGTCATCGCAATTTCGCCGCCGGTGTGGCGCAGGACGAGCACGGCCCTGGCGGAGACCTTCTTCAGCGCGGCATCGACATTGGCCTTGAGCGGAATGCGCTTGCCGCCGCGCAGCCCCTCGTCGGCGGTGACGATCCAGTCGCTCGCGCAATCCTCCACCCGACCGGCGATCGCCTCGGGACTGAAGCCACCGAAAATGACCGAATGCACCGCGCCGATCCGCGCGCAGGCGAGCATGGCGAAGGCGCCTTCGGCGACCATCGGCATGTAGATGGTGACGCGGTCGCCCTTCTCGACGCCCATTTTCTTGAGCGTGTTGGCCATGCGGACGACTTCGGCCTGGAGCTCGGCATAGGTGATCCGGCGGACCTCGCCTTGCGGATCGTCGGGCTCGAAGATCAGTGCGAGGCGCTCGCCGTGGCCGGCCGCGACATGGCGGTCGACGGCGTTGTGGCAGATGTTGAGGACACCGTCCTCGAACCACTTGATCGAGACCGGGTCAAAGGACCAGCCGGCGATGGTGGTCGGCGGGGTGAACCAGTCGAGCCGCTCGGCCTGTCCCGCCCAGAAGGCGTCGCTGTCCTCGATGCTGCGGGCGTAGAGCGCCTGATAGTCCTCGAGCGTGCAATTGGTGCCCTCGATCGCCGCCAAGGGGCGCCGTACCCACTCCGAACGATCCGTCGCCTCGGTCATGCCGTCTTTCTCCTCTTCCGGAAGCCATCTCTAGGCATTCGGCGCCGCAGTGCAAACGCCCAGCTTTGCCTCGCCTTCTGTAAATCGACCCGTTAGGCACGCCCGGATGGCTCGTTCGCAAAAGATTCCCCCCCTCGGTGTACTCGTTCTGGCGGTCGCCCAGCCTGCGCTGGCGCAGGGTGAAGAGCCGGTCATCGTGGTGACGGGGGAGGGCCTCGAGGATACGCCGGCGGTCCCCGCTTATGCCAGCCAGACCATCGACCGCGAGCAATTGCTCACGGTCGCCTCGGGACGGATCGAGGACGCGCTTTCCTCGGTTGCGGGATTCCAGCAGTTCCGCCGCTCGGACAGCCGCTCGGCCAATGCCTCGGCGCAAGGGGCGACGTTGCGCACGCTGGGCGGCAATGCCACCAGCCGCGCGCTGGTGCTGCTCGACGGCGTGCCGATGAGCGATCCCTTCTTCGGCTATGTCCCCTTCAGCGCGATCGCGCCCGAACGGTTGGCGCAAGTCCGCGTGACCCGGGGCGGGGGATCGGGACCCTTCGGGGCTGGTGCGCTGGCGGGCACGATCGAGCTGACCAGTGCCGGGATCGGAGATCTATCCGGGCTTGCCGGGCGGGTTCTTGTCAACGATCGCGGCGAGAGCGAGGCATCCGCCAGCGTTGGCACGCAACTCGGCAGCGGTTTCGCCGTGGCCTCGGTTCGCTGGGATCGCGGCGAGGGCTTCTTCACCACGCCCGAGGCCGACCGTGTGCCGCAGAGCGCGCGGGCCGCCTTCGATGGCTGGTCGGCGCAGTTGCGTGGCGTCGCGCCGCTGTCGGAAGACATCGAGTTGCAGGTCAAGGGCCTTGCCTATCGCGACGAACGGGTGCTGCGCTTCGAGGGGGCGGACAGCAGTATCGAGGGGCAGGATGCGAGCCTGCGGCTGGTCGGCCGGGGCGCCTGGGCCTTCGATGCGCTGGCCTATGTCCAGGCGCGCAACTTCACCAATGTGGTGGTCAGCTCGACGCGCTTCGTGCCGGTGCTCGACCAGCGCAACACTCCCGCGACCGGCCTCGGCGGCAAGGTCGAGTTGCGCCCGCCGGTAGGCGGGGACCATGTGCTGCGGCTGGGCGTCGATTACCGGCGCTCGGACGGCGAATTGTTCGAGACCGCGCTCAGCGCCTTTTCGGGCCAGGTCACCGCGCGGCGCCATGCGGGGGGAGCCAATACCGATCTCGGGCTCTTCGTCGAGGACGACTGGAGCCTCGGTGCGCTGACGCTGACCGCCGGCGCACGGCTCGATCGCTGGACCATCCGCGACGGCTTCTACAGCGAGCGCGATGCGGAGGGGGTGTCGGTCATTTTGGAGACCTATCCGGACAGGGCCGGCTGGGAGGCTTCCTTCCGCGGCGGCTTGCTCTATCGCGCCAGCGATGCGCTCGCGCTGCGCGCTGCGGCCTATACCGGCCTCCGCCTGCCGACGCTCAACGAGCTCTACCGCCCCTTCGTCGTCTTTCCCGTGGTGACGCAGGCCAATGCCTCGTTGCGGAACGAGCGGCTCGAGGGTTTCGAGGCGGGGATCGAGCTCACTCCCGCGAGGCAAGTCACGCTCTCGCTCACCGGTTTCGACAACCGGGTGCAGGACGCGATCGCCAATGTCACGATCGGCCCCAACTTGCGCCAGCGGCAGAATATCGACGCGATCCATGCGTGGGGGATCGAGGCGGGGCTGAAGGCGGAATTCGGCAGGCTGGGCCTGAGCGCCTCGGTCGCCTGGACCGATGCCGAAGCGCGGGGGTCGGGCCTCGCTGCGGCGCTCGACGGCAATCGCCCCGCGCAGACGCCGCGCTTCACGGGTGGGGCGACGCTGACATATCGTCCGGCGCAGGACTGGCTGTTCTCGGCCACGCTACGGCACGTCGGGGCGCAGTTCGAGGACGATCTCGAGACCGATGTCCTCCCGTCCGCGACGACGCTCGACGCCTATGCGCAGCTCCCGCTCGGACGGCAGGTCGCACTGGTGCTGCGCGGCGAGAACCTGATCGACGAAGCCATCGTTACGCGCAATCAGGGCGGATCGATCGACCTCGGCGTGCCCCGCACGCTGTGGGCGGGCCTGACGTTCGGTCTCTAGCCGCGGGTCGAACTTCTGCTCGTATCCAGCGCGAGCGCGTCGCCGGCATCTTGCGACAGCGTCGAAGGCGTGCCACCCGTGTAGCGCCGGTGCCGCTGGGCTGCCGATCTGGCTGTCGTGAACCGTGATCGTCCGGCGGCCATGCGGGACGGACAAGGAGGGGTAGAGGGATGACCGGCTTCGTGCGGCGCGATCTCGTGCCGATCCTCATCGTGGCCGCGCTGTTCGCCGCGACCGCCTATGCGGGGATCGTGCTGACCCGCGAGAACAGCCGTATCGCCCTGCTCTGGCTGCCCAATGCGATCGTTGCCGCGTGGCTGCTGCGCAACGACGGAAACCGCGCGCTTGCGACCGTGGCCGTCTGCGCTCTCGGAAATATCGCGGTGAACCGCATCGTCGGCGATCCCTGGCCGACCGCCCTGAGCTTGGCGTTGGCAAATGCGGTCGAGATTTTTGTGGTCGTTTCGCTGATGCGCCGCACCTGCGGACCACGCCCCGACATGGCGGCGATCGCCAGTCTGGGATGGCTGTTCGTGGCGGCAATCGCAGCCTCGGCCCTGTCGGGCACGATCGCGATGCTGGCGCTCTCTTCGGAGGGTGACTTCTCTTCGCTGACGAGCTGGCAACGATGGCTCCTGGCCGACGCGCTCTCCCTGCTGATCGTCCTGCCGATCATCCTCATCGCGATCGACACCATTCGCACCCGGCGCATGCCGAGCCGTCTGAGGATGGTCGAATGGCTTGGCATGGCGGCATTGGTGACTGCGGGGACGACGCTCGTGTTCGTCCAGTCGCGCTTCCCGTTCCTTTTCCTCGTCGCCCCCCTGATCATCTACGCCGCCTTTCGTACGGGCGTGGCGGGTACAGCGGCGGCGGTGCTGATCGTAACGACGGTTGCAACAGTCGCGACGGCGCAGGGTCACGGGCCGATTACGCTGGTCCGGGGTGACACCGAAGCGGTGCTGATCGCCTTTCAGGTGTTTCTGGCTTCGAATTTCATGATCGGGCTTCCGGTCGCCGCAATGCTGGCCGAGCGGGTCAGGGACCGCGAAGCGCTGAAGCAGAGCCGCGACGAGACGAGGGAGATCCTCGACAATGTCCGCGAAATCATCTTCCGCGCAGACGCGCACGGGCGCTGGACCTCGCTCAATCCCGCGTGGGAGGAACTGACCGGCTACACCGTGGAGGAAAGTCTCGGATGGCCGACCACCCGGTTGCTGCATCCCGAGGATTATGCCGAAACCCGCTCGGTCTACCCGAAGATATTCTCGGGCGAGATCAAGGAAGTGGACCTCGTCCAGAGATTCGTGCGCAAATCGGGCGAATTGCGGACGATCGAGGTTGGGATCAGGCGTCTGGCCGACGACGAGGGCCGGTTCGCCGGAACGATCGGGAATATCCGGGACGTCACCAAGCAGAAGGCGCAGGAACAGGCGCTCGCGGCCAGCGAGTCGCGGTTCCGGATGATCGGCGAGACCGCCCCGGTGGGCATCTTCCTCGCCAATGCGGATGGCGAGCTGACCTATATCAATCCGTGGTGGGCGGAGAAGGTCGGGCGCACGGTCGAACAGATGCTCGGGCGCGGCTGGCTGGAATCGGTCGCGGACATCGAAGACTTCACGAGCGATCCGCCCTTCCGGAATTTCGAGCCCGGGATGATCCGCCGACGCCAGGTCCATTTCCGCGCGGTGGACGGATCCGACCTCTGGATGGAAACCTACAACGCCGCCGAATTCGACGGGGCCGGCCGGGTGAAGGGCTTCGCCGGTGCCGGCGTGGACGTTACCGCGCAGCGCCAGATGAGCGAAGAACTCGCCGAGCGCGGCCGGCAACTGACCGAACTCGCCGACAATGTCACCGACGCCATCATCAGGCTCGCGCCCGACGGCTCCTGCCTCTATGCCTCGCCGTCCACCGAACAGGTCTTCGGGCTGCCGGTCGAGCAGGTCGTGGGGAGCCATCTGGGCGACGCGATCGATCCCGAAGACAAGCCTCGCGTATTCGGCATGCTCGAACGGCTGGTGAGCGGACGGCAGGAGCGCGCGCTGGTCGCGTTTCGTACGCCTGCGTCGGCGGAGGGCAGGGAAGGGCGCTGGTTCGAGGCCAGCTGCGCGGCGATATCGCACCCGGACGATCCCGCGAAGGATCACATACTCGCCTCGGTCCGCGACATTTCGCACACCAAGCGTCTGGAAGCCGAATTGCGCGCTGCACAGCGTGAGGCAGAGGCGGCTGCTCAGGCGAAATCCGCCTTCCTGGCCAACATGAGCCATGAAATCCGCACGCCGATGAACGGCGTCATCGGCTTCACCGACCTGCTCGACCAGAGCGAGCTCGACCCGGACCAGCGCCACCACGTGCAGATGATCGCCGAGTCCGGGCGGACCATGATGCAGCTGCTCAACGACATCCTCGACGGTTCGAAAATCGAATCCGGCCAGATGACGGTGTCCTCCGAACCGCTCGACCTGCGCGAGAAGATCACGGCGATGGGTCGTCTCATGCAGCCGCTGGCGCAGCAAAAAAACGTGGTGCTGGAAACCGAGGTCGATCCGGCCTTGCCAGCCGCCGTTCTCGGCGATCGGCTGCGGCTGCGCCAGGTGATGCAGAACCTCATCGGCAATGCGATCAAGTTTACCGAGAACGGCAAGGTCACCGTGGCAATCAAGGTCGTCGAAGATGCGCGCGGGGTGGAGCTTTCGGTAACCGATACCGGCATCGGCATCGCCCCCGAAAACCTCGAGCGGATCTTCGAATCCTTCACCCAGGCCGATGCCACCGTCGCCCGGCGCTATGGGGGCAGTGGATTGGGCCTCGCCATCACGCGACAGTTGGTCGAGTTGATGGGAGGGAGGATCGAGGTCGCCAGCACGCTCGGAGAGGGCTCGACGTTCGCCGTGACGCTGCCGCTGGTGGCGGCGAGCGAGGAGGCCGCAAGCGATTCTCCCGAACCGCCAGAAGCTGCGGCGATCCGATCTTTCGAAGGTCTGCGCGTGCTCGTCGCCGAGGACAACGAGATCAACCAGCATCTCATCCGCACCATGATCGGCAAGATCGGCGGCAGCTCGCTGATCGTGGGCGACGGCGCGGCTGCGATAGCGGCGGTCGAGCGGGCCTGCGAGGTCGGCGAACCATTCGACTTGGTTCTCATGGACCTGCAGATGCCCGGGCTCGACGGGCTCGAGGCCACGCGGCTTCTGCGCGAGCGTGGGTTCGATGCGAAACGCGTTCCGATCGTGGCGCTGACGGCCAACGCCTATGACGACGATGTCGAGGCGTGCCATGCGGCGGGCATGCAGGGCCATGTCGCGAAGCCGCTGACACTCGGCGCGCTGTCCCGCGTACTCAACCGTTTCGCGAAGCACGGCGATGGGGGAACGCCGGCGCCGGATGCCAATGGCGGAGCCGGATTGGCGCAGGATCATCCGCTGCGTCGGCTCTATGCGGAGCGCAAAATGGGGTTGCGTGAACTCGCGGGGTCGATCGATGCCGGCAATGTCGCCGAACGCTCGGCCGAGATGGCCCGCGCGCTGCACCAGCTGGCGGGAACTGCGGCGGTTTTCGGACAGGAGGAACTGGGGGAATACGCGCGCCAGCTCGAGCATCGTCTCGTCAACGCGGGAAGCGACCGCGAGCGGTTGGACCTCATTTCCGCAAGCTATGCGCGCCTTGCCGGCGCCCTGTAAAGCGTGGCAGCAGCGGGGAAAGCTGTGGGCCGAATGCGCGGCAAGCTTGTGCCCCGGTTCAGGACAACTGCATACGGAATCGATTAGAGGGTTCGGATGCAACCGACGAGAGAGGACCGATGGCCCGGCCAGTCCATATCATTGACGACGACGCCTTGTGGCGCGCAATCGTCGCCGAAATGATTCACGCATCACCCGGCTTCGCGGCGGTCGAATGGGAATCGGGTAATGCATTTCACGATAGCCCTGACAAGGCGCCGGGGATTGCGTTGATCGACGTGAAGATGCCGGGCATGTCCGGCGATGAACTCCTGGTCGCACTCGATCATGATCGCTACCTCCCGATCATGATGTCCGGCAGTGCGGACATCGCGCTGGCGGTGGAAGCGGTCAAGCGAGGGGCCTTCGACTTTCTCGAGAAACCCTGCTCGGCACAGAAGTTGTCGGACACCGTCGGCAAGGCCTCGAAAGAGTTCGAAGGGCGCTATCGCAAATCTCTGGAGCGGGAGCGGGACCGCGCGCGTTTCGAAGCGCTTTCGCAGCGCGAGCGCGAAATCCTTGCAGAGATCGCGAGCGACAGCAGCAATCGCGAGACCGGAGAAAAGTTCGGCATCAGCGTGCGGACGGTCGAGGCGCACCGGGCGCGGATCATGCTGAAGCTCGGCATGTCGAGCTTCGCCGAGGTCGTCAGCCTCGCCCATGGGTGTGGATTTGTGGCGGAGAGACGCAGGCGACCCGACGCGGGCGTGAAAAGCGCAGTCTAACCCTTCGGTATCGAGCGCCGCACCAGGCGCACAAACGGTTCAATCGGCGGAGCACTCGCCGACGATGTGGCTGGCACGGTTGCCGGCGCTATCCGGTCGAGATCGAGGGACGCAGAATCCTGATCGATTGCGGGCTGTTCACGAGCTCAAGCAATTGCGGTGGCGTTACTGGAAGCCGTTCGCCGGTCCGCCCGAGACGGGGACGCGAAACGCGCCGAGGCCGGCCCATGCCCCGCGTGCCCAGCGCGATCTCGCTTGCGCGATAAAATGGTCGGGGAGAGAGGATTCGAACCCAGAATAGCTCTCAGCCGCAACCGCAGATTTCCGCGGGTTTCGCAGGATTGCCTGCATCTTGTGCAGGGGTTGTGTGCGGTTGTCCAGTGTCCGCTTATCGGTGTCTACAACGTCCACAACGAGCAACGGGCTGCTCGCAGTTCCGATGAGCCTGGTCTGCTGTCCGACAGGCGAACGACTGGAACGGGGCTTCGCGAATGCGGACGCAAAAAAGGGGGCGGGGCGGCCGCAGCAGGCCGCCCCAGTATCGTTTCATTCGCCACCGATCTCACGATCGGCGAACGCGAGCTGCATCAGGCGCTCGCTTAGCGCACGGGCGCCCTGCCGGTAGGCAAGCTTGCCCCAGTCCGGCCACCGGTCGATCCGCTCGTGAAGCCAGAACAGCATCCTGTCGCGCGCGTAGTCGTCCGCGAACGTGATGGACCACAGAACGCGTGTGAGGGGGATGTTCGGTCCCAGTTCCACTCCTGCCAGTACGATCGCAGGCTGCCCTGCGATGTCCTTGCGTCCGAACCGGTATTGCAGGTGCAGGGTCGCACGCTCCTGAGCCGCGATCAGGCGATCCCGTTCGTCCTGGTCCGGCGTGCTCGCAAGACCGTGGAACGATTTGAGCGTGGGCAGCCCGATCGCGAGCGGCGCCGCGTCGGGACTACGGGTGGAGGCGAGCATGAGCAGCACCGCGTGGCCCTCGGGGGACAGCTCGGCGTTCGGATCGGCCACCGTCTGCGGCATCAGCAGCTTCTGGCCGGCGAGCCAGCTGAGGTAGTGCCGGCTCCGGTCCCAGCTGCCGAACAGGTCGAGCGCGCGTTCCTCGGTGTGGATCACGCGGCGATCGAGCGAGACCAGCGTGGCGAGCATAAACTCGAGCTCTTCGTTGCGGGTATCGTCGCGCGGGATCGGTGCCATTCCAAGCCGCGAGACCCAGAAGTATTCGCGGACGCTGCGCCACCGCTGGCCCGTGTGGTCGGTCAGCGGCGGCAAACCGTCGAGTTCGCCCTGCGCGACGAGCCAGTAGCCCCAAGGCAGGTTGGGATTGAACCGTTCGGTGTAGGGGATCTCGTCCCAGTCGCGCGCGCTCACCGGAGGCGCTCCGGATCGAGACCGACCGGCGGCGGGGATGCCGGATCGAGCTGGATGTCGCTGTCGCTTGTGCCATCGACGGCGGCCCTGAGCTGGCGGGCGAGCCTGCAGGTCTGTTCGTAGACATAGGCGAGGTCACGGTAGACGCGGCCATTTTCAGCACCAAGGTCGTTCGCATTAACTCGACGACCGGGGATCAGATCGTGGTTCCGGTCGCACAGGAACCCGAACCACCAGAGCGGTTGGTGATTGCTATGGCCGTCATCACCATCCTCGCTCCGGCCGGGGCGTTTCGGAGCAGCCGCGATCGGATGGCAAATGGTGATCTCCGCAGGCCCGTCCTCACAGGGCGCCGCGTAGTCGAGCCCGCCGTGCGGGCTGATGCCAAGCGCACCCGGCACGGCGTCGACCTCAAAGCCGAACAGGGGATGATCCTCGCCCACTCCGACATAGCCTCCCAGCACCCCGTCCTGCTGCCGTAGGATGGTGCATGCGAGACCTGTAGAGCCATCGACCCAGGCGAGCTTGTCCGGCTCCTCCTGCCACGGTCCGTCGCCCGAAGGATGGCGTGCAGGGACATGGAACACCTGCGTTGCATCGATCTGCGTGCTCGCGATGGGGTAGGTTCTGGTTTCGCCGACCGGCACGAGCGCCTGGCTGGCTGTGGTTTTCTTCTTGGCCATTTCGATAAGTCCTTCTGATAAGAAAAAAGCCGCTGTCCCGATTGGACGAGCGGCTGCTGATCGCCCGCCAGATGGTGGGCGCGGATGGCACGGTAGATTGCGAACGACAGGCCGTGCCGGCTCCCGCCGTTCTGCTGGATCAGGTCATCTTTTTTCCTCCCTCTTCATTCCATCGTCATCGTCGTCATCACGGCTGCCGATCTGATCGACGCTCCACCGCTGCGGCGAGGCGATGCTGCTTGGCTTTCAGAGCGGTGCGTTGCGCGCTCGTTCGATCGCGCGCCACGCTTCCCATGCCGAAGCCAGCCAGTCGCGCTGCTGCGACCAGCAATGGGTCCACAGGAAGAGAAGCCAGAGCGCCTGCGCATCGCGTGCGGCTTTGGCTTCCAGCGTCGTCCACATCGGGCCGCTCTCGGCGACGATGTCATAGGCGGCGGCGACCTCTGCGAGTTCGCGTTGTCCGCACGGATGGCAGATCGTCGTCAGATCGGGCCGGTAGCGTGCGGCCAAGCCCGGCGGGTAGGGCGCCAGCGATTCATGTGGCAAAGCGCTGTGCCGCTTCGCGTGGTCCGGCATGCGCCGGGTATGCGACAGCACCGTCGCATCGCGCGGGATCCGCTCGGCGATAGACCGGGTGATCTCGGCTTGCGTCTCGCCGGATCCGAAGGAACGTCGATCGAGTTCGAACCGCGCGCCGTTCGACGGGTCTGTCCTTACCAAGAGCAGGGCGGCGCCCGGCGTCTCGCCGCGCTCGATACAGACCGACACCAGAATGTGGGGATGCGACCTGCGGCGGTTCACGATCATGCCGCCTGCTCCATCCGGTAGACATTCCCGCGCAATGCGGCTTCGCGCAGCCGGTCACGAGCCCACGGCTTGAAGTCGCGGATCACGAATGCGCTGTCCGGACAGACCGCCAGTGCCGCATCGGCGATAGCCATCGCGCTGCGCTCCCGGTCGCAGCAGATCTCGCCCGTTGCCGCCAGCCAGCGTAGGCCGATGATCGTGGTGGTCATGACGTCGGCGAGGACGTGATCCTTAACGTCGTTCCACTTGTCGGCTTCGACCAGTTTCCCGATGGCTTCGGGCGGCGAGGGCTTGGCAGGTATCCCGCACCCCGCGGCATACTCGTCGAGATGGACCGCGTCGGCCTGCACTGCGGTCGAGCGGCACAGGTCGATCCGCTCGCGGGCATGAGGCGAGGTGTCGAGCAGATGGGCCGGCAGGCTAAGGCCGTGGCGGGAGGCCTGGTACCGCAGCACGGCGAGGTCGCGTGCCTCTCCGCCCCAGGTCAACATCCGCGCATCACGCCCGATCGCATCGAGTGCATCGAAGAAGCCGCGCAGGATGTCGGTCTCGGTGTAATCCGCGAGCGTCATGACGACCGGTTCGCTGATTTCGGGAAGGTCGCTCTGGCCGTCGAACCGCACCACCATCCAGGCGGCGGCGGCAATCATGTGAAAGGGCCAGCGGATCTTCTCTTCCTTGCGCCGTCCGCGCTGGTCGTATTTGGGCTCGCGGCCGTAGGCCCATGCCTCGTGTGCTTCGCGCCGGAACTTGTACTCGAAATCGCAGACGAGAAAGACGCGCGGACCAGTTGCCTCGTCCTGCGCCCGCGCGGCGAGCCAGGCGTTTGCCTGCCGCTCGAGCGTGCGCTCCCATGCGGCAAGATCGGTGGCGATGGTGTGGATGTTGTCGGTCATGTGTTTTCTTCCTGTGCAGATGCACGAAGGCCCGCCGGTTCGGGCGGGCCTTCGCGAAGGTCGTGATGGGTGGATTGGTGAGCTGCGATCAGCGGTGCCGTTCGTGCGCGGTCATGGTGCTCAGCGTGGGCTCCGGAAGGCCGCTGCGATAGAACCAGGCCCGTTCGTGATCGACGAGTTCGGGCTCGATCTCCTTCTCCCAGACGCTCGCGCTCGCATTCCAGCGATATTGCCGCGCTTTCAGCAGATCCTTCTTCCCGATCGGCGAGCCGGTCGCGTGCACAAGCGTGGTGGTCCGGTCGGCTCCTTCCAGCAGGCGCTTGAAGTGGGTGCGTTCGGGATCGGCACCCCAACCGCTGCGACGCTGCTGGAGAAGCCAGAAGAGGCTCCAGACATCGTCGCCCGCGCGGTGGGCGGTGCTGTGCCAGCCTTCCTGTGCCAGGAGCCATTGCTGTGCGCGTCCGTCCATACCCGCGCGCAGCCAGTCGATGTCCTTCATCGAGCAGCCCCAGGCGGCACCGGCGATCTGCGGATAGCGTCGTTCCAGCCAGGCGATCTCGAACGACGCATTATGCGCTACGAGCAGGTCCGCACGTTTCAGCATTGCCAGGACCGTATCGTCGGGGATCGACTTGCCGATCAGCTGGTGGTTCGCAAGGCCCGTGAGCCAAGTGATGCGCGGGTCGATCATGATGCCCGGATCTTCCTGCCAGACGCGCGGTGCGGCGTGGTTCACGACCTCGCCATTCTCGTCCACCCAGACGAGCATGATCGCGAGTTCCATGATGCGATCGCTGGCGGGATCGAGACCGGTCGTTTCCAAGTCAATCAGCGCAAGGCAGCGCGCATCGGGAGGCGTGCCTTTTGGCGCATTGAAATAGGGCCGCGGCACCGCGCGCAGGACGCGGTAATTGCAATCGGTTGCGAGGCGATGCGCGAGTGTCTCGCTGTCAGGATTGAGATGTTCGGTTTTCATGTAGACTTGCCTTTCGGTTCGTTGCCGAACCGGCGAGGCGAGAGCCGAGCGTTTACACTCTTTTCCTTTCACCCTGCCGGTTCACCCGACAGGTCTCCCTAAAGCGATCGAAAAATTCCTCCCGGCCCGCAGCTGTCAGCGCAGGGTCCGCAACCTTCCAAGGCGTCGCGACGCCGCCCCAAGGACGATGGTTCGTCCGCACAAAATGCCGCGCAGGATTTGGCCTATCGAATGAATCGATACCGTCGACCGGATGGGAGGCTGGAAGAGGAGGACGGCTGTGGCCGGACGACGTGTGAGCGTAGCGAACTACTCCTTGCAGCCCGGCACGGGCGGAAAGGCGCAACAGACTGGCTGAACCGATAGGTGCGGCAATTCTGTGGTATTGCGCCTCAAACAGGGGTGGCATTTTGCACCCCTTTTTGAGGTATTGCGCCTCGAAAATTCACCGCGATTGTTAACCTAAATCAGGTTCGCGGTGCCGGGTTTCGCCGGTCTCGGTTCAATTTCCATATGCGAGAGCATCTGGGTGCCTTGTGATTTTCGGCATTTGTTCCGCCTGAAACGGTCGGAAACGGGAAGTCGGATGCTCTCGCATACTCCCTGAATACAGCGCATTTGCGTCATTTCCCGTGAGGGTCGACAGAAAGTATGCGAGAGCATCGGGTCTGGGGACACGAACACACCGAAATGCCGATTTTTGGCGGGTGGGGAACTTTATGCGAGAGCATATGGAGAAACACATAAAACCGGGTCTTATGCGAGAGCATCGGGTCTGTGGACACGCATTGAATGGCGGAAAACCGTCGATGAAGATGATATGCGAGAGCATTGGGTAAATTTTTAAATTGCTCGATTTAAATATTGAAACACGGGTGGACCCAATTCCGAGCGGATTGGTGTCGATTCAAGGTGCTTATGCGAGAGCATCGGGTGTTGTGATTCGGTCTGAAGCCCCTCGAACGGGACCGAGTTTGATGCGGGATTGATGATGATCGAAGAGAATTCTGACGAAATTTCCGGAACCGATGAGGGTGCGGAAGACACCTCGGACGCGATGTCGAACAGCAATCCGGAGAGCCTTCTGGAGTCGCTCGAACCCTTTCCGGAGGATGCACTGAACGCGTCTCCGGAGATGGAAGAAGAGGCGGTCCCGGCAGCGGAGAAGCGGCGTGCGAAGCGTCGTCGACAGCGCATGATCGAGGACCTGGCGAATATCTATGGGCTGGATGATGAGGATGCGATCCAGACCATGACGCTCATCGACGAACTGCTGCCGGAAAGGGCGCGCATGTCCACCGCGAAGCATGTGGGCCAGCGTCTCGAACTGGCGATGAAGGGCCTGAAAGACCGTCATCCGAGACTGCTTTTCACCCGGGAGGGGAAGGGGCTCGATGTCACGGATCCCTCGCGATACTTCTATCCGACGGGAGCATTCGCCAAGCTGCTGGACGATGAGGAGGGCATCCTGCGTGCCATCATCGTGAACCGCCGCGCCCGCGCCGGTGCAGAACGCATGGCACGGGAACATGATGCGGTGGAGGAACTGCTTCTGACTGAATACGTCCGGCGTTCCACGCTGGTAGAGCAGTGGCGGTATCTGCTGCCGAAATACATGCTGCCGTTCTTCTCCATGATGGAAGCGGCGGGTGTGAAGGCGGATCAGGCCCGGGTCGACACGGCGCTCTTCAACCGCATCCGGGACGTCATCGTGGAGTGGTCGGGTGGCATGGTCTCGCGTGAGGACATCATGTCCGCGGCGCGTCGGACGGAGGAGGAGTTCCTCCATGCGCTGAAGGATGACGATCCCTCCGAGACGCGTAAACCGGTCGAGGAATCCTTCGATGAATACCGCGAGAGGTTGCGCTTGGCCTTGCAAGAGGCGCGTGCCGACCTGGCGGGTTTGGACGATCTGGGCGCCGAGGAGAACGACATATCCGAAGCGAGGATACGGGTCGATCATCTGATGAGGGCGATCAGTATTGATGCCGGGATGGATGCCGCAGGGCGGCTCGTGTTTCCTTCGCTGGGCACTTTCATGGAAGCGATCGCTGCTCGCTCCCGTGCTGGCCGCGGCATCGTGACCGAGGATTTCGGGCATGCCGATCAAGATGGATTTGTCGCTGACGAGGATGCTGTAACGCTAGTCGCGAACGTGTCCTTGGATGGGGCGGTCGAAGACGGAGGGGATGATGACGTTACCCGGGCACGGGAGCACGTGGTCGATGCCGATGTCGATAATCTGGTTGACGTAGCGATTGATCCGACCGGGGACGTCTATGCGCAGGCGGAGGTCCTGAATGGGCCTTCCGCGGAGGATTACGGTCCCGACATTCCGGACGACCTGTTCGGTCCGGAAGCTCTGGTTGCAGATGATGATGATCCGGATGGGAAGGGTTCGCCGGGGCCCTCGGACGACGATCATTCCTTCGCTGATGCCGGCACCGTAGCCGGAAGCGGTGGTGGTCTGGAGGATGGCGCATCGCGGAAAGAAGAGGGCGGCGAGGTGCTCCCTCCCGTGGGTGAGGGAGCACCAGCATTCGATCTTTCGGGCGTGACGAACTGGCCGTCGGAAAACATGGAGGTGCGGCGTATCGCTCCGGGGTTGGCGAGGTCGACAGGTCTATCCCGCTCGACGTTCGACAGGCCCTTTACGATGTGGCGCCCGTCCACGGAGCCGCCACCGTTCTGCTTCATGGGCTTCCGATTGCAGCCGGATATCTCCGCACGTCAGGGACGGGAGGGCCCGATCGAACCGGTCGATCTGAGTCGCCTGGAGATCGGGGATGGTCAGTGGAAGGCGGCGACGGTGCCAGGGTGTTCACGGATCTTGGGTCAGTCCCATCCGCTTATGCTTCCCCCGCATTCGAGGCTCAGCTGGTATGGTAGGAGGCTGGGCTGGAGCGAGCTCGACATCCGTTCGCTGGACGACTTTGGCTCCCCTGCCAAACCGGAGACGGTGGCCCCCAAGGGTGATGGCGGGAAGCTGGCAGACGCTATGCGAGGGGTGGCCGCTATGCGCCTGGCCGAGCTGGTCCAGAGGGTGCCCGGGCACTTCCTCGCCGACACAGGGGTTGGTGCCGAGCGTCGTGCCGAGGCCGTCGAGGATCTTGCTCGTTACTGGATCTTCGTGCTGCTGGCTCGGCATGATCAGGCGAATTTCGACCAGATGTTTATAGACGGGTTTTTTCAGGGGATCCACGGTCCGGATTTTGTGGTGGATGCTGCGGGTGCCGCCGATTTCGGTGCAGCGGACCGGGGAGGACACATCGGTATCTTCTCCCCTAATCTTATCAGGAAGCTGCCACCAGTTGTTACGGGCGAGCCGTTTCGGGGGGCGATCGGTGCGGGCGTAGTGTCCGGTATGAGGCGTCAGGCTGTGTAAACCATCCTTGCACCTTGGCATGATATTGGAAGGGGCGGACCCGTCTGCTGGGTCGGGCCCTTTTATTTCGTCTCTATTCTGGTGGAGACGAGCTGTTTTGTCTTCCTGCGCTCGGGTTGTATCGGTGCGCGAGGACACCAGTCGGGCGTTCAAGATTATCAAGCCGCCACCCGCGGCACCTCATCGATCCGCGTCGTCCAGGCCGGCGATTTCATATCGGCCCGCGTCGTCCAACTGCGCTTGAATCCCTGCACGCCGGGCACAACCGTGAACTTTCCGTAGCGCGTGTTGATGGCATCGAGCGCATCCATAAGCCGTTCGCGGCGCTCGATACCGTCGGCACATTCGAACAGCGTGCGCGGTCGAAGATCAGCGCGCTCAAGGTGTTCAATCATGATCCCGGCTTTCGTATAGGCGAACCCATCACGCCATGCGGCCTCCGCACCGCGCCGGGCTGCCGCGATCAGCAGGAAGCCGTCATCGCTCATCGGATGTAGGGTGAGCGTGCGGCTGGCGCTGTATTGCGGGCGGTCTGGACGATGGCGGTTGGTGTGGAAGAACACGGTCAGCCGTCCGGCGACCAAGCCATGCTGGCGCAGCTTCTCTCCTGCTCGCATGGCGTATTGCGCAATTGCGCCCATCAACACCTCAAGTGTCGTGATTGGCGTGCCGAACGAGCGGGTCACCGCCATGCCCTTGCGCTGCGGTTCGAGCACTTCCACCACTTGCGCAGGGACGCCGTTAAGTTCAGCGACGAGTCGCCCCAGCACCACTGTGCCGAGCCCGCGAGCCTGCCGAAGTTGCATGTCGCGAAGCTGGCCGGCGGTATGGATTCCGAGCGCGGCCAGCTTGCCTGTAGTAGCGCGACCGACACCCCAGACATCCCCAACCGGGAACCGGTCCATGACCCAGCGTGCAATGGCAGGATCGCGCATGTCGGCGACCCCGCCGAAGATAGGGTTTCTCTTCGCCACGGCGTTGCCCAGCTTCGCCAGAGTCTTGGTCGGACCGATACCGACACAGGTCGGGATCGTCGTCCACTGCTCGACCCGCTCACGCAGCGCCTGGCAGTGGGCGACCAGATCGCGATCCTCGAATCCGGCAAGGTCGAGGAAGTTTTCATCGATCGAGTAGATCTCCACGTCGCGCGCGAAGGGCTCGATCGCGGCGAGGATGCGGCGCTGCATGTCGCCGTAGAGCGCGTAGTTGGACGAGCGCACCGCGATACCGTGCGCCTTCACCTTATTGCGGATCAGATGGATGGGGTCGCCCATGCGGATGCCGAGCGCCTTGGCTTCGGCGGACCGGGCGATGGCGCAGCCGTCGTTGTTCGACAGCACGATCGCGGGGACGCCGCGCAGCGAAGGATCGAACGCGCGCTCGCAGCTGACGTAGAAGTTGTTCGCGTCCTGAAGCGCGATGGCGCCGGTCATGGGTAGCGGCGGGCGAGGCCGACGACCACACCCCAGATCTCGACATACTCGTCCACCAATGTGTGCGGATAGCCCTCGGCCTCCGGCACCAGCCAAAGCCGGTCGTCCATCTTCCGCAACCGCTTCAGCGTGCGTTCGCCATGGACCAGCGCAACCACGATCCGGCCCGGCACCGGCCGCTCCGCGCGGCTGACAACGATCAGGTCACCGTCGGCAATACCCGCGCCTTCCATCGAATGACCATCGACCCGCATGACATAGGAGGCGGCCGGCTTCTCCATGAGCCAGGCACCCAGATCGATCGGCTCCTCCATGTCGTCCTGCGCGGGCGATGGGAAACCGGCCGGAGTGCTGACCAGCAATAGCGGCATCTCGCGCGGGACTGCGGTCCAGTCCAACTGGGTTAGGCGAATGGCGGGCACGGGGACTGCGCTCAGTCGAAAGCGAACGCGCGTTGCTGGCGCAGGGTGTTCTCCTCGCCGGGTAGCTCGCGTTCGAGCAGCGTCAGAAGGTCCCAGGTCGCATCGCGCAGTTCGATCAAGCGGGCAAAGCTATCGCTGTCACGCTCCGCAATTTGGCAGCGATCATATGCGGTGCGGACTTCGCGGATCATGTCGATCCGAAGCTGATCGGGGTTGCCGGACTGCTGCGTCGAATCATCGGTCATGCCGGAACATTATGGGAACATTCGGTGGCTTACAAGATGTCCGGTGTGGCTGACGGTGGCGGAAGGACCGGCATCGTTCAGCGCACTTCCAGCTATTTACCGCGCATTAGCGGTTCAGGAGGCGAGGTAACCGTAGGCCGTCCCACCGATCAGCAGGATGTAAAATCCGACCGACAGGCTCCAGGCACCGAGAGACCTCAGCCGCTTAGCCACCGCGCGTTCCGCAGCGGTGATTTAGCCAATAGCGATCCCAGCGTAGAGCCGTGCCGCTGGCGACCATCGCACAGCTAATGTCGCCACCGAGAGGCGACACGCACCATGCCGCAGTCCGATTGCCACCGCCGCCGCCGACCGAGAGGCAGTGCATTGCGGGGCCCTCGACGAGCGTGTGCCCGTGTCGACTAGTACCGACCGGGCGACCGAGGAGAGCGACCAAGGCGCGTTTCGCTTCTTCGGCGGAAGCATCGGGGCAGGGCTGATTGGAGCGGCAGGTGCCGTCGCTCTCTCGCGCGGCGATCCCGCTCAGGCGAAGACGCGGTCCCTCTTCGCACCAGACCGGACCGTCGCCATCCCACACGTGGGTGGGCGTGCACTCGAAGGTCGTGCCGGGAGGCACGACCGCGACGGAAGCCAGAAGCGTGAGCCAGATCATGGGTCTTGTATTCCGTACTGTCGTACGGAGAACAAGCACGTTCGGCTATCGCCGCGACCAAAGACTTGGCGCCTTCGGCGATCAGAGCCATACGGGATACATGTGCAACCTCTACCGCATGCGGGCCAGCGTTGATGAACTACGCCAGGTGTTCGGCGCGTTCGACGGGGATCGATCCAATCTCGGACCGCGCGGCGAGATCTACCCCAGCCAGAAGGCGCCAGTCCTGCGACTGATCAAGGGGATGCTGACGCTGGACGAGATCGAATGGGGCGTGCCGCCGCCGGCGAGCGCAAGCCGACCGGTCACAAACGTCCGCAATCTCTCCAGTCCGTTTTGGCGACCGATGCTGACGAACCCACAGCAGCGCTGCCTCGTCCCTTGGACGCAGTTCTGCGAGTGGACCGGACCAAAAGGATCGAAGCGCAAGGTCTGGTTCGAGCGAACCGACACGGGAGTCTCGGCGTTCGCAGGTCTGTGGCGAAACACAAGCGAAGGGCCGCGGATGGCGTTCCTCACCACTGAAGCGAACGACACCGTTGGCGCGATCCATCCCAAAGCAATGCCGGTGATTCTTGAGGCGGACAGCCACGAGAAGTGGCTGAACGGTGACTATGATGTGGCGGCCGGACTTGCGCTGCCGTTCGACGACTCACGCATGGTGACAATAGAAGAAAACTGAGGCCAGCTACTCGCCTGCGAATACCCAGTCGAGATAGGCGGCAAGGCGCACGCCGCCCTGCTGCAAACGCCGCTCGGCAATGCCGAGATGCTTATACTGATAGGCGTAGCCAAGCCGCGGTGGCTCAGAGCCATCGGTCTCGGGGTAGATCGTATCGCGGATCGCGGTGCTCTCGCCAATCCAGACCAGCGGATCGAAAGTCCACCATTCGATAGTCTGTTCGGGCGTGATGCGGCGACCGAGCCAGTTGGAGTATTCGGTATAGGAGAGGTTGCGGCTGTCGATCAGACGGCTGTCCCAAACCGAATGCAGGTTCGTCGCATCGCCGAACCAAGTGACGCGCACGTCGTTGGCGCCTCGGTCCGTGCCGTTTCCGTTATGGAGCGGCTGATGAAGATCGCCGACAATATGGACAATGAAGTGCAGCGCCAGCGCCTTGTCTTCACGGCTCGCCGCCGGATTGCGCAGGGTGTCCGTGAATCGCTGCAGCGCGGTGAACGCATCCCCTTCGGGCGGCGCGCCGACCTCGGTATAGGCCTGCCCAGCGGGTACGGTCACATAGTGCCATGGGCCAGCCTCTTCCTGCCAGAACTGGTTCGGGTTCGATCGCTCCTCGTCTGCCCACGTCGACACTTCGGCGAGGTCCTCGCTGCCGAGGATGATTTCGATCTCGGCGCGTGTCCTGCCGCTGATCCGTTGGTCGGCGAGCTCGCCAATCACCCGGTGCCCGGTCTGACCCCACGCCTGCGCGGCGCTCGGAATGCAAACGGCAAGCGCGGCGCTCGCTATAAGAAATACCTTCATGGCCGGAAGCGATAGCCCGGTTCGGTTGCGGTTGCGAGACTACGGCGGCGAGATGGAGCCTCGCGGAACGGTCGGTCTTGTCCAATTGCTCGCCATGCAGCATCTCTCGGATAGAATATGATGGTGGGAGACATCCGATATTACTCGACGATCTGCGGAACGCCCGGCGCGACAAGGGCTGGACCCAGAAGACGCTTGCCGACCGTTCGGGAGTGAGCGAGCAGGCAATCTATCGGCTCGAGCGCGGCATCGGTTCGGTAGCGACGCTGGACGCGGTCATGACCGCGCTGGAGTTCCGGCTGACCGGTATCGGACCCGGGAGAACGTTGGCGGAGCAGTTCCGCGCTCGTCGTCTCAAGCGCGGAATCGCACTCGATGCACTGGCGGTCAGGACTGGCCTGACCCGCAAGACGATCTCGAATATCGAGAAGGGTGGCGGTTCGATTGCCAGCCTAATGCGTTTGATGGAGGCACTGGCTCCGAACGCGAAGCGCCGGGCTCCCGAACGCGCCTACTGGGGCCAGGGAGACAAGGAGGACCGCGATAGCCGGTTCACGCCACCCGAGTTCATGGAGAACATCTACGCGGCATTCGGCACGATCGATATCGACCCTTGTGCACACCGGCTCAGCCCGGTCATCGCGAAGCGGCGCATCTTGCTGGATGAGGGCGGCGACGGGCTAATCGACGACTGGTCCGGCCGGCTGGCGTTCGTCAATCCGCCGTTCTCCGCCCAGCTGAAATGGCTGCAACGCGCGCACGAGCAATGGCTGGTAGGAAACGTCGAAGCGGTGGTGTGTCTCGTTCCTGCCCGGACGGACTCGGTCTGGTTTCACGATACTCTGACCCAAGCTGCGGACATATGCCTCCTACGGGGCAGGGTGCGCTTTCTGGACCCACGGGGTGGGGCCCAACCAACACCATTCTCTCTCATGCTGGTAGCGCTCGGCGTGACCGCGAAAGAGAAAGCAGCGTGGAGCGATCTGGTGAGCGGATACTGGTTAGCTCGTTAGCAATTGAGACTCGCTCGATCGACGGCATTCTGCTGCAAAATGGCGCACTTGTTGGTTTAGCGTTCGCTGATCCTAATTTGGGCCAACCACCGCAGAAGGTGAAGCGAATGCTGACTTCGGTACAGCTCGAAATCGGTCTTTCGCTCGCAGCCTGAGGTTCGGCGGGTGCTGGGCCGTTAGCCGACAGGCAGCTGTTGGTTTACAATCGCAAAAAGCTGCCTTCTGCGTGGAACGCCCGACTGTTAATGGAGTGGCATAATGTGGGGAGTTTGGGAGTGAAGCCGCTTCCCCACGGCTGATCATGGGGAGCGGATTCTTGACCCGGCAACATGCGTCGCTCGATGCCGGGTTTCCCGCAGTCGGAAAGCGGCGGTGCTAATTTCATGCGAGCACGAGCCACAATTCTAGCTAGGGTACGAGATCGTACGCGTGTGTGCACGCGAGGAGCACATCGGTTGGATAATATGGGGCGCGACGATAGTTCATGCGCCCCGTTTCCGATATCAAATGGAGGTTCTTCTTGGCGCGCGAACAGATTACATAAAGCAGCTTGTTGGCCGCAGCGTGCTTATCCACCTCGCTATTATGCGGAACCATCCCCTCGAGAAGGCCGAAAGCAATCACGGCCTCGAACTCCGCGCCCTTAACGCCGTGTATGGTAGATACAGTGATCCCGGTCTTCTCATCGAACACCTTCCGGAACATCGCGACCTCGGCGATCGCAGCGGCCCCGTCCGCCACGAGTTTGTCGATCCGGCGCTGAGATGCTTCGACGAACGCGTCATAATGCTCGACCAGCATCGGAAATGCTGTGCGATCGATCTCGAGCGCCGCGAACAAGGCGTCGAAGCACTCGAGAAGATAAGCAAGGCCGTCGGTTTGGGTCGAGGTGATGGCGTTAGACGTGCGCAGCAACGACTTTCGGGAAATAGCGGATGTGGACACGCCGGCCAGATCGAGCGCGGCGATCACCTCGCCTGCCCAGCGGTAGCGTCGGATATAGAGTTGTGGCGATGCCTCGGTTAGGACGATCCGCGACAGCTTGTACCAGAAATTGTCGATGTCACGCGCGAACGGAACCATGCCGGGACCGGCAAAGCTGTATTCCGGGAGTGCGGCCACCAGCTGACGCGTCATGCTGGCGAGCGGAACCCATTGCGGACCGACAATGCAGACTTCGTGCGGCGCAATTCCCTCGGTCACGATATTGTAGCGGATGAGGCGGACGAGTTCGTTTACCAAGGCCGTGCGGTCGGTCGAGCAATCAAACGAGATTACACTAGGGAACGCTTTGAATTTGCCGTCCGCGGTGATCTTCGAGGTCAGCAGATTGAATTTCTCGAAATAGCCGACGATCCGGGCCGACGACCGGTAATTGCGTGACAGCTCAAGCTCCTTGAACGTCAGTCCGCAGAGCGAGCCAAACTCTTTCGGCGTGATCGCGTAGCCGCCTAGCGACCCGTAGATCGCCTGATTGGGATCCCCCACGATGAAGGCCTTCGCCTTTCCTTGCCCGGCTTTCAGGATTGCGCCGAGAATCGCGTACTGGATTTCCTTGGTGTCCTGATATTCGTCAACCAACACGGTTGCGAATATCGAGCCGAGCAGCACAGAGATTGATGGTACATCGCGGATTAGCTGATAGGCATACCAGAGGATCAGCTCGAAATCGATCTGACGGTTGGCTCGCAAGTCCCGCCAATATTGCTTGAGCAATGCTAGGACGTGCGGTTGCTTGCGCTCCCAGCAGCTCAGGACACAACCCGACGAAGTAAAGTAGTGATTGCAATCAAACGGGCTCAGTCGGGTCGCGGCCCGCCCGCACAGCGCTTCTTGCGCACGCTCGGTGTCGTGGGCGTTGATCACTCGGAAGCCGTTCTTCAAGTCGGGATGGTATATCGCGTAGGGCCGCAAGATCCATTCGATGCAGAAGGCATGGATCGTGCCGATCCAGAGCTGGCTGGTGTCGACGCCGAGCTGTTCGATCCGTTCGTGGATCTCATCGGCAGCGCGGTGCGTGTAGGTGATTGCTACCACGCGCTGCTTGTCGGACGTCAGCAAAGAGAGCTCTCGCGCGATCTTGTAGGTGAGCGTCCTTGTCTTGCCACTACCCGGGCACGCCGTCAGGAACACGCTGCCCGGCGTCTCGATCGCCGTGACCTGCTCGGCATTGAGATCATCGGGCGCCCAGACGAACACTAAAAGCTCGCCAGAACAGCGTTGATGCGATCGCTCGGAAACGCGGTCAGCATCTCGGTGCGGATCGTGTCGAAGTCGAGATCGCCGGCGCAATACTGCCGGACCTTAGCAAGCATCGGCTCGACGTCGGCGAGCGGTGTTCCAGAGTCGAGTTGCATTCGCAGCCGATAGTCAAGGATACTGGCGAAGATCTCGGGTGACACCGGCCGGTGCGCTTGAAACAGCGCGTCGAGGATGTAGTCCGGCACCTGCACGTCGGGCGCAATCGCCTTGGCGAGGATGATTGCGAACCATCCTTTGCCCTTGTTTTCGGCCATCGTGAGCATGCGGGCACCGTAGCGCGCGACCTCGCCGGATTCGAGGTCATCCTTGGCGGACGCAATTGTCAGAGCATCGCTGTAGACATCGTCTAGGATGGAAACCACAGCGGCAGCATTCCCGGCCTTTATGAAATCGACCTCGAACGTGTGCTCTGCGAAATGCGCGCTCAGCCAGCTGTTGCCCGTACAGAAAGCGGTTAGCCGCGTTTCCCGCCTCGCTCCTGAGGCTTGCGAGGCAAGAGCGCGCTTCTTGGCCTTCGCTAATTTCGCACTGTCGAGCGGATCCGTAGTGACGTCGATGAACGCAAGATCGCGATCGGTAATGATCGCGCAATTCTTGCGTATGCGGCGATCGTGGAACAGGATCGCGACGTTCTCGAAGCCGGTACTGCGAATGTTAATCAGGCTGATGCCCAGTTCGTCGAGGCTGAGCCCGAGCAGTTGCTTGATGAGGACCGGGATCAGGATTTCCTCGGCGTCGCCTTCGACAAGAAGCACGCTCTTGGCGAACAGGAGATTGCTGCGCACGGCGTCTAGGTAGCGTTGGATCGTGCGGATCTGCCCCGGGTCGAGCTCTGCCGAGGGTTGATAAACCTCGCAGGCGCTGCCGCAACGGCCGAGAATATTGATGTTCTCGACGTTGCTAACCTCGGAGATGTAGGTCGAATGCGTCGAGTAGATGATCTGGGTCTCGTCGTAGTTCAGCCGGTCGAACAACGTCTTCTGGATGTGAGTGTGGATGTGCGCCTCGGGCTCTTCCACCACGAGGAAATTGGCGAACGTCTGTTTGACCTTCTGATATTTGAACTCGAGCAGTTTGAGGGTGAGGTAGATAAGATTGGCGCCGCCGAGGCTCAGCTCGTGGATGCCGCCCTCATAGCCGATCTCCGCTTCGCCGACGAACAACTTGAGCGACTGGAACAGCCGATCTGCCTCATCCGACAGGTCGGAGCGGATCGACAGCGACTTGGGCGAATATGTCTCGCCGGCCGCGTCGGTAATGGTATCGCGGATATCAGTGCGGATCGCGCGAACGTCATCGAGGTCTTGGATCGCTGAGTTGAGATTGCTGACCAATTCGGTGATCGGCTCGAATGCGGTGGGATCGATCTCTCCGCTCTTGCTCTTTAGCAAGGCGAGCAGCGGATTGGTGCGGTTGTTCTGAAATTCGGCAACGACATCACGCAGCGCCTGGATAAATGTAAAGCCGATCTCGCGTGAGAGCGAGAAGGAGCCGGGGACGATGCCGCCAATTTCCGCCGGCGTCATCTCAACCGGAAAAACGACGAGGTCGAAATCCCCGACAAACCTTTTATAGGTGGTCGGATCAGTGAGATCGGCGCTGCTTTTTCCGGTGAAGATCGTTTCATAGTCGGCGAGCGTGATCTCGCTGCGGATCGCTTCCAGCCCGGCAGTGTCACCGGTTTCAAGCTCGGCGAGCTTGAGGCGAATCGCAGCATTGGGGCGGAAAATCAGATTATAGGTCGCACGGTCGATGTGGGAGCCGCTGATGTTGCCCGCCCCATGTAGAAACAACGACTGGATCGTTTCGTCCTGCGATACATCGGAAAATTCGAGGCTGATGACAATCCAGTGCCCGCGCCAGTCGTCGAGCCCGCGATGGAAGTCCTTATCGTCGAGCCGATAGGCCATGCGAAGTAAGCTGTCGTCGAGCAAAAGGCGGATCGCGCGGAAGACATTGGTCTTGCCCGACCCATTCTCCCCGATGATCGTATTGACGCCCTTTTCGAACGCGAGAGTGGCGCGGCTGAAGTTGCGATAATTGACCAAACGCAGTTTCGAAATGTGCATTCTTCCCCCCGGATTCGGTGCTTCGATACAATGCTCAGATGCGGTCGGAGAACCGGTTGAACGCGGTCACTTCGCGCACCGGCAAATCAACCTCCCGCAGATAGATTTCCTTGCAAAGAAAGCCGATTTCCGCCTCCCGCTGACCGTCATCGACATCGATGTACCAAGCGCGCGGATTGGGATTGTCATCGCCATTCCAGCGATAGCCCCGGGCCTTGAGGACATCCTTTAAGTCGAAGGGCGAGTTCTCCGCCCATATCCGCCAACTCGGACGCCTCGCCTTTTCCAACATCTTTTCCATTGCCGGCACGCCGCTTATCGGCAGCGGTGCGGCGAGTAATTCGATAGCGGCCCGACAATCGTGAACGGCTCTATGCCGGTCGTAGAAAAAGCCGGCACCGGTGGCTAGATAGGCAAGCTTTACCCCATCATGCCCTTCGTCGATCCAATCGACCTGCGACATCGAACAGGCCCAGGGCTTGAACACGAACACATCGCTCAGGCGTTCGAGAAAACGCCGATCGAAACTCGCATTATGCGCGATCACGAGCGAAGCTCGCTCGACTAGTGCTCGGACCGCGTCAACATCAATTCGCTTCCCGGCCACCATCGCGTCGGTGATTCCGGTCAGTCGTGTGATTGCAGGCGGGATCGGCGATGTCGGCTCCTGAAACCGCTCAAACGGTAGACCAATGTCGCAGATAAGTCCGTCTGGTAGATAGCTGAACGGGATCATGCCGAGTTCGATGATCTCGTGTTGCGTCGGGTCGAGCCCGGTCGTCTCAACGTCGACAAATAGACCAAGCTTTGTTGGCGCGCCCCGCGAATCGTTGATGCGGAGCCGCGTTTGTAGACGGCGTTGTACGCGGTACTGCCCACTTGCCTTTAAGGCCGCCGCCATCGCTTCAAAATCGTGCATTCGGCTCCCTGCCCCGTTTAAAGTCATAGCCGATTTTACGAGCACAACTATGATTTTAACGCCGATACTCCATGGTTAAACCTGTCTCGACCTTCGCGGTGGCTTTGAGGCTGTAACGGCAGAAGTTAGGAATCCAACTTAAGCGATCCAACGGCTGAATTTGGGGCGCATTTCGGACCGTCGCTAGCTGACCGCGAAGATCGTCAGCATTTTAGTAGATCGTTGACCAAGTCGCTCGGAGCGTTGAATGGGCGGCGATGCTTCTGGCGGTCATGATCTGGCGTGGCCCTTTCAAGCGCCGTGTCCGAATAGCAAGGGTAAGGAGATAGGATGACGAAGAATGCTGGTGATCTCTACATTGAGATGGTCAAAGTGATCAACAAGGCCGCAACCGATCACAACATTTATGATGTGCCGAAAGCCGCAGAGGCCGCAGGTATGGCGGGCGGCGAGACAAAGTCTGGCGGTTTCAGCCAGCATTGGGATTTTAGCTACGAGGACGAGCACGGCGACAAAGTGGAGGTGAATTGCTATTGGCGAGACAAGTCAAAGCCATTTTCAATCCAGCCAGACCATCACGTTATGTCTGTTAAGCTTAGCGGCTCCCATACGGCCAGCCACACCAACACCTACGACGAATAAAGAGATCGACGGAAGGGCGGTTTTTAGGCGCAACTTCGCGGCGGCTAAACGACCGACATTGGGGCGCTTTGCGGTCAGTCTGAAACTGGGCTGGTTGCACACCGTCGGCTCTGAAACGATTAGGCGCGAAAGCAAACGCTCTTTCGAATGCTTAGGCGAGTCGAAAATCCCGCCCTTTAGCTTGTGACCGTGAAATTGCTTCACGGATCGTAAGGATCGGCTGGCTAAATTCGATCAACGAATTCTATGCTATGAAGCCTTATCCGGCGGGGCTTAGCCCGAACTCTATGGAAGATGCGAATGCTGGACGTGAGGAGAATTTTTCCCTCTTATACAGTAATAGCAGGGGGATGAGTGTGGCAACCGATCCGATTCGACCAGTGGAAGAACAGGCCGCGTCTGTACTTCAAAGCAACCTGCCCGTTCACGAAAAGCTCGATCGGGCGCGAACCGAGCTGCTCGATCTTTCCGCACGAAACAGACTACTCAATATGCCTCGCGGCGCGCGGGGTGCGAAGTCCGTCACGATCATCGACGAACTCAGCGACGAGGTCTACGCGGCCCTCGTGGGCAAGGGCCGTCCCTTCACCTTCCTGCCCGGTCGGTCGGAAGCGGGCGAGGGCGAGGCGCCGGAAGGCGACGAGCTTCCCGAGCTCGCCCAGCCCGAGGATGACGAGGTCGACGAGAACGGGGTGGCCGCGCGCCATACCGACACGAGGCTCCAGACCCGGCTCACCCCGTCGGGCCTACAGAAGCGCCTGCTCGAGCTGTACTTCGACGCCCGCACGCTGGAGGAGGAGCAGGGGGTCAACATCCTCTTCCTGGCCCTCGGCGCGCTCAAGTGGATCGACCCGAACAATTCGGCCAACATCCGCCACGCCCCGCTGATCCTCGTCCCCGTCTCCCTCGAACGCGGCAACGCGGCGGAGAAATTCAAACTGCGCCTTCGACAGGAGGAGGTCGCCTGCAACCTCTCGCTCGAGGTTATGCTCGACCGGGTGCACGGCATCAGGCTCCCCGAGTTCGATGCCGACGACGACTTCGTGCCCGGGACCTACTTCAACCAGGTCGCCGATGCGGTCGCCTCGAAGGAGGGATGGGAGGTACTGCACGACGAGATGACCCTCGGGTTCTTCTCCTTCGCCAAGTTCCTAATGTATCGCGACCTCGATCCCGAGACCTGGCCGGAGGGCCGCTCGATCCTGGATCGTCCACTCGTGCTCGGCCTGCTGCGTGACGGTTTCGAGGCATCCGAGGACATGATTCCCGAGGACGCCAACATCGACGGGCACATCACGCCGGCCGACATGCTGCACATCGTCGACAGCGACAGCAGCCAGGCCCTGGCCGTGCACGAGGTCCGCCGCGGCCGCGACATGGTCATCCAGGGGCCGCCCGGCACCGGCAAGAGCCAGACCATCGCCAACATCATCGCGGCCGCCATCGGTGACGGGAAGCGGGTCCTGTTCGTGGCCGAGAAGATGGCCGCGCTCGAGGTGGTGAAGCGCAGGCTCGATGCGACAGGCGTCGGCGACGCCTGCCTCGAACTCCACAGCAACAAGGCCAACAAGCGCTCCCTCCTCGACGAACTGCGGCGGACATGGGAGCTCGGCGCGCCCCGCCGCAACGACATTGGCACGCTGCACACCCGTCTCGAGGAAGCGAGGGATACGCTCAATGCGCACGCCCGGCGCATGCACGAACCGCACGAGCCGTCCGGGCTAACGCCCTTCCAGGCGATCGGTCAGCTGAGCCGCCTGAAGCTCGAAGGGGAACGCCCCAACGACATCGCGCTCGAGGGCGCGACCGGCTGGTCGAAGGACGAGTTCGAGGCGCGGCGCGGGGTCATCTCCGAGCTGGTCGAACGCATCGAGGCCGTGGGCACACCGTCGCTGCATCCCTGGCGCGGCGTCATGCTGACGCGTGTCCTCCCCAACGATGCGGACCGACTCATCGAACGGGTCTCGGATCTCCACGGCCGTCTTGGCGATCTCGCGCGGAGCGCGGACGAACCGGCTACGCGTTTCGAACTTCCACCCCCCGAGACGCTCGAAGCACTCGATACGCTGGCCGAACGCGCCGCGCTCCTCGCAAAAGCTCCCGACATCGGCGCGGCGTCCCTCGCCAGCGCGGCCTGGAGCGAGCGCAAAGACGACGTACTCGGCCTGCTCCGATCGGGACGGCGCCATCGCGAGATCCGCGAGGGGCTGCGCGATGTGGCCACCGCCGAGGCCGATGACGAGGACCTCAGCCAGGCGATCGAAACGCTCGACGAGTTGCCTCAGCAGCTGGATACCGACGCCCTCGAACGCTTCGAGGAACTCGAAGCTAGGCTTCCCGCGCTGCGCCGGGAGGCCGAAGGCTTGGCGGCGAGCATCGGCCGCGAGCAGCCGACGACCCTCGACGGGGTGGAGACGCTCGTCGCCGTAGCCGAACGAGTGGGCGCAGCGCCCGACGCGGATCCGGCCGCCTTCGCCGCCGACCTGTGGGACGGCGGCGTGGACCGAGCGACCGATCTCGCCGGACACGTGCGCGAACTTGAGGAGGCCCGGGAGCGCATCGGCGACCGCCTCACGGACACGGCATGGGACCTCGACCTCGCGAACGCCAGGGCGGTGCTCGCCTCGCACGGCACCGGCTTCATGCGGTACTTCAGCGGCGAATGGCGCAGCGCGAACAGGCTGGTGCGTTCGGTCCTCGCCGATCCGAACACAGGGCTCGAGGAGACGCTCGTGCTCCTCGACGCGGTCACCAAGGGGCGCAAGGCCGCCGCACTTGTCTCGTCCGAGAACGAGTTCGGAGCCAGCGCCTTTGGCTCGGGCTGGCGCGGCGACCGCTCGAGCAGCGCGTCGCTCCTGTCGCTCGCCGAGTGGATGCGTTCGCTCCGTGGCCTCGGCGCAGAACCACGCCTCATCGCCTCGCGCGGACCCGACAGACGCGACGTCGCCGAACGCGCACGGCGCACCAGGCTCGCTATGGACGAGGTCGGTACGTTGGCCGCAGCGGTCTGGGACGATCTCCGCACCGGTCCGCCGCCGGCCCTCGCCGGGGCCACGAGGCCGGGCGACATCGACCTGCCGGGCCTCGAGACGCTCTCGGGCCGTGTCGCGGACCCCTGCGGGAAGGGACGCCGCGTGCTCGCGTCGATGCCCCAGGACGTGGCGACCTTGCGGGACCGCTTCGCGACGATCGACGAAGGGCAGCGGCTTCGACGGGACCTTGAGGCGGGCGAATCGCTCGGTAACGAAGCCTTCGGCCCGATGTGGCAGGGTCCCGACAGCGACTGGGACGTCCTTGATCGTGCCTACGGGTGGATCTCCGAGAACCCGGAACTGCGGCATCTCGCCAGCAGGATCGACGACCGCGCCGGGATGGACCGGCGGGTCCGTGACCTGATCGCAAGACGCGACGGGCTGGTCGGCGACATCGAGGCGGTGTGCGAGACCCTCGAGCTCGACCGCGAGGCCGCGTTCGGGACGATTGACCCGGCCGCCGTGCCCCTGGCCGATCTCGATGACAGGCTCGGCGAATGGTCGCACTCCGGCGAGGAGCTCTTCCGCTGGGTCGCCTATCGTGAGCGCGCTGAGCGCGGGCGCGCCCTGGGCTGCGCGGACGTCGTCGACCGCCTCGCCGACGGACGACTGGTTCCCGGTTCGACGATGTCTGCATTCGAGATGGCCTATTTCGAGGCGGTCTACGCCGACATGGTCGAGCGGGACGAACAGCTCGGGTCATTCGACGGGACTCTCCACGGCCGCCTCGCGCGCGACTTCGCCGACATGGATCTCCAACGAATCGAGGCCGCCAGCTACGAGGTGGTGAAGAAGCACCACGAGGCCGTGCCGCCGAGGGACGGCGGATCCGTGGGCCCGCTCGGCGTGCTGCGTTCCGAGATGGCCCGCAAGCGCGGCCACATGCCGATCCGCAAGCTCATGGAGCGCGCGGCACCGGCGATCCAGGCACTGAAGCCAGTGTTCATGATGAGCCCGCTCTCTGTGGCGCAGTTCCTCGCGCCGGGGGTCTTCGACTTCGACCTGCTCGTGATGGACGAGGCGAGCCAGATCCAGCCGGTCGACGCCCTGGGCGCGGTCGCGCGCGCCAAGCAGGTCGTGGTCGTCGGGGATCCCAAGCAGCTGCCGCCGACCGCGTTCTTCTCCAAGCTGACGAGTGGCGGAGACGACGAGGACGACGGCGATGATGCGGGGCGCGTCGCCGACATCGAGAGCATCCTCGGACTTTTCACCGCGCGGGGGCTCCCGACCCGCATGCTGCGGTGGCACTACCGCAGCAAGCACCAGTCCCTCATCGCGGTCAGCAACCGGCAGTTCTACGAGAACAAGCTGTTCATCGTCCCCAGCCCCTACACCGCGGAGGCGGGCATGGGGCTGCGCTTCCATCACGTGGCCGACGGAATCTTCGATGCCGGGGGGACCCGAACGAACCAGGTCGAAGCGCGCATCGTGGCGCAGGCCATCGTCGCGCATGCGCGGTCGAACCCGCAGCTCTCGCTAGGCGTCGCGGCGTTCTCGGCGGCGCAGCGCCGGGCGATCCTCGACCAGCTCGAACTGCTGCGCCGCAACCTCCCGCCGGAAGTGGAGGCGTTCTTCCAGGCGCACCCGTCCGAGCCGTTCTTCGTCAAGAACCTCGAGAACGTGCAGGGCGACGAACGCGACGTCATCTTCATCTCGGTGGGTTACGGTCCTACGGTCCCCGGAGGCCGCGTCCCGATGCGCTTCGGTCCGCTCGGCACCGATGGGGGCGAGCGCCGCCTAAACGTGCTCATCAGTCGCGCCAAGCAGCGCTGCGAGGTCTTCGCGTCGATGACCGACGAGGACATCGATCCCGACTTCGCCCAGACGCGCAAGGGCGTCTTCGCCTTCCGCCTCTTCATGCACTACGCTCGCACCGGACGCATGACCATGGCCGAGAGCACCGGACGCGACCACGATAGCGTGTTCGAGGAGCTGGTCGCCAAGGCCCTGCAGCAGCGCGGGTACCAGGTGCATCGCCAGGTCGGACTTGCCGGATTCTACATCGATCTCGCGGTGGCGGATGAGAACCATCCCGGGCGCTACCTCGTCGGTATCGAATGCGACGGTGCCTCCTACCACGACGCGCGCTCCGCACGGGATCGCGATCGCCTGCGCCAATCGGTCCTCGAAAGCCACGGATGGACGATCCTGCGCGTCTGGAGCACCGACTGGTTCCAGAGGCCCACCCAAGAGACCGATCGTCTCGTCGCCAGCATCGAAGCCGCGAAGGAGGAAGCGGCAGCTTCCCAAGCCAAGGGTGCGCGGGCCGTTCCCTACGAGATCGTCACGATCGAGCGGGAGGACGTCACGGAGATTGGACTCGAGGGGGCCGGTAGCGGCCCCGCCGCCAGCGTCTACGTCGAGGCGGATCCATCCGTCCCGTCCCATCTCAACTGCGAACTGCACGACGCGCCCTCGGGCACGCTCGCAGCGATGGGCGAGGAGATCGTGGGCATCGAGGGCCCGGTCCACGTGGACGAGGTCGTCGCCCGCATCCGCAGCGCCTGGGGCCTCAAGCGGGCCGGCGCGCGGATCCAGCAGGCCGTCGAGAGCGCGATCGCGGGCCCGGTGCGTGCCGGACGCCTCGCACGCTCGGGGGACTTCCTCTCGGTCCCGGGCAGGATACCGGTGGTCCGCGACAGGTCCGACGTCGCGTCCGCCACACTGCGCAAGATCGACAACCTGCCGCCTGAGGAATTGGAACGAGCGATCCTCGATGTCGTCTCGGCGAACTACGGGGCGACCGCTGACCAAGTCTGCCTTGCGGTGTCACGAGCTCTCGGGTTCAAGTCCACAAGCGCGCAGTTGCGCACCGCGATTGACGGCGCGGTCGAGGCCGCCGTGGCAAAGGACTGGCTGGTGCGCCGTGACGGGCTGCTCGTGGCGGGGGACGCTGCGCCGGCCCCGTCGCCCAAGTGTCCCGAACCGTCCCCGCTGGCGCACCTGCTCGAACAGGACGAACACGAGGGACTCGAGTTCAAGGAGACGCTGCGCTGGGACGTTCGCGCCGGACAACCGAACAAGAAGCTCGAGGACGTCGTGATCAAGACGCTTGCGGGCTTCTCGAACCGGGCAGGGGGCACGCTCCTGATCGGCGTGACCGACGAGGGGGAGCCCGTGGGTCTCGACCGGGACTACGCGTGCCTCGGCGGCAACCGCGACAAGTTCGAACTGCACCTCACGAACCTGATGGCGAAGCACTTCGGACACGCGGACCGCGCATCCAGGATCAGGGTCGGCTTCGCCCGTCACGACGAGGCGGAGGTCTGCCGGATCGACGTCGAACGCGCGCGGCAGCCCACCTTCGTCTCGACCGCCGATCGCAACGGCGCGGTCGCCGAACGCTTCTTCGTGCGCTCCGGGAACTCGACGCAGGAACTCGCGCCCAGCGAGTGCGCCCGCTACATCAGGGAACACTTCGAATGATCGGAGCCGGCGGCGTGCCGTTGGTCGGGGGGCTGGGGACCTAGAAGGGGCTCGCCGGGCCACCGTAGAGCGGGCCGACCCGCGGTCTCCTTCGTGGATCGTCCGTCGGGATACGACGGGTGCGTCGCCTCAGCGGCCATCCGCGAAGTCGGCGATCAGTTCGCGGGCGGCGGTTCCGCCGGCATCGGCGAGTATGCCCAGGATCCTGCGCACCGCCCGACGCACGTCCTGCGGCTCGGAGCGGAGCGGCCTGAGATACGCTGCCGCCCGGTCACCGAGGCCGGCATAGCTCCAGAAGGTCTCGTCGCTCCCGTGTCCTGCGACCCAGAGCTGCAGCCAGGCGACGAAGTAGCGGCTGCGCTGGGGGACGTCCATTCTCTCGACGATGGCCAGCGACGCGACGGCGGCCGCCGGGAGATGCGCGGTCTCGCGGACCCAGACATCGATGTCCTTCAGGACATGACCCAGGTGCGGCCAGTCCGGCGGCAGCGGGGTCATGTAGGGTCCCATCATCCCCGCGGCCGTCAGTCCCTGCGGCAGGTGGTCATGCGATCCGCGCCGCTTCGGCATGGCGTTGTCGATTAGCCACCGGGCGGCCGGGCGCCATGCGGACCAGAAGCCTTCGTCCGGCGGGCCGCCGCTCTCGACGAGCGCGGTCGCGAGGGCGTCGAGGTATTCCCCGATCAGGTCCTCGGGCCGGTCGCGGTATCCGAAACGGGTGAGGGCGGTCCACTCATCCCCCCCGTGCGTGAAAGCGAAGCGTCCCATCGTCCTCGCAAGCTCGTGGGCCCATTCGTAGGGGAACTGGCGATCGAAGCGCTCCGTGTCCTCGCTGTAGAGGCGCGTCCATTCGGCGAGTGCGGCGAAGTAGCGCGAGAAGCGCGCCCGATCCTCCTCGTCGTGCACGATCCGGGCCCAGTCGATCACCTTGAAGAGCGCCGGCGCCCTGGTCCAGTCCAGCATGCGCTTCGCCGGCATCAATGCCACTTCGGCCGGCAGCGGCCACTTGCCGGTCCAGATGAGCCTTCTGCCATGGGGCGGCGGCGGGAGGCGGGGAGGGCGCTCGAGACCGATGCGCGGCACCGAAGCCGCCAGCCCCCGTCGGTCCTCGACCGTCCGGCGCAGCGCCTTCTCCCGCTGCGCGTCACGCCACCACCACCCGACGTGGATGACACACGTATCGAGTGCGGCGACGTGCAGGCGACGAACGAGATCCGGGCGCCGATCCCAGTCCAGTCCGGCGAGCAGGGTCGCGCAGACCGCATCGAGCCGGTGGACGGCCAGCCTCGCCGCCATCGCATCGATCCTCGCGTCCTGGGGCTCGCGCGAGACCAGGGCGGCGATCCCCCAGGCGGCGAGATCCTGGAAATCATCGAACAGCATGGAAGAGGGGATCATGTCCTCGCGGTCGCCCGCACCCGCCGCGTGGAGCAGCCAGTCCGTGACCCACTCGCGCTCGTGCCCGAGGGCAGCGTCATCGAGATGCCGCGCCGCCACGGCGGCCGTCCCGACGATCGCGGACCCGCCGAGCCGCCGCGCGAACTCGATGTGCTCGTTCTGCGTCTCCAGATCCTCGGCGAGCCGGCGCGCCTGCTCGATCGCGCCCTCCACCGTGAACCCGTCGGCCACGCTGCCGTCCTCGCGCGTCTTCCTGACCCAGTTGGAGAGAGCCATCGCCCTTCCGGTCAGTTCCGAAGCCTCCTCCTGCTCCTCGATGTCGGCGACCACCTCGTCCGGCGGGGTGATGCTGACGCTGATGCCCTCCTCCGCGCTCTCGAACGTGATCCGGCTGCGGTCGGCATCCGAACGGTACCGCTCGATCCGGGCCGACCGCTCCTCGACCAGTTCGGGAACCCCGAGCTCCTCGCGGAAGTCGGCGAGATCCTCGTGCGTCCAGGCGAGCCGCGCTTCCTCGAGCATCTCCTGCGCGGCGCCGCCGGCCATCAATCGGAAAGGGAGCAGCAGCGCATGGTGGAGAGGCCGCCGTGCGGCGTGACGCCGGTAGTTGGCCTCGATCGCCTCGACATGCTGCGGGGCGCAGTTGAAGTAGCCGATCCGGTGCGCGGAACCCTGATCATCGAGATGCCGACGGATGTCGTATTCCCACAGGCGGGGCCGGGCGAGGAAGGGCGCGGCGGCGTCGATGACGCCTTCCTCGTTGACCCGCTCGTGCATCAGGCCGAGCAGGGGCGAGGCGGTCGCGACGAGGCCGTGATCGGCGAGGACGAGATCGATGAGCTCGGCGACCGGTCTGCCGGCCGCCGCCTGCTCCTCCAGCCAGTCGTCCAGCGCCAGATAGGCCGAACCGAGCGCGTGGGGACCGAGCACACCGCGCGCCCAGCGATAGACCGCGTCGTAGCCCCACAGCCGCACCTCGCGGTGGCCGAGATCGATGACGAGCGGGATCGGCCGCTTGCCGTCGTGGCACTTCATGAACCAGCGCCAACTGACGCTCGCCCGCCGTTCGAGCGCATGGAAGACGCGCAGGGCCTCGGCCTCATCGGTGCGGAAAAGCTGGTCGAAGCCCGCGCGCAGCGGCGATGAGGGTGACGTCTCGCGCTCTCCGCGCAGTCCCGCCGTGTTGTGATCCAGCCAGGAGAAGAGCTGGGGGCCGAGGACGCCGTCCCTGTAGGTCCGTCGGCGGGGTGGAACGAACTGCGCGATGCACATGTCCGCCCACTCATGGGGGAAGAGTTCCGGCAGGATACCGGGGTCCTCGAGCAGCTTGCGCCGTTCCTCCCGCAGGCGTTCTACAGCGGCCAGGCGGACCAGATACTCCCTCGCGCTGTCCGGAGAGGACCGTGCGCAGTTCGCGACGGTCTCGCGCAGGCGGTCGCCGATCTTCTCCCAGGCATCGTAACCGGCGAGCTCCAGTCCGAAGGGATCGCGCCGGTCGTTCCAGTCGGTGGGGTGTTCCGCGTCCTCGATCTCGGTCAGCCAAGACAGGGCGATGCGCGCCATGCGCTGCGACAGGCCGTTCGGCATGCGCGCCATGGCACGAGCGAACAGGCCGGAGATCTCGGACAGCCGCGACACGAGGGAGGCGGGCCAGGATTCCCACTTGGGAAGCGACCAGTGCAGGAACGGCGCCCATGCGGCGAGCTTGGGCTGGCGCCAGTACGCCGCGATCCGGTACCGCGTCGCCTCGTCGCGATCGGCGAGGAAATTCAGCACGTTCTCGTCGAGAGCGGTCTCGAACACGAGGAGCGTGTCGAGCATCCGTCGGAGCAGCCCGGCGTCCTCGGCCAGGAGATCGTCCTCCAGCGCGTCGAGGACGGTTGAGCTGCCCTCGGAACGCAGCGGTGCGGAAAGCACCGCCCTGCTCCACGAAGGATCGAGATCGGGCGCCGCGTCCAGATCCGCGAGGAGCGCCGCCCACCCTTCGCGGTCGCCGCTCTCGAGGTGGCCCCTCGCGAGCAGACCGATCGCCTTCAGCCACCAAAGCGGTTCACCGGCGCCCGCCAGGACGGCGGCGGTCTCGCCCCGGCGCGCGGCGAGCCGGCGGGCGATCAGCCAGTCCTCGTGCACGTCATGGGTGAAGCGGACGGCGTCCGTGCCCGGGACCGCACTGATCGCGCCTTCCTCGAGAAGGGTGCGGAGCCCTTCGGGATCGAGCGAGGCCCGCGAGACGGGACGCTGGGGCGCGTCGAGCAGCCGCTCCCCCATCTCGGCGAGCGCACGGCCGCGCCTCTCGACCTTTCCGGGGCTGACCCAATCCCCCGTCGCCCAGGCTTCGGCGACATCGAGCTCGCCGAACCGTCCGGTCGGCGGAGCATCACGCTTCAGCAGTTCGCGGATGAGGAACAGGGACCTGTTCTGACCGCCCAGGTCCCTCCGTCCCAGGACCGCCGAGAACTGACCGAACGCACGGGAGAGTTCCGCGCATTCCTCGTCGTCGAGCGTGCCGACATCGATGCGTCGACCGGCGCCCGCGAATCCGCACGCCGCCAGTGCATCTGCGACAGCCTCGCGATCCTGGTACGCCCTCGCGCTGGCCAGGATCCGGAAGTCCTCCCGGTGCGGGCTGGCGGCGATCTCACGCAACAGATCCAGGACGACCTCGCGCCGCTCGGAGGTCAGGAGCCTGTCGGCGCCGTCGATCACTATCAGCGACGGACCCTTCTTCGCCATGCCTTCGAGCAACGCGGACACGGGGGAGGTGACCCCCAGCTGCGCCAGGTGGGACGACAGCGAGCGCGCCGAGATCCTGTTGTCGCGCAGGACGAGGCTGGGGCATTCGAAGCGTTCGGCGAGCCGGCGGACGAGGCCGGTCTTGCCGCTTCCGCCTTCGCCGACCAGGCGGACGATCCGCTGGTCGGTAAGGGCTTCGTCGGCGGCCTTCCAGATCCGGCTCCGCAAGAGCGTCAGGCTCGTTCCCGCATGATGTAGGACATCGTCCATCCCCGCCACGGCGATCCTGCCGTCCTCGTGCAGACGCTCGAGGTCGTCGCTCAGAGCGAGCTGCTCGGGATAGAACTCGCGGATGACCTCCTCGTGCTGTGCGATGTGAGCGAGGAGAGAATCCCAGCCGAGGATGTCGACCGCGAAGCCGCCTCCCTTCACGCGAGCGGTGGAGACCGTCCTCGCATGCTTCTGCAGGTTCTGGTCGTCTTGCGCGGTCGTCACGAAGATCCAGCGCTTCAACGGAGGCCGGAAACCCTCGGCTTTCGCGAGCTCCTCATCGAACTCCGCGGTCGTCGCCTTGGCTCCGAAACGCCCGTCCTTGCCCTTGCACTGGACGCCGATCCACTCACCGCTGCCGACAGGATGCTCCACGAACACGTCGACGCCGTGCTGGGCCTGGCCTTGGCGGCCGTTCTTCGCCGCCAGTGGGTTGTCATAAATAGCCGCGAACAGCGCACGGGTAAGATCCTCGAACTTCGCCCAGTCTCGCGGTGGCGGTATCTGTTTGTCGAGGAAATCCATCAGGCCGGTTCTGGCAGCTCGACGCGGCCACGCCAAGAATGCCGGTGCTGGTCATGACCCGATATCCTTCACCAAAGGACGGAGGTGTCGCGGAGAACGGCGGATCAATCGAGTGCGCGACGGAACGCACTGCTCGCGAGAGCCGCGATCGCGAGAAACCGCTCGCGGTGATGGCCTTGGCGCGTCTTGACGGACAGGCCGATCAAGGTGGCGCTCACGAAGTCCGCGACCTGACCGGCCACCTCGCTACGATGCGCTCCCACGAAACGACGGATGAGTGCCTTTCAGCAAGCTACGCTTCGGAGATAGATGGGTAAATTTTCAGGGCAGTGAGATCGGAGGGGTAGGGGATCAGTATTTCGGCTTCACCCCGGTCGTTAAGAAAGGCGAACGCTTCACTCTCGTCGACCCTGGCAGACAAAATCACTGGTTCCGCTGTGATGCCCCAGCGTCGCGGCCACTCATGTGCATAGAATGATGCGACCTCACGATTGAGTGTCCAACTGACGCCTGATGCGACCTTGTTAATTACGCCGGTTCCTCCACGATAGACGGTCAGCGGGAAATTCATAGTGTTGAACTCCCGCTCTTCCGTTGACGACATCAAGTGTGCGCCCCATTCTTCGATGAATTCTTCCAACGTGAAAAACGTGGCATCCTCAAGTGATGAGACGGCGCTGCTAATGTATGAACCAATTCTGATGCCGCCGACGTAAGGTTCGCTATCCCAAGCGTGGCGTAGTGCGCCACCTGCCATTGCTCTATTTAAATCGCCATCTTCAAGCCACGTGTCGATAATAGAAGCAATCAATGCTATTCTTGCATGATCGCTAAGACTTAGAAAGATCGAAGAACCTTTTTCGCGGTCTCTTGTCCATGCTTTCATGCCTGCGGGGTTGAGTCGGAAAAAGTCGGCAGTGTTTGGCAACTCGTGCCAATTCTTGTCGTTCATGATCCAGCTCCCATTGAGAAAGGCACATTGGCCGCAAGGGCCAAACGCGGGGTAATCGGCGCTACCCGCAAAAGACGCGCTCAGAACGCACTAAACATCACTTTCTGAGAATGCCCGAATCAGAACGGAGACGCCGATGGCGACCTGAACCAACGCGGGAGCGCGCCTCAATCGGAAGAAGCCGGATAGGTCTGGGATCGAGGTGGTTGGTAATTACCGGCACGTATCGTTTCAGAAACTCCATCCGCTCGCGAAGCACGACATCAAGGCCCTCAGTCTTGATGCGCTTCGAATAGTGCTTGGCGTTCGTCCCGGAACGGGCATGTCCCATGATGTCAGCTCGAATGATTTCGTTGACTCCATCCACCTCATAGAAAGAAGAGCCTAGCGCCCTGATGGAGTGGATATCAGGCCCTTTGCCCTTGTTGTTCACTTTGACCTCCATGCGATCGAAGATCCACTGGACCATGAACCGCCATGCGCGATCGTAAAACTGGGCACCGCCTCGTTTAGTCTCGAAGAGGTAGAGTTCAGGGAAGAGGGCGACATGGCCTTCTCTGCGGATGGCTTCGACGTAGTCTAAGAATCCGAGGCGAATGAGTTCGGCGTGGAGAGGTATCTTGCGGCGGCGTGCCAACCTCTTCTCACCGCCCTTTTCTCCGTCCCTGCCTCGAGTGAGGTTGTCCCTGATATGGATGTGAGGGACCGGATGATCGACTAACACGTCCGCGATCTCCAGGCCGCAAACCTCCTCCCGGCAGGCGTGGGTATAATACCATATCAGAGGCGCCCAATAAGCAGCATCGTGCCACACTTGGGGGCTTAGGCTGTCTGTTTTTAGCCGCTTCTTTCCTGGACCGCCGCCGCAATAGAGCGGTGATCGGAACAGGCATTCAAGCTGTTCCTTCTCCCAAGGGGGCCGCAGGTCACTGGTGTCTTCCTGCGGGATAGCCATAGTCGCTGCGGCGAAGTTCATTACAACGGCACCCGGAATTCTGGGTTTCCACGCCGAGCGCTCCAAGTGCTTCGCTACCGTGCTCATTGTGCTCAGATCGCGGTTCACAGTTTTGAGGCTGCGCTCGAGCTCAGGGGTCAACTTCGGCAGTTCCTCCTGAACCTCTTCGAAGGGTCGCGACATGTTCCCCTTCTTCAGCGTCCCAAACCTGAAACCCCTTGCCGGGATGAGTAGCAATCTCTGCACATATGTCTCGACGTCGCGATGATCGTAAGAGCCAAGTTCACGGTCGCCGGTCATCCAGGCGAAGCATTCCATGATCATCCGCTGCTGTTTCAGGTCCCCTTTCCACACCTTCTTTCGCTTCAGCGTAGCGAGAGTATCTTCGATGACTTCGCTGAAGCGGCGGCTATCGTAGATTGCGAACGGGCAATCCGTAGTTGGCGAGGGCAAGGGCAGGCCTGGCTTTGAGGCCAGAGCTATCGCAGCGTTGGCCCGGCAGAGAAGAGCTTTCACCTCGGGAGAAAGCTCGCCCAGGTCCGCCATCATAGTCCGCAAAGGGTCGGCCGCGTCCAGGACGTCCTCGTCGAATACGCGTTGCGCCCGCGTGCTGGCGGAAGCGCCCGCACGGATCATGTGGGTCCGAGCAGCAGCAATGTTGGATTCGGTAGGCGTCGCGCCAATCGCTGTCAGGGCAGCACTGACGTATTCGTCGGATAGATCACCGCGTATCTGTTCGACCAGGGGGCGTGCCCATTCGGGCGTCAGGTCCGTTCCGCACTGTGCCGATTTGGCGGCGTCGAGCCTGTCAATCTCAAAGGGATCTATATCGTAGCGCGGATCAGGAAGGCGAAGCTGCCGGTAAGCCTCGCCATGGCGGGCTGCTTCTTCCGTAACCGAGGAGGACCATGGGGCGTTTTCGTAGGCGGCCGAAAGCCAAGAGCCGAGTTGCTGCTCGAGCTCCCGCCGAAAGATCGCTTCGATCTCAATGCCGGTCAGGTTGCGCTGGCCTTCCAGCATTGTCTTCACATCCGCCCTAACAATTACGAAACGCGCCGAGAGGATCGCCACGCGCTCACGCGCGGCGCCTGGATCGGCAGTCTGCAACGCCAAGGTTAGCGGCTTGGAGATAATATTTCGGAAATGTATTCGGCGGCGGAACGAATAGCGGCCCTCAATCCGGATGGTGAAGGGTATACGGCTCATCGATAACGACCTTCCCGCATGTGCTTCCGCTATGTGTGTTGGTCGTGTGACCAACACGGGGCGGAAACCCATGCTAAAAGGCGGAAATCTGCGGCTTAGCGCGCTAAAATGGTCGGGGAGAGAGGATTCGAACCTCCGGCCCCTGCCTCCCGAAGACAGTGCTCTACCAGGCTGAGCTACTCCCCGACCGGATCGGCCCGCCGCGTTTCTGGCGCTGCGGGTGCGAAGCAGGCGCGCCCTATAGGTGTGGATTGCGAGGCACGCAAGCGGGCATTTACGACAAATTCGGGTTAGATGCCCGGCATCGACCAAGTGAGCCCCGAAGCCGTGTCCCAGCCGCATTACGAACAGCAGTATCTCGACCTGATGGAGCGCATCTGGCGCGAAGGCGATCAGCGCGAGGACCGCACCGGCGTGGGCACGCGCTCGGTGTTCGGCGCGATGCTGCGATTCGACCTGACCGAAGGCGCCATGCCGCTGGTCACCACCAAGCGGGTCTATTGGAAGACCGCCACGCGCGAGCTGCTGTGGTTCCTCACCGGCAACACCAACATCCGTCCGCTGGTGCTGCAGGGGGTGAAGATCTGGAACGAGTGGCCGCATGCCCGCTATGTCCGGGAAACCGGCGAGCAGCTCGCGCTCGAGGATTTCGTCCAGCGGATCGCCGAGGACGAGGGTTTCGCCGAACGCTGGGGCGATCTCGGCCCGGTCTACGGCAAGCAATGGGTCGACTGGCCGACCTACCAGCCGGTTGCCGGCGGGCTGTTCCGCAAGGGGCGGGGGATCAATCAGGTCGCCGAGGTGATCGAATCGCTCAAGGCCAATCCCGGCAGCCGGCGCCACATCATCGAGGGATGGAACGTCGCCGAGCTCGAGGCGATGGCGCTGCCGCCGTGCCACAAGACCTACCAGTTCCAAGTCGCGGGGAGCGAAACCGGGAGGGGGCGGCTCAACTGCCTGCTCTACCAGCGCAGCTGCGACGTCGCGCTGGGCCTGCCCTTCAACCTGTGGTCGGCGGCGCTGCTGACGCGGATGATCGCGCAGCAAGCCGATCTCGAGCCGGGCGAACTGGTGTGGACCGGCGGCGACACGCATCTCTATCTCAACCACCGGCACCTGGTGGAGGAACAGCTCGCGCGGGAACCACGCGGCCACCCGCGGCTTGAGATCATGCGGCGTCCGCCGACGATCTTCGACTATGCAATTGAGGATTTCGCGGTTCACGACTACACGCCGCACGGGCCCATCAGCGCGCCCGTCGCGGTGTGATCCGGCGCTGACTTGACCGTATCCCACTCGTGAAATAAAATAACGCGCAAGCGTAAGATTGCGTCTGGGAGACGATTCTATGGCCGACAGGCCCGAGGGTAGTGCAGCGAAGGGGGGCAATCGCCCCAAACTTTCGCTGCATGTTCCCGAACCCAAGTTCCGACCGGGCGACACGGTCGATTTCTCGCATATCGATGTGCCCGAGGCTGGCAGCATGGCGCGGCCCGACGAGGCCTGCGACCCCGCCGAGATGCGCGACATGGCCTATGGCCTGGTGCGCGTGCTGGGCGAGGACGACAAGGCGCACGGTCCGTGGGACCCCAAGCTCGATCCCGATACGCTGCGCGCGATGCTCGGCCACATGGCGATGACCCGCGCCTTCGACGAGCGCATGTTCCGCGGGCAGCGACAGGGCAAGACCAGCTTCTACATGAAGTGCACCGGCGAGGAGGCGACCAGCGTTTCCGCCAGCATGGCGCTCGCCGCCGACGACATGGTCTTTCCCAGCTATCGCCAGCAGGGCATATTGATCCAGCGCGGCTATCCGATGATCGAGATGATCAACCAGATCTACTCGAACAAGGGCGACAAGCTGAAGGGCCGCCAGCTGCCGATCATGTATTCGAGCCGCGAGCACAGCTTCTTCACCATCTCCGGCAATCTCGCCACGCAGACCCCGCAGGCGGTGGGCTGGGCGATGGCCAGCGCGATCAAGGGCGACAGCCGCATTGCCGCGACCTGGGTGGGCGAGGGCAGCACCGCGGAAGGCGACTTCCATTCGGCCTGCACCTTCGCCACCGTCTACAACGCGCCGGTGATCCTCAACGTGGTCAACAACCAGTGGGCGATCTCGAGCTTCAGCGGGTTCGCCGGGTCCGAACGGACCACCTTCGCCGCGCGCGCGCTGGGCTATGGCCTCGCCGGGCTGCGGGTCGACGGCAACGATCCGCTCGCCTGCTATGCCGCCGAGCAATGGGCCGCCAACCGCGCGCGCGCCAATGCCGGGCCGACGCTGATCGAATTCTTCACCTACCGCGCCGAGGGGCATTCGACCTCGGACGACCCGAGCGGTTATCGCAGCGCGCAGGAGCGCAGCGAATGGCCGCTGGGCGATCCGGTGATGCGGCTCAAGAACCACCTTATCGCGATCGGCGAGTGGGACGAGGAGCGGCAGGAACAGATGGACCTCGAGGCGGCCGAGCACGTCAAGAAGGTCACCAAGGAAGCCGAGGCCAACGGCATTCTCGGCCACGGCCTCCACCACCCGTTCCGCACCATGTTCGAAGACGTCTTCGAGGAACTGCCTTGGCATCTCAAGGAGCAGAGCGAGCAGGCGATCCACGAGCGCGAGACCAAGTTCCCGGGAGGGCTCGACCTGTGAGCACCGAGGTCAAGGAAACCGAAGCGGCGCCGCAGGGCACCGAACGCCGCCTCAACATGATCGAGGCGATCAACGACGCGCTCGACGTGACTATGGGTCGCGATCCCGACGTCGTGGTGATGGGCGAGGACGTCGGCTATTTCGGCGGCGTGTTCCGCTGCACCGCCGGACTGCAGGAGAAATACGGCAAGACGCGCGTGTTCGACACGCCGATTTCCGAATGCGGGATCATCGCCGTGGCGGTAGGGATGGGGGCCTATGGCCTGCGTCCGGTCCCCGAAATCCAGTTCGCCGACTATATCTATCCCGGGCTCGACCAGCTGATCAGCGAAGCGGCGCGGCTGCGTTACCGTTCGGCAGGCGAATATATTGCGCCGATGACGGTGCGTTCGCCCTTCGGCGGCGGCATCTTCGGCGGCCAGACGCACAGCCAGAGCCCCGAAGCGATCTTCACCCATGTCTCGGGCCTCAAGACGGTGATCCCGGCCACGCCCTATGACGCGAAGGGCCTGCTGATCTCGTGCATCGAGGACAACGACCCGGTGATCTTCTTCGAGCCCAAGCGGATCTACAACGGTCCGTTCTCCGGCTATTACGACAAGCCGGTCCAGCCGTGGAAGAAGTTCGACGCGAGCCTGGTGCCCGAGGGCCATTACACGATCCCGCTGGGCAAGGCGCGGCGGGTGACCGAGGGCGAACAGCTGACCATCCTCGCCTATGGCACCATGGTCCATGTGGTCGAGGCCGTGTGCCGCGAGAAAGGCGTCGAGGCCGACATCCTCGACCTGCGCACGCTGGTCCCGCTCGACATCGAGGCGATCGAGGCCTCGGTCGAACGCACCGGGCGCTGCCTGATCGTCCATGAGGCGACCCGCACCAGCGGCTTCGGCGCGGAGCTTTCGGCGCTGGTGACCGAGCGCTGCTTCTTCCATCTCGAAGCGCCGGTCGAACGCGTGACCGGCTTCGACACGCCCTATCCCCACAGCCTCGAATGGGCCTATTTCCCCGGCCCGATCCGCATCGGCGGGGCCATCGACAAGATTCTGAGCGAGTAACGCACATGGCGAAATTCACCTTCAAAATGCCCGATATCGGCGAAGGCATCGCCGAGGCCGAGATCGTGCAGTGGCACAAGGCTGTCGGCGACACGGTCAACGAGGACGAGGAATTCGTCGACATGATGACCGACAAGGCGACCGTGCCGATGGAAAGCCCGGTCACCGGCAAGATCCTCGAAATCGCCGGCAGCGAGGGCGAGATGGTCTCGATCGGCTCGATGCTGGTGGTGATCGAGGTCGAGGGCGAAGTGCCCGACGAGGTCATCGAGGAGAACGAGGCGGCGAGCGACGCGGCCCCCGCCCCCAGGGATGCGGATGTCGAGGAGCGGATCGAGGTCGAAACCTCCGACGCCGGCGATGCTGACGATGCCCTGGCCGCCGATCCCGAACCCGAGCCCCTGCCCGCGCCGACCCCGGCGCCCGAGCCCGCGGCGCATGCGAAGGTGCTTGCCACCCCTGCGGTGCGCAAGCGCGCCAAGGACCTCGGCATCGACCTGGCGCAGGTGAAGCCGGCCGAGGACGGTCGCATCCGCCACGGTGATCTCGACGCCTTCCTGTCCTACAGCGGCGGCTATGCGCCCGCTGCCCGCCCGCGCGGCGACGAACAGGTCAAGGTCATCGGCATGCGGCGACGGATCGCCGAGAACATGGCCGCGTCGAAGCGCAACATCCCGCATTTCTCCTATGTCGAGGAATGCGACGTGACCGAACTCGAAGCGCTCCGCGCCCAGCTCAACCGCGAGCGCGGCGACCGGCCCAAGCTGACCATCCTGCCGCTGCTGATCGCCGCGATCTGCAAGACGCTACCCGACTTCCCGATGATCAACGCCCGTTACGACGACGAGGCGGGCGTGGTCACGCGTCACGGCTCGGTGCACATGGGCATGGCCGCGCAGACCGATGCGGGGCTGATGGTCCCGGTGATCAAGGACGCGCAGGCGAAGAACCTGTGGCAGCTCGCCAACGAGATCACGCGTCTCGCCGAAGCGGCGCGGACGGGCAAGGCGAAGAGCGAGGAACTGCAGGGCGGCACGCTGACCGTGACCTCGCTCGGCCCGCTCGGCGGCGTTGCCACCACGCCGGTCATCAACCGTCCCGAAGTCGCCATTATCGGCCCCAACCGGATCATCGAACGGCCGATGTACGTCACCGGCAGCGACGGGATCGAGCGGATCGAGAAGCGCAAGCTGATGAACATCTCGATCAGCTGCGACCACCGCGTGGTCGACGGCTGGGATGCGGCGAGCTTCGTCCAGGCGCTGAGGAAAATGCTCGAAAGCCCGGCGCTTATCCTCGTCGCCTGATTGGTCTAGCATGGCACCTCATACGGAGGGTGCCATGAAGTCCGATCCGCGAGTCGATGCCTATATCGCCAAGGCTGCGCCCTTCGCGCAGCCGATCCTCGCGCGCATTCGCGAGCTTGCCCATGCCGCGCTTCCCGAGGGCGAGGAAGGGATCAAATGGGGCATGCCGCACTTCATGCTCGGCGGAAAGAACGTCGCCGGGATGAGTGCATTCAAGGCGCATTGCGCCTTCGTCGTCCACGGCGAGGGTCGGCAGGGCGCGAAGGAGGGCATGGGCGCCTACGGCAAGATCGCCGCGCTAGACGACCTTCCGCCGCGCGAGGAGATGATCGCCAGCATCGTGGCCGCGGCCGAAAGGGTGGCGACGCAGGGGAGCGCGACGGCCGGAACCAAGCGTACACCGAAGCCCGAACTGCCCGTACCCGACGATCTCGCCGCGGCGCTCGAGGAGCGGCCCGCGGCGAAGGCGGTGTTCACAGAATTCGCGCCCTCGCACCGGCGCGACTACATCGAGTGGATCACGGAAGCCAAGCGCGAGGCGACGCGTGCCAGCCGGCTGGCGCAGGCAGTCGAGTGGATCGCCGAAGGCAAGCGGCGCAACTGGAAATACGAGAACTGCTAGGGGGCTAGGAATGTGCTGTGGCGGTCGGTCTGCGTTGGCGGGCTAGGGCGCGACCGGCGCGATGACGGGCACCGAATAGGCGGACTGCTGGATGGCCATGGCCGATTGTGTGGCGCAGCCGCCGGCCCCCAGCATGGCGATCGAAAGGCCGAGAAACAGCTTGGTCAGCATGGTCATCCCCGCGCCGTTCCCGATGGGGAGCGACCATCCAATTCTCACGGAGAAATGTGAAAATGGGGTAAAATCGACGCCCCCAAACGGCTTGCGGGAAAAGTGCAAAAAAAGCGCAATATCTTCCATTGACAGGAATCGGACCCTGCCTTAGTGGCGCGGCTCCCAAGCGGTGCAACGCTTCAAGCGGGTGTAGCTCAGTTGGTTAGAGTGCCGGCCTGTCACGCCGGAGGTCGCGGGTTCGAGCCCCGTCACTCGCGCCACTTGGGACATTTCACAAGAGATTGTCGAATGTGATTTCCCTGCCCTTTGAGGGCAGGGAAATCAGCATGCCGTCCTCCGCCAGTTCCAGCCTCCCGTCGAACTCTTCGGCCGCATCCTCGAGGAAGGCGGAGCCGATGATCGCCGCCGGCGGGGCGGGCACGAGGTGATAGAGCACGAGCGCCTCGACGCCTGCTTCCTGCGCCAAAGCCGCCGCTTCGGCCGGTGTCGTATGGTAATCGGGAATATCGGCCATGATCTTCGCCCCCGCGCGATTGCCGCGTGCGCCAAGCGCCGCGCCGATCTTCCCGACCATCCGCGGGTTGAGCGCTTCGTGGAACAATATGTCGGCGCCTTCGGCGAAGCGGATCAGCGCGGCGGTGCGCTTGGTATCGCCGCTGATGACGATCGCCCGGCCGCCGTAATCGATGCGATAGGCGAGCGCGTGATCGACCGGGAAGTGGTCGACCTCGAGCACGCGGATGGTCACGCCGTCCGCCTGGTAGACGGGCGTGCCCGCAGGGTCTTCCGCGGCGAGATCGATGATCCTGGCCTCACCGCCGAAACCCTTCGGGCGGGCGACCTCGGGGCCGTGATGGGCGATGCGATATCCGCGATCGGGCGCATAGGCCTGGGCAAAGCCCGCCACCACGCGGTCGGTGCCCTCGGGGCCGTAGATCGGCAGCGGTGTGTCGCGCTGGCCCGCGATCCAGGCCTGCAGCATCAGCTCGCCGAGACCGTCGATATGGTCCGAATGGAGGTGGGTGAGGAAGGCCGCATCGAGCCGGTCCATGGGGAAGGCGCGCGGCTGGAGCTTGCGGATCGCGCCCGAACCGGCGTCGAAGATGAAGGCGCGCTGGCCCGCGATCACCGCGATGCAGGGCCCCGCGCGCTGCGCGTCGGGCAGGGGCGAGCCGCTGCCGCAGACATAGGCGTGGAGGCCGTCGGGCCAAGCCGCGACGCGGTCGACCCCCGCATTGGCCTCGACCGCGCGATCGAACAGGCGCTCGCCGATCTGCCGCTGGGCCAGCAGATAGACCAGCAGGATGGTGACGACCGCCACTCCCAGCGCGATGGCGATCTTCCTGCCCATGGTCCTATCCTCCCTGTTCGGCGAGCCTGCGCAGATTGTCCTCGTGGCTCTGCTTGTCGATCCGGTAGCGCGTGACGAAGGCGAGTGCGGCCAGCCACAGGAACAGCAGCGCGGGCGCATAGAAGGCGCCGAGGCGCCACAGCGTATCGGGATCGACCGTCGCGGGATCGGCCCCTTCGGGGAAGTCGATCAGCGACAGGATCAGCCCCGCGGCGAGCACGCCGAGCCCCTGCGTCGTCTTCCGCGTGAAGGTCATCGCGGCATAATAGACGCCTTCGGAACGCCGCCCGGTGCGCAGCTGGTTCGATTCGACGAGGTCGGCGATCATCGAATAGGCCACCGCCTGGACCGCGATGATCAGAGCGAGGTCGATCACGTTGATCCCCAGCACGAGCGGGAAGAGCAACGGATCGCCGTTCTCTGGCATCAGCCCCACCAGCCGCAGCAGCACGGGGGCGGGCTGGATGGTGAAGGCGAACAGGCCGAGCACGATGGTTGCGCGCTTCTTCCCGAGTTTCCGCGTCGTCCAGGGTGCCAGGAGGAAGCCGAGCAGTGCCGAGAAGAAGACGGTACAGGTCCAGATGAAGATCTGGAATTCGCTGAACCCCCAGAAATAGTTGAGCATCAGGAAGGCCAGCGCGGCCGACAGACCGGTGGCGATGGCGAACAGCACGGTGGCGAAGAATAGGGCGAGAAAGCTCTTTTCACTCAGCGTTTCGACCATCTCGCGGAATATTCGCCGAAGGCTGTAGCGCTCTCCCGTCTCGACCGGACGGTGGAGGTAGGGAATCCGGCTATGCGTGCCCAGTGCGGAGATCATGATGGTGGCGAAGATCAGCAGCGAGGCCACGATGCCGTAGGTCGCATAGGCGTGCGGGTCGCGCATGCCGAGCGGCCCGGTCAGCAACGCACCGAACATCACGACGCTCATCAGATTGCCGCCCGACCAGCCGAAGAACAGGCGATAGGCCTGCAGGCTGGTGCGCTCCTCGTAATCGCGCGTGAGTTCGGGAATGAGCGCCGAGCTGGGGGTTTCGTAGAAGGTGATGAAGGTGCGGATCAGCACCGCCAGCGCGGTGAGATAGAAGAACAGCCCGGTCTGGCCCCAGTCGGGCGGGTTCCACAGCAGGAAATAACTCAGCGCCACGGGCAGTGCGGCGGCGTACATGAAGGGATGGCGGCGGCCCCAGCGGCTGCGCAGATTGTCCGACCAGTAACCGACCAGCGGGTCGCTGATCGCATCGGCCACCAGCGCGATCAGGATGGCGAGACCGACGAGTCCCGGCTCGAGCCCGATGACCGTGCCGTAGAACAGCAGCAGGAAATAGTCGAAGCCGTTGTTCTTGATGCCGAAAGCTGCCGCGCCCGATCCATGCGCCAGCTTGAGCCATACCGATGGTTTTTCGGCCATCGCCGCCTGTGTCGCCATATCCGCTCCCTCTCCCGGCAGTGAGGCTAGGGCAGGGTGGGCGGCTTGGCAATCAGCCCCAGCGGCCGGTTTCCATCCAGATCAGGAAGCGGCGCAGCGGTAGCAGCCAGATCAGGCCCAGCGCGACGTAGACGAGCGTCTGCACCAGCGTCGGCCAGTCTCCGATGAGGGCCGGGGCATAACGCGCGATCACGAGACCGTAGATCGCCAGTGCCAGCAGCAAGCCGAGGATGCCGACGGGGATGCGCCAGGTGGGTTCTTTCCTCATGCGAACGGTCCGTAAAAGCGGGTTGGGGTGACCACGGCGGCGAGCGGTACGTCGTGCGGTTCGACCGGCAGGGCCTCGACCAGCTGGCAGTCCCAGGCCAGCCCGATCGCGGTCGTACCCGGATGACCGGCGAGCCAGCGATCGTAATGCCCGCCTCCCTGGCCGAGCCGCGCGCCTTTCGCGCCGAAGCCGACCAGCGGCACGAACAGGACCTGCGGTTCCGTCACCGCAGCCGCGGATTTCGGCTGGAGCAGCCCGAACGGTCCCGTCTCGAGATCGCTTTCCTCGAACGGATCGGTGAAGCATGCAAACTCCATCGCGGCGCCCCTGTGGGCGAAGCGCGGCAGGGCAAGCTCGTGGCCCTGTTCGAAGAAATGCCGGGCATAGGCGGCTGTCGGTGCTTCGAAGGGATCGGCGCGATAGAGGCCGATCGTGGCCCCCTCGGGAACGAGGCCGAGCAGGGGACCGGGCGGACGCCTGAACACCAGCGTGCGCATGCTCTCGGGCAGCGCATTCACATGCTGGCGCCGGGCGGTGCGCAGCTGCTTGCGGAGATCGGATTTGGTCACGGGGGCGCTCCTAAACGCTGGAATTCGGGGCGTCCATCCGCGGCATATAGGTTGCAGGCAAGTGGCGGGACCACCATGGGTCGTTTCCGGCGAAATCCTCTGACGCCTAAACGTCAGGTGGGTACCGTATGCCCCAATCCCACGGCCGAACCGGTGGACCAGGGCAGGGACAGCTCCCTTGGATTGCTTATAGCCTCAGGGATGTTCATGCGGCTCGTGCCGGGCAGCCCCGCCGATACTGTATCTAGGAGCCCTGAGCCCCACCCTCAAGGGTCGATGCCGCATTCTCCAGCGCGGCCGCGATGTGTTCGAGCTGCGCCGCGAGGCGTTCCGTATCGACAACGGGTTGCGGAGGCATACTCGGCTCCTCCTTCGCCTCGTCGAGTTCGTCGGCGAGCAACAGGGCGGCGAAGAGCAGGTTCTTCGCCTCGTTGGTCGAGAGGTTGGCGCCCATCGAGGCGAGCTTGTCGTCGACCATGCGGGCGAGCCGCCGGACGTTGTCTTCCTGTCCGTCGGCGCACGAGACGGTGTAGGTGCGGCCGCCCACGTCGAGCCTGACGTCGCTCACTGGCCGAGCCCTTCGATCAGCGCATCGAGTTCGGCGATGCTGGACGAAACCTTTTCGCGCAACGCCTCGTGACGGGCGACGAGTTGGGCGTTGTTCGAGGCGCCCGCCCCTCCGGCGTGCGTAGCGAGCGCCGCCTGCGTTTCGACCCGTGCCAGCGCGCGATCGATCCGGTCGATGGCATTTTGGATGCGTTCGGAACTCATGACCGCGCGAGAATACCAAAATAGTTTCAAGATGGCAAAGGTTTGAGCCTCTCTGTTGATAAGTGGGATGAGGGAGGGGGCGGCTGTGCATGGCGGCGGGCCCGGGTTGACCTCGCGCGCGCGCTCCGCGAAGGCTTCGCGCGCGTCGAATCGGCCCCTTTTCCCGGAGAATTTTTCCTATGAGTCTCGACACCGCTCGCATGGTCCAGATGGCCAATGCCATCAGGGCGCTTTCGATGGATGCGGTGCAGGCGGCCAATTCGGGACATCCCGGCATGCCGATGGGCATGGCCGATGTCGCGACCGTCCTGTGGAGCGAATATCTCAAGCACGATCCCGCGGCGCCCAAATGGGCCGATCGCGACCGCTTCGTGCTCTCGGCCGGCCACGGCTCGATGCTGATCTACTCGCTGCTTCACCTCTCCGGCTATGCGCAGCCGACGATGGAAGACATCCGCAATTTCCGCCAGATCGGCAGCCCCTGCGCGGGCCATCCGGAAAACTTCCTCCTCGAAGGCGTCGAAAGCACCACCGGACCGCTGGGCCAGGGTCTCGCCATGGCGGTCGGCATGGCGATGGCCGAGCGCCATCTCAATGCCGATTTCGGTGACGACGTGGTCGATCACCGCACCTGGGTGATCGCCGGCGACGGCTGCCTGATGGAAGGCATCAACCACGAGGCGATCGGGCTTGCCGGGCACCTCAAGCTGGGTCGGATGATCGTGCTGTGGGACGACAACAACATCACCATCGACGGTTCGACCGACCTGTCGACGAGCGAGGACATCAAGGCGCGCTACGAAGCGACCGGCTGGCACGTGGTGAGCTGCGACGGCCATGATTTCGACGATATTCGCCGCGCTATCGACGAGGCCATCGCCCATGAGCGCCCCTCGCTCGTCGCCTGCAGGACTGTGATCGGCAAGGGCTCGCCCAACAAGCAGGGGACCAGCGCCACGCATGGCGCCCCGCTCGGCGAGGACGAAATCTCCGCCGCGCGCAAGGTCCTCGGCTGGGATGCAAAGCCGTTCGAAGTTCCCGAGCAGGTCCTTACCGACTGGCGCGGCACGGCCGAGCGCGGCGCGAAGGCGCATGCCGATTGGGATGCCCGTGTCGCCGGCCACGCGCGGAAGGGCGAATTCGAACGCCGCATGGCGGGCGACCTGCCCAAGGGCTTCAGCCTCGACAACTATATCCAGTCGCTGATGAAGGAGCCGGTCAAGGTCGCCACCCGCAAGGCGAGCGAAATGGCGCTGGCGCAGATCAACGCCAAGCTGCCCGAGACCATCGGCGGCAGCGCCGATTTGACGGGGTCGAACAACACCAAGGCCGGCGGCATCGGACCCTTCACCGCCGACGATTATGCGGGCCGCTACGTCTATTGGGGCATCCGCGAATTCGGCATGGCCGCGGCGATGAACGGCATGGCGCTGCATGGAGGGGTAATCCCCTATGGCGGCACATTCCTCGTCTTCACCGACTATTGCCGCGCGGCGATCCGCCTGTCGGCGCTGCAGGAACTGCGCGTGATCTACGTGATGACGCACGACAGCATCGGGCTGGGCGAGGACGGTCCGACGCACCAGCCGATCGAACATGTCCAGTCGCTACGCATGATGCCCAACCTCCTTGTCATGCGCCCGGCCGATGCGGTCGAGACCGCCGAGTGCTGGGATATCGCGCTGCGCCAGACCGATCGTCCGACCGTGCTCGCGCTGAGCCGGCAGAACCTGCCGCAGGTGCGCAACGCGCCCGACGAGACCGACATGTCCTCCAAGGGCGCCTATCGCCTCAAGAAGGCGGGGGCGAAGCGCCAGGTCGTGCTCGTCGCCACCGGCTCGGAAGTGCATATCGCGCTCGACGCGGCCGCCGCGCTCGAAAAGCAGGGCGTCGGTGCGGATGTCGTCTCGATGGTCTGCACCGCGCTGTTCGACGAGCAGGACGCGGCCTATCGCGCTGAGATGCTGCCTGCCGATGCGCTCAAGGTCTCGGTCGAGGCCGGCACCACTTTCGGCTGGGAACGCTATGTCGGCAGCGACGGGCTGACGATCGGCATCGACCGCTTCGGGGCCAGCGCCCCAGCTGAGGATCTGTACCGCAAATTCGGCCTCACGGCGGACGCCATCGTTCCGCAAATCATGAACAAATTGAACGGTTAAGCAGGAGTTCTTACCCATGGCGACCAAGGTTGCAATCAACGGTTTCGGACGTATCGGGCGCCTCGTGGCGCGCGCCATCCTCGAACGTGACGACCACGATCTCGAGCTCGTCAGCATCAACGACCTGGCCGACACCAAGTCGAATGCGATCCTGTTCCAGTACGATTCGACCCATGGCCGCTTCCCCGGCACCGTCGAGGTCGGCGACAACGCCATCATCGTGAACGGCAAGTCGATCGCGGTGACCAGCGAGCGCGATCCCGGCAACCTGCCGCACGGCGAGCAGGGCGTGGACATCGTGCTCGAATGCACCGGCTTCTTCCAGTCGGACGAAGCCTGCCGCCCGCATCTCGCGGCAGGCGCCAAGCGCGTGCTGATCTCGGCCCCGGCAAAGGGCGTCTCGGCCACGATCGTCTATGGCGTGAACCACGAAGTGCTGACCGCCGAGGACGTGATCGTCTCGAACGCCAGCTGCACCACCAACTGCCTCTCGCCGATGGCCAAGGTGCTGCACGAAACCGTGGGCATCGAGCGCGGCTTCATGACCACGATCCACAGCTACACCAACGACCAGCGCATGCTCGACCAGATGCATTCGGACATGCGCCGGGCCCGCGGTGGTGCGCAGAACATGATCCCGACGACCACCGGCGCCGCGCGCGCGGTCGGTCTCGTCCTGCCCGAACTGGCCGGCAAGCTAGACGGCTCGAGCGTGCGCGTCCCGACACCCAACGTCAGCCTCGTCGACCTGGTCTTCACCCCCGGCCGCGATACCAGCGCCGAGGAGCTCAACGCCGCGCTCAAGGCAGCCGCGGAAGGCAAGATGAAGGGCGTGCTCGACTACACCGACCAGCCGCTCGTCAGCAGCGACTTCAACCACTATCCGGCCAGCTCGACCATCGACAGCCTCGAAACCAGCGTGATGGAAGGCAAGCTCTGCCGCGTCGTCAGCTGGTACGACAATGAATGGGGCTTCTCGAACCGCATGATCGACACCGCCGGCGTGATGGCGAAGTTCCTCTGAGGACGGAAATATGAGCAGTTTCAGGACCCTGGACGACCTTGGCGACGTAACCGGCAAGGTAGCGCTAGTACGCGTCGATCTCAACCTGCCGATGCAGGAAGGCCGTGCCAGCGACGTGACGCGGGTCGAGGCGGTCGCGCCGACTATCCTCGAGCTCGCCGACAAGGGCGCCAAGGTTCTGCTGCTCGCCCACTTCGGCCGCCCCAAGGGGCAGCGCCATTCGACCATGAGCACCAGCATGGTGCAGGGCGATGTCGAGCGCGTGCTGGACAAGGAGATCATGTTCATTCCCGAGGTCATGGGCCCGGTGGTCGAACAGTCGATCGGCATCCTCGGCAATGGCGACATCGGCCTGCTCGACAATGTCCGCTTCTGGCCCGGCGAAGAGGCCAATGATCCAGAATTCGCCAGGGGCATCGCCGCCCATGGCGATTTCTACGTCAACGATGCCTTTTCCGCCGCGCATCGTGCGCATGCCTCGACCGAGGGACTGGCGCATTTCCTTCCCGCCTATGCGGGTCGCGCGATGGAAGCCGAACTGAAGGCGCTCGACGCCGCGCTCGGCAATCCCGAACCGCCCGTCGCGGCGGTGGTCGGCGGGGCCAAGGTCTCGACCAAGCTCGACGTGCTCGAGAACCTCGTCGGCAAGGTCCAGCACCTCATCATCGGCGGGGGCATGGCCAACACCTTCCTCGCCGCCAAGGGAGTCGATGTCGGCAAGTCGCTGTGCGAGCACGACCTCACCGCGACGGCCAACCGCATCATGGACGAGGCCGACCATTCCGGCTGCACCGTCCACCTGCCCTACGATGTGGTCGTGGCGAAGGAATTCGCCGCCAACCCGCCGTCCTTGCGCACCTGCAACGTCCACGAGGTCGCCGAAGACGAGATGATCCTCGATGTGGGCCCGCTCGCGGTCGAGGCCCTGGGCGACGTGCTCAAGACCTGCCGCACGTTGGTGTGGAACGGACCGCTCGGCGCCTTCGAGATCGAACCCTTCGACGCGGCCACCGTCGCGCTCGCACGCACCGCTGCGGCGCTGACCGAGGACGGCTCGCTGATTTCTGTCGCCGGGGGCGGCGATACGGTCGCGGCGCTGGCGCATGCCGGTGTGAAGGACGACTTCACCTTCGTTTCGACCGCGGGCGGGGCCTTCCTCGAATGGATGGAGGGCAAGGACCTCCCGGGCGTCGCGGCGCTGAAGGCATGAGCGAGAACGAAGCCGTCGGGTCGAGCGGTGGGCTCGCGCCCATCACCGAAGGCGAATGGGCCGGCTGGTCGACCTGGCAGAGCGACGCTTTCGAGCAGCGGGCGGGGCCCTTCTACGAACGGCGCGAGGATGACGGCACGATGGTCGCCGCCTTCCGCGCCGAAGAGCGCCACATGAACGGCGCCGGCTTCATGCACGGCGGCTGCATGATGACCTTCGCCGACAGCGCGCTGTTCACCATCGCCACCGATGCGCTGGCCGGTTCGCACGGCGTGACCATGCACCTGGCGGGCGATTTCCTCGATCCCGCGCGTGTCGGCCAGCTGATCGAGGCGCGCGGCGAGGTCGTGCGTGCGGGCGGCAAGACGATCTATGTCGTCGGCATGATCCGCGCCGACGGCGCGCCGGTGCTGAGCTTCAACGGCATCATCCGGAAAATCACCAGGAGATAAGACCCTTGCGTTTCCTCTGCCTGTTCGCTCTGTTGCTGGTGTCCTCGGTCGCGGGGGCCCAGACGAGGGAACCGGTGGACGAATTCGCAGGCTTCGACGCTTTCCTCTCCGGTTTCCGTGTGGAGACCGGAACACCCGCGCTGAGCGCGGTGATCATCCGCGACGGCCAGATTGCCTGGGAAGGCTATTATGGCTGGTCCGACGACGAGGGAGAAGTTCCGACCTCCGCCGACACCACCTACAAGATCGCCTCGACCACCAAGCCGATCGCCGCGACCGCTATCATTGCCGAGGCGCTGGCGGGCGGTCTGTCGCTCGACCTTCCCATGTCGTCGGACGACGGTTTTGCCGACACCTGCGAATGGCTGAGCGGGTCGCCGATACCCTTCGGCAGCGGCGGGGAAGACCGCCATGGCAACGCCATTGCGCCGATGGATTGCGCAAAGCCGCTGACGCTCGCGCAGATGCTCGACATGCGCGCCAATGGTGACGCCTTCGTCTACAATCCGATCGCCTATGCGCGGATCGACCGTGCGATCAGCGGTGCGGGGGGCCGGGACTTGCGCGCGATCGTGCGCGACCGGGTCGCGGAGCCGGCGGGCATGCGCAACACCGCGCTCGGTTGGCGCGATCCCGAAGGCGGCGATGCATTGCGCTTCCTCGCGCCGCCGTTTCACGTGGTCGACGGGCGCCCGGTCAAGCAGGTGCTGCCCGACGACGATTTCCGTGCCGCGGCAGGGATTATCGCCAGCCCGCGGCAAATGGCCGCTTTCGACATCGCCTTCGATGCGGGCGCGCTGATCCCGCCGACGATGATCCGCGAACTGGTCGAGGCCGAGATCGGCCCGCTGGGCGACTATCGCCGCGGCTGGTGGCTCGAAGACTGGGACGGCCAGCGGCTGATGTGGCATTCGGGCTGGAACGAGCAGAAGGGCTCGGCACTCTATCTCAAGGTCCCGGACAAGCGCCTGACGCTGATCGTGCTCGCCAACACCGAGGCGCTCTGGTGGGGGAATTCGCTGGTCAAGGCCGAGGTCGTCGAAAGCCCCATCGCACGGCGCTTCCTCGAGGAGTTTGCGCGCTAGCGCGGGGCGCCGATGGGGGAAGGGGGCGAACCGGTCCAGAAGGTCGTGATCGTTGGTGGCGGGACCGCCGGCTGGATGACCGCCGCCGCGCTTGTCCGGCTGCTGGGACGAAGCGGGCTGTCGATCACGCTGGTTGAATCCGCCGCCATCGGCACGGTCGGCGTGGGCGAGGCGACGCTGCCGCAGATCCGCAGCTTCAACCGCCTGCTCGGCATCGACGAGCGCGAAATGATGGCGCGCACCGCGGCGACCATCAAGCTGGGGATCGAGTTTCGCGACTGGGGCCGGGTGGGCGACCGCTACGTCCATCCTTTCGGGACCTATGGCGAGGCGATCGGCCCGGCGGCCTTCATCCACTACTGGGCGCGGGCCAATGCGTCGGGCAACGCAGCGCCGATCGGCGAATATTCGCTGCCGATCGTCGCCGCGTGGCAGGAGCGCTTCGAGCCTCCGCGCGAAGATGATCCGCGCCAGCCCTATGACTACGCCTTCCAGTTCGACGCGGGGCTCTATGCCGCCTGGCTCGCCGAATTGGCGCAGGCTGCGGGCGCGGTTCGGCACGAAGGCAGGATCGTCGATGTCCGGCGCGACGGCGCGAGCGGCGATGTCGCCGCCGTGGTGCTCGAAAGCGGCGAGGAGATCGCGGGCGATCTCTTCATCGACTGCTCTGGCTTTCGCGCGCTGCTGATCGGCGAGACGCTCGACACCCCGTTCGAGGACTGGAGCCACTGGCTCCCCTGCAACCGCGCCTTTGCCGTGCCTTGCGCCAATGGCGGCGAGCACGGCCCCTACACCCGCGCCACAGCCCGCGCGGCGGGCTGGCAATGGCGTATCCCGCTGCAGCACCGCGTGGGTAACGGGCTGGTCTATTGCGACGCCTACTGGGATGACGGGGCGGCACGCGATTTCCTGATGGCCAGTCTCGAGGGCGAGGCGGGCGGCGAACCGCGCCAGCTCCGTTTCACCACCGGGCGACGCCGATCGCTGTGGCGCGGAAATTGCGTCGCCATCGGCCTTTCGGGCGGCTTCCTCGAACCGCTCGAATCGACCAGCATCGACCTGATCCAGAGCGGCATCCTCAATCTCGTCGAGCTGTTTCCCTGCGCGGGAATCGAGGACGCCGACCGGCGCGAATACGATCGGCTGATGGCGCTAGAATTCGAACGCATCCGCGATTTTCTCGTGCTGCACTATGTCGCCAACCAGCGCGAGGAAGAGTTCTGGCGGGCGATGCGCGCCATGCCCATTCCCGACAGCCTCGCCGAAAAGATCGAGGACTTCCGCGTGCGGGCGATCCTGCCCGACTATGCACATGGCCTGTTCCAGCCGGTCAGCTGGATCGCGGTCTTCCTCGGCCAGAATATCGTGCCGCAGGGCTGGGACCCTCGCGCCGGGGCGATGGGCGAGGACGAGCTGCCCCAAGGGCTCGCGCAGCTTCGCTCGCGAATTGCCCGCGACGCCGCGGAAATGCCCGATCATCGCGAATTCCTCCGCGCGTCTGGTGCCGCCTTCGTCGGGCACGAGGCAAAGCCATGACCCGCCCGCTCGGTTCATACCTCCTGTTCGGTAACACGGTCGATGTGTGGCCGGTCGCTGCCATGCTAGCGGCGCACCTTCCCGCGGCGGTCGCGATCACCGTCGTCGAGAGCCGTCGCTGCCCAGCCGAGGCGATCGCGATTCCGCTTCAGGACCCCTACTTCCGTGCTCTGGGCATCGGTGCGTCCGAGCTGGCAGATGCCGGCGCGCGTTTCGCGCTCGGCTATGCGCTCGAGGGATTTGGTGGTGCGGGGACGCGCACGATTGTCGCGCCTTCGGGTGACCTGCCGGCGATCGCCGGCCTGCCCTTGCACCAGGTGCTGCACTGCGTCGCCGGACAGGCCGGAGCGCTCGACCGCTTCGGCGAGCACTACGCGGGATTCCGCTTCTGCGCCCGTGCCGCGGCCGCGGGGCGGATGGCGCTCCCCGAGGATGCGCCGGAATCGCCCTTCGCCATGCTTGGCCCCTTGGCAATCATCGACCGCATGGCGCTGGCGAATTTGCTGCGCAATCGGATTGCGGCCGCGCGCATCGTGAGCGTCGAGGGCGAGGTTGCCGACTTGGTCCGCGAAGGAAGCGGCGGTGTGACGTCCGCCCGGCTTGCGGACGGTCGGCAGCTGGAGGCCGATCTATTCATCGACCTGCGCACGCGAGGCGACAGGGCTTGCGAGGGCCAGAGAATTGCGCTGCCGCTGCTCGAAGCGCTGGCGACGTCGCACATCGGCATCGCGGTCGATCCGTCGGAGAGCGCCATGCCCACCTTTTCCGCCTCCTCGGCAAGGGCATCTGGGTGGGAACCCCATGCGATCGAGGCACCCTGGGCCGCGAACCTGATCCCGCTTGGTCCCGCCTCGGCTGAACTCGGTCCACTGTTCTCGGCAGACTCGCGCCTGTTGTTGACGCAAGCCGTACTGTTGGCCGAATGCCTGCCCGCGACGGAGGACACGACCGTCGAGGCGCGGCGCTTCAATCGGCTCCACGCTGGTGCGGTCCAGCGCCTCTACGAATTGGTCGGCGCTCCGCTGTATCTCAACCGACGTGGCGAGGAGGCGTGGCAGGCCCTTCGCAGCATCGCGCCGCCCGAGTGCCTCGCGCTGCGCATCGATCAGTTCCGCAGCCGTGGGCGGATGCCAGAGTTCGATGGCGAGGTTGTCGACCGCCAGTTGTGGATCGACATGTTCATCGCATTCGGCGTGCTGCCATCTCGCCATGATCGCCGGGCCGACGCATTCGACGCGCGACAGCTGGACGCTGCGCTCGGCACCATCCGCGGGCAGATCGAGCAAGCGCTCGCGGCCATGCTTACGCAGGGGCAATTCATGAAGCGTTTCGGCAACGCTTGATTGCGCCCTGACAATAAGTTGCCCGTCCCCGTTGCAGGTGCGAAAGGGCTTTTGTATGCGCCGCGCATACGAATGCACGACCATCACCAAGCGACGGGGTTTTCCAGATGACTTTCGATGAGATGACGGCGCGTATCGCCGAGGGCCAGGGCTTTATCGCGGCGCTCGATCAGTCGGGCGGTTCGACCCCGAAGGCCTTGAAGGGCTACGGCATCGAAGATGGCGCCTGGTCGAGCGAGGAAGAGATGTTCGGCCTGATCCACGAAATGCGCCAGCGCATCATCGAGGCACCCTGTTTCGGCAACGGCAAGGTGGTCGGTGCGATCCTGTTCGAGAAGACCATGGAAGGCGCCAGCGGCGGCAAGAGCGTGCCCGCGCGGCTCAAGGAGCGCGGCATCGTGCCCTTCCTCAAGGTCGACAAGGGGCTGGAAGACGAGCGCGATGGCGCGCAGCTGATGAAGCCCAATCCGGGCCTCGAGGACATGTGCAACCGCGCGCGCGAACTGGGTGTCTTCGGCACCAAGATGCGCAGCGTCATCAAATCGGCCAACCCGGTCGGGATCAAGGAAGTCGTGCGCCAGCAGTTCGCCGAAGGTGCGCGCATCCTGTCCTGCGGTCTCGTGCCGATCCTCGAACCCGAATACGACATCGCCGCGGCCGATCGCGCCGAGGGGGAAAAGATCCTGCTCGAAGCGATCGAGGAAGGCCTCGACGCGCTGCCCGAGGGCCAGCAGGTGATGCTCAAGCTCTCGATCCCTAAGGAAGCGGGCCTCTACGGCGGGCTGATCGGTCACCCCAAGGTGCTCCGCGTGGTGGCGCTCTCGGGTGGCTATTCGACCGACGAGGCCTGCGCCGAGCTGGCCAGGAACCCCGGCATGATCGCCAGCTTCAGCCGCGGGCTGCTGCAGGACCTGCGCGCGACGCAGAGCGACGAGGAATTCGACGGCACGCTGTCGGGCGCGATCGACCAGATCCACGCCGCCAGCGTGGCGTGACGCTCAGCGGCGCTCGATGACGAAGCGATATTCGCGGGCGGGGATTTCCCGGTCCGTGGTCTTCTCGGGCGTCGCCGACACCAGCACGTAACTGCGCCCCATGACCGTATAGGGTTCGCCCAGCGTCAGCGGGGCGGTCTGCGTCCAGTGCGTGGCGGCGATCCTCGTCGACACGGTCAGCCTGCCCGCCCAGACGCAACGCGCGTTCATCGGGCAGCGGCTGTCTTCGGTGACCGCGAGCGGGGTGACGATGGTGTCGCCCGCCCAGACCGGTTGATCGATGCCGACCGCGGTGCCCTGCGCGGCAGCATCGCCATTCGCCATCGGTGTGTCAGGGACGATAGCACAGGCGGAGAGCGGGGCGAGGAGCGCGGCGGCGAGATAGGCTTTCATATCGGCTGCTAGACCCTCGTCAGGCTTTCGCGGTTCTGAACGCGTGACGAAATGCGATCGGCACAGTAGAGAGCGCGACCGATGACCGATATCCTGCCTCCGACCCAGCTCTACCTGATCTCGCCGCTCGATGTGTCGGGCGATTTTCCCCAGCGGCTCGAGCGCGCGCTCGATGCGGGTCCCGGCCTCGTGACCGCGTTCCAGTTCCGCGTGAAAGGGATGGACCAGCACGAGGCGGCGGCGCTTGCCGAACCGCTGCAGGCGATTTGTGCGGCGCGCGATGTCGCCTTCATCGTCAACGATGACATCGGCCTGGCGAAGCGGCTCGGGGCGGATGGTGTGCATTTGGGGCAGGGCGACGGCGACCCGCAGGACGCGCGCGAGGAACTGGGCCGAGAGGCGCAGATCGGCGTGACCTGCCATGCTTCGCGCCATCTCGCGCTCGAAGCGGGCGAGGCGGGTGCGGACTATGTCGCCTTCGGCGCATTCTTCCCGAGCACGACCAAGGAAACCGAACATCGCGCGGAGCTCGAGCTGCTCGAATGGTGGAGCGAGATGGTCGAACTCCCCTCGGTCGCGATCGGCGGGATCACGCCCGAGAACTGCCGCCCGCTGGTCGAGGCCGGGGCGGACTTCCTCGCCGTGTCGGGCGCGGTGTGGAACGGCGACGAAGTGGCTGCAATCAAGGCTTTCGCGGAGCAAATCGCCGCAGCATGAGTTGGGTCTCCTGAAGGGGCGGATCGGCGTCCCGTGATTCAGGAGCATTCTTTCATGCGCAATCTCGTCCTCGCCGCGGTTTCCTCGCTCGCCCTCGCTGCCTGCGGCATGCAGGGGCAGGACAACGAACGCGAGAGCGATACCGTCGCAAGCGCGGAGGGCGGCAAGGACTACGGCTACGAGACCTATGGCGACGGTAATCTCGCCGATACCATGGCCTCGAACGACGATCGCTATCTAAGCGGCACTGGCGACACCCAGCCTGCCGAGATCGAGGATTCCGAGGAGCGCCCGATCATGCAGGCGCAGGTCGTGCTCGACCGCGTGGGCTTCGGCCCCGGTGTCATCGACGGCAAGATGGGCATGAGCACGACCAATGCCCTCGAGGGTTTCCAGGAAGCCAACGACCTCGACGTCACCGGCAAGCTGGACGAGGCCACCAAGACCGCGCTGGCCGAGTGGGAGCGCATTCCCGCCACCCGCGTGGTGACGATACCGGCAAGCTGGGGCGAAACCGACTATACCGACATGCCCGAGGACGTCGCCGAGAAGGCCGAGCTGGATCGGCTTGGCTACGCATCGCTCGACGAGCGTCTGGCCGAGCGGTTTCACACGACCGTTGAGGTGCTCAAGCAGCTCAATCCCGGGGGCAGGCCTGCGGGGATGAAGCAAGGCTCCGCTTCCGGGACTCCCGGAGCGACTTCCACCCCGAGCGCTACTCCCACGAAGCCGGACGATGCCAAGGGCTTCTTCACCGCCGGGCAGCAGGTCCGCGTGCCCAATATCGGCGGCGACCGGATTGCGCCGGGCTCGGTGGACGACGGCGACTGGCAGCGCACGCTCGCCTCGCTCGGGGTAGGGACCGAGCAGACAAAGGTCGACCGCATCGTGGTGAGCAAGGCGGGCAAGACGCTCAAGGCCTATCAGGGCGACAAGCTGGTGGCGCTGTTCACGGTAAGCTCTGGCTCGAGCGAATTTCCGCTGCCGCTGGGTGAATGGGACATTGTCGGCGAAGCCTATAACCCGCCCTACAGCTACGATCCCGAAGTGCTCGGAAAGAAGGACGGCAAGGACGAGACCCACCGGCTCCCCCCGGGCCCGAATTCCCCGGTCGGCGTCGTGTGGATCGATCTGAGCAAGGACCACTACGGAATCCACGGTACGCCCGACCCCGAAACCATCGGGCGCGCGCAGTCGAGCGGCTGCGTCCGCCTGACCAATTGGGATGCGGCGCGGCTGGCCGGAATGGTTTCGCAATCCACCCAAGTGATTTTCGAGGCGTGACAGGGTAGGCTGTGCGCATGAAATTCGTAGACCGCATCCTGACGATCGTCATTACCGCTACGCTGACCAGCGCCGTCTGGATCGTGCTCGGCGGCAGCCTGATCGAAAATGCGACTGGCGTGAGCCAGCGCGAGGTCACGCGGCCCGCCGAAGCGGCGCCGAGCCCGTCACCTTCCGCGGATAGGGGTGGCGGGAAACTGGACCAGCTCGACACCGGCGGGGCCGAAGCGCCCAGCGACGCACAAGCGCGGCAATTGCTGATTCCGGTGCAGAACATCCGGCCCTCCGACCTCACCGACACCTACAGCGACTCGCGCGGCGGCGGATCGCGATTGCACGAGGCGATTGATATCATGGCGCCCAAAGGCACCACTGTGCTCTCTGCAGCGCCGGGGATGGTCGAAAAGCTGTTCCGCTCGGACGCCGGCGGCAAGACGATCTATGTTCGCTCTACGGACGGCGAGACGATCTACTACTACGCCCATCTCGAAGACTACGCGAAGGGGCTCAAGGAAGGGCAGCGCGTGCGGCGGGGTCAGCGGCTGGGCACGGTGGGCAGTTCGGGGAATGCCACTGACGAGGCCCCGCACCTCCATTTCGCGATCCTGCAGACGACCGGGGACTCCGAGTGGTGGGAGCCCGCCAATGCGGTCAACCCCTATCCCATGCTCACCGGACGCTAGGACCTCAGTCGCCGAGCGGGCCCGAGCGATGGCAACGCATCCGGCCGAGCTTCCCGTCGCGCCCCACCTGCTGGAGCAGGCCGGAACCTAGCAGCATGAACTTCGCCCCGCGCATCGGCCCGCGGGTGAAGGTGACCAGCTTGCCTTCCATCAGATAGGTCCCGCTGCCCTGCGCGGTGCGATAGCTCGATCCGCCGGTAACCGCGAATTCGCGACCCTCCTGGACCATCCAGGCGGCGCCCGTCGCGTCGCCGGGCAGGGCGCAGACATATTCGCCCTGCGCGAGCAGCGAGAGACGCCCCTGCGCCAGGGCAGGGGGCGAGGCGAGGCCCGCCAGCGCAGCGAGCAGGATGAGTTTCTTCAGGTCGATCATCAGTTCCGTCCGCGACCTACATAGCGATGCCTGCGGCCTTTTTCCACTCGCTTGCCCGCACGGCCTCGCTCGGCTAAGGCGCGCCGCACATGTCCACCCCGCGGGCGGACTGGCTCTTTTACAAGTCGAAGGTAGCTTCCCATGAAGATCAGCGGCGTGGACATCCGTCCGGGCAACATCATCGAATACGAAGGCGGCATCTGGAAGGTCGCCAAGATTCAGCACACCCAGCCGGGCAAGGGCGGCGCCTACATGCAGGTCGAGATGAAGAACCTGCAGGACGGCCGCAAGACCAACGTCCGCTTCCGCAGCGCCGACACGGTCGAGAAGGTCCGGCTCGACACCAAGGACTACCAGTTCCTCTACGAGGACGGCGACATGCTGGTGTTCATGGACAAGGATACCTACGAGCAGATCCACCTGCCTTCCGACCTTCTCGGCGATGCCCGCCCGTTCCTGCAGGACGGAATGGAAGTCATGCTCGAGCTGTGGGACGAAAAGCCGATCTCGGTCGAACTGCCGCAGCAGGTCGAAGCGACCATCGTCGAGGCCGACGCCGTGGTGAAGGGGCAGACCGCCTCGTCCAGCTACAAGCCCGCGGTGCTCGACAACGGCGTGCGCATCATGGTCCCGCCGCATATCGAGAGCGGCACGCGCATCGTCGTCGACGTCTACGAACAGACCTACGTCGGCAAGGCCAGCTGATCCGGTGGGCAAGTCCATCGCCAGCCGGTTCGAGAACGTCGATCTCGTCCGCAGCGTGCTGCGGGCGGTGATCATCAACGACGACGAGCTGACGCTGGAAATGGATTTCTGCCTTGAGGAAGCCCATCCCGACTACGAGGCGCCGGGCGTGGGCGAGGACTGCTGCTTCCACCCCGGCCTGCTGAAATTCGCCGGGATTTCGAAGCTCAGCCTCGAACGCGCGGAACATTCGCCCGCGGCGGTGCGCCGCTACGCCATCCAGTCGTTCCATATCGAGGGCAGCAGGTTCGACATGGCCTGCGACTGGGGCACCATCCACCTGCAGGCGCGTTCGATCCGCGTCCTCACCGAATAAGAGAGTTTTCATGGCCGTTCTATCGGGTGTCATCCGCGTTATGGAGAAGGCCGCGCGCAAGGCGGGCGGCCGGCTGCGTCGCGATTTCGGCGAAGTCGAGCACCTCCAGGTGAGCCGCAAGGGCCCGGCCGACTTCGTGTCCAAGGCCGATCGCATCGCCGAACGCACGATCTACGACGAGCTGCTCGCCGCGCGTCCCGACTGGGGCTTCGTGATGGAAGAGGCCGGGATCATCGAGGGCGACGAGACCAAGCCGCGCTGGATCGTCGACCCGCTCGACGGCACCAGCAACTTCCTCCACGGCATTCCGCATTTCGCGATCAGCATCGCGGTGCAGGAACCCAAGCTCGGCGGTGGCGGCTGGGACGACGTGACCGCCGCAGTGGTCTACAATCCGGTGACCGACGAGACCTTCTGGGCCGAAAAGAGCCGCGGCGCCTGGCTGCACGACGGTCGCCTGCGCGTCTCCTCGCGGCGCCACCTGTCCGAGGCGCTGATCGCCACGGGCATCCCCTTCCAGGGCCATGGCGATTTCGCCGACTGGACCAGGATCTTCAGCGCCATCGCCCCGCAGGTCGCGGGGATCCGACGCTTCGGCGCGGCCTCGCTCGACCTGGCATGGCTCGCCGCCGGCCGGTTCGACGGCTTCTGGGAAAGCGACCTCAAGGACTGGGATACGGCGGCCGGCTGCCTGATCGTGCGCGAGGCGGGCGGCTTCGTCTCGGACTTCCGCGGGCGGTCGCAGCCGATCCATGCGAAGCAGGTGCTCGCGGCGAACGACGCGCTGCATTCGAAGCTGCACAAATTGCTGGCGGGCGCGCTCAAGGCCTGAGCCGAGCCTTCCGGCCGCAAGGCCGGGCAGGTCGGGAACCGACTGCGGGATTCGCACGTCTTTCTTGCATAAGAGAGACTTGGAAGGTCGCGCATGTTCAAGGCATTGGGAATTGCGGTATGTTGTGCCGTCTGCGCCTCCCCCGCGCTGGCGGGGCAGCGCGCGAAGGCAAAGCCGCAAGTGGCGCCCATGCCGCATGATTTCGACCTCGCCAGCCTTCCGCGCAGCGGAGAAATGGCGCGCGAGGATGCCTGCCCTCCCGAACCCGTCCTGCCGCGCCTGACCGATACCCGCGACTTCACGCCCCCGGCTGTCCAGTTGTCGCTGTCCGACGAGCGCGGCGGCCCCGTGCTCGCGCTCGGCGCTCTCGGCGCGAAGCACAAGGATGCGCCGCGCCTCGCGCATGTCGCCGTGTTCATGGATTTCTGAGCCAAGCGCAACGCGCCGCTTGAACGCGTCCCCCGCACGAGCTATCCGCCGCGCTCCCGACCCAGTGCCCCTGTGGCGGAATTGGTAGACGCGCTCGACTCAAAATCGAGTTTCTTACGAAGTGCCGGTTCGAGTCCGGCCAGGGGTACCACGCATGGGTTTGATCGTCTGACTTGCCGGGATTTTCCAAGGGTCGAGCAATCGACTGGGGTGGCGGCTAGATCAAACTAGGGTCAAGCCGCGTGCCGCAGCTTCGCGTCAGCCCAGACCCAAAGCGGAATTTCCGCCAATGCCCCCAATTGCGGGTACCGCTGCTACGCTGGGACCATGCCCAAAACAGCACGTAGCTCCCGACGGATCGATGGGGGTACCCCCCTAAGTCAAATTGACGGATTCATGCCTTGATCACAAAACTGAACAGATTCAATATACAGCCCGGCATCAACGAGCTCTTGAGGAAATTTGTAGTTCGGATCTTCGGCGGCAAAGACACCGGTGCCGCGTTCTTGATCCATCTCCTTTAGAAAAGCACGCAACTCGGCTTCATCTGGGAAGTGCGCCTCCTTAAACTTCCATCCGAATTGCCTGAACAGAGCCTCATTGGGGATGTAAAGCTCCGCTTCTGTAATCATTCGCAGTCGGGTGACATCCCCGCCTTCAGGGTTCCTATCAACCCCTATGCAATTAATTCGATGGAATGCCGCAAGGGCAACGAAGAAATCGGGGTTGATGCCTGATCGCTTGTAGATGGAAATAACCTCGTCCGAATCACGGTATACCTGAAAACCGGCAATCGAAAAATCTTCATTATTTTGAAGATATTCCTCAAAATAGTGCCAAAATCCAACCATGTTGTGAAAGGCTATTAAAGAACCGCTCTTTATTGATACATTTGTACTAGATGCGAGCAGTATTGACGCGCAAGCTGAGTAACATTTTCCATCTACAACTAGCTCTATGTTATTGTCGAAAATCAAATTCGCTGCATCAATTGCGTCCCGGTAGGTTCCGCCCGGGCTATCAATAACGATGGTCTTGAGCTGAGACTTTGGAAATTTTTCGATTCTTTCCACGAAATCGCGATCAATCTTACCGTTCAGGTAGAGTGTCCCTCGATCCAGCCAAATTGATATAAGCGCAAGAAATACTGCAACGAGCAAGGCTCCAAGGAAAAACTTTCTCATCTGGCGTTGTCACTTAAGTTCATTCGAGTTTTCCGCATTTTCACTCTGGCTTAGCATCAATCGTCCCATGAACCCGCCCATCTTAGATTTCGTATATCGGCCTAGGCGAACGCTCATTAGACGATAACGTATTGATCATTGGCAGCACTGAAATTGGGCTCATGTAGAATGGCACTCCTGGATTTTGAAAGTGATGTGCTGAGCCAAACGACCACTCTCCACTCAATTTATGCCAAAGACTAGCATCGGTGTTTGCAGAAATGCCGACATTTCAAATCCGGTCTGAAGATGCGTCAAATCGCAAACACAAATGGTTGGACATCGCTCTGCGGGATGCGACGGTTGCCGTGGGGTGCCTCGGCAGGTGGCATATCGCCAAAGCGCTGGTTCGATAGAATTCAGGCACTTCGGCCAAGGGTGCCAAACTAAAGCCTTGCGCATCGCGGGATAAACTGGGAGTTCCGGCGCCGGATGATCGGGGTTCCTTCATACCACGCGATTGCGGCGATGGCGGTGACCATCGCCATGTTCGTCGCCTTCGCCCGCGGGCGGATGTCGGTCGAGATCATCTCGCTGCTGACGATCGCGGTGATCGCGGTCGGGCTCTATTTCTTCCCGCTCCCCGATACCCAGCCGATCGACGGGCTCAGCCTCGCCTTCTCGGGCTTCGGCCATTACGCGCTGATCACGATCTGCGCGCTGATGATCATGGGGCGGGGGCTGGTGGTGACGGGCGCGCTCGAACCCGCCGCCCGCTTCCTCGAGCGGCTGTTCAAGGTCAATCTCCAGCTCGGCCTGCTGTTCTCGCTCGCGGTGACCTTCATCCTCTCGATGTTCGTCAACAACACACCCGTGCTGGTGCTGCTGATGCCGATCTTCGTCCAGCTCGCCATGCGCGGCGCCATGCCCGCTTCGAAGACGCTGATCCCAATCAACGCCGCTTCGCTGATGGGCGGCATGGCGACCACGATCGGCACCTCGACCAACATTCTCGTCGTCTCGATCGCGGTCGATCTCGGGATGAAGGAAATGGACGTGTTCCATTTCACCCCGATCGTTCTGATCGCCTCGCTCGTCGCGCTGCCTTTCGTGTGGATCGTCATGCCGCGCATGTTGGGCGACAATCGGGTCGAGGCGGTCCATGCCCAGCGCCTGTTCGAAACGCGCCTGCGCGTGACCGAGAACTCGGTGCTCAACGGGCGCGAGTTGTCCGAGCTCGCCTCGCGCCTGCCTGCGGGAATCGAATTCCACGACGTGCCGCCCGGCCTGATGCGGCCGCAGCACCGTCTGCGGATGACCGGCACGCACGAGGCCATCGAGGAGGCGATGAACGTGCTGCGCGGCGATGCCGCGCCGAGCTGGGTGATCGATCGCATCCGGCGCCGGTCCTCCGAAACCGGCGCCGACATCGCCGTGGGCGAGATGATCGTCACCGCCGATTCGCGCCTGATCGGGCGGACCCTGCCGAGCTCGGGTATCGCCGACCTCTATGGCGTCGCGGTCATCGGCACGCATCGCCCCGATCGCCTCGTCGGCGAAAAGGAGCAGTTCTCCGAAGGCGGCGACCACCGCTTCGCCGAAGGCGACGTGCTGCTGGTGATGGGGCTGCCCGACGACATGGAGCATTTCGCCCGCGCCGATAGCCTGCTTCTGCTCGAAGGCATGCGCGAACTGCCGCGTCGCTCCAAGGCGGCGCTGTCCGCCGCGATCATGGGCGGTTCGATCGCTGTCGCCTCGGTCGGGCTGGTGCCGATCGCCATCACCTCGCTCGCCGGCGCGATCCTGATGTTCGTCACTGGCTGCGTGAAGTTCGACCGCGTCGGCCGCGGGCTGTCCGCCAGCGTGATCGTACTGGTCGCCGCGAGCATCGCACTGGGACGGATCATCCTCGACAGCGGCGCGGCCGACTGGGTCGGCACGGTGATGGCGACGGGGCTCGACTATCTTTCGCCCGCTGCCGCGCTCGCCGCGATCATGCTGGCAATGACCTTCCTGACCAATTTCGCGTCGAACGCGACCGCGGCGACGGTCGGCACGCCGATCGCCTTCGCGATCGCCAGCAAGCTGGGCCTGCCGCCCGAACCGCTGGTGCTGGCGGTGCTGTTCGGCTGCAATTTGTGCTACGCCACGCCGATCGCCTACCAGACCAACATGCTGATCATGGCCGAGGGATCCTACGAATTCCGCGACTATGTCCGCACGGGCGTGCCGCTGGTCCTGATCATGGTCACCATGCTGTCGCTCGCGCTGGTGGTGACCTACCGGCTGTAGGGCTTTCCTACTGCGCGTGGCTCTGCAACACAGGGCCAGACCACATCGGCCCCGCAGCGGGCAGTGGCGCTTTTGCCCATGGACAGTGGTCCATGCGGTCCATGTCTCGGGAGAACAGAGGGTATGCACAGAACCTTTCCAACAAGTCTCGCCGCGCTGGCGATGGTCCTCGCCGCACCGGCCCAGGCCGACGATCTCCGCAGCGATGTCGCGGCGGACATGCCCGAGCTGATGGAATTGTACCGCGATCTTCACGCGCATCCCGAACTCAGTTTCCAGGAACACAAGACCGCTGCCAAGCTGGCCGAACGCATGCGCAAGCTCGGCTTCGAAGTGACCGAGAGCGTCGGCAAGACGGGTGTCGTCTCGGTGATGAAGAACGGCGACGGCCCGACCGTGCTCATCCGCGCCGACATGGACGGACTGCCGGTGGTCGAGCAGACCGGGCTGCCCTTCGCCAGCAAGGAAACCGCGACGCCCGCCAGCGGCGTCACCACCGGGGTGATGCACGCCTGCGGCCACGACACGCACATGACCGGTTTCATCGGCGCGGCGCAGCTGCTGGTCGACCACAAGGATGAATGGCAGGGCACGCTGGTGATGATCCTCCAGCCCGCCGAAGAGGCGGGCGGCGGCGCACGGGCGATGCTCGCCGACGGGCTCTACACGCGCTTTCCCAAGCCCGACTACGCGCTCGCCTTCCACGACGCCGCGGCTCCGGCGCCAGCCGGAACCATCGGCATCACGCCGGGCTATGCGCTCGCCAATGTCGACAGCGTCAATATCCAGGTGAAGGGCATCGGCGGGCACGGCGCCTATCCGCACACGACCAAGGACCCGATCGTGCTCGCCAGCGCCATCGTCATGCGGTTGCAGACGCTGGTCAGCCGCGAGCTCTCTCCGCTGGACCCGGGGGTGGTAACGGTCGGCAGCTTCCTGTCCGGCGCCAAGCACAACATCATCTCGGACGAGGCGAAACTGCAGCTGACGGTGCGCAGCTATTCCGACGAAAACCGCAAGCTGCTGCTCGACGGGATCGCGCGGATCGCCAGGGGCGAGGCGATCGCCGCGGGGCTGCCCGACGAGCTGATGCCGGTGGTCGAGGTGCAAGAGGATTTCACCCCCTCGACCTATAACGATCCCGACTTCACCGAGCAGCTGCTGGCGGGTTTCGGCGAGCGCTTCGGCGAGGGGCGCGTCGCCACCATGCCGCCGGTGATGGGGGGCGAGGATTTCAGCGAATATCGTCGGGCCGACCCCGATCACATCAAGTCGGCGATCTTCTGGATCAGCGGCACGCCGGCCCCGATGCTCGAGGCCCTAGAGAAGGACGGCAAGCCGCTGCCTTCGCTGCATTCGCCCTTCTGGGCGCCCGATGCGGAAAAGGTCATCGCCACCGGTGCCGAGGCGCTGGCGAGCGCGGCGATGGGGCTGATGCCGGCGGGCTGACGCCGCCCAGAAAAGTGGCCGCCGGAGCGTTGGGGACGCTCCGACGGCCGTATTCTCCTCCCCAGGAGAAATCGCGAAACGGGTCACTCGGTAGGGACGTAGGTCCCCAGCCGGTGGTGCAGGGCATTGATCTTCGCCAGTTCCTCGCGATCGTCGGTCGCCTTGGCGTAATGCGTCAGCGCGGTCCGCAGCAGGCGGAAATCGGCGGTCGAGAACAGCGCTCGGGCACGGCCGGGCTCGGTCTTGGGCATGTCGTCAGTCATCGTCGTCATCCTCTCTTCCTCCCGGGTGTCACGCCGCAGCGAACTGGTTCATCGTGTTGTCCTTGCCGCCCGCCTTGAGCGCGGCTTCGCCGGCAAAGTACTCCTTGTGGTCGTCGCCGATGTCGGATCCGGCCATGTTCTGGTGCTTCACGCAGGCGATGCCCTGGCGGATCTCCTCGCGCTGGACGTTCTTGACGTAGCCCAGCATGGCCTGCTCGCCGAAATATTCGCGGGCGAGGTTGTCGGTGCTCAGCGCGGCCGTGTGATAGGTCGGCAGCGTGATGAGGTGGTGGAAGATGCCCGCGCGCTTCGCGGCGTCGGCCTGGAAGGTGCGGATCTTCTCGTCGGCTTCGGCGGCGAGATCGGTCGCGTCGTAGTCGACGCTCATCAGCTTGTCGCGCTCGTAGGCCGACACATCCTTCCCGGCTTCAGCCCATGCATCATAGACTTGCTGGCGGAAGTTGAGCGTCCAGTTGAAGCTGGGCGAGTTGTTGTAGACCAGCTTGGCATTGGGGATCACCTCGCGCACCCGGTCGACCATGCCGGCGATCTGCTCGACATGCGGCTTCTCGGTTTCGATCCACAGCAGGTCCGCGCCGTTCTGGAGCGCGGTGATGCAGTCGAGCACGCAGCGGTCCTCGCCGGTGCCCGTGCGGAACTGGTAGAGGTTCGAGGGCAGGCGCTTGGGTGCCAGCAGCTTGCCGTCGCGGCTGATGAAGACCTGTCCGTTGGTGATGCTCGCCGGATCGACCTCGTCGCAATCGAGGAAGGCGTTGTACTGGTCGCCGAGATCGCCCGGTTCGGTCGAATAGGCGATCTGCTTGGTCAGGCCGGCGCCGAGGCTGTCGGTCCGGGCGACGATGATGCCTTCGGGGACGCCGAGCTCGAGGAAGGCGTAGCGGATCGCGCGGATCTTCTGGAGGAAGTCCTCGTGCGGCACGGTGACCTTGCCGTCCTGGTGGCCGCACTGCTTTTCGTCCGACACCTGGTTCTCGATCTGCAGTGCGCACGCGCCCGCCTCGATCATCTTCTTGGCCAGCAGATAGGTCGCCTCGGCATTGCCGAAACCGGCATCGATGTCGGCGATGATCGGCACGACATGCGTTTCGTGCTCGTCGATTTCCTTGAGCAAGCGGTGCGTGTTGACCGCGTCGCCGGCTGCCTTGGCGTCGTCGAGCTGGCGGAACAGGCCGCCGAGTTCGCGCGCATCGGCCTGCTTGAGGAAGGTGTAGAGTTCGCCGATCAGCGCGGGAACGCTGGTCTTCTCGTGCATCGACTGGTCGGGCAGGGGGCCGAACTCGCTGCGCAAGGCGGCCACCATCCAGCCCGAGAGGTAGAGGTAACGGCGCTTGGTGCTGCCGAAATGCTTCTTGATCGAGATCATCTTCTGCTGGGCGATGAAGCCGTGCCAGGTGCCGAGCGACTGGGTGTAGTTCGCCGGGTCGCGGTCATAGGCTTCCATGTCCGCGCGCATGATCTTGGCGGTGTAGCGCGCAATGTCGAGCCCCGTGCGGAAGCGGTTCTGGACGACCATACGCGCTGCGCTCTCGGCATCGATCGCACCCCAGGGCGCACCGTTGGCGGTGATGGTTTCGTTCAGTTCGTTGATCCGGGCCGAATAGGTCACGGGGTATGCTCCTTGTCGTCATGGGGCGTGATCGCCTGACCCTCTTGTGGGCACGTAGAGGTACGATCGATAGGGATATTTACAAAATATCTTGTCTCTGTTGCCGAGAAGTGGCTAGATGACTTGTAAAGAAGTCAAGAAAGTTACAAATGGCTGAGGACGCACTCTTTGCCGGACCTGCGGTCCGCCGTCTCCGCAAGCGCGACGGGCTGACGCAGGCCGCCGCCGCCGCGCGGCTGGACATCTCGCCGAGCTATCTCAACCTCATCGAACGCAACCAGCGCCCGGTCAGCGCACGGGTAATGATGCGGCTCGTCGAACAGTTCGATTTCGATCCGCGCTCGCTACGCGAGGACGAGGCGATCGGCGGGCTGGACGGCCTCGCCCGGCGCTTTGCCGACGAGCGCTTCGTCGATCTCGGCATCGATCGCGAGGAACTGCAGGAATTCCTTGCGTCGTCTCCGCAGGTCGCGGCCGCCTTCGCGCGCCTCTATGACAATGCCGCACCTGCCACGGGCGGGAGTGAGGACCCGCTGACCGCCTCGCGGCGCGAGATCGAGCGCTGGCGCAACCATTTCGCCGATCTCGATGCCGCGGCGGAAGATCTCGCCGACGACATGCGCCTGTCGCGCGGCGACATCGGTCTCGGACTCACCGAGCGCCTGCGCGAGCGCCATCAGCTGTCGGTCCGGATTCTGCCGCGGGAGATAATGCCCGACAGCCTCAGGAGGCTCGACCTTCATGCGCGTCAGATCCAGCTGTCGGAAATGCTCAGCATGCCGTCGCGCAACTTCCAGCTGGCGCTGCAAATCGCGCAGCTCGAATTCGCCGATGTGATCGATGCGGTCGCCAAGGGAGCTAAGTTCGACGACGAGGCGGCCCGCGCGCTCTTTGCACGCCATCTGACCGGGTATGTCGCGGCCGCGCTGATCATGCCCTACGGGCGCTTCCTGCGGGCCTGCGAAGCCACGGGCTACGACCTCCCCGTGCTCGAGCGGCGCTTCGGGGTCAGCTTCGAACAGCTCGCGCATCGCCTCACGACCTTGCAGCGCGTCGGCCAGCGCGGACTTCCCTTCTTCATGATCCGGCTCGATCGGGCGGGGCAGTTTTCCAAGACCTTCACCGGAGCGAGCACTGCCCGCTTCATCGAATCGGACGCGAGCTGCCCGCTGTGGCACGCCCACCGCGCCTTCGATCGCGCGGGCGAACTGCAGGTCCAGTTCGTCGCGCTCGACGAAAGCGGCGAGCGCGATGGTGGCTGGCTGACAATGGCGCGCACGGTCGAGGGGAGCGGCGCGCCCGGCGAGGCGCAATTCGTCGTGGTCGTGGGGGTCGAGGCGGTTCTCGCCGGAGATCTCGCTCAGGCGCGCGACATCTCGCTGCGACCCGCCGATTCGCAACCGATCGGCCCCGGCTGCGCCCGGTGCCACCGCAGCGGCTGCAGGCAGCGTTCGCTTCCGCCGCGCGGTCGCAAGCTGGCCTTCGACAGGATTCGCCGGGGAGTCACTCCCTTCGAATTCGAAGAGGGTTAACCATTCCCGACACTTGCTGGCGGAACCCACTGGCAGCGAACGGCGTTTTCAGGGCCATGATCCAAAATGCAGGGACGTGATGACATGACCGAAGAACGCATTACCGAAACCACCGATGCGGTGGGCAACACCCATACAACGCATACGGTCGTCACCGATGGCGGGACGCGCTCGGGCGGGACCAACTGGGCCCTGATCCTGCTGGTGCTCGTCATCGCCGTGGTGGGCATCTTCTTCCTCACCCAGATGAACAACGCCGAGGTGACCAAGGACAATGCCATCGCCGGCGCCGCAGACGAGGTGGGCGAAGCGGCCAACCAGGTTGGAGAAGCCGCGCAGGGCGCGGGCGAAGCGGTCGAAAACGCCGTCAACAACTGAGCTTTCACGCGCGTTCGAAAAATGGGACGATGCGCCGTTCGCATCGTCCCCTTTTTGGCGCGGTGTAAAATTTACCGACGGTTCACCCCTCTCTGCTAGTCAAGGATTCCGACACCAGCAATTTGCGAGCCGGACCGGATGATCCGCCTGTTCAAGCACTACATCTCCTACAATGTCGTGCTGCTGTCCCTGATCGACCTCGTTCTGCTCGCGCTCGCGGGCGAAGCGGCCTGGCGCCTGCGCGTGATGCAGATCGGCGTCGGCGTCGGTCAGATATCGGATCGCGCGGTCGAAATCGGCATTTTCGCAGCTGTCATCTGGCTCGGGATGATCTCCGTCGGAACCTACGGGCCGCTGGCATTGCGATCGATCCGTTTCGCCACGGCGCGACTGCTGGTCGCAGTCAGCCTCGGGGTGCTGGCGATTTCGCTGATGGACTTCATCCTTCCCGGCGCGGCGCTGTGGCGCTCGGTGCTGCTCTACGCGATGGGCATTGCGATCCTGGTGCTCGTTGGCAACCGGCTCGTCGCGGGCAAGCTTCTCGGGGTCGAAGCATTTCGCCGAACCGTCATCGTGCTCGGCGCAGGCGAACGCGGACAGCGACTGCGGCGGCTCTCGCAGCGACCGGAAAGCGGATTTATCGTCGGGGCTTTCGTCGCCATGGGCGAGTCCACTCCGGTCATCGAAACCGCCGTACCGCGCGAATCGATTCCCGATCTGGGGCGGTTCGTCGAACGTGCGGGAGCGACCGAAGTCGTGCTCGCGCTTCAGGAGCGGCGCAATTCCCTGCCGCTGAAGGACCTCCTGCGGGTCAAGACCCAAGGGGTCTACGTCTACGACTTCTCCAGTTTCCTCGAACGCGAGATGGGCCGCGTCGATCTCGACACGCTCAATCCCAGCTGGCTGATCTTTTCCGACGGATTTTCCGCCGGGCGACGGCTGTCGAGCATCGGCAAGCGTCTGTTCGATATCGTCGTCAGTGTCGCAATCCTGATCGTCGGCCTGCCGCTGATCGCGCTCTTCGCGCTGCTGGTGAAGCTCGACAGCCCAGGGCCCGCCTTCTTCCGCCAGAAGCGTGTCGGTCTTTACGGACAGAATTTCACTCTCACCAAGCTGCGCTCCATGCGGACCGACGCGGAAAGCGCGGGGGCGAAATGGGCTGAAAAGGACGATCCACGGATCACCGGCGTGGGGCGGCTGATCCGCAAGGTACGGATCGATGAGCTGCCCCAGGTATGGAGCGTCCTCAAAGGGGACATGAGTTTCGTCGGGCCGCGGCCCGAAGTGCCCGCAATCGTGGTCGATCTCGAACGGGAAATGCCTTTCTATGCCGAACGGCATGTCGTCAAACCCGGCATCACCGGCTGGGCACAGATCAACTATCCCTATGGCGCCAGCATCGAGGACGCACGCCACAAGCTCGAATACGACCTCTATTATGCCAAGAACTACACGCCGTTCCTCGACATACTGATTCTGCTGCAGACTGCGCGGGTCATCCTGTGGCCGGAGGGAGCGCGGTAATGGATTGGATCGGAAGCCTTTCCTATGTCGCCTATACGACGGGCGCGATCATCTGCGCGCTCGCCGCGATCTGGCTCGCCCGGAAGGGAGACGCGGCGCGCGGCGACCGCATTCCGGCGGTGGTCGCGGTTGCGCTGACCGCCAACTGGTGCTTTGCCGCAGCCAGTTTCGAACCCGGCCGGGCGATCGTCGAACTGACCGAGATCGCGCGCAATCTCGCCTGGCTGTTCATGCTGTTCCGCCTGTTCGGCAATGACGGCCGCGACGAGACGCTGCGGCTGGTGCGTCCGGCGGTCTTCTCGCTCGCCTTCGTCGAAGTGCTCCAATTCGCGCTGCTGGTGATCGCGCGGCGCTATGCCGTGACGGCCGATCTGGTCGAACTGACCTACGAAACTGCGGCACTGTTCCGGGTGATGGTCGCGGTCGGCGCGCTGGTGTTGCTGCACAACCTCTATGCCGGCGCGGCGACCTCTTCGCGCCAGATCCTGCGTTGGAGCGCGGCGTCGCTGGCGGGCATGTGGGCCTTCGACCTCAACTATTTCACCATCGGCTATATCACCGGCGCCTATCCGCCCGAACTCGCTGCGTTGCGGGGAATTGCCGCCGCCGTCTTCGCGATTCCCTTTGCGATCGGGTTCAACAGCCACTCCTCCCACCTGGAATTCCGCCCTTCGCGAGCGGTCACCTTCCGGTTCCTCTCGCTGCTGGTCATCGGTGGCTACTTCGCCTTGATGCTGGCCCTGGCGCGCTCGCTCGACATGCTGACCGGCGATCTGACGCGCATGACCCAGGTCGGCCTGATCATCGCCGCCGGCGCGTTGGCGCTGATCTGGCTGCCCTCGGACCGCCTGCGCGGATGGCTGCGCGTGACCGCGATCAAGCACCTGTTCAAGTATCGCTACGACTATCGTACCGAGTGGATCCGCTTCACCGAGACGATCGGGACCACCGGCTTCGACAACATTTCGCTGCAGGAACGCGCGGTGAAGGCGCTTGCCGATATTACCGACAGTCCCTCGGGCATTCTGCTCGTAGCGGACGAGGAGGGCGCGCTCGAACTGGCGGCGAACTGGCGCTGGGCGTGCATCGAGATCCCGTCGCAGGCCGTGCCCACGGGGCTTGCGGGCCTGCTCGAACGCAGCGAGTTGATCATCGATTTCGACGAGCTGCGCGCGGGGATCGATCGCGAGGGCGAACAGGCGCTGGTGCCCGAGTGGATGCGCGAGGACCCGCGGGCGTGGGCGGCGGTCCCCCTGCTCCATTTCGACCGGCTGGTCGGGCTGGTGCTGCTCGCCCGGCCGGTCATCGAGCGAAAACTCGACTGGGAGGACTTCGACCTGCTGGGGGTCGTTGGACGCCAGCTCGCCAGCTACCTCGCCGAACAGGCCAGCCAGACAGCCCTGCTCGAGGCCGGGCGGTTCGACGAATTCAACCGGCGCATGGCCTTCGTCATGCACGATATCAAGAATCTCTCGAGCCAGATGGCACTGCTGTTGCGGAACGCCGAGAAGCACGCCGACAAGCCGGAATTCCGCAAGGACATGCTGGTCACGCTGAGGAACAGCGTCGACAAGCTCAACACGCTGCTGGCGAGGCTGGGACGTTATGGAGCGCCGGAGAACTTTGCTGCGCGCGAATTCGACCTCGCCGAGTCGACGCGGCAGGTGGCGGAGCGCCTGAGCGCGGTCCATCCGGTGGCGCTCCTGCACAGCGAAAAGGTAATCGTGGAAGGCAATCCCGAAGCGCTTGACCAGGCGCTGGTCCACCTCGTCCAGAACGCGATCGAAGCCAGTACCCCGTCCAGCCCGGTCATGCTCGAGGTCCTGAGAGATGGCATTTCGGGCAAGATTCACATCATCGACAATGGCTGCGGCATGTCGCCGCAATTCCTGCGCAACGGCCTGTTCAAGCCCTTCGTGTCCTCGAAGAGCGGCGGCTTCGGCATCGGTGCCTTCGAGGCGCGCGAGCTGATCCGTTCGATGGGCGGTCGAATCGACGTCGAATCGCGCGAGGGCCTGGGCACGCGCTTCTCCGTCAGCCTGCAGCTCAAATCGGCGAACTCGGTCCTCCGCCGGGGTGCGCCGGGAATCGAAAACGAGGTCGCATAATGGCAGATACCAAGCCCAAATTGCTGGTCGTCGAGGACGACGAAGGCCTGCAGGCCCAGCTCAAATGGGCCTATGAGGATTTCAACGTCGTGCTCGCGGGCACCCGCGAAGCCGCCCTGGCGGCCTTGCGTGCCGAAGAGCCGGCCGTGGTGACGCTGGACCTTGGCTTGCCGCCGGATCCCGATGGTACCAGCGAAGGTTTCGCCGTGCTCGAAGCGATCATGGCGCTCAAGCCCGACACCAAGGTCATCGTGGCGTCGGGCCACGGCGCACGCGAGAGCGCGCTGCGCGCGGTCGAGCAGGGCGCCTATGATTTCTACCAGAAGCCGGTCGACATCGACACGCTGGGGTTGATCGTGCAGCGCGCCTATCGGCTGCACCGCCTCGAGCAGGAGAACAGGAGCCTTGCCGAAAAGGTCGGCGAGGACCGGACCGTACTCGGCTCGATGGTCACCGCCGCGCCGGAGATGGCCAAGGTGGCGCGCACCATCGAACGTGTGGCCCGGACCAATGTCTCGGTCATGCTGCTCGGCGCCAGCGGCACGGGCAAGGAATTGCTCGCTCGCGGGGTCCACGAGTCCAGCGATCGGAGAAACGGTGCCTTCGTCGCGATCAACTGCGCGGCGATCCCCGAGAACCTCCTCGAAAGCGAGCTGTTCGGGCATGAGCGCGGGGCCTTCACCGGCGCGGTCAAGATGACCGAGGGCAAGATCGAGATGGCCCATGGCGGCACGCTGTTTCTCGACGAGGTCGGCGACATTCCCCTGCCGCTGCAGGTCAAGCTGCTGCGCTTTCTCCAGGAACGGACGATCGAGCGGATCGGTGGACGCAAGCCGATCGCGGTCGATACGCGGATCGTGTGCGCCACACACCAGAACCTCGAGGCGATGATCGGCGAGGGGATCTTTCGCGAGGACCTTTTCTATCGGCTCGCGGAAATCGTTGTAAAGGTGCCGACGCTGACCGAACGGCCGGGGGATGCGGTGCTGCTGGCCAAGCATTTCCTCACCGGCTTCGCCAAGGAGATGAACCCCCAGGTCAAGGGATTCGCGGCGGATGCGCTCGCCGCCATCGACGGGTGGGGCTGGCCGGGCAATGTCCGCGAACTCGAGAACCGGGTGAAGCGCGCGGTGATCATGGCCGACGGCAAGCTCATCAGCGCCGAGGATCTCGACCTGCCGCAGTCCGACGAGGATGGCGCTGATCTGGCGCTCAATCTCAAGGCCGCGCGCGAGCAGGCTGACCGGCGGATGATCCGCCAGGCCCTGGCACGCAGCGAGGGAAATATCTCCAACACCGCCAAGCTGCTTGGGATCAGCCGCCCGACTTTGTACGATCTTCTCAAACAGTATGATCTTCAGACGTGATCGGGGACCGGTCGCGGGTCTTCTGCTGGGGCTGGCGATCTTGGGGGGATGCGGGGAGCCGGCGCCGGAGCTTTCGCCGCTGGACGCCGCGCGTGCCCAGCTGGCGCGCGGCGACCCACTGGCCGCGCGCGTGTTTCTCGAGCGTGCGCTCGAACAGGGGACGCCGCGCGAAGACCTCGCGGCGCTGCTCGGCGAGGCGGCGCTGGTGGCGCGGGATCTCCCGACCGCACGCAAATGGCTCGGTCCCGGCAAGTTCTCGGAAGACACCCGCGCGATCGGCTTCAGGTTGCTTGGCCGACTCGAGATGGCGCAGGGCAATCTGCCCGCAGCGGGGGCGGCCTTCGACCAGTCCTACCGGGTTGAGCCCGACAGTTCCGATCTGTGGGTCGATATCGGACGGTTGCGTTATCGCGGTGGCGAGCAGGTTCAGGCGATCGAGGCAGCCGACCGCGCACTGACGCTCGATCCCGACAATGGGGAGGCGCTGCAGTTCCGCGGCCAGCTCGCACGCGATGCCGAGGGGATGGAGGCGGGAGCCGCGCTGCTGGCGAAGGCTCTCGAGCGCCGGCCAGACGATCTCGAGCTGCGTGTCGAATATGCCGCGACATTGGGCGATTCCGGGCGCGCGCCCGCAGCGCTCGAGGCGCTCCGGGCGGCAGGCGGACATGCGGCGGTCACGCCGCGCGGCCTGTTCGTCCAGGCGGTCATCGCTGCGCGCGGGGATGACTTTCGCCTTGCCCGGGGCCTGCTCGAAAAGTCCGATCTGGAGAGGTCCGGAGTGGCCTCGGCACAGCTACTGTCGGCGATCATCGACCTCGCCGAGGAGAATTACGCGAGCGCCGCCCTGACGCTCGACCGCCTCTATTCTCGCCAGCCCGACAACCGCCGCGTACGCGATCTGCTTGCCTATGCGCTGTCGCGCAGCGGGGGTGAACGCGAGCTCGTCCATCGGTTTGCCGACGCCGCCGGGGGCAGGGCAGCCTCGGCCTATCTCCAGCTGCTGGTCGGTCGTGCCTACGAAACGCTCGGCGATCGCCGGAGGGCTGCGTTCTTTCTCGATCTCGCTGCACTCGACGGAACCGGCCTGACGGTTCTGCCCAGCAGAAGTCCGCAAGCGGCACCCGCTGCTTCGACCTCGCTCGGCGGTGTGCAGCTACGCGATTACGTGCGGGCGGCGATCGCCGGGCGCGAGACTGCGGCAGCGGTGAAGCGCGCACGCGCCTTCGCGCAGCGCTTCCCCGGCTCCGCCGACGCGCAGGCGCTGCTTGGCGATGCCGAGTTCGCGCAGGGTAACAAGGTGGCGGCGCGGGCGGCATATGAACGATCTTCGCGGGTTCGGCGGCCCTGGCCGCTGGCGCTGCGCCTCGCCGGTGTCCAGGACGATCCGGCAAGCGCGCGCCAGATGCTCGCACACTATGTCCGCAACAATCCGCTGAACGGCGAAGCCGCCGCAGTCCTTGCCGATGCGGTCGCGGCGCAGGGCGAATGGAACCGGGCCGCGCAATTGCTCGATCATGCGATGGTGCTGGGGCAGGCCCGCGTGCCCTGGGTGCTCGCAGCGCGCAGCATCGCAGCGCTCCAGCTCGACGACCGCGGGGATGCGCTCGACTATGCGCTGGCGGCGCACGAACTCCAGCCGATGAACCCGCTCGCGATCTCCGCGCTTCTCGCCGCCTTGCCCGATACAGAGGCAGCGGCGAAGGCCGAACTCGAAGCGAAGCTGCAGTCGCTGACTGCGGGCTGAGACATCTCGACAAGGGCTGCCGCTCAGGGCAGGGGCGGCTGATGGCGCTGCGATCCGTTTTTGCCGACCCGATGGTGCGCATGCTGGTCGCGGCGATCGCGCTGGCGATTCTGCTGCCCGCCACCGGCGACGCCCGCGGCGCGGCGCAGGCGATCGCCAATGCGGCGATCTTCGTCCTCTTCCTGCTCAACGGCATGCGCATCGCACGGCGCGATATCGCGGCCGGAATCGGCAATTGGCGGTTCCTCCTCCCGCTGGTGCTGTGGGTGTTCGGGGTCATGGCGCTCGCAGGCCTGGGCATCGCGGTGATCGGTGCCGGTGTACTCGCCCCTTCTGTGGCGCTCGGCTTTCTCTATCTCGGCACGCTACCCTCGACCGTGCAATCGGCAACGTCCTACAGTTCGCTGGCCGGGGGGAATGTCGCACTGTCGGTGGTTGGAGCGGCGCTGCTCAACATCCTCGGTGTGTTCGTGACGGTGCCGCTGTTCCTGGCGCTCGGGGGCAGCGGAACCGGTGCGGTGGGCATGGACGTGGTGGGCAAGATCATGCTCCTGCTGATCCTGCCCTTCGCCATCGGCCAGGCGATCCAGGGCTACACGCGCGATTTCACCGCGCGCCATCGCCCCAAGATCGTCTGGATCGACCGCTTCGCCATCGCCGCGGCGATCTACGTCGCCTTCTCCGGCGCGGTCGAACAGGGCATCTGGTCGCGTGTCGATCTGGCAGACTGGCTGGTGATCGGCGCGCTGGTCGCCGGTTTCCTGCTCATCGGCAATGTCGGGGCCTGGATGGCGGGCGGAGCCTTGCGCCTTTCCCGGCCCGACCGCATCGCCTTCCTCTTCGCCGGAGCGCAGAAGAGCGCGGCTGTCGGCGCCCCGCTTGCCACCATACTGTTTCCGCCCGCCGAGGCCGGCTTCGTAGTGATCGCGTTGCTGCTCTACCACTTCTTCCAGCTGGTGGCGGCAGCGCCGATCGCTAGTCGGCTGAAGCAGTCGCCGCTTCCGGATGGCGCCGGTTATAGCGGACCGACCACCAGAAGCTGAGCCCGATCAGGACCGCGCCGATCAGCCCGGTGACGGTTTCGGGAATGGCGTACTTGGCGGAAACGAGCATGATCCCGCCCAGCACGATGATCGCCCAGAAGGCGCCGTGTTCGAGAAAGCGATAGGCCGCCAGCGTGCCCTTGCGGACTAGGTGGATGGTCATCGAGCGCACGAACATCGCACCGATCGACAGGCCCAATGCGATCACGATCATGTTGTTCGATAGCGCGAAGGCCCCGATCACGCCGTCGAAGCTGAAGCTCGCGTCGAGCACGTTGAGATAGAGGAAGCCGCCCAGGCCGCTTCTGACAACCGCACCATGCAGATGGGCCGCCTCTTCCTTGCGTTCGAGGATTGCATTGACCCCTTCGACCGCGATGAAGGTGACGAGGCCGAGGATGCCGGCGACGAGGAAGGTCAGCGCCTCTTCGGGTTCGAGCAGGGTCGAAATCCCCCACAGCGCGAGCAGCAGCAGCGCGATTTCGGCTGCGGGCAGGGCGGCGAACTTGCTCAGCCATTCCTCGATCGAGCGGATCCAGTGGATGTCCTTGTCCAGATCGAAAAAGAACTTGAGGCCGACCATCGCCAGGAATGCGCCGCCGAAGCCGGCGATGCCGACATGGGCGGAGGAGACGATGCGTTCGTACTCGGCCGGTTCGTTGATCGAGAGGCGGACGGTTTCCATCGGTCCCAGCCCGGCCGCGATCGCGACGATGGCCAAGGGAAAGACGACGCGCATGCCGAATACCGCGAAGGCGATGCCCCAGGTGAGGAAGCGCCGCTGCCAGACCTCGTCCATGTCCTTCAGCACGCTGGCGTTGACCACCGCGTTGTCGAAGCTGAGCGAAATCTCGAGCACCGACAGCACCACGACGATCCACAGCAACGAAAGCGTGCCGGTGACCGAGCCGGTGCTGGCCCAACCATACCAGCCCGCCAGTGCGAGACAGATCAGCGAGAAAGCGAAGGAGAAGCCGTAGAAGCGCCAGAAGCTTGCCATATCGGAGGTCCTGAGTTCAGCCCTTCGGCTGGTAGGTCTGATCGGAGGTCGGGAAACTGCGCGCGCGCACTTCCTCGGCATATTGCGCGACGGTCTTCTCGATCACCCCGGCGATGTCCTCGTACTTCTTCACGAAACGCGGCACGCGATCGAACATGCCGAGCATGTCTTCGGTGACCAGCACCTGCCCGTCGCACTGCGCCGAGGCGCCAATGCCGATCGTCGGGCAGGATACGCTCTGGGTCGCTTCGATCGCAATCGGTTCGAGCACGCCTTCCAGCACAATGGCGAAGGCCCCGGCCTCGTCGAGCGCCTTGGCATCGCCGACGATCTTCCTCGCCTCGGCATCGTCGCGTCCGCGTGCGGCATAGCCGCCCAGAACATTGACCGCCTGCGGGGTCAGGCCGACATGGCCCATCACCGGGATCCCGCGCTGATTGAGGAAGGCGACGGTCTCGGCCATCTGTTCGCCGCCCTCGAGCTTCACCGCGGCCGCCCCCGACTGCTTGAGCAGGTAGGCGGCGCTTTCGAAGGCCTGCTGCGGCGATTGTTCGTAGGATCCGAAGGGCATGTCGACCACCACCACCGCATGGTAGCTGCCGCGTACCACTGCGGCGGCATGATTGGCCATCATGTCTATCGTGACGGGAATGGTCGTCGGCAGGCCGTAGATGACCTGCGCCAGCGAATCGCCGACCAGCAATATGTCGCAATGCGCATCGAGCAACTGGGCCTGCCGCGCGGTATAGGCGGTCAGCATGACCAGCGGTTCGCGGGTCTCGCCGTCGGTCTTGTGCGCGCGGATCTTGGGTACGGTCAGGCGCCGCATCGGCTGCGGAGTCGGATTGGCGCGGCTGGTGCTCGTATCGAGCTGGAAGGTCGTCGACATGGCGCATGCACTAGCAAGCGGGTGAGGGATGGCAAAGCGAAGCTTGGAATTGGGCGGCTTTGCGTGTTTAAGGGCGCCCCACAGACACGCGGCAGCGAATGCCGCGGCAGAGGAGGGGACACGCAGAGCATGGTCGCAAATACAACTTCCACCGGCGAGGGCTGGTCCTCCCGTACCGCATTCATCCTCGCAGCGGTCGGGGCTGCCGTGGGACTGGGCAATATCTGGCGCTTCCCGACCCTTGCGGGGGAAAGCGGGGGCGGGGCCTTCGTGATCTTCTATATCGCCTGCGTGTTCCTGCTCGGGCTGCCGCTGGTTCTGGCGGAAATCTTCATCGGCCGGGTGGGGCAGACCGATGCGGTCGGTTCGATCCGTAGGGTGGCGGCGCAGTCGAAATCGTCGCCCGGCTGGTCGATCTTCGGCGCGATCGGCGCGCTGGCGGCGTTTCTGATTCTGTCCTTCTATTCGGTCGTTGCTGGCTGGGTGCTCTATTATGCCGGGATCATGGGTGCCGACCTCGTTCAAGCGATCATGGAGGGCAATCCCTTCCGCGGCGCGCTGGCGGGCGAGAGCCAAGAGCAGATCCAGCAACGGCTCGGCGACATGTTCGCCAATCCCGGCTTGCTGATCACCATGCATCTGCTCTTCATGGGATCGACGCTCTTCATCATCGCGCGCGGGGTTCATTCGGGGATCGAAAAGGTCGCGACCTATCTCATGCCGGCTTTCTTCGTCTTGCTGGTCGGCCTGGTCATCTATGGAGCGATCGAAGGCGATATGGCGGGCGCCGTCAGCTTTCTCTTCACCCCCGACTGGTCGAAGCTGACCCCGCAGGTGATGAATGCGGCGCTGGGCCAGGCGCTGTTCTCGCTCTCGCTCGGCGTGGCGGGGCTGATCACCTACGGCTCCTATATCAAGGAAGGCAGCGGGCTCGGCCCGACTTCGGCGATGATCGCCTTTGCCGATACCGGTGTGGCGCTGCTTGCCGGGCTGATGATCTTCCCGGTGGTGATCGCGGTCGGCCTCGATCCGGCGGCAGGACCCACGCTGGTGTTCCAGACGCTGCCCTTCGCCTTCCAGACGATGCCTGGCGGCGCGCTGTTCGGCTTCCTGTTCTTCCTGCTGATCCTCGTCGCGGCAATCACCAGTTCAATTTCGCTGCTCGAGGTACCGACCGCCTACGGCATCGGGGAACGCGGCTGGAGTCGCCCGAAGTCGGCGCTGATTTTCGGCGGCGGGGCCTTCCTCATCGGGATCGCCTGCCTGCTTGGCTACAACGTCTGGGCCGATGTGCGCCCGCTGGGGTTCTGGCCCCTGTTCGAGAACACCGACATTCTCGATACGGTCGACGGCTTCACCGGCAAGGTAATGCTGCCGCTCGGCGCGCTGCTGACGTCGATCTTCATCGGCTGGAAGACCGACGAAACGCTGTTGCGCACCACGACCGGACTGTCGCCCTGGGCTTTCACCCTGTGGCGTTTTCTGATCGCCTGGCTGTGTCCTCTCGCAGTCGCGATCATCCTGGTTACCGGGCTTTTCCCCGGCATTCTGGGCACCTGATCCAAATTCGCTTTTACAGGGGCGGTTTGCGGCCTAACTAACGCCGATCCGGCTGGCGGTGCGGGGAGGTCCCGTGGCGGGCCTTGGAGGGAGGCACCGCCCCTAATGATCCTGGATAGAGTGAAGCCGCTCGATGCCATTCTGGCCACGGCGCAGAACAAGTCGCTCCACCGCAGTCTCGGTTGGCTGCAGCTGACCCTGCTTGGCATCGGATGCGTCATCGGTACGGGGATCTTCGTCCTCACCGCCGTCGGCGCCCAGAAGGCGGGGCCGGGCCTCATGGTCGCCTTCGCGATCGCCGGCACGGTCTGCATCGTCGCCGCGCTCTGCTATGCCGAGATCGCCGCAATGATCCCGGTCGCCGGCAGCGCCTATACCTACAGCTATGCGACCATCGGGGAATTCTTCGCATGGACGGTCGGCTGGGCGCTCATCATGGAATATGCGATCGCTGCCAGCGCTGTTTCGGTCGGTTGGTCGGGTTACTTCAGCGGGACCGTACTCGGCGGCTTGGGTATCCACCTGCCGGTATGGCTCAGCGCCGGCCCACTCGCCCTTGGCGGCGTGGAGGGCGGGCTCATCAACCTGCCCGCACTGCTCATTGCGCTGCTCGTCACCGGCCTGCTGGTGATCGGCACCAGCGAGAGTGCCAAGGTCAATGCCGTGCTGGTCACGATCAAGGTCACCGCGCTGACCGCCTTCGTCGCGCTGACGCTGACGAGTGCCGATTTCGATACCAGCCACTTCAATCCCTTCCTTCCCGCCGGCGTGTTCGGGGGCTGGGGCACCGGGGTTGGTGCAGTCGGTGCCGCGGCGACTATGTTCTTCGCCTATGTCGGCTTCGACGCGGTCTCGACCGCCGCCGAGGAGACCAAGGACCCGCAGCGCAACGTGCCGATCGGGCTGGTCGGTTCGCTGCTGTTCTGCACTGTATTCTACATCCTCGTCGCGGCGGGTGCGATCGGCACGCTCGGCGGCCAGCCGATCATGGATGCGATGGGCCTCCCGCTCGAAGCCGGTTCGCCCGAGCTGGCGCGCCAGTGCGCTCTGCCGCAATTCGCCGACGCGCTGGTCTGTTCGAACGAGCCGCTGGCGCATGTGCTCAAGGTGCTGGGCTTCACTGCCGTCGGCAATGCGATCGGGCTTGCGGCCTTCGTCGCGCTTCCTTCGGTGATTCTGGTGCTCATCTTCGGACAGACGCGCATCTTCTTCGTGATGAGCCGCGACGGCCTGTTGCCCGAGCGCCTGAGCCGGGTTCATCCGCGTTTCCGTACGCCGCATATCGTGACGATCATCACCGGGCTTGCGGTCGCCATCGGGGCGGCCTTCTTCCCGGTTGGCCAACTCGCCGACATTTCCAATGCCGGGACGCTCTATGCCTTCGCGATGGTGGCGATCGCGGTGATGGTGCTGCGGGTGAAGGATCCCGCACGCAAGCGGCATTTCCGGGTGCCGCTGGTGTGGCTTGTCGCACCCGCGACGATCATCGGCTGCGTGCTGCTGTTCTTCAACCTGCCGACCGCGGCGATGCTGTTCCTGCCCGGCTGGGGCGCGCTGGGCGTGGTGATCTATTTCGCCTACAGCCGCAGCCGCAGCCATCTCGGCAAGGGCATCGTCGAGGTGGTCGACGATGTCGCGGGCGAGGAGACCATGGTGCCGATGGCGCCCGACTGAGGCTCCGGTGAAGGCAAAAAGAGAGGACCGCTCCCCGGTGGGAGCGGCCCTCTTTGTTTCTTCGCGCTATGCGTTGGGTCAGATGTCGACAGATTCGGCGTGGCGTTTCTCGGCCTCATCGTGGACATTCATGCCGAGCGCCATCTTGGCGGTGTTGAGCAGGCCTATATCGCCGCTCCAGATTTCCGCCTCGCCGAGGTCCATGCGCAGGAAGAGGATGTCGGGATCGTCCTTGCCGCCGTCGTACCAAGCCTCGACGAAATTGTTCCAGAACTGGTCGAAACGTTCCTGGCTGGTTTCGACCGCCAGTGTGCCGTCGAAGCGTGCAAAGATATCGTGGTCCTTGCCGACGAAGCTTGCCTTGACCTTGCCCAGCTGAGCGAAGTCCGATTTCTTCTGCGTGAAGAACCAGATCGTGCTGTTCGCATCCTTGTCGAGCTGCGCGGTCATGGGAACGGAAGTGTCCGAACGACCATCGAGTTCGAGGAACAGGAAGGGCGAATCGGCGAGCGCCGTCCAGAACTTCTGCGTTAACGCGTCGGGGTTGCCTTGCGAATATTTCATGGGTCACAGCCTTTCGAATTGCGTTTGATTTTCAAACAACTGAGGGCGCCTTGCGGTTCCTGGCCATACGCCGGGGCGAGGGCGTCGAAGGACGAATTGCGAATCGCGCGCGAATGGAACATAATGGGAACAGAAAAGTCGTTCCCCTATGCCTTCACCCGATCTTGCCTCGCTGCCGCTTGCGGCCTTCGAAGACCTTGCCGCGCTTTCCGCGCAGCGCAGCGCGCGCTGGCGCCCCGGTCTGGCGGCGCAACAGGGGCTGACGCTGCATAGCGAGATTTTTGCCTCCTCGCGCGATGGGGCAGGGACGGGTGCTGCGCTGGCACTGGCGCTCGACGACTGGCGCAGCCTTCCGCAGCACGACGCAGGCGAGGCCCGCGACGCGCGCAGCGTGCTGTGGGTCCAGACACGCGAGGCGGCACGGCGCGGGGGGCGTCCCTATCGCGCCGGGCTTCCCGGGAATCTCCAGTCACGGGTGATCCATGTGCTGGCCGAAAAGGCGGAGGATGCGCTCTTCGCGCTCGAGGAGGGATTGCGCTGCCGCGATCTCGCCTTCGTCGTGGGGGAGATCGCGGGCAATCCGCGGGCGCTCGATTTCACCGCCTCGCGCCGGCTGACGCTGGCGAGCGAACAGCACGGCGTGCCGCTGTTCCTCGTCCGGCTCGATGCCATGCGCGATCTCTCCTCGGCGCGGATGCGGTGGGAGGTTGCCTCGCTGCCGTCGCCTGCGCCGCGCTGGAATGCGCAGGCGCCCGGTCCGCCGCGTTGGCGCGCGGAGCTGTTCCGCGCCCGTGCGCATGCGCCGGGCGAATGGACCCTGGGCGAGGAAGGCGGCAGGCTCGGGGCGAGCAAGGCCCGACGCGAGGTCGACGAGGCGGTGGCAGGCTGGACGGCGGGATTGCGCCTCAGGCAGCCGCCGCGCCGGGCGTGAGCGCGGACCGGGCGGGGGTGCGGCCGCGCCGCATCCTCTCGCTCTGGCTTCCAGCGCTGGCGATGGATCGCTGGCACCTGACGGTGGCGGAGCGGGGCGGCACGCCTGCTGCGGGGCCGCTGGTGCTGATCGCCGACACAGCGCACGGCCCGCGGATCGAGGCGGTCGATCGCGCCGCGACGGCTGCGGGTGCTAGCAAGGGCATGATGCTCGCCGACGCGCGCGCGCTGTGCCCCGAGATCGCCACCGCGCCCGCCGACCCGGCGGGGGATATCGCCTTTCTCGAACAGCTGGCTCTCTGGGCACAGCGCTGGGGGCCGTGGTCCGCGCTCGATACGCCCGAGGGGCTGCTGGTCGATGTCACCGCGGTTCCGCATCTGTTCGGCGGCGAGGAGGCGCTACTGGCCGACGTCCATGCCGCCTTCGCGCGGCGCGGGCTGGCCCTGCGCGCGGCCATCGCCCCGACCGCCGGGGCAGCCTGGGCGCTGGCGCACTATGGCCCCGAGGGCGCGATCGTGGAAGGGTGCGAGGGTATCATGCGAGCGCTGGCCGAACTGCCGGTGGCGGCGCTGCGGCTCGATCAGGATGTCGTCACCGTGCTGCGCCGGCTCGGCCTCAAGAGGCTCGGCAATATCGCCGGTATTGGGCGCGATGCGATCCAGCGGCGCTTCCGCAACCGCAAATCGCCCGCTGCCAATCCGCTTGTCCGGCTCGACCAGTTGCTCGGCCGCGTGCCCGAACCGCTGCTGCCGGTCATCCCGCAAGTCATGCCGTTGGTCCAGCGGCGGCTGCTCGAACCGATCCGTCACCGGCAGTTGCTCGACCGAGTGGTCGCCGATCTCGCCGGGGACATGGCGCGCGAACTCGAAGCGCAGGGGCAGGGCGCCCGGCGGCTCGAACTGGGTCTGTGGCGAGTCGATGGCGAGGTCGTCGTCCGGCGGCTCGAACTGGCCGCCGCCACGCGCGATCCGGCGCATATGCTGCGCCTCTTCGCCGCCCGTCTCGACGATATCGACGCCGGTTTCGGGATCGAGATGCTGCGTCTGCGTGCCAGCTGGACCGAGCCACTGACGCTCGATCAGGGCGACATCGAGGCGGGCTCCGAAAGCCGCGGCACCAGCCTGGCCTCCTGCATCGACCGGCTGAGCGTGCGGCTGGGCGCAAAGGCGGTCAGCCGGCCGGTTCCCTACGCCAGCCATCTCCCCGAACGTGCGCAGCGCTGGCAGCCTCCATTGGAACCCGAACCTGCTTCGCAAGAACTATTGGAATTCTACTCCAGGCCTCAGAAATTGCTCGACAAGCCCGAGAAGATTGCGGTCCTCTATGCCACCCCTGACGGCTATCCGCAGCGCTTCCGCTGGCGTGGCGAGGTGCATGATGTCGCGCGGGTGGAGGGGCCCGAACGCATCGCCCCCGAATGGTGGCGCGAGCGCGGCGCCGCGCGGCTGCGCGACTATTACCGGATCGAGGACGGGCAGGGGCGGCGCTACTGGATCTACCGTCGGGGCCTGATCGGTGACGGACGCGGCGGCGCGCCCGACTGGTACCTGCAGGGGCTGGGTGCCTAGCTCGCGACAAGCCCGCGGCGGCCGCGCTGGGCGATCGGGATATTGCCGAAATTGGCAGCGGGACCGGTGGACTTTTCCAGCCGGTTAATCGAATCCTGAAGGATCGCCTGGGGAAGCGGTCGCTCGAACACGATCCCGCAGCTGTCTTCGTTGGACCAGGCAACCTTGCCGAAGAATTCGTGGCCGCGCCACGAGAGAAGGCCCGATACACCCTTGGCAGGCGGCGTCGGCGTGTCGAAGCGGGCGCCGGTTTCCGACAGGTCCGAAAGCCTTCCCTCGCATTCGCGACCGAGCAGCATCAGGCTGGCCGGGCAGTCGACCGGGTGACGTTTGGCGCTGCGCATGTCGGGTTGGGAGGCGACCTGCTTTTTCTGGAACAATCCCACTGTGCGTCCTCTTTTATCGGACGGTCTTGGGAGCTTGAGGGTTAAGCGCGATTTCCTGCCCAGGGTAAACGACGCGGAAACCATCGCGAATTTCCGCTCCTATGTATCATTCGACATTGGCAGGATGCGCGTCAGAACATATAAGGAACACATGGCCGTTCTCACCATCCTGCAGAAGCTCGAGATTCTCGCCGATGCGGCGAAATACGACGCTTCCTGCGCCTCGTCGGGAACGGCCAAGCGCAACTCGCTGGGCGGGAAAGGGCTGGGGTCGACCGAGGGCATGGGCATCTGCCACGCCTATGCCCCTGACGGGCGGTGCATCTCGCTGCTCAAGATCCTGCTGACCAATCATTGCGTGTTCGACTGCCATTATTGCATCAACCGCAAGAGCTCGAATGTGGTGCGCGCGCGGTTCAGCCCGCAGGAGGTGGTGGACCTCACGCTGGCCTTCTACCGGCGCAACTATATCGAGGGGCTGTTTCTTTCCTCGGGGATCGTCAAAAGCTCGAACCACACGATGGAACAGCTCGTAGAAGTCACGCGTATCCTGCGGGAAGAACACGATTTTCGTGGCTATATCCACCTCAAGACCATCCCCGAGGCGGATGCCGAGATCGTCCATCAGGCGGGGCTCTATGCCGACCGTGTCTCGATCAATGTCGAGCTGCCGACCGACAGCGGGCTCACTCGTCTCGCCCCCGACAAGGATGCGCGCCAGATCGAAGGCGCGATGGGCCGGGTCAAGAGCGACATAAGTGAGCTCAAGGACGCGCACAAAAGGTTCAAGCACGCCCCGCGCTTCGCCCCCGCTGGCCAGTCGACGCAGATGATCGTCGGGGCCGATGCCGCGACCGATGCCGACATCGTCGGCAAGGCCAGCCGACTCTACGACAGCTTCGGGCTGCGGCGGGTCTATTACAGCGCCTTCTCGCCGATCCCCGATGCCAGCGCGGTGCTACCCTTGAAACGCCCGCCGCTGATCCGCGAACACCGGCTTTACCAGTCCGACTGGCTGATGCGCTTCTACGGCTACAAGCCGACGGAGGTGATGCAGGCGACCGAGGCCGACGGGAACCTGCCGCTCGATATCGATCCCAAGCTCGCCTGGGCCCTGAAGTTCCGCGAGCAGTTCCCGGTCGACGTCAACCGCGCGACCAGGGAACAATTGCTGCGCGTGCCCGGGCTCGGGGTGAAGGCGGTGGGCCGGATCCTCGCCAGTCGGCGCCACCGCAGCCTGCGGCTCGACGATGTCGCGCTGCTCACCCAGTCGGTCACCAAGGTGCGGCCGTTCATCTGCACCGTCGACTGGCGCCCCGTCCTGCTGACCGACCGCGCCGACCTGCGGAGCCTGCTCGCACCCAAGACCGAGCAGCTCGAACTGTTCGCGGCATGATGGCGCTCGAACATGCGAGGCCTGCGAGCGATTACGTGGTCGATCTTCCCGAGGCGGACGATTTCGAGCTCTGGCGCGAGCGCGCGCGGGCGCTGGTGCAATGCGCGGTGGCGCCCGACCGGATCGCCTGGGTCGAGCCGGGTGGCAGCGGCGACCTGTTCGCCGCCTCTGCCGCGCAGGCGGGGCAAGGCATACCCGTGCCCCCGGCGGATGCCCGCCTGGTACGCGCCAACCGCCGCTTCGTCAGCCTCGCGCGCAATGCCATCCTCCATTCGGATCCCGGGCGTTTCGCGCTGCTCTACCGCCTGCTGTGGCGCCTGCAGTCGACCCCGGGGATCATGGAGGACAGGGCCGATCCCGACGTGCGGCGGGTTGAGGAACTCGACAAGGCGGTGCGCCGCGACAGCCACAAGATGCATGCCTTCGTCCGCTTCCGCCTCGTCGAGAATGCCGATGACGAAGCGCGCGAGCATTACGTCGCCTGGTTCGAGCCCGAGCATCATATCCTGCGCGCCAATGCGGGCTTCTTCATGCGCCGCTTCGCCAATATGCGCTGGTCGATCCTGACCCCGCGCGGCAGCCTCCATTGGGACGGCACGACCATGTCCGAAGGCCCGCCCGCGCAGCGCAGCGATGCGCCCGGTGGCGACCCGATGGAAGATCTCTGGCGCGGCTATTACGCCTCGATCTTCAATCCCGCGCGGTTGAAGGTCGGCGCGATGCTCAAGGAAATGCCGAAGAAATACTGGAAGAACATGCCCGAGGCCGCGCTCATCCCCGAACTGGTCGCCGGCGCGCAGAAGCGCGAGAGCGCCATGGTCGAGAAGGGGGCGCTCGAATTCGAGGAACGGCCCGCGACGCTCGCAGCGATCGGGAAGGCGATTCATGCCTGCCGCAAGTGCCCGATCGGCCAGCTCGACAACCACGCGGTGATGGGCGAGGGGCCGCAGGACGCCGCGCTGATGATCGTCGGCGAACAGCCGGGCGACCAGGAGGACCAGGCCGGGCGTCCCTTCGTCGGCCCCGCCGGACAATTGCTCGATGCGCATCTGGAGAAGGTCGGGATCGACCGCCGCGCCGCCTATGTCACCAATGCGGTGAAGCATTTCAAATATGTCCAGCGCGGGAAACGGCGACTGCACCAGAACCCGGGCGCGAAGGAGATCGACACCTGCCGCTGGTGGATCGAGAGCGAGCGCGCGATCGTCCGGCCCAAGCTTGTGCTGGCGATGGGCGCCAGCGCGGCGCGGGGCTTGCTGGGCAAGACGGTGAGCATCTCCAGGGTCCGCGGCCAGCCGATCGCACTCGAGGACGGCAGTGAATTGTGGGTGACCGCGCACCCCTCCTACCTGCTGCGCCTCGACGGCACGGCGCGCGAGGAGCAGGCGCGCCTGTTCGATGCCGACCTTGCCGCGGTCAGGGCCCGGCTGAGCGAGTTGGCATGATCGGCCTCCCCCCATGGGGGAGGGGAACCATCCGCAGGATGGTGGTGGGGCACGCTAGCACGGCTCGATACTTCGTGGTCCGAAGCCACCACTGGTGCCCTTCCACCGTCTTCGACGGTCCCCCTCCCCGTGTCGGGGAGGTCTGATGCCCGAAAACGACCACCAGATCCCCAAGCGGACGATCGAGCTCGATCCGGAACTGATCGAGGCGCCGCCGCGCGCACCCTTTGTCGAACTCGGGCTTGTCTCCTGTTTCAGCTTCCTGCGCGGTGCGAGCGATGCGGTCGATCTCGTGCTGCGCGCGCGTGCGCTCGGATACGATGCGATAGGGATTGCCGACGCCAACAGCATGGCGGGCGTGGTGCGCATCCATACCGAAGCGAAAAAGCTTAAACTCAAGCCACTTATCGGATGCAGGATAGAAACGGTCGAGGGTCTGTGCTTCCTCGCCTATCCGCGCGATCGCGCCGCCTATGGCCGGCTCTGCCAGCTGATTTCGGCCGGCCGGATGCGGAGGCTCGACGGGGGATGGCAGGACAAGGGCGCCTGCGACATCGATCTCGCCCTGCTCGCCGCGCATGCCGAGGACGTGCAGCTGATCCTCCTCCCCCCGCGCGACCTAGACCAGCCATTCACCATTCAGGTCGAGAGCAACATCATCCCCTTCCGGCTCGCGGGCCGGGACGACGTCGAGGAAAGGGCCGACTTCACCGGTGCCTTAGAGCAAATCCTCCCGCATCTCGTTTCCCTGCTGCCGACGCTGCGCCATATTGCCGCGAGCTATCTCCACATCGGCGACGACATCGCCCGGATCGAACGGCTCGATGCGCTGGCGAAGACCCATGGACTTTCGCTCCTCGCCACCAACGACGTGCACTATGCCACGCCCGACAAGCGCCCGCTGCAGGACGTGATGACCGCGATCCGGCACAGGACCACCGTCGCCGCTGCCGGGCATCTGCTCCACGGCAATGGCGAGCGCTACCTCAAGCCGCCCGTGACCATGGTGAAACTTTTCGAACGCTGGCCGCATGCGATTGCCGCGACGCGCGAAGTGGCCGATGCCTGCAGCTTCAGTCTCGACGAACTGCGATACGAATATCCGCAAGAGATCTATCCCGACGATCTGAGCCCGCAGCGCTATCTCGAACAGAAGGTCTGGCTGGGAGCCAAGAAAGATCGATATCCCAAAGGCTTGCCGCCTGCTGTGAAGAAAACGCTCAAGCGCGAGCTGAAGCTCATCGGGGAACTCGACCTGGCGCCCTATTTCCTGACGATCAAGGACATCGTCGATTTCGCGCGGAGCAGGGATATCCTGTGCCAGGGCCGGGGATCGGCGGCCAATTCGGCGGTGTGCTTCTGCCTCGGCATTACCTCGGTCGATCCGGCCAAGCACCAGCTGCTGTTCGACCGCTTCATCTCGAAGGAGCGCCGCGAGCCGCCCGATATCGACGTCGATTTCGAGCATGAGCGGCGCGAGGAGGTGATCCAGCACATTTACGAACACTATGGCCGTGATCGCGCCGGCCTGTGCGCGACGGTGATCCATTACCGGCCCCGCATGGCGATCCGCGAGGTGGGCAAGGCGATGGGCCTGTCGGAGGATGTCACGGCGGTTCTCGCCCGCACCGTATGGGGCTCCTGGGGCAAGAATATCGATGAACGGCACATCCGCGAGGAAACCGGCCTCGATCTGGCCGATCCGCATCTGCGCCGCGTGCTCAGGCTCACCGAGCAGATGATCGGCATGCCCCGCCATCTCAGCCAGCATGTCGGCGGCTTCATCCTCACTGACGGCCCGCTGACGGCAACCGTGCCGATCGGCAATGGCGCGATGCCCGACCGCAGCTTCATCGAATGGGACAAGGACGATATCGACGACCTTGGCATTCTCAAGGTCGATGTGCTCGCGCTCGGAATGCTGACCTGCATCCGCAAGGGACTGAAACTGCTCGAGGACCACCATGGGCAGAGCTACGATCTGGCCACCGTCCCGCGCGAGGACCCGGCGGTCTACGACATGCTCTGCAAGGGCGATTCGCTGGGCGTGTTCCAGGTCGAAAGCCGCGCGCAGATGAACATGCTGCCCCGGCTCAGGCCGCGCGAATTCTACGATCTGGTGGTCCAGGTGGCGATCGTCCGTCCAGGGCCGATCCAGGGCGACATGGTCCATCCCTATCTCAAGCAACGCCGACGGGCACGCGAGGGCAGGACCGATTTCAGCCTTCCCTCGCCATCGCCCGAACATGGCCCGGCGGACGAACTCTCCTCGATCCTCAAGCGGACCTATGGCGTGCCGATCTTCCAGGAGCAGGCGATGAAGATCGCCATCGACGCGGCCAGGTTCTCGCCCGCGGAGGCCAATCGCCTGCGCAAGGCGATGGCCACTTTCCGCAGCCGCGGGATGGTGCACGAGCATCAGGAGATGATGGTCGGACGCATGATCGCGCGGGGATACGATCCCGCATTCGCCGAGCGTTGCTTCGATCAGATCAAGGGGTTCGGCGAATACGGCTTTCCCGAAAGCCACGCGGCCAGCTTCGCGCATCTCGTCTATATCTCGAGCTGGATGAAGTGCCACTATCCGGCGGCCTTCGCCTGTGCGCTGCTCAATTCGCAGCCGATGGGATTCTATGCCCCGGCGCAGATCGTGCGCGATGCGGCGGATCATGGCGTCACGGTGCTCCCCGCCGACGCCAATCTGTCCGACTGGGATTGCACGCTCGAGGATGTCGGCGGGACGATGGCGCTGCGGCTCGGGCTGCGCCAGGTCGACGGATTACCGGAACACGTGGCGGCAAGGCTGATCGCCGAACGGGAGACCAACGGGCCTTACGATGACGTCACGGCGGTGCGCGACCGTGCCCGCATTGCGCCTTCACACGTCGAGCGGCTCGCCAGTGCCGATTGCTTCGGTTCGATCGGCCTGGGGCGGCGCCAGGCGCTGTGGGATGCCCGCAGCCTGATCGCCAGCGCCGACCTGCCGCTTTTCGCCGCCGCGGCACAGCGCGACGAAGGTGCCGAAACCTCGCCCGCCATGCTGCCCATCATGCCTTTGTCGGAAGAGGTCGTGGCGGATTACCAGACGACCCGGCTGAGCCTGAAGGCGCATCCGATGTCCTTCCTGCGCAACGATCTGAGCGAGCGGGGTTTCGTGCGCGCCTGCGATCTGCGCAACCGCAAGTTCCGGTCCATGGTCCAGGTTGCGGGAGTGGTGCTCATCCGCCAGCAGCCGGGCAGCGCCAAGGGCGTGTGCTTCATCACGCTCGAGGACGAGACCGGGGTGGTCAACCTTGTCGTCTGGCCCGATCTCAAGGAAAAACAGCGCCGTGTGGTGATGGGTTCACGGCTGATGGAGGTACGCGGCCGGGTGGAATACGACGACGAGGTGATCCACGTCATCGCGCATCACATGGAGGATGCTTCGCACCAGCTCTACCGCCTGTCCGACGACATGCTCAATGCGCCGGTCGCGCGGGCAGACCATGTCACCTCGCCGTTGCCAGCCAAGTCCAATTCGCGCGATCCTGCGGCAGGAACAGGACAGGCGAGGGAGGGCCCTGCGGATTCCTATCGCCCGGTCGAGCCGTGGGAGGAACCGCCACCGGGCAATCGCGAATGCGGGTGGTTCGGCCCGAGTGCCGGCGGGCATCCGCGCGACGTGCGGATCATTCCCCCGAGCCGCGACTTCCACTAGGGGCTGGCGGCATGATCGACGCCGAGAAACTCGCCGCCTTCGCGCTGGTGACTGCCACCACCAGCCTGGTCCCCGGCCAGTCGATGCTGTTCGTCATGGGGCAGGCGATCTGGCGCGGGGCACGATCGGGCTGGGCGGCGCTGCTCGGCATGCAGATCGGCTATATCGCCTGGTGGCTGCTCGCCGCCTTGGGGCTGGGGACGCTGGCGAAGGCCTATCCGCTGGCCTTCCACCTGCTCGCGCTCGCCGGTATCGCCTATCTCGCCTGGCTCGGCGTGGCCGCGATCCGCCATTCCTTCCATCCGCTCGACGATCCGGCGAGGCCGGCGCGCGAACCCTCGCGCCATGCCTTTCGCGACGGGATCTTCGTCGCCATCGGCAATCCCAAGTCGCTGATCTACATGGTCGCGATCATCCCGCCCTTCGTCGATGCCTCCGCGCCGGTGGGCTGGCAGATTCTCGTGCTCGCGGGGGTGGCGCTCGTGATCGACCTCGTCGTCGGTGCGCTCTATATCGGGGCGGGGCAGAGCCTTGCGCGGACGATGCAACGGACCGCGGCGCGTCGCTGGATCGACCGCGTCATCGGAATCCTTTTCCTGATGATCGCGGTGCTGGTCATGGCGGAACTCCTGGAGAGCGGGGTGTGAGACCGCTCATATCGCGGTATGTCGGGACCTTCGCGGGCGACAAGCGCGCAGCCTTGCTGCTCGTCCTGCTTGCCGTGCTGCTCACCGGGCGGGTGTGGCTCGCCGAGCATCCCGAACACGATCCCTGGGCACCGCTCGACCTGCGCGATCCGCCCGGATGGGCGACCGAGGCCAAGCTGCTCGCGCTACGCGACGATGTGGCTGCTTGCCGCGCCGTGCTCACCCGCAGCGCCGTCGCCCATCGGGTGCTCGATCCGGTCGGGGAGGGTGCCTGTCGCCGCGAGGATCGAACACGCCTCGGAGACTTCCCGCTGGTGCCCGACACGCCGGCGGTCACTTGCCCGGCCTCGATCGCACTGCTGCTATGGCAGCGCGAGGTGCTGGACCCGGAGGCGCAGGCGCGCCTGGGCTCACCGATTGCGCGGATCGAGCACCTGGGCGCCTATTCGTGCCGTCGCCTCTATGGCCGCGATACCGGCCCCTGGAGCGAGCACGCGACCGCCAATGCGATCGACATCGCCGGTTTCGTGCTCGAGGACGGAACGCGCATCAGCGTGTTGCGCGACTGGGAAGGCGATGGCCCGAAGGCGCGCTTCTTGCGCAGGGTGCGCGACGGTGCGTGCGACGGCTTCGCCACGGTCCTCTCACCCGACTACAACGCGGCGCATGCAGACCACCTGCATCTCGACATGAGCCCGCGCTGGCGCGGCGTCTGTCGCTAGCTCAGGCCTCGAGCGAATAACCCGCGCTGCGGACGGTGCGGACCGGGTCCTTCGCGCCCTCGATTTCGATCGCCTTGCGCAGGCGGCGGATATGGACGTCGACCGTGCGCAGTTCGATCTCGCTCTCGGTGCCCCAGACGCCGTCGAGCAACTGCCCGCGGCTGAACACGCGGCCGGGGCTTTCCATGAAGAACTTGAGCAGGCGGTATTCGGTCGGGCCGAGCTGGAGCGTACGGCCGCGGCGCGAAACCTTGTGCGCCACCGGATCGAGCGTGATGTCGCCGACCTCGATGCTCTCGCCGGCCAGCGCCGGACGGATGCGGCGCATCACCGCCGCCACGCGCGCGAGCAGCTCGCGCGGAGAGAAGGGCTTGGTCAGGTAGTCGTCGGCGCCGGTGTCGAGCCCGCGGACACGATCGTCCTCCGCCTCGCGCGCGGTCAGCATGATGATCGGGACGTGCGCGGTATCCTTGTCGCGGCGCAGGCGGCGACAGACTTCGATTCCGCTGGTGCCCTCGATCATCCAGTCGAGGATCACGAGATCGGGCACGTCCTCGGCCGCCAGCAGCAGCGCCTCATCGCCATCGGCGGTGGTGCGAACCTGGTAGCCTTCGTTGGCGAAGCGATATTCGAGCAGTTCGGAGAGGGCGGGATCGTCCTCCACCAGAAGCAGTTTAGCGGCGTGCAAATCCTTGCCTTTCCGGGAATTGTCCGTCTCGGTCGACAAGGCTTTATGACCCTCGCGCTACAGTTTTGTGTCAGCCGTCGTCGTCGACCGGATAAGTTCCGGTCGCCGCGAAATGCACCATTTCGGCAACATTGGTCGCATGGTCGCCGATGCGCTCGAGATTGCGCGCCACGAAGAGCATCTGCGCCGCGCTCGAAATGGTCGAGGGGTTCTCGACCATATGGCTGACGAGATTGCGGAAGATCGAATTGTAGAAGGCATCGACCTTCTCGTCCGCCGCAATCACCTCGCGCGCCAGCTCCGCATTGCGAGCCGCGTAGGCAGTGAGCACGTCGTGGACCATCTCGGCGGCGACGTCGGCCATGGCGGGAAGCAGGGTGAGCGGCTCGAACTGCTTGCGGTTGGGGCCGATTTCCTTGCTCGCCTTGGCGATATTCTTCGAATAGTCGCCGATACGTTCGACCACGCCGGCGATCTTGAGCGCGGCGATCACTTCGCGCAAATCGTCGGCCATCGGCGCACGTAGCGCGATGATCCGTACCGCGAGCTTGTCGATCTCGCTTTCGAGCGCGTCGATCCGCTTGTCGCCTTTGACCACCTTGTCGGCGAGTTCGTCATCGCCCTTGACCAGCGCCTCGAGCGACTGGGCGATCGCAGCCTCGGACAGACCGCCCATCTCGGCGATCAGGCCACGCAGGCGGGTGATGTCTTCGTCGAAGGCCTTTACCGTGTGTTCTTGCATTGTATTCATGGCCTTATCCGTAGCGTCCCGTGATGTAATCCTGGGTGCGCTGTTCAAGCGGATTGGTAAATATGTCAGAAGTGCGACCATATTCCACCATTTTCCCGAGGTGGAAGAAGGCTGTGCGCTGGCTGACGCGGGCGGCCTGCTGCATCGAGTGCGTCACGATGACGATCGCATAGCGGCCGTTGAGCTCGGCGATCAGTTCCTCGATCTTGGCGGTCGCAATGGGGTCGAGCGCCGAACAGGGTTCGTCCATCAGGATCACTTCGGGATCGACCGCGATCGCGCGGGCGATGCACAGGCGCTGCTGCTGGCCGCCCGAGAGTGCGGTGCCGCTGTCCAGCAGGCGATCCTTGACCTCTTCCCACAGGCCGGCGCGCCGGAGCGACTTCTCGACGATCGCGTCGAGCTCGTCCTTGCCCTCGGCGAGACCGTGGATCTTGGGGCCGTAGGAGATGTTCTCGTAAATCGACTTGGGAAAGGGATTGGGCTTCTGGAATACCATGCCGACGCGCGCGCGGAGTTGCACGACGTCCATGCCCGACCGGTAGATGTCCTGGCCGTCGAGTTCGATCGCGCCTTCGACGCGGGCCGAGGGGATCGTGTCGTTCATCCGGTTGAGCGTGCGCAGGAAGGTCGACTTGCCGCAGCCCGAGGGACCGATGAAGGCCGTGACATATTCGGTCGGGATGTCGATCGAAACGCCGTCGATGGCCTTCTTGTCGCCGTAGAAGACGGAGACGTCCTTGGCGCTCATCTTGGCTTGGGTCTGCTCGAGGTTGTCGTGGACTACGGTCACCAGGTTTTCTCGAATTTGTTACGCAGGTAGATGGCGAGCCCGTTCATCACGAGCAGGAACAGCAATAGCACGATGATCGCCGCGCTGGTGCGTTCGACGAAACCGCGATCGATTTCATCCGACCACAGGAAGATCTGCATCGGCAGCACCGTCGCCGGCGAGGTGAAGCCGTCGGGCGGAGTGGCGACGAAGGCGCGCATGCCGATCATCAGCAGCGGAGCGGTCTCGCCCAGCGCGCGCGCCATGCCGATGATGGTACCGGTCAGGATACCGGGCAGCGCCAGCGGCAGGACGTGGTGGAACACCACCTGGACGGGCGAGGCGCCGATCGCCAGCGCGCCGTCGCGAATGCTCGGCGGTACCGCCTTGATCGCATTGCGCCCGGCGATAACGATCACCGGCATGGTCATCAGCGCCAGCGTCATCCCGCCGATCACGGGGGCGGAGCGGAGATTGGGGAACAGCGTCAGAAAGACCGCCAGGCCGAGCAGGCCGAAGATGATCGAAGGCACCGCGGCGAGGTTGTTGATCGACAGTTCGATCATGTCGGTCCAGCGGTTCTTGGGCGCATATTCCTCGAGGTAGAGCGCGGCGAGCACCCCGATCGGGAAGGCCAGCAACAGCGTGACCAGCATGGTCAGCATCGAGCCTTTGAGCGCTCCCCAGATTCCCACCTGCTGCGGATTGGTGGCATCCGAGCGCGAGAGGAAGCCGGGGTCGAAATTCTTGGCGATCCGCCCCTCGGCGTCGAGCCGTTGGGCGAGGGCGCGCATATCCTGCGATCCTTCGCCTTGGTAGCCCGATGCGAGATCGGCCGAGGCGGGGAGCGAGAAGGTCACCTGTTCGCGCAGAATCGCAGGGTCGGCGATGATAGCCGCACCGACATCGCGCCAGGCTTGCGCGCCGAGTTCGGCAGCAGCCTCTTCGCCCAGTTCCTGTTGGGCGAAGAACTGGACGACATCGCGCAGCCCCTGAGCCTCGAGTGACTGGATCGCGCCCGGCTGCTGCATTGTCGCCGGATCGGCGGCAATGCCTGCCTGGGTGAAATCGATCGGCACGTCCATTTCGACGCGCTGGAAGCCGCCCAGCCCGTTCAGCGCCATAGTGCCGAGCAGGAAGACCAGCACGGCGACCGAGAACATGATCGCGCCGAGGCCGAGCGCCTTGAACCGTCGCTCGGCTGCATAGCGCTTCTTCAGCCGCGCCTCGAAGGCGGGGGTGCGCGTGGGGGCGATGCGCTCACTCATAAGCTTCGCGATACCTTTTGACGACACGCAGCGCGATGAAGTTGAGGCCGAGGGTGACCATGAAGAGAACGAACCCGAGCGCAAAGGCACTGAGCGTCGCGGGATGGTCGAAGCTGCCTTCCCCCGTCAGCATGGCGACGATCTGGACGGTGACCGTGGTCATCGCCTCGAGCGGGTTGGCCGAAAGATTGGCTGCGGTGGAGGCGGCCATCACCACGATCATCGTCTCGCCGATCGCGCGGCTGACCGCCAGCATGATGCCGGCGACGATGCCGGGCAGGGCGGCGGGCACGAGCACGCGGCGGATCGTCTCGCTCTTGGTCGCGCCCATCGCCAGGCTGCCGTCGCGCATGGCCTGCGGCACCGCGGCGATGCTGTCGTCCGCCATCGACGACACGAAGGGGATGATCATCACGCCCATGACGAGGCCCGCGGCGAGCGCGCTTTCGCTCGAGGGATTGGCGGCGCCGAGCGACAGCGCGAGATCGCGGATCGCGGGCGCAATGGTGAGGGCGGCGAAATAGCCGTAGACCACGGTCGGGACGCCGGCGAGGATCTCGAGCGCCGGCTTGATCCACTTGCGCAGCGCCGGATTGGCATATTGCGTAAGGTAGATCGCGCTCATCAGGCCGAGCGGAATGGCCACCACCATGGCGATGATCGCGCCGATGAACAGCGTTCCCCAGAACAGCGGGATGGCGCCGTAGCGACTGGCGTCGGGATTGGCGGCATTGGCCATGGGGTCCGGGCCCCAATGCGTGCCGAAGAGAAAGTCGAGCGGCGAAACCATGCCGAAGAAGCGCACGGTTTCGAACACGAGGCTGGCGAAAATGCCGATTGTGGTAAGGATCGCCACCAGCGAGGCGCCGAGGAGGATCGCCATCACGATCCGTTCGACCCGCGTGCGGGCTGCGAAATCGGGCTTGAGCCGGAGGAAGGCGAAGGTGCCCCCCAGAAAGGCGATCAGCAGCGCCACGACGATGCCTATGACATTGTAGTGGGACAACGCCTCGCGGTAGGGTTCGACGAGCGCAGCCGCCTGCGGATTGAAGACGGCGTTCGATGCGCCGGTAGCGACTGCGCGTGCTTCGTTGAGCATAGTCTGGCGCTGGAAGCCGAATTCGGGCAGTTCGGCGGCGGCCGGGGCGGCGAGCACCTGCTGGGTGACCAGATCGGGCGCGATCGCGCTCCACAGCGCGATGAAGGCGGCCATGGGCAGCACGATCCACAGCGCCACGTACCACGCGTGATAGGTCGGCAGGCTGGGCAGGCGGCCATCGGCGCTTTCGCGCCGGAATGTCCATGCACGCGCGCGAGCCGCCAACCATCCGGCGAGCCCGAGCCCGAGGGCTAGGAGGAACAGGATGGCTGGCGACATGCGTTAAATTCTGGCCTTACTTGAGGGTGCTGCCGTCGAGCGTCGTGTACTCGGTGGCGGCTTTCTGGCTGGTCGCCATAACGTCATCGGGCGAAGCCACAAGGCCGATCTTGGCCAGATCGCCGCCCTTTGCCCACATCTTGGTCCACTGGGCGAGGTATTCCTTCAGGCCCGGGATCGCAGCGAGGTGCGCCTTCTTGACGTAGACGTAGAGCGGACGGGCACCCGGGTAGGCGAAGCTCGAGATGTTCTCATAAGTGGCTTCGACACCGTTGATCGGGAGGTCCTGGAGCTTGTCGAGGTTTTCCTCGAGGTAGCTGTAGCCGAAGACGCCGACCGCCTTGGGATTGCCTTCGATCTTCTGGACGATCAGATTGTCCTGCTCCCCCTGGTCGACATAGGCGCCGTCCGAGCGCACTTCGGTACAGATCTGGCCGTACTTGTCCTCGTCGGTTTCCTTGAGCGCCTTCATTTCCGGGTCGCTCTTGCAACCGGCTTCGAGGATCAGCTCCTTGAGCGCGTCACGCGTGCCCGAGGTGCTGGGCGGACCATAGACGAGGATCGGCTCGTTGGGCAGCGAGGGGTCGACGTCCGACCAGGTCTTGGCGGTCTGGTCCTTGCCATAGGGCTTGGCGGCGAGCGCTTCGTAGATCTGCTGCGGGGTGAGGTTCATGGTGATGCCGCCCTTGGTCGACGCGAAGGCGATGCCGTCGAGGCCGACCTGGATTTCGATCACGTCGGTTACGCCATTCGCCTGGCAGTCGGCGAATTCGCTCGCCTTCATCCGGCGCGAGGCATTGGCCATGTCGGGCGTATCGGCGCCGACGCCGGCGCAGAACAGCTTCATGCCGCCGCCGGTGCCGGTCGATTCGATGATCGGCGACTTGAAGTCGGGATTGGCGCGCACGAAGGCTTCCGAAACGGCCTTGGCAAAGGGGAAGACGGTCGACGAACCGACGGCGCGGATCGAATCGCGCGAAGCGGCATCACCCCCGGCGCTGCCGCAAGCGGCGAGTGCGGCGGACGAGACGGCAGCAAAGACGAGGGATTTGAACTTGGTCATGGTAAGCCTCTTGGGTTGATAGCTAGCGGCGCCAAAGCGCCTCAATGTTACATGCTTGCGACAAGAGTTTGACTCACGCTGCCGGCGGCCGGGTTTCACCGGCCCCTAGCGCAGGCCGGATCAGAAATCGACCTGGGCGCGGACGCCGAAGGCATCGACGCCGTAACTGGTGTCGCCGGAGGCCGTCGGGATGAGGGCATCGGTGTACTGCAGGCGACCGTAGTTGACCGCGAGCGCCGTGTAGTCGGTCGGCTTCCAGATCAGCGAGGCGAAATAGCCGTCCTGCGTTCCGCCGACGATCCCCGCATCGTTGAGGTCGAGATAGTCGTAGCGCAGGTTGAACTGGAGCGAGCCGAAGCCGCCCTTGCCGACCGGCTTGCCGGGCTTGGTGCGGTCGAACTTTCCGCCCTTGTAGCCGCGGGTGTCGTCGGTGAGGAAGACGCCCGCTTCGACATAGCCGCCGAAGAAGGTCGGGTCGTTCGCGGTCGCCGGCATGTCGACCGACTGCCAATAGGCTTCGCCGGCGGCATGGAACCGGCCCGAGATGGCGGCGGCCTCGAGCCCGTAGCCGGTCTCGCTGTCGGCACCCATGCTGCCGGTGTCGATGAAGCGCTGCGACGTGAAGTGGACCAGCGGGCGCTGGCGATAGCGGACTGTCGCGGCGGGATCGTCGAGATCGTTGTAATGGACCGAGCCGCCGAAGTGCAGCTGGGTGTCGCCGAGCTGGGGCATGAACACCAGCCGCGCGTCGGCGCCGCGGTTCTTGCTCGAGGTGTCGTCGAGATTGTCGGTGAAGACGCCGGCCTGGACCAGGATCGGGCCCTCGGCGTACTGGACGGAGGCACCGATACGGCGCTCGAAGCCGAAGGCGTCGGTGAAGGCCGCGCGCTCGATGAAGGTCGTGTGCAGGCTGCTGGTGAGCTCTTCCAGCGACTGGAAGTTGTTGTGCTGGCCGACGATGACTTCGATCGGTCCGTCGCCATAGGAGAGGTAGGCGTCGGCCGCCTCGACCTCGTTGCCGGCAAAGTCGAGCTCGAACTTGTAGCCGAAGCCGCCCGGGATGTCGCCCGAGGCGCCGAGGCGGGCACGGCGGACCTCGTTGCCGAAACCTTCACTGGCGCCAGTCGAATCGGGAGCGTTGGTAAAGCCGGCATCGAACATCAGGCGGCCGCGAGGCTTGAAGCTCCAGCCGTCCTTCGTGGAGAGTTCGCCGACCGGGGCGGGCTTGGCAGCGGTCGCTTCGGCCTGCGCGGCGATCGCGGTATCCTGCGCCTCGTTGGCGGCCTTGGCACTGGCCAGTTCACCCTCGAGCTGGTCGATGCGAGCGTTCATGGCCGAAAGCTGCGCGCGCATGGCGGCCAGTTCATCGGCCGAGACGGTGACGTCCTGGGCAAACAGCGGGGTTGCCATGGTGCAGCAAAGCGCGGCCGCCGCCACGGAAAGGCGGTAGGTGCGGGTCATCGTTACGAATCCTTTGAACGTGAGGTTACGTGCTGGCGACGCCACTATGACCAGCAAATTACACTATTGTGACATTCTCCCGGCGCATGTCCTGCAGCTGTGGATAAGCTGTGGGCAGGCGGAGGACAATTCTAGGCGAGCTGGTCTTCGCGTTCGACCGGCAGAGTGACGGTGACCCGCGTCCCTTCGCCGAGCGTGCTCTCGATATCGAGCCGTCCGCGATGGCGCTCGACGATATGCTTGACGATGGCGAGGCCGAGCCCGGTCCCTCCCGAAGCGCGGCTGCGGCCAGGATCGGTGCGGTAGAAGCGTCGCGTGAGGTGCGGGATATGTTCGGGTGCGATACCGTCGCCGCGATCGCTCACCGTCAGGCGGACCCGCGACTCACCTCGTGGATGCAGACGGACGGTCACGGTATCCTCGGCCCCGCCGTACTTGAATGCATTGTCGACGAGATTGCGGACGAGCTGTTCGAGTTGCTGGTTGTCGCCCTGGACGACGAATTCGCCCGCAGTCTCGTAGTCGAGCCGTGCGGTGCGCTCACCCGCGGCGACGTCGTGCGCGGCGCGTTCGACCAGCTTGCCGAAGTCGAGATGTTCGTTCGGGAGATCGTGCTTTTCCGCCTCGATCCGCGACAGCGACATCAGGTCGCTGACCAGATCCTGCAGCCGCTTCGCCTCGCGCTGGATCGTGGCGAGGAACTTGTCGGCCATCTTCGGATCTAGGTTTTCGACGTCCTCCCGCAGCGTTTCGACATAGCCGATGATCGAGGCGAGCGGGGTGCGAAGCTCGTGGCTGGCATTGGCGACGAAATCGGTATGCGCGCGGGCGATGTCCGCCTCGGCGGTGCGGTTGACGAACTCGATCACCGCCAGTTCGCCCGGCAGGGTCTTGCGGTTGATACGCCAGATGTCGGTCCGCCGGGCGAGGCCGCGGACCACCGCGCCCCCGTCGCTCCCGCGCTCGAGCAGGCGGATCGCCTCGGGCTGGCGCAGGGCCATGCGCACGTCCTGGCCGAGAATATGGCCGCCGAGCAGCTTGCGCGCCGCGAGATTGGCGATGATCACGCGGTCGCGCTCGGTGATGACCACGGGCGTTTCCGAATGTTCGAACAGGTCGGCCATGCTGTCGCGCGAAAAGGCCGGCCCGGTAGGGGTGGACCGGGCTTCGGCCGGGCGTCCGGCGACGAGATAGAGCGAACCCGACCAGACCAGCAGGACGATGGCGACGAGGAGGAAGTCGGTGCCCAGCGTCGCCAGGATGATGCAGGCGACCAGCGCCAGCACGAATCCGGACCAGGGAAAGCTACGCTCGGTCATTGCGGGGCGGCTTAGCGAGGCGCGCCGCGGCGCGCCACCTGCTTTTCATGACAAGGGAGGAAGTGGTGACCCGTACGGGAATCGAACCCGTGTTTCAGCCGTGAAAGGGCCGCGTCCTAACCGCTAGACGAACGGGCCACAGGAGTGGCACTTTTGTGCGGATTGCAAATGCAATACCGCCACCGTGGTGACCCGTACGGGAATCGAACCCGTGTTTCAGCCGTGAAAGGGCCGCGTCCTAACCGCTAGACGAACGGGCCACACCCGCTGAGCGGGTCGGTGGCGTGGCGGGCCAATTAGGCGTGGGGCTGCGAGGCGTCAAGCCTCGAATGCACCCAATTTCGTCAATCGGCCCAGGCGGCGTCCTCAAGGTGCAATTCCGCTTGCGGGCGGCTGCCCCAATCGTCGATCTTCACCCGACCGGCGAGCCATAGCCGGCGACCCCGTGCGCCATGGAGCAAGGCCTGGCCCATATCGCTTTCGGCGGCGCGGAAGGCGATGCCCTTGAAGCTCTTGCCGTCGTCGCCCGCCGCGATGAGGCGGACATGGTCGGTGCCGACGATATCGCATTTGACCAGCCGGACCGGGCCCACTGCCACGCGCGGCCCGGGCCAGCCGACGCCGTAGGGGCCGGCACCTTCGAGCGATTCGACCAGTTCGGGGGTCAGTCCGCCCGGTGCGACCGCCAGGTCGAGCGCCATTTCGCGGCTCGCCGAGGCGCGCGCGACCTGCGCCTCGAGCGTCGCGTCGAGCCATTCGGCGAAGTCGTCGATCCGTTCGCTGGCCACGGTCAGGCCCGCAGCCATGGCATGCCCGCCGCCCGCGACGAGCAGGCCTTCGTCGCGCGCGCGGATGATCGCCGCGCCGAGGTCCACCCCCGCGATCGAGCGCCCCGAGCCCTTGCCGGTCTCGCCGTCGAGCGCGATGACGAGCGCGGGCTTGCCGGTCTTCTCCTTGATCCGCCCAGCGACAATGCCGATGACGCCGGGATGCCAGCCTTCGCCAGCGAGCAGGTGGACCGCGCGGTTGTGCTGCCCGGCAAGTTGTTCCTCGGCGGCTTCTTGCACCTCTGCCTCGATCGCGCGGCGTTCCTCGTTGAGTGCGGAGAGCTGTGCGGCGATTTCGCGGGCCTCCTCCGGGTCCTGCGTGGTGAGGAGGCGAACGCCGAGCGTCGATTCGCCGACCCGCCCACCGGCATTGATCCGCGGTCCGAGAGCGAAGCCGAGATCGGAACAGGCGGGCGCGCGCTTCAGGCGGCTCGCATCGATCAGCGCGGCCATGCCGATATTGTCGCGCCGGGCCATGACCTTCAGCCCCTGCGCCACGAAGGCCCGGTTGAGCCCGTGAAGCGCGGCAACGTCGGCCACCGTCCCCAAGGCGACGATATCGAGCAGCGCGAGCAGGTCGGGTTCCTTGCGGTTTGCGAAATAGCCGCGCTCGCGCAGCGTGCGAACGAGCGCGATCGCCAGCAGGAAGGCGACACCGACTGCGGCGAGGTGGCCGTGCGATGCGGCCTCGTCTTCCTCGTCGAGCCGATTGGGATTGACCAGCGCCACGGTCTTGGGAAGTTCGGCGGCACATTTGTGGTGATCGACCACGATCACGTCGATGCCGGCGTCATGGGCCATGGCCAAAGCCTCGTGCGCCATCGCCCCGCAGTCGACCGTGACGATCAGGCTCGAGCCCTGTTCGCCGAGCTTGACCAGCGCCTCGCCAGAGGGGCCATAGCCCTCGAGCAATCGGTCGGGGATGTAGTAGCCCGCCTCGACCCCCAGATCGCGCAGCAGGCGGATCAACAACGCCGAACTGGTAGCGCCATCGACATCGTAATCCCCGTAGATGGTGATCGTCTCGCCTGCGATGACCGCCTGCGCGATGCGGTCGGCGGCGGCGTCCATATCGCGGAACCGCGAGGGGTCGGGGAGGAAGTTGCGCAGCGTCGGAGTGCGATGGCGGTCGATATCCTCGGGGGCGACGCCGCGCGACAACAGCAACTGGCGGACGATATCGTCGCCTAGCGCCCGGTTGTTGCCGAGTTCCATATTGCCGCCGCGCCAACGCCAGGCGCGCCCGGTGAGCGACTGCGAAACGCCGAAGACGTGGGAAAGGGCTCGGGATGCCATGCGGTCACCATAGCCCCTGCCTGTGGGCGGTGAAAGTTGCGCCGATTGACAATCGACAGGCGCGGGCGATGCTGGCCGATATGTCCACCGGCCCACTCCTGATCGTCTGGCACAGCCGCACCGGAGCGAGCGAGCAGTTGGCTGCGGCGGCTGCGGAAGGTGCAGGTGAGCGCGCTCGCCTGCTGCGCGCCGGCGAAACCGTGCCCGACGATTTGCTCGGTGCCGGGGGCTATCTGTTCTGCTGTCCCGAGAACCTCGCCAGCATGAGCGGCGAAATGAAGGAGATGTTCGACCGCTGCTATTACCCCGTGCTCGGGCGGATCGAGGGGCGGCCCTATGCCACGATGATCGCCGCCGGGTCGGATGGCGAGGGCGCGCAGCGGCAGATCGATCGAATTGCGACGGGCTGGCGGCTGAAACGCGTGACCGATCCGTGGATCGTCATGATGCATGCGCAGGAACCGGCGGAAATCCTCGCCCCCAAGACCGTCGAGGGGGAAGATCGCGAACAGGCGCGCGAACTCGGCGCGGCGCTGGCCGAAGGCATCTGCCAAGGGATCTTCTAGAGTTGCCTCCGATTTCGAGCGAAGAGCCTGCCATGGCTCGACGCGCCCGCGCTTTGCCGCCAGATACGATAGCCGGGAGGATGGCGGACAGGGTGACGGCACAGGGAGGAAGCGGCGCACGGGCGGACCCCAATCGACCGGGGCTGATACTGATATTCGATCGCGGCGCGGCGCCCGACCGCGCCGCTGTGGCGACCGCGCTCGCGGCGATTCCCCGTGCTGCGATCAGTCACGACCCGGCGACCGTTGCCAGTCCTACGCATGCCGCCAGTCGGGCGGCTGCGCCCGAAGACGAGGCCGGGTGGCTCGAGCTTCTGGTCGACGGCCTGACCTTCGATCTGGTCGGGTTGGCCCCCGGACCCGCCCTCGACGAACCGGATCTCGCATATGCCTACGATTGCGCCATCGGCGAGCTATCAGGGGGGGAGGCCGTCGGATTGTTTCCCGGCCCTCATATCGCAGCGGGCGCCAGCAGCCTGCCGATCCTGCGCATGCTTCTCGGGCTCGGTGCGGGACTTGCGGAAACGCTTCCGGGGATTCGCGCGGTCAGCTGGGTGCCCGCGCGCTCGGCCATGGGTCCGCAGTTCTTCGTCGGGACTGTACGCGCGTGGCTGGACGGCGGCCCCTTTCCCGCGCTCGGCCTGGTTGGACTGCGCGTCGACGAGGCCGGCGCGCTGCGGAGCGAGGGTTTGACGTTCCTCATCGGTTACGAACTGGCGGTCGATTCAGCACTGGCCGAAGACCGCGTGGCAGCGACGCGGCTTGCAGTGCGAGTGGTGCACGAGCTGATCGGAGCGCAGGCACCCCGGGCGCGCCATGAGTTTGTGGCGGAGGACGGCACGAGGCTTGCACTCGAACCCGATCCTTCCGCACGCCTTATCAGGATCGGGCCTCTCTAGGCCGCGTGGGCGAGGGGGGACTTCCTGCAGCCTGCGGGGATCGGCCCCGGTTGCCGTTTCGCGCGGTCAACCGGTGCGGGACCCCGCAGCACGATCCGGCGCTCCAGCGACACCATCTGCTCCCGCGGCAATTGCTCGGACAAGCCTGCTTCAGTCCGCTGTTCGAGACGCTCGGTCGGGAGAGGATCGGTTTCGACGACTTTCGCCGCAATGGAATGCTGTTGCCCGCTCGCGAGGAGGCTGCGCGCCGGCTTGCCCTGCCGCTGCATCGCGGGCCGCATCGCAACTACAACCAGATGGTGATCGATCGCGTGGGCCGGATCGAACGGCAGTGGTCGTGCCAGAGCCGAGCCCACCCGCGCAAGGCCGCCGAAACCGCGCTCATGCGCCTCTCGCTGCTCCAGCGGGCGCTACGCCAGCGCCTGCTCGACGAGCGCCAACCATTGCGGCTCAATCGCAAGGACCCGCTCGGACGGGGGATGGACTTCTCGGAGCTCGACGCAATGGCCGAATTCCTCTGGGGTGCGACCTCCGCCTAGGCGATGGCCTTGGCGAGCGCTTCCTTCGCCGCGATGTATTCGCGCTCGAGCCGGGCTACGGTGGCCTCGACCGGCGCGGTTTCGGTCACCGTGCCGATGCCCTGACCCGAACCCCAGATGTCCTTCCACGCCTTAGCCTTGGTGTTGCCGCCGCTCCCGAAGTTCATCTTGCTCGGATCGCTGACCGGCAGATTGTCGGGGTCGAGCCCCGCGCCCTCGATGCTCGACCGCAAATAGTTGCCGTGCACGCCGGTGAAGAGGTTGGTGTAGACGATGCCGTCCGCGCGGCCCTCGACGATCGCCTGCTTGTAGCGCTCGTCCGCATTGGCCTCGGTCGCGGCAATCCATGGCGAGCCGATATAGGCAAAGTCCGCTCCCAACGCCTGCGCCGCGAGGATCGAGCGACCGTGCGCGATGGAACCCGACAGCGCGACCAGCCCGTCGAACCAGCTGCGAATCTCCTGCATCAGCGCGAAGGGGCTGAGCACGCCGGCATGGCCGCCGGCTCCCGCGGCGACGGGGATGAGGCCCGTCGCGCCCTTCTCGATCGCCTTATGCGCGAAGCGGTCGTTGATCACGTCGTGCATCGTGATGCCGCCCCAGCTATCGACGGCTTCGAAGATGTCCTCGCGCGCGCCGAGCGAAGTGATCACCATAGGCACCTGCCACTTGGCGCAGGTGGCCATGTCGGCCTCGAGCCGGTCGTTCGACTTGTGGACGATCTGGTTCACCGCATAGGGCGCGGCGGGGCGATCAGGATTGTCGCGATTGTGCGCCGCCAGTTCCTCGGTGATCTGGTGCAGCCACTCGTCGAGCTGGCTCTGCGGACGCGCGTTGAGCGCGGGGAAACTGCCGACGATGCCCGCCTTGCACTGCGCGATGACCAGCTCCGGCCCGGACACGATGAACAGCGGCGAGCCGATGACCGGCAGGCGCAGTCGGTCGAAAGGGACGGGCAGGGGCATGCGGCAATCTCCGTTGCGTTTCGAAACCGGTGGAGGCTTATGGAGGGCGGGGCGACTTGTCGAGCGTGACGTTACGTAACGTTCAGCCGGTCGGGATCAGGTGCTCGATGTCGTAGATCCGCGCGGCGGTGCCGGCGAACAGCGCGCTCTTTTCGTCCGCACTATGTCCCGAGGCGAGCCGCTTGAAGGCGTTCCAGAGTACTGGATAGCTCGCGCCCCAGCGATCGACCGGATAGTTCGATTCGAACATCGCGCGGTCGGCGCCGAAAGCCTCGATGCAGGTTTCGACATAGGGCCGCCACAGCCCCGCGAGGTGCTCCGATCCCGTGCCCTTGGCCGGCCCTTCCTCGGGCAGCCCGCAAAAGGCCATCGCGAGGCCCCCGAGCTTGATCGCGACGTTGGGACATTCGGCAATGGCATGGATCGAACGGCGCCAGGTGTCGAAACGCTCGTGCAGCCGACCGCGATAGCTGGCGATGCCCAGCGGCGTGCCGCAATGGTCGAGCACGATCTGCTGGTCGGGGAATTCCCTGGCCAATTCCCGCACGTCGCCGAGTTGCGGTTCGAGCAGCCAGGCGTCGAAGGTCAGACCGTAATCGGCATAGGCGGCGAAGCCGGCACGAAACGCGTCCGAGCGATACAGGCCCTCGGGCGCATGGAACGGCGGCCCGAGCACGTCGGGATCGGCGTCCCAGGCTGCGGCATGGCGGATGCCCTTGAACCGCCCGTTGCCCGCTGCCACCAGCGCCTCGACCACCGGCTTCACCGCATCGCCGAGCGTCAGATCGGCATGACCGACGATAGCCGCGCAGGGACGATAGTCGCCGTAAAGTCCGCTCGCGCCCTGCGCGGCGACGCCGTTGACGAATTCGACCTCGCCGACCGGTTCCATCGCCTCGTCGCGTCCGGCATCGTAAAAGGCGCCGCATTCCATGAAGACGGTGCCGACGACGTTGTGGCCCGAGTGCGTATCGGCGTGAAGCGCATCGAATGTGTAATAGGCTGCGCCCGCAATCGCCTCGATGAAGGCGTGGCGCGGCTCGGGAAAGGAGGGCAGCAACGGGCGCAGGTCCCACAAGTGATGGTGCGGGTCGATGATCGGTAGATCGGGTTCGAGAATTTCTTCGGTCATCGGCGGCACTCTCCCTTGCTCTCTCAACGCGATTCCGGTCCGGTCGGGCCGGAGGTGGCGATGGAACACGGGGAGGACATGGCTGACAAGGTTAATCTCGCGGCGGGGCCCCGCGATTCATGGAAGTCTGTTCCGAACATTCTGAAATGGCGTAGAAATCCCGTCACTCAGACGGGGTGTCGGCACTGCCTGACGCCGGCTGGGGTAACAGCCTTTCCAAAATCTTGACGATCACCTACGTAGCTGCACGGAGCCGATTTCCGGACTCCCGTTAACCTTGTCGAGGTACCAGTTTACCACGAACGGGGAGTTCCATGACGCATCCAATGTGGCGCATTGCCACCTATGGCGCAGTGTTTTTCGGCGTCACTTCCTTCACTATCTTCTCGACGCGCTTCGCGGGCGGGCTGGCGCTCGTCTGGCCGGGCACCGCTATCGCCGCCGCGCTCTTCCTGACACTCCCGCACTCGCGCCATCCGCTGGCGGCCGCCGCCATGGTCGCGCTCAGCACGCTCGCGACGAGCCTCTTCGGCTTCGGCCCCACCTGGGCCTTCCCCCTCGCGCTGGTCAATGTATTCGAGGCGTGGCTCATCGCCTGGTTGCTGGTCCGGTTCCGGCCGGAGCGCGACTATGTCGAGAGCGCGGCCGGTATCGTGAGCCTCGGGTTCTTCGCGGGGTTCATAGGGCCGGCTACTGCTGCAATTCCCGGTGCCGTCATCGTGAGCCAGATCGTCGGCGGGCATTTCGCGACTCACGCGCTGTCGTGGCTGGTCGGCCATGGCCTCGGTACCATGCTGGCGATGCCGCTCGCGCTGCTGCTGCAATCCTACAAGCGGCTCAATTTTGCGCCCTTGCGCGAAGCCGGCCGTACATTGCCTTTCGCAGGCTTGATGCTGCTGACCATCGGCATCTCTGCGATTGCATTCTTCCAGTCGACCTTCCCGTCGCTCTTCTTGCCGGTGGTTCCGCTGGTGCTCGCCAGCTTCCGTTTCGGACGGTTCGGAGCGTCGGTCGTGGTGCTTCTGATCTCGGTGGCCGCGGCGGCTTCGCTCGGCATGGAAATCGGAGTTTTCGCCGGGCTCGAGATTCCTCTTTGGCAAAAGGCCCTGTTCGTACAGTTCTACCTGGCCACGCTGTTGCTCATCTCGTTGCCCCTGGCCGTAGCGCTCAAGCAGCGTCAGCGCTTTCTCGAGGAACTCATCGATCGCGAGGCCATGCAGCGGCTGATCGCCGACCATTCGGACGACGCTCTGCTGCATCTCGACCAGCACGGGACGATCCGTTTCGCCTCTCCTGCCTCGGCGCGCCTCAGCGGCCGGGAAAACACGGATGGCCTGCACCTCGGCGCCTTTTTCAGCGATTTCGACAAACAAGTGGTGTCGGATGCGCTCGATGCCGCCGCAGAATTCCCCGGGCGTACCGAGATCGTCGAGCGGTCGGTGGAACGCGATGGCAAGACGAAGTGGCTCGAAGCCAAGCTCCGGGCGATCGAAACCTCGAAACAGCAAACCTCGGCCTATGTCGTCACCATCCGCGACGTGACCGATCGCAAGCTCGAGGAGATACAGGCTTCGTTCGAAGCGCGCACCGATGCCCTGACCGGCCTGCCGAACCGTCGTGCCTTCCTCGACGAGCTCGAAGGAAGGCTCGAAGTGGCCGAGAAGCAACCCTTCGCCTTTGCCCTGATCGATCTCGATCACTTCAAGCGGGTCAACGATGCCTACGGTCACGCGGTAGGCGATTCCGTTCTCAAGGAAGTGGCCGAGATTATGCGCTCGAGCGCCAACCAGGACTGTTTCTTCGCCCGCCTCGGCGGGGAAGAGTTCGGGGCCATTGTTGCGGGTCCCGCGCTCGAATCGTCGGCAATCATCTGCGAACGCCTGCGGCGGGCCATCCAGCAGCATGTCATGACCGATGTAGACGGCGGGGATTTTTCGGTCACCGCGAGTATCGGCATAGCGGTCATCGGCGAACGTTGCAGCACCTCGATGGCCATGCAGGCGGCCGATGGCCCGCTCTATTCCGCCAAGGCCTCGGGTCGCAACTGCGTGCGCCACGCGCAGGATCTGAAGAGGTTCACCCAGATCGACGAGCCGCCGCGGAAAAAGCCCATCGCTGCCGCCAACTAGGTCTTTTCGAAGGCCGAGTTCGCAGCGCTCAGCACCGCCCTGACGCTGGCCGTGGCGATGTCTTCATCGATCCCGCAGCCCCAGATCGTCCGGCCGTCCGCGGTACGGCATTCGAGATAGGCAGCGGCGCGACTGTCGCGGCCGGTGGTCAGCGCGTGCTCGGTGTAGTCGACCACTTCGAGACCGAGCCCGAAGGCGTCCTCAAGGGTGGTCAGCACGCTGGAGATCAACCCGTTGCCCCGCCCCGAGACGGTCCGTTCATGGCCGTCGACGGCGATGGTTCCGGTGAACAGGCGCGTGCCGTCGCTCGCGCGGCGTTCCTCGTAATCGACCAGCTGGAAATGCTTGGGATGGGTCTGGACGTGATAGGCACTCTTGAAGGCGCTCCAGATGTCCGAAGCGTTGAGCTCGCGGCCGAGCTCGTCGGCCATGCGCTGGACATGAGGGCTGAAATCGGCCTGCATCTTCTTGGGCAGCTTGAGCCCCTGGTCCTGTTCCAGCACCCAGGCGAAACCGCCCTTGCCGGACTGCGAATTGACGCGGATGACCGCTTCGTAGCTGCGCCCCAGATCGGCGGGGTCGATCGGCAGGTAAGGTACGCGCCAATGCGGGTCGTTCTGCGTTTCGAGCGCGGAAAACCCCTTCTTGATCGCGTCCTGGTGACTGCCGGAAAAGGCGGTGTAGACCAGCTCGCCGCCATAGGGATGGCGCTGGTGGACGGGCAGTTCATTGCAAAACTCCACCGTCTCGATGACGCGGTCGATGTCGGAGAAATCGAGTTTTGGATCAACACCTTGGGTGTACATGTTGAGCGCCATTGTCACCAGGCAGCAATTGCCCGTGCGCTCGCCATTGCCGAACAGGCAGCCTTCGACCCGGTCGGCGCCCGCCATCAGCGCCAGCTCCGCCGCCGCCACGCCGGTGCCGCGGTCGTTGTGGGTGTGGAGGCTGATGACCGCACTCTCGCGGTTGGGCAGGTTGCGGATGAAGTATTCGACCTGGTCGGCATAGATGTTGGGCGTCGCCGCCTCGACCGTGGCGGGCAGGTTGAGGATGATCGGATGCTCGGGCGTGGGGGCGAGGACCTCCATCACTGCCTCGCAGACCTCGAGGCTGAAATCGAGTTCGGCGGTCGAGAACGTCTCGGGCGAATATTCGAAGTACCAGTCGGTGTCGGGCTGCCTGGCCGCCTCGTCGCGCATGACCTTTGCGCCCAGCACGGCAATCTCGCGGACCTGGACCTTGGTCATGCCGAAGACCACTTCGCGCCAGGCAGGGCTGACGGCGTTGTAGAGGTGGACGATGGCTGCCCGCGCGCCTGCGAGACTGGCAAAGCTGGTGCGGATCAGATCTTCGCGGCTCTGGGTGAGAACCTGCACCAGCACGTCGTCCGGAATGCGGCCGGACCGGACGAGGCCGGAGATGAAGTCGAACTCGGTCGCGCCGGCGCTGGGAAAGCCGACCTCGATCTCCTTCACGCCCACCTCGACCAGCAGGTCGAAGAAGCGGGTCTTCTTGTGCGCGTCCATCGGATCGACGATCGCCTGGTTGCCGTCGCGCAAGTCGGTGCTGAGCCAGCGCGGCGGGGCCGTGATCGTGCGGTTGGGCCATTGCCGGTCGGCCAACGGCACCTGCGGGAAGGGCGAATATTTGGTGCTCGGGTCGCGGAGCATGGCCATCGGAATTCTCGGTTCTTGCGGGAAGCTTGCGGGCGGTGGTTGATCCCTTGAGCGCTCAGCGCGCCGGGGCAGGCACGCAAGCTATCACGCCCAAGGGCGTGTAAGTCGCAGAATAAGGCCGAGCGCGGTGTGCATGGCTTAAGCTATGCTGCCCATCGGCAGGGTTGTAAAGCAAAACAAGCTTGGGCATCCCGAGACATAATCTTTCGCGTGGAGAGGGCATGGCAGAGGGACATTCGCTATACGAGACGATGGGGCTGGTGCGGATCGTCTCGACCGATCCCGAAGGCCGCGCCAGCCTCGAATACGAGGCCAAGCGCGAGCAGTGCCATTCGGGCGGGGTAGTGCAGGGCGGCTTCATCAGCGGGTGGATCGACGCGGCCATGGCGCATGCCGCAATGGCCAGGAACGGGCAGGGGATCGTTCCGATGACGTTGGAGCTGAAGGTCAGCTTCTTCGCGCCGACGCGGCCAGGGCTGGTAGTGGCCGAGGCCTGGGTCGAGCGCCACGGCAAGCGCACCAGTTTCTACGAAGGCCATCTCAAGGATGCGAACGGGACGGTGCTGGCCAAGGCGACCAGCACGATCCTGCTCGCCGACATGTCGCGCGTGGTCGAGGCATCGCGGAAGGCGACGGGAGAATAGCGATGGGCGAGATCAGGCCATTCACCCTGGATGTTCCCGAAGACGAACTCGTTCGCCTCGCGGACCGGCTCGACCAGACGCGCTGGCCCGAGGAGGAACCGGTCGACGACTGGTCGCAGGGCACCAGGCTGGCGGCGTTGAAGGAACTCGTCGCCTATTGGCGGATCGAATACGACTGGCGCCGCTGCGAGGCGAAGCTCAATGCGATCGGCCAGTATTTGACCGAGATCGACGGGCTCGACATCCATTTCCTCCACAAGCGCTCGTCGCGCGCCGATGCATTGCCGCTGGTCATCACGCATGGCTGGCCGGGGTCGGTGGTCGAATTCCTCGGGATCGTCGAGGAACTGGCAGAGCCCTCGGACCCCGGGGTGCTGGCCTTTCATGTCGTCGCGCCCTCGTTGCCGGGATACGGTTTTTCGCAGAAGCCGTCGTCCACCGGCTGGGGTGTCGAGCGGATAGCTCGGGCATGGGGGGAGCTCATGCGGCGGCTCGGCTATGGCGAATGGGTGGCACAGGGCGGCGACTGGGGCGCCGCAGTCACTACCGCGATCGGACAGCTCGCGCCGGACGGGTGCAGGGGCATCCACCTCAACATGCCGATCGGTCGGCCGGGCCCCGAAGACATGGCGAGCAAGGATCCCAAGGTGCTCAAGGCCCTACAGGCGCTCGGCTTCTACCAGGAATGGGATTCGGGCTACTCGAAGCAGCAGAGCACTCGCCCGCAGACGATCGGCTATGCGCTGGTCGATTCGCCGGTCGGGCTTGCGGCATGGATCCTCGAGAAAATCCATTTCTGGACCGATAACGACGGTTCGCCGTGGGACGCGCTGTCGATGGATCAGATGCTCGACGACATCATGCTCTACTGGCTGCCGGCGACGGGGGCCTCCGCGGCGCGGCTCTATTGGGAGAGCTTCGCCAGGTTCGGCACCGGGACGGTGGCGATCCCAGCGGGGGCGAGCGCCTTTCCCAAGGAAATCCTGCCGGCGCCGCGCGCCTGGGTCGAACGCACGCTGACCAATCTCGTCTATTGGAACGAGCTCGACAAGGGCGGCCATTTCGCCGCATGGGAGCAGCCCGAGCTGTTCATCGGCGAGCTGCGCGCCTGTTTCGCGCGGATGGCCTAGCGCCAGCGCAAGCGATCGCGCGTGAGCTGATCGACCGAAGTGACACCCATCAGCCGCATCCCACGCTCGATCTCTTCCTTGAGGATGCCGATCGCGCGTTCGACGCCCGGCTGTCCTGCCGCGGCGAGAGCGTAGAGATAGAGCCTCCCGCCAGAGGCCGCGGTCGCGCCGGCAGCGAGGCTCTTCAAGACATGCGTCCCGCGTCGCACGCCGCCGTCGAGCACGATTTCGATCTCGCCGCCCACCGCGTCGACGATTTCACTTAGCTGATCGAAAGGAGCGCGGCTGCCGTCCAGCTGTCGTCCTCCGTGGTTCGATATCCAGATCGCATCGGCCCCGATTTCGACCGCCCGGCGCGCATCGGCGGCGCTCATCACGCCCTTGAGCGCGAAGGTTCCGCCCCAGTCCTGCCGGATGCGCGCTGCCGTGTCCCAGTCCATGCCCGTGTCGAGCATGGTGTTGAAATAGTCCTGAATGCTGACCGCCTTGCCGCTCCCTTCCTGCACGTGCCCGTCGAGATTGGGCAGGCGGAACTTCGGCCCGAAGATGTAGTCGAGCGTCCAGCGCGGTCGGGTGGCGTAGCTCCATAGTGCGCTGGCGGTAAAGCGCGGCGGGGTGGTGAAGCCCGAACGAAGGCAGCGTTCGCGCTTGCCCGAGACGATCGTGTCGACCGTCAGTGCGAGCGCATCGAACCCGGCCGCCCGGCAGCGTTCGATCATGTTGGCGTTGAGGCCCCTGTCCTTGTGAACGTAGAGCTGGAACAGCTTGGGCCCGCTGGTCAGCGCGGCGATTTCCTCGATCGAATGCGTCGCAAGGCTCGAGATACCGAACCACACGCCGAACTTCTCCGCCGCCCGCGCCACCGCGCGCTCGCCATCGCGGTGGAAGGCGCGCTGCAGGGCCGTAGGGCTGAGGATGAGCGGCAGCGCGCTCTTGCGGCCCATGACCGTGCAACTGGTGTCGATCGATGACACCCCGGCGAGCACGTCGGGGACCAGATCGACCTGGTCGAACGCGCTCGTGTTGCGCGCCTTGGTGATCTCGTCATCCGACGCGCCGTCGATATAGTCGAACACCGGCCAGGGCAGGCGCCGCTTCGCGAGCAGCCGGAAATCCTCGATATTGTGGCAGTCGGTGAGCTTCATGCCGGGCGGTGCCGCATTCTACTGCTTCTCGAAGGCTGCAGTGATGGTCAGCGCGACATCGTCCGACACCATAGGAATACCGTAGCCGATGCCCCATTGCGAACGGCGGATGGTCGTCTGGGCGGAGAAGCCGATCGTCTCGACCTTGCTCATCGGGTTGCTGCCCGCGCCGGTAAACCGGGCGGCGAGCACCACCGGCGCGCTCTTGCCGTTCATCGTCAACGTGCCTTCGATGATTGCCTGCTGCGTCCCGGTCGGGGTGACCTTGCTCGACACGAAACGCGCCATGCCGGCATCGGCCCCGAAGAAATCGGGCGCTCCGCCATCCTTGCCCGGTCGGGTCATGTGATCGCGCAGGCCCTTGCTGACGACCGTCAGCGAGGAAATCGGCAGGCTGATATCGACCTCCGCCTGGTCGAGCGCCTGCGGATCGATCGTCAGCGAGCCCTCCGCATCGCCGAACAGGCCGAAATAGGGATTGAAGCCGAGGTGATCGACCTGCCACTGGACCAGCGTGTGGTTGGGATCGACTGCATAGGTCCCCGCGGTGACGCGCGATGCATCAGCCACGCCCGGCACCGCGACGTCCTGCGCCGCGAGATAGGCAGCGGGAGCCGCGAGAGCGCAGAGCGCGGCGGCGGTCAGGGCGAGCTTGTTCATGGTCGATCCTCGAAATGGCCGGGAAAACCGGACGATATGCGCCGCAGACGATGGCGGCAAGAAGCGGTTTGAGCGGTGTTGCGATCGGTTGGCGATCGCCTAGCTCGCGCGGCCGAGCGCCGCGCGTTCCGTTGCCGTCAGCCGGCGGGGTGGGACGATCGGTTCGAGCGTCTTCGGGTCGAACAGCGCGCTGCGCCGCCGGTCGCCTGAAAGGATGTCCTTCATCATCCGGCGGAAAAAGCGACGCATGAGGTGGTTCATCGAGAGCGGTTTGAGGTGGCTCGTATCGCCCGTCGCATCGTCGAGGAAGAGGTGGCCCAGCGGCTCACCGAGGCTTGTCCGCGCTGCCGCGTCGCAATTGGCGAGCAACGTCGTGACATAAGGGATGCGCCCGTTGCGGTAGGTGTTGAACAGCGGCGTGCCGCAACATTCTGCATACCAGCGCAGCGTCGGGCCTTCGGTCATGTGGAGCCCGGCGAGCTTTTCGCGTCCTTGGTCGACCCGCACCCGCGCGCAGCGCGACTGGTAGAGCGCCGTGCCGCCATGGGCATCGAGCACGCGCGATTCCTTCCCGAAGTTGCGAACGAGATCGCGGCAGTCGGTGCAGTGGCACACGACATGATCGCCCTCGGCCACGGTCGCCTTCTCGATTTCGCCGGCGACGGCACCGCATTCGCAGGCGAATTTCACGGCTTGCGGAGGATCTTGTCCATCGGCCGCCCCTTGGCCAGCTCGTCGATCAGCTTGTCGAGATAGCGGATCTCGCGCATCAGCGGCTCCTCCACCGTCTCCACCTGAACGCCGCAGACCTTGCCGGTGATGAACTTGCGGTCGGGATTGAGCGGTGCCTCCCCGAAGAACTCGGTGAAAGCGGTGCCCTGCTCGACACGGCGGTCGAGTTCCTCCTGCGAATAGCCCGTCAGCCAGCGAATGACTTCGTCGACCTCCTCGCGCGTGCGGCCCTTCTTCTCCGCCTTGGCGATATAGGCGCGGTGCACGCCCGCGAAGGGCATGGCGTAGATGCGATGTCCGGCCATGCCCCTCGAAATATCAGTTCCTGTCCTTGTCGACCAGCTTGTTGGCACCGATCCAGGGCATCATTGCGCGGAGCTGCGCGCCGGTCTTTTCGATCGGATGCGCGGCGGCGGCCTTGCGGCTGGCCTTGAGCTCGGGCTGGCCGGCCTGATTGTCGAGCACGAAGTCCTTCACGAAGCGGCCCGACTGGATGTCCTTGAGCACGCGCTTCATTTCGGCCTTGGTCTCGTCGGTGATGATCCGCGGGCCGGTCTTGATGTCGCCGTATTCGGCGGTGTTCGAGATCGAGTAGCGCATGTTGGCGATGCCGCCTTCATAGAGCAGGTCGACGATCAGCTTGGTCTCGTGAAGGCATTCGAAATAGGCCATTTCGGGCGCGTACCCAGCCTCGACCAGCGTTTCGAATCCGGCCTGGATCAGATGAGTGATGCCGCCGCAGAGCACCGCCTGCTCGCCGAAGAGATCGGTTTCGCATTCTTCCTTGAAATCGGTCTCGATAATCCCCGAGCGGCCGCCGCCGACCGCGCTGGCATAGGAAAGTGCGAGCTGCTTGGCATAGCCTTGGCCGCCCGACTGCTCGCTCTCTTGATGGATGGCGATGAGGCAGGGGACGCCGCCGCCCTTGATGTATTCGCCGCGCACGGTGTGGCCGGGGCCCTTGGGCGCGATCATGATCACATCGACATCGGCGGGCGGATCGATCAGGCCGAAGTGGATGTTGAGACCATGCGCGAAGGCGAGCGCGGTACCGGGACGCATCTTGCCCGCGACCTCGTTGGAGTAGATCGCCGCCTGGTGTTCGTCGGGCGCGAGGATCATCAGCACGTCGGCCCATTCGGCGGCCTCGGAAACGGTCTTCACGGTGAAGCCCGCACCCTCCGCCTTCTTCGCGCTGGCCGAGCCGGGACGCAGAGCGATCGCGACCTCGCCCACGCCGCTGTCGCGCAGGTTCTGGGCGTGGGCATGGCCCTGGCTGCCATAGCCGACAATGGCGACCTTCTTGTCCTTGATCAGCCCGGTGTCGCAATCGGCATCGTAGTAAACTTGCATCTTCGCACCTTCATAAAATGGGCCGTCATGCTGAACTCGTTTCAGCATCCATTCCTCGGCTCAGACGGCGTTGCCGGGGGATGGATGGACCCTGGACCAAGTTCAGGGTGACGAATAGAGGATAGTCAGTCCGACCCCGCTCCGCGCATCATACCGACGATTCCCGAGCGGCCGACCTCGACCAACCCAAGCTCGCGCATCAGGGTGATGAAGCTGTCGATCTTGTCGGGCGAGCCGGTCAGTTCGAAGACGAAGCTCTGCGTTGTGGTATCGACCACATTCGCACGGAACAGTTCGGCGATGCGCAGCGCCTCGACTCGGTTGTCGCCCCTGCCGGCGACCTTCACCAGCGCGAGTTCGCGTTCGACATGCGCACCTTCCTCGGTCAGGTCGATGACCTTGTGCACCGGCACCAGCCGTTCGAGCTGAGCGCGGATCTGGTCGATCACCGGCTCGGGGCCGCGGGTCACGATGGTAATGCGGCTGATCGCGTGGTCTTCGGAAATGTCGGCCACGGTCAGGCTGTCGATATTGTAGCCGCGCGCGGTGAACATGCCCGATATCTTGGCGAGGATGCCCGCCTCGTTGTCGACGATGACGTTGAGGACGTGCCGTTCGCTGGCCTGCTGTGCGATCTTCACGGCGTGCGCTCCTGCCAGACGGGTTCGAACATGCGTTTGTCCCCGTCGTAGTCGCGCAGGAAATCGCGCCCGCGGCGGACCGCCTCGAAATTGTCGGTCTGGCGGCTCAGGTCGAGCCGGTCGGGCAGCAGCGTCCAGCTCTCGTCGTCCTGCTTCTCGGCCACTTCCATGCCGATGAAGCGGTGGCCGTCCTCCTCGAGCCAGTCGAGCACCTGTTCGGCATCGCTGCGGCTGAACCAGCGGCGACGCTCTGCGCGCGTGGCAAATTCGGTCGGGATCGTACTGTGCATGCCCATCACACCAGTGCCTTCGCTTCGTCGTCCATCGTGCCGCCCACCTGGTCGCCGTACAGCAGCATGTCGGTGTGCGCCGCGCCGCTCGGGATCATCGGAAAACAGTTCGCGTCCTTCGCCACCTGGCAATCGACCATCACTGGCCCGTCATGCCCGAGCATGGCTTCGATCCCGGCATCGAGCTGGCTTTCGTCCTCGATCCGGATGCCCTTCCAGCCATAGGCTTCGGCGAGCTTCACAAAGTCTGGAAGCGAATCGCTGTAACTGTTCGAATAGCGGCTCTCGTAGGTCAGCTCCTGCCACTGGCGGACCATGCCCATGTATTCGTTATTGAGGATGAAGACCTTGACCGGCAGGCGATACTGGCTCGCCGTGCCGAGTTCCTGGATGTTCATCTGGATGCTGGCTTCGCCCGCGATATCGATCACCAGTCGGCCGGGATTGCCGAGCTGCGCGCCGATCGCGGCGGGCAGGCCATAACCCATGGTGCCCAGGCCTCCGCTGGTGAGCCAGCGATTGGGGGCGGAGAAGCCGAAATATTGGGCAGCCCACATCTGGTGCTGGCCGACCTCGGTGGTGATGATCGGATCGCGATCCCGCGTCAGCGCGAAGAGCCGTTCGATACTCTTCTGCGGCATGATCAGGTCACCGGCGCGATCGGGGTAGGCGAGGCAATCGCGCGCCTTCCAGCCGAGGATGCGCGCCTTCCATTCGGAGAGGTCCTGTGGCTTGCGACCGCCCCAGCATTCGAGCAGTTGGTCGAGCACGTGGCCGCAATCGCCGACGATACCGAGATCGACGGGGACGATCTTGTTGATGCTCCCCCGGTCGATATCGATGTGAATCTTCTTGGCTTCGGGCGCGAAGGCATCGAGCCGCCCGGTCACCCGGTCGTCGAAGCGCGCGCCCAGGGCGACGATGAGGTCGGCGCGGTTCATCGCCATGTTGGCTTCGTAGGTGCCGTGCATGCCGAGCATGCCGAGCCAGTCGGGATGGTCGGCTGGGAAGGCGCCGAGGCCCATCAGCGTGCTGGTGACGGGCGCACCGGTGGCATCCTGGAGCCGGCGCAGCAACTCGCTCGCGCGTGGCCCGGCATTAATCACGCCGCCGCCGGTGTAGAGCACGGGGCGCTCGGCTGCCGCGAGCATCGCGACCGCCTCGGCGATCTCGTCCGCCGCACCGACCATGCGCGGTTGGTAGCGATGCGAGGGCAGGGGTGTTCCATCCTGCTCGGTCCAACTCGCCAGCGCGATCTGCACGTCCTTGGGAATGTCGACCACGACCGGGCCCGGGCGACCGGAGGTGGCGATACGGAACGCTTCCTCGATCGTCGCGCCGAGGCGCTCGGGGTCCTTCACCAGATAATTGTGCTTGGTACAGTGGCGCGTCAGACCGACTGTATCGGCTTCCTGGAAGGCGTCGGTCCCGATCAGCGCGGTCGGTACCTGGCCCGTGATCACCACAAGCGGGATCGAATCCATATAGGCGTCGGCGATGCCGGTGACCGCATTGGTCGCGCCCGGGCCGCTGGTTACGAGCACCACGCCCGGCTTGCCGGTCGAGCGGGCATAACCTTCCGCCGCGTGCGCCGCACCGGCTTCGTGACGCACGAGGATGTGGCGGATATCCTCGTCGGCGAAGAGCTCGTCATAGATCGGCAGCACTGCGCCGCCGGGATATCCAAAGACGAATTCGACATCCTGCCGCTTGAGGCATTCGATCAGGATTGCAGCGCCGCTGCGCTCGGTACTCACACCAACCTCCGACCCGTTCGGGGCATTGAAAGACACAAATCGGCCCGGCGCTGGGGTCTGGAGCGCCGGGCCGACTGGTCTCGAAATAGGCGCGGTGAATTACGCGGTCAAGCGTTGTGGCGAAATAAAGAAACAAAATAATCGCGTTGGCCGATAGATTTGTTATCAGCTCGCGGCCAGTCTGCGGGGGGCTGGTTGCGGAACCAGGTGTATTGTCGCTTGGCATATTGGCGGGTGGCGGTCTGGCCCGCAGCGAGGGCCTCGGCGCGCGATATCTCGCCGCGGAGAAGGGCGGCAACCTCGGGCACGCCGATCGCGCGCATCACGGGGAGCGCTGGGTCGAGAACGCGCGCGAGCAGCGTTTCCACTTCCTCGAGCGCGCCTTCGTCGAGCATGATCTCGAAGCGCAGGTCGCAGCGCGCGTAAAGCCACTCGCGCTCGGGCAGCAGCACCAGCGGGTGGAGCGCGATCTCGGTGCCGATCCCGCCTTCCTGCCGGTCCTGCCAATCGACCATCGGCCGCCCGGTCGAACGCACAACCTCGAGCGCGCGGGCCATGCGCTGGATGTCGCGCGGGCCGAGCCTGCCCGCGCCCTCGGGATCTTCCTCCAGCAGGCATTCGCGCAACTCTTCGGCGGAAAGTGCGCGCACCGCACGGCGTATCTCGGGATCGATCGCGGGGATCGGGGAGATCCCGTCGAGCAGCGTGCGCATGTAGAGGCCCGTGCCGCCGCACAGGATCGGCACCCCGCCGCGTGCATGGACATCGGCGATGGCGCGCTTGGCCGCGTCGGCCCAGTCGGCGGCGGAGCACGCCTCGGCTCCGTCCCACGAACCGAACAGCCTGTGCTCGACGCCGCGCATCTCTTCCTCGCCCGGCCGCGCGGAGAGCACGCGGAGGTCGCGATAGACCTGCTGGCTGTCGGCATTGATCACCACGCCCGGTCGACCTTCGCGCGCCAACCGCTCGGCGAGGCGCACCGCGAGATCGCTCTTGCCGCTGGCGGTCGGCCCTGCAATGAGCGCGACCGGTTTATTTTCGGGAGGTTTCCTGGTGCTCATTGCCCGGCTGATAGCAGACATGGACGCGGTGGAAACACGGCTCGAAGCGGCGATCGCGGCGGCCTCGCAGGCGGACATGCCCGTGGCCATGGCGGGGATGCTCGATTTCTGCGGCGACGTGCTCCAGCTCTCGCTTCCGCATGGGGACCGGGCGCGGCTCTCCGCCATTCTCGACGAACATTTCGGCGATTGCGACCTGCTGATCGCGGACCATGCGATCGAGCTGCCGCGGCTCTTCGTCTCGGACATGGATTCGACCATGATCGGGCAGGAATGCATCGACGAGCTGGCCGATTTCGCGGGTATCAAGGAGCAGGTCGCCGCGATAACCGAGCGCGCGATGCTCGGCGAATTGGATTTCGAGAGCGCGCTGAAGGAGCGCGTCGGTCTGCTCGAAGGGCTCGAGGAAGAGGCTATCGACCGCTGCCTGAGCGAGCGGATCCGCCCGGTCGAGGGCGCGCGGACGCTGGTGGCGACGCTGCGTAGCAAGGGCTGCCGAACCGTGCTCGTCACTGGCGGCTTTCACCACTTCGCCGATCCGGTCGCCGAATCGCTCGGCTTCGAGCGGGTTGTCGGCAATCGCCTCGCCGTCGTCGGCGGCAAGCTGACTGGCGGGCTCGCGGGGCCGGTGAGCGACGCTTCGACCAAGCTCGCGACGCTGGTCGAGGAACGCGACAGCCTGGGCGAGGGCGCCCGCGTGCTGGCGACCGGCGATGGGGCCAACGACATCCCGATGATCGAGGCGGCCGATTACGGCATCGCCTATCGCGCAAAGCCCAAGGCGCGCGCGGCGGCTGCCGGGCGCATCGCGAACCGCGACCTGACCGCCGTGCTCAAGCTGTTCGGTATCCCCCGAAGCGAATGGGTCGAGGACGTCACCACCTGACCGCTTGGCGCGCATTTCCAATTGCGCAATGTCGGTTTCTGTTAAAGACTGACGGCTATGAGCAGAAGCATGGCCAGCAGCGCATCCACCCCTTCCGGTTCAGACACCGCCCGCGACGGGACCCCGCTGCGCCATCCGCGGCGGCCCAAGGCGCGCTACCGCCCGCTGACGGCGCTGAAACACTTCCGCGAGTTGCTCAAGGACAAGGAAAACACGGCCGAGGTCTTCAAGATCTACGACGCGCTGCCCTCGGGCAAATTCATTCCCCGCGTCCGCGCCCTGACACTGAGCCAACAGGGCGAGACGCTGCGCGCGAGCGAACCTTTCCTGCCGACGATCCTCGACGATCACGCTGCGCTGCGCCGGCTGCCCGAAGGCTCGGTGGGGCAGGCCTATTGCGATTTCATGGAGCGCGAGGGGCTGTCCGCCGCCGGACTGGTCGAGGAATTCGCCAAGGCCGGACGGCCGACCTATGACGATCTCATCCAGTGGTTCGGGTTCCGCCAGCGCGACACGCACGATCTGATGCATGTGCTGACCGGCTACGGCCGCGACGCATTGGGCGAGCAATGCGTATTGCTGTTCACGCACGGCCAGGCGCCGAGCCAGGGGCACCTGCTGCTCGGCTATGCCGGTTCGCTCCATCTCAAAAAGCTGGTCAAGAGCGAGGCGCCGGTGATGAAGGCGGTGCGCCAGGCGCATCGCACCGGCAAGGCCTGCCCGCCGCTGGTCGGCCTGTCGATCCGCGAACTGCTCGCCAAGGATCTCCAGCAGGTCCGCGCCGAACTGAACATTCCCGAGCCGCACTGGTATCGCGAATGCCACCGTGTGTGGCGCGAGGAGGGGATCGATCCCTACGACCTGCTCGCGCAGGAGCGCGATCCGGAGATGGCCGCGGCCGCCTGAGGTCAGAGCCAGCTGGCGATCTGCTCCAGCGGTTTCTTGTCGAGCGCATGGGCGGGCACGGTCGCGTCCTCCGCCGGGTGCCCCACCACGACGACCATCAGCGGTTTCTCGTGATCGGGCCGGCCGCAGATTTCGCGCAGGAATCCCATCGGCGAGGGCGTATGCGTCAGCGTTGCCAGTCCGGCCTCGTGCAGCGTCGCGATGAGGAGCCCGCAGGCGATCCCGACGCTCTCGGTGACATAGTAGTTCTGCGTTTGGCCGTCCTCGGCGATCCCGCCCTTGCGCTGCGCGAAGACCACGATCAGCCAGGGCGCGGTCTCGAGAAAGGATTTGTCCTCGTCGGTGCCGAGAGGGGCGAGCGCCTCGAGCCATTCCGCGCCGGCCTTGCCGGCGTAGAACCTGCGCTCTTCCTCTTCTGCTGCCTCACGGATCGCGCGTTTCCTGTCGGGCGAGGACACGGCCGCGAAGTGCCAGGGCTGGTGGTTGGCGCCATTGGGCGCGGTGCCCGCTGCCTCGATCGCCGCAGCGATCACCTCGCGCGGCACCGGCTTGTCGGAAAAATAACGGCAGGTACGGCGTTCTTTCAGCCGGTCTCGCATGTCCTGGGCAAGGGCAATGCTCACGGCCTCCGGGAGGTTTGGGAGCGAATAGGGGACGGTCTCGTGGTCGCGCATGACACCGTCCCTAACGCATGCGTGCGATCAATGCGATGCGGTCAGGTGGGTATCCCCGGAGCGCGCATTGTAGAACAGCTCGAAGTGCCAGTCCTCGCACAGGTCTAGCCCGTCCCAGATCGCCTCCTCGCCATCGTCATAGACCACTTTCAGGTCCCAATCGCAGGTGTTCGCGGAGCGGCGGAAATCGACTTCGAACTCCTGCCCGTCCTCGAGCACGTCCCAGTCGAGCACGTCCTCTTCCCAGCTGCGCGAGGATGCGGGCGAGATGTAGATTTCGGAAATCGTGTAGCCGGTGGAATTCACCAGCGTGATCTTTTCGTACATTTGCGCGACTGCCGCGCTCGCGGTGCCTATTGCGAGCGCCACGCCCGCGCAAAGCTTCAGCCAGGTCCGATTGGTCATGTCGACATCTCCCCCGTCGATGAACAACGATTGCCTATACTAGGCGCCAATCGCAGGGGCCGAAAGCCGAATTCGGATCAGCGCAACTCCTTGCGAATGACCAGCTTCAGACCGGACCAGACCTCGTCGACCGCGCAGACCTTGGTATCGACCAGGCCGAGCGGGAGACAGACCTCGCGGATCGTGTCCTCGGTGATATCGGACGGGACCTTCGACGCCTTCTTGGGCCAGCTGACCCAGATATGCCCGTCGCGCGCCATCGTGTCGCGCAGAGTCGCGAGTTTCGCTTCCATCGCGCTTCGCTCGGTCACGAAGATATGCGCCGCGTCGGGCCGCTCTTCGGGGCCTGCGACGAAGATCAGCTCGAGCGCATATTCGCCGATCTCGTCCTGCACGCTCTCGGGCATGGCATCGAACCACACCCGCTGCCCGTCTCGCAGGCTGAGCTTTTTCGCCAGCGGCGTGCCCGAATAGCCGACCGTCACGGCTCAGGCCTCCATCCACTCGGCGAAGAAGCTGCGGTGTGCGGTGCGCATGGCCGCGACGGTGTTGCCGAACAGCGTGTCGCCACCGGTCTTGCCGATGCGGCGGAAGCCGATCGAGGCGGTTTCGTCGCTCTCGGTGCCTTTGGCGAGCGCTTCGTTGAGCGCCGCGGTATCGGGCACGGTCACGACATAGCGGCCCTGGTCCTCGCCGAACCACCACTGCGCCCGCGTGTAATCGCGGTGCCATTCGACCTCGGCCCCGATGCCGCCAGCCATCGCCATCTCGGCGAGCGCCACGGCGAGGCCGCCGTCGGACACGTCATGCACGGCGCTGACGAGACCGTCGGCGATAAGCTGGCGAACGATCTTGCCCGCATTCTTCTCGACGGTGAGGTCGGTCGGCGGGGTCCGGCCCTCGTCGCGGCCGTGGATCTCGCTGAGCCACAGCGACTTGCCGAGATGCGACCGCTCGGGATCGGGGGTCGCCCAATGCTCGGCTCGAATGAGGTAGATCGCCTCGCCTTCGGCCTTGAAGGGCATGGTCATCATCCTGGCGTAATCGTCGATGAGGCCGACCCCCCCGATCGCCGGAGTGGGAAGGATGGCCGAGCCGCCGCCGGTCGCCTTGCTTTCGTTGTAGAGGCTGACGTTGCCGCTCACGATCGGGAAGTCGAGCACGCGGCAGGCGGCGCCCATTCCCTCGAGCGCATGGACGAATTGACTCATGATCTCGGGCCGCTGCGGATTGCCGAAATTGAGGCAATTGGTCGCCGCCAGCGGCCGCGCGCCGACCGCGCAGAGGTTGCGATAGGCTTCGGCGATCGCCTGCTTGCCGCCCTCGTAGGGATCGGCATGGACATAGCGCGGGGTGCAGTCGGTGCTGATGGCCAGCGCCTTCTTCGTGCCGTGCACGCGGACGACGCCCGCATCGCCGCCGGTCTGGAGCGTATCGGCGCCGACCTGGCTGTCGTACTGTTCCGCAATCCACTTGCGCGAGGACAGGTTGGGCGAGGCCAGCAGCTTCATCAGGTCGCCGCCGACGTCTTCGGTGTCGGGGCGCTCGGTCATGGGCTTGATGCCCGCCCAGGCGGTGTAGTCGTCCTTCGAAAGGTAGGGACGGTCGTATTCGGGCGCATCGGCGGCGAGCGGGCCGAGCGGGATGTCGCAGACTACTTCGCCGTCGAATTCGAGCACCATGTGGCGCGTGTCGGTGACCTCTCCGATGACCGCGAAATCGAGCTCCCACTTCTCGAAGATGGCCTGCGCCATGTCTTCCTTGCCTGGCTTCAGCACCATGAGCATGCGCTCCTGGCTTTCGCTCAGCATCATTTCGTAGGGGGTCATGCCCTCTTCGCGGCAGGGCACCTTGTTCATGTCGAGCCGGATGCCGGCCTTGCCGTTGGTCGCCATTTCGACGCTGGAGGAGGTGAGGCCGGCCGCGCCCATGTCCTGGATCGCGACGATCGCGTCGGTCGCCATCAGCTCGAGGCAGGCTTCGATCAGCAGCTTCTCGGTAAAGGGATCGCCCACCTGCACCGTGGGGCGCTTGGCGTCGGCATCTTCCTCGAAATCGGCGGAGGCCATGGTCGCTCCGTGGATCCCGTCGCGTCCGGTCTTCGATCCGACATAGACGATCGGATTGCCCACGCCCGTGGCGGCCGAATAGAAGATCCTGTCGGCATCGGCGACGCCCACGGTCATCGCGTTGACCAGGATGTTGCCGTCATAGGCGGGATGGAAATTGGTCTCGCCGCACACGGTGGGCACGCCCACGCAGTTGCCGTAGCCGCCGATGCCCGACACCACGCCCTGGACGAGATGCTTCATCTTGGGGTGGTCGGGCCGTCCGAAGCGCAGCGCATTGGCGTTCGCGACCGGGCGGGCGCCCATGGTGAAGACGTCGCGCAGGATGCCACCCACGCCCGTCGCCGCGCCTTGATAGGGTTCGATATAGCTCGGGTGGTTGTGGCTCTCCATCTTGAAGATGGCGGCCTGGCCGTCGCCGATGTCGATCACGCCGGCGTTCTCGCCCGGGCCGCAGATCACCCAGGGGGCCTCGGTCGGAAGCTTCTTCAGGTGCAGGCGCGAACTCTTGTAGCTGCAGTGCTCGGACCACATGACCGAGAAGATGCCCAGCTCGACCAGATTGGGCTCGCGGCCCAGCGCGTGGAGGACGCGGTCGTATTCTTCGGGGCTGAGGCCGTGCTGTTCGACGACTTCGGGGGTGATCGCGGATTCGACTGTTGCCATGCGCGCGCGCTTAGCGCTGCACGCTCGCTACCGCCAGTCCCACCTTGTTTTTATGCCACCGCGTCGTCTGCACCCAGAAGGCCAGCGCGGTGAGGATCGCATAGCTTAGCAGGGCCAGCAGATACATCCCCACACCCGCCTGTTCCGGCTTGGCGCCGAACCAGTCGATTGCCTGGAACAGCAGCAGGGCCACGAGCAGGATCAGCGGCGGAACCAGCGGCCCCTTCGTGCGGCGGATGTAATAGCAATAGGCCAGCAGCACGAGACCGATCTCGAGCGGCATTTCGATCCAGGGCAGGTTCCACAGCCCCAAACCGTAACGGCTTTCGCCCCCGGCGATGGTCAGGTCGGGGCGATGAACGAGGAGGTCGAGAAGCCAGTGGCTCACCACCACGATCGCGCCCCAGGTAGCGGCCACCGGATTGCGTGTGACGAGCCACACTACGAAGCCGAAGCCGAGGGCCCAGAGGGCGCTGGCCAGCAGGCTGTGCGTGTAGGGCATGTAATAGAGGTCGAGCGGGTTCATCGCGGTGATCCCAGGCACCAGCCGCACCCTCTCGATCCCGACGATGGCCAGCGTGAAGAAAACCCAGTCGATGAATTGCGCCGCAACGAAGAGCGTGCCGAGCTTGGGCGCCTCGTCGGTGATGCCGCGGGCTGCGAAGGCGGGGGCGAAATGGCCGATGAACATCGCTCAGCCGACCCTCTCTGCGACGAAGGTCGCCGCACCGGCGGCGAATGCGGTGGCGAAGGCGCCCCAGGCGATATCGGCCAGCGTCACAGTGGTCGACCAGTCGCGCAGAGTCGCCTGGTTGGTGAGGTCGTAGGTCGCATAGCAGATCGCGCCCAGCAGTGCCCCGTTGAGCGCGGCGGCGCCGACCCCGCCGGCGAGACCCGGCCGTACGGCGAACCAGACGATCGCCGCGATATAGGCGGCATAGAAGATCAGTGCCGGGACCAGGCGGAACTCGTCCGCCAGCAGCTCGCCGAGCCGGGGACGATAGAAATTGGGCCCGGCCCAGCTCAGCCACACCGCGTCGAGCCCGCCGAATACCAGTGCGGCGACTACGACGGCCACAATCCACGTCATATTGCCCGTCCCCCTTTTTGGTTTACTTGACCGCGCGCAGGCTGGCCGTCAATGCTTGCCCGCGATGGCAGAGGAACAGTCACAGATCCCCGAGATGAGCTTCGAGCAGGCATTGCGCGAGCTCGAAGGCGTGGTCCGCAGGCTCGAAAGCGGCGACGTGCCGCTCGACGAGAGCATCGATCTCTACGAACGCGGCGAGCAGCTGCGCAAAGCCTGCCAGGCACGGCTCGATGCGGCACAGGCACGGATCGAGAAGATCGTGGCTGGCAGCGACGGCAAGCCGACCGGCACCGAACCGTTCGATGCGGGCGCCTCCGCGTGAGCGTGATGACGGCGATGCCCGACCTGCTAGGCGATGCCTTCGAACGGATCCAGGACGAGGTCGACAGCGCCTTCGACGCCTTCCTGCCGGTGCCGCAGGATACGCGGGCGCGGCTGGTGGAAGCGATGCGTTATGCCGCGATCGGCGGGGGCAAGCGCGTACGTCCGCTCCTGGTGGTCGCCACGGCCGAGCTTTACGGCGTCAACCGCGACGCGGCGGTCAACGCCGGCTGCGCGATCGAGGCGATCCATGCCTATTCGCTGATCCATGACGATCTGCCCTGCATGGACGATGACGAGTTGCGTCACGGGAAGCCGACGCTGCACCGCAAGTTCGACGAGGCGACCGCGGTCCTGGCGGGCGACTGCCTTCATGCGCTCGCCTTCGACATCCTGACCCAACCCGATACCAGCGCCGATCCCTTCGTGCGTGCCGAACTGGTCGCGACGCTCGCGCGCGCCAGCGGTCACGAGGGCATGGCTGGCGGGCAGATGATGGACATCGTGTCCGAAGAACAGGCCTACGACCTGCAGCAGATAACCCGTCTCCAGCAGCTCAAGACCGGTGCGCTGCTCGCCGCCAGCGTCGAGATGGGCGCGGTTCTCGGCCGCATCCCGCCCGAGGGGCGCACCCACCTGCGCGCCTATGCCCGCGACATCGGGCTCGCCTTCCAGATCGCCGACGACCTGCTCGATGTCGAAGGCGACGAGACCAAGGCGGGCAAGGCGCTGCGCAAGGACGCGGGGCAGGGCAAGCAGACCTTCGTCACGCTGATGGGCGCCGAGCAGGCGCGCGCGCAGGCGGAGATGCTGGTCGAGCAGGCGGGGCGGCACCTCGCCGGGCATGGGGAGGACGCGCGGCTGCTCGTCGAATTGGCGCAGTTCATCGTCAGGAGGGACCACTGATGGCCCGGCGCATCGGCATCTACCCGGGGACTTTCGACCCGATCACGCTCGGTCACATGGACATTATCGAGCGCGGTGCGAAACTGGTCGACGAGCTCATAATCGGCGTCACCACCAATATCGCCAAATCGCCCATGTTCGACGACGACGAGCGCATCGCCATGGTCGAACGCGAAGTCGCACGCATAGAAAGCGACTCCATTCGCGTGGTGGGCTTCAATTCGCTGCTGATGGATTTCGCGGAGCAGATGGACGCCGGGATCGTCATCCGCGGGATACGCGGAGTGACCGATTTCGAATACGAGTATCAGCTCACCGGCATGAACCGTCAGCTCAACGACCGGATCGAGACCGTCTTTCTGATGGCCGATGTCGAACTCCAGCCGATCGCCAGCCGGCTGGTCAAGGAAATCGCGTTCTACGGCGGGCCGATCGACAAGTTCGTCACCGCCAAGGTTCGCGAGGATGTGGAGACACGGGTTCGCGAGCAAGGTCGCAAGGGTGGCTGAGGGCGTATCCCAACCTATTCATTGAACGGACAGTCGCCCCTCGCTAGACGGTCCGCCATCCAGGACATTGCTACGGAATGACGATGCTCAAGACTTCGCTTGCCCTTGCCGCCGCGTTGACCCTCGCCGCGACGCCCTTTGCCGTCCAGGCGCAGGATGAACCCGCGACGGAAGAATCCGCCGCGGCTACCGAACCCGCCGCCGATACGCGGGTCTATTCGCCGGTCAATTTCAACGTCGAGGAAGATCTCGAGAACATTCTCCTGCTCGATCTGTCGAATGGCCAGCGCGTGGCGATCCGGCTGAAGCCCGACTGGGCACCGCACCATGTCGAACGGATCAAGACGCTGACCCGGCAGGGTTTCTACGACGGGATCATCTTCCACCGCGTGATCGACGGTTTCATGGCCCAGACCGGCGACCCGACCGGGACCGGTACGGGGGGATCGGAGCTGCCCGACCTGGCCGAGGAATTCAACCCGATGCCGCATGTTCGCGGCACCGTCTCGATGGCACGTGCCGCGAGCGAGGACAGCGCGAACAGCCAGTTCTTCATCATCTTCTATCCGCGCTTCAACCTCGACACCAATTACACCAATTTCGGGCGTGTGATCTCCAACATGGCCGCGGTCGATGCGATCCAGCGCGGCGAGCCGCCCGCCAATCCGACGCGCATCCTGCAGGCCTCGATCGCCGCCGACCGCAAACCAGTCCCGGCGATGCCCGCACCGCAGGCCGCCGGCGAGGAAATCACGGCCGACGATCTGAACGCGCCGCTCGGCAACTGACTTTCCATCGCGCCGCACCCGGACTAGGGGCGGCGCGATGAAAGTCGACCTTTTCGATTTCGAACTCCCGCCCGAACGGATCGCGCTACGCCCGGCGCGGCCGCGCGATGCCGCGCGCATGCTCGTGGTGCGCAAGGATGGTCCGTTCGAGAATCGCGGCGTGCGCGACCTGCCGCAGCTGCTGCGCGCAGGCGACGTCCTCGTCTTCAACGATACGCGCGTCATCCCGGCGCAGCTCGAAGGGCGTCGCGGCGAGGCGAAAATCGGTGCGACGCTGCACAAGCGGATCGATCTGCGGCGTTGGCAGGCCTTCGTGCGCAACGCCAAGCGGCTGCGCGTCGGCGATGTCGCCGAATTCGGCGGCGGGGTCACCGCAGTGGCCGAGGAGCGGCTGCTGGACGGCAGTTTCCTGCTCTTCTTTGAGGGCGAGGAACCGGTCGAGGTGCTGCTCGAGCGCGCCGGGCGCATGCCGCTGCCGCCCTATATCGCCGGCAAGCGCGGGACCGACGAGCGCGACCGCGAGGACTACCAGACCATGTTCGCGGCTGAGGACGGCGCCGTCGCCGCGCCGACCGCTGCGCTGCATTTCACGCCGGAGCTGATCGCGCTGCTCGAGGAGGCTGGCGTCGGCCGCGAGACGCTCACGCTGCATGTCGGAGCGGGGACCTTTCTCCCGGTCAAGGCCGAGGATACCGACGACCACGCGATGCATGCCGAATGGGGCCGGATCGAACCCGAGACTGCGGATCGGCTGAATGCCGTACGCGCCGCCGGAGGCCGGGTCATCGCCGTTGGTACGACCAGCCTGCGCCTGCTCGAAAGCGCGACGGGCGAAGATGGCGCGATCCGTCCCTTCGCGGGCGACACCGCCATCTTCATCACGCCGGGATACCAATTTCGCGCGGTCGACGGACTGATGACCAATTTTCACCTCCCCAAGTCGACGCTGATGATGCTGGTCAGCGCGCTGATGGGACGCGAGCGGATGTTGGCGGCCTACGAACACGCGATCGCCGAGGAATACCGTTTCTACAGCTACGGCGATTCCTCGCTGCTGCTACCCTGATCTGGGAAACAGACTACGCGTATCGAGCATCCGCTCGATCAGCGCGTCATCGGCGGGGATCCTTCCGTCGAGCATGAGCATGGCGATGCCATGCGCTATCGACCAGGCCTGCAGTGCCAGCGTCTCCGCACGCTCTGGGTCGCCCGCCAGCGCCCGTGTATTCGCTGTCAGCAATTCGCGCGCGGGATCGGGCTGGTCGTTGTGCTCGATCGGCTCGCCTTGTGTGAACATCAGCCGGAACAGCGCCGGATGCGCCAGGGCAAAGCGGACATAGGCGCGGCCGGTTTCAGCAAAGCCCGCACTTCCGCCACCGACCTTCTCGGCCGCCTCTGCCTGTTCCTTCCCAAGCAGCTGCAATCCCTCCATCGCCAGCGCCTTGTCGAGCGTGCGCTTGTCGGGGAAGTGCCGATAGACCGCGGTGGCCGAAACACCCACGCTCCGGGCCAGTTCGCGCAGCGAGGGCGCCTTGCCGCCGGGACCTTCGAGCGCGGTCAGTCCCGCCGCAAGGAGAGCGTCGCGCAGGTTCCCGTGATGATAGGCTTCATTCGATGTTGACACTGTTATCATTGGCCCTATGTTTACAGCGTTCACTTTAATCGGAGCGAGTCGGTTATGGCAAGCGTCATCGAGAAAACCATCCGCAAGGCAGTCACCCCGGCGATTCAGGCCGTCGCCACCATCAACCGTACCCGATTGCCGGGAGCGCAGAAGAATCCCTTCCTTCATGGGGTCCACACGCCGCTGACCGAGGAATTCACGTTCGAAGACCTGGCGGTAGCCGGGACTATCCCCGCCGAGCTCGACGGGCGCTATGTCCGGATCGGTCCCAATCCCTTCGGCGAAGGCAGCAAGGGCCACCACTGGTTTATCGGCGACGGCATGGTCCACGGTGTGCGGCTGCAGGGCGGCAAGGCCGAATGGTATCGCAACCGCTTCATCCGTTCGCGCGATCTCGAGGGGAAGGGCGGACCGCCCGCGATCGGCGGCCCGCGCCGCGGTTTTGGCGATACGGTCAACACCAACGTCCTCGACATCGGCGGCAAGATCATGGCGCTGGTCGAGGCGAGCAGCTTTCCCGTCGAACTCGACGGCAATCTCGAAAGTGTCGCCTATTCTGACTTCGGCGGCGGGCTGACCGGATCCTTCACCGCGCATCCGCACCAGTGCCCGACGACCGGCGAATTCCACGCCATTTGCTATGACGGGGTGTCGGCCGACACGATCCGCCATGTCGCGCTCGACGGTATGGGGCGCGTGCTACGCGAGACCCCAATCGCGGTGCAGGACGGGCCCTCGATCCACGATTGCGCGCTGACCGAGAATTACGTGGTGATCCTCGACCTGCCGGTGACATTCTCGATGCAGGCGCTGATCGGGGGGCACAAGTTCCCCTATCGCTGGAACCGAGCGCACCGCGCCCGCGTCGGCCTGCTGCCGCGCGGCGGATCGGGCCGCCAGGTCGTCTGGCACGAGGTCGATCCCTGCTATGTCTTCCACGTCGGCAACAGCTTCGAGGACGAAGCCGGTCGCGTCGTGGTCGACCTCTGCGCCTACGAGACCATCTTCGACGGCGCGATGGCCGGGCCCTATGGCAAGTCGCTCGGGCTGGAGCGCTGGACGCTCGACGGCAGTGGCGGGAAGGTCGTGCGCGAAACGCTCGATGCGTCCGGACAGGAATTCCCGCGCCCCGACGAGCGCTATTTCACCCGCGCCTATCGCTATCTCTGGGCCATGGGCCTTCCCGCGGACGGCGACCTCGAATTCGTTGCGCCCATGCCGCTCTACCGCCACGATCTCGCCACCGGCGAACGCGTCCAGCGCGATTTCGGCGAGGGCCGCATTCCGGGCGAGTTCGTGTTCGTTCCGCGCAGCGCCGACGCTCCCGAGGGCGACGGCTGGGTGATGGGCTATGTCATCGATCGCAATGAAGGCACCAGCGCGCTCGAGATCCTCGATGCCATGAGCCTCGACCCGGTCGCTGCGGTCCATATCCCGCATCTTATCCCCCCGGGCTTCCACGGGAACTGGATCGCCGCTAGCTAGGAGCGTGTGGATCCGATTCTCGAACTCAGCGGCCTGTCCAAGGTCTATCCCGGCGGGCTCAAAGCGCTGGACGACGTCGATCTCACGATCAGAAGGGGCGAGATATTTGCGCTGCTCGGGCCCAACGGTGCAGGCAAGACGACGCTGATCGGCGCGGTCTGCGGCCTGGTGCGTCCAACCGGCGGCACGATCCGCGCCTTCGGGCACGATATGGCGAAGGACTGGCGCCAGGCGCGCAGCCGCATCGGGCTGGTACCGCAGGAACTCGCCACCGACATGTTCGAGCCGGTCGAGCGCGCCGTGTCCTATTCGCGCGGCCTGTTCGGGCTGGCGCCCGACAAGGCGCGGATCGAGGAAATCCTCCGCTCCCTGAGCCTGTGGGACAAGCGCGACGAGCGCATCATGGCGCTGTCGGGTGGGATGAAGCGCCGCGTGCTGATCGCCAAGGCGCTGGCGCACGAGCCCGACCTGCTGTTCCTCGACGAGCCCACCGCGGGGGTCGACGTCGAACTGCGCAAGGGCATGTGGGCGATCATCGACGAGATGCGCGGACGCGGCGTGACCATCATCCTCACCACGCATTACATCGAGGAGGCCGAGATGATGGCCGACCGCGTCGGGATCATCAACCGGGGCAAGCTGCTGATGGTCGACGAAAAGGACGCCATGATGGCGCGGCTGGGGCGCACCGAGGCGCATATCACGCTCGCCGCGCCACTGGGATCGCTGCCACCGGAGATCGCGCGCTTCCCCGTAGAACTGGAAGCGGGCGGCACCTCGCTCTGCTATCGCGGCGGCGACGGGACCGGCAAGGGCAAGGCCGAGGTCGCCGAGCTGACCAAGGCGCTGATCGCAGCGGGGATCGACTATGCCGGCATCGAGACGCGCGAGAGCAGTCTCGAGGACATCTTCGTCTCGCTGCTCGGCGAAGGGGAGGGCGCAGAATGATTTCCTGGCGCTCGACCTGGTCGATCTACACGCGCGAGCTGATGCGTTTCCTGCGCACCGCCTTCCAGTCGGTCCTCGCGCCGGTGCTGACCACTTCGCTCTATTTCGTCGTCTTCGGCGCGGCCATCGGCGGGCGCATGCCCGATCTCGGCGGAGTCGACTACGGCGCCTTCATCATCCCCGGCCTGCTGATGCTCACCCTGCTCGGCGAGACCACCAGCAATTCCAGTTTCGGCATCTACATGCCGCGCTTCACCGGCACGATCTACGAGCTGCTCAGCGCGCCTGTCGGAGTCGCGGAGACACTGCTCGGCTTCGTCGGCGCGGCAATGACCAAGAGCCTGATCCTCGCCACGATCATCCTCGTCACCGCGCGGCTGTTCGTCGACTATTCGATCGCCCACCCGTTCCTCGCGCTGATCTATATCATGCTGGTCGCCGCAGCCTTCAGCCTGTTCGGCTTCATCCTCGGGATCTGGGCCGACAATTTCGAGAAGCTCGGCATCATCCCGATGCTCTTCCTCACCCCGCTGACCTTCCTTGGCGGGACCTTCTACTCGATCGAGATGCTGCCCAAGCCGTGGGACACGATCGCGCTGGCGAACCCGATCGTCTACCTCGTCAGCGGCTTGCGCTGGACTTTCTACGGCAAGGCCGATGTTGACATCGGCCTGAGCTTCGCGATCACGCTTGGCTTCCTTGCCGCATGTATCGGGGTGATTACCTTTATCTTCCGCACCGGCTGGCGCCTGCGCGCCTGACCCCGCGCATACGATTGCGGGTTGGCGCGCAGGCGCACAAGACGCTAGGCGCGTGCGATGCGTTTCCTCCTGCTGCTTCCTCCCCTGCTGCTGGCCAGCACTGCCGTTCCGGCGCAGGCCGAACTCCCCGAAGGCGCGCGAGCGATGATCGACGCAGCGTTGGCGACGGGGGACAAGGCGAAGGTCGCCACCGTGCTCGACCTCGCGCGCAGCACCTGGCCCGATGACTCCGCCGAGATTGATGCGGTAGCATCCGCCTTCGACGCCTCTTTCGCCGCCAGGCAGGCAGAGGCCGAGAAGAAGAAGGAGCAGACCATCCGCAATGCCGGCCTGTTCGATATGTGGAAGGGCGAGGGCGAACTCGGCGGCTTCCAGTCGAGTGGCAACAGCGATACCGTCGGCATCACCGCAGGGCTCAAGCTCAAGCGCGAGGGGATCGACTGGTCGCATCGGCTGCGGGCCCGCTTCGACTACCAGCGGCAGAACGGCGTCACGAGCCGCGAGCAGATGTTCCTTTCCTATGAACCGCGCTGGCAGTTCGACGAGAATCTCTTTGCCTATGGCCTGTCGCAGTTCGAGCGCGACCAGATCCAGGGTGTCGATGCGCGCTATGCGGTCTCGGGCGGTCTCGGGTATCAGGTGGTCGCCACGGATGGCCTCAGCCTGTCGCTCAAGGCCGGCCCGGCCTATCGCGTGACCGACTATACCGACGGCCGAAAGGACAGCCGCATCGCAGCCCTCGCCGGGCTCGATTTCGACTGGAAGGTCTTCGACCGCGTGACGCTGACGCAGGATGCGAGCGCGGTCGCCGAGACGGGGGGCGAGGCGGTCGTCCTCATCGACAGCGCGAACACGACGATCAACCTCGTGACCGGGCTCGATTTCGTGGTCAGCGACCGCTTGCGCGCCCGGATGTCGTACCAGCTCGATTACGACAGCAGTCCTCCCGCCGGGAAGGTCGCCACCGACACGCTGACCCGCGCGACCCTGATCTACGGCTTCTGACCATGTCCGAACGTTTCGCCTTCACCATCCACGCCACCGATGGCGCCGCCCGCACTGGCCGCATCGAGATGCACCGCGGCGATATCCGCACGCCCGCCTTCATGCCCGTGGGCACTGCCGCGACGGTCAAGGCGCTCAAGCCGGAGACGGTGCACAAGACCGGCGCGGATATCATTCTCGGCAACACCTATCATCTGATGCTGCGCCCCGGCGCCGAACGCATCGCCCGACTCGGCGGGTTGCACCAGTTCATGAACTGGCAGCGCCCGATTCTGACCGACAGCGGCGGCTACCAGGTGATGAGCCTGTCCGAGCTCCGCAAGCTGACCGAGAAGGGCGTCGAATTCCGCAGCCATATCGACGGCTCGAAACACATGCTGACGCCCGAGCGCAGCATGGAGATTCAGCGCCTGCTCGGCAGCGACATCGTCATGGCCTTCGACGAATGCCCGCGTGCCGACCGGCCGCGCGATGAGATCGCCGCGAGCATGGAAATGTCGATGCGCTGGGCGAAGCGCAGCCGCGACGGCTTCGATGCTGGCGGGGAACATGCAGCGCGCGCGGCGCTGTTCGGAATCCAGCAGGGCGCGCTCGACGAGGAGCTGCGCAAGGTCAGCGCCGAGAAGCTCGCCGAGATCGGCTTCGACGGCTATGCGATCGGCGGGCTCGCGGTGGGCGAGGGGCAGGAAGCGATGTTCGCGACGCTCGATTTTGCCCCCGGCCAACTCCCTGCCGATCGCCCGCGCTATTTGATGGGCGTGGGCAAACCCGACGACCTCGTCGGCGCGGTCGAGCGCGGGGTCGACATGTTCGACTGCGTCTTGCCGAGCCGGTCGGGTCGCAACGGCCAGGCCTTTACCTGGGATGGCCCGATCAACCTCAGGAACGCGCGTTTCGCGGAGGATCAGGAGCCGCTCGACAGCCGCTGCGCCTGTGATACCTGCGGCACCTACACGCGCGCCTATCTCCACCATCTGGTGAAGTCGCAGGAAATTCTCGGCGCGATGCTGATGACCGAGCACAACATCGCCTTCTACCAGCAGCTGATGCAGGCGATGCGCGATGCGATCGGTGACGGGCGCTTCGCGGCCTTTGCGACGAATTTCCGCAGCGATTACTTGCGTTAGGACCATCCTGCGATAGGCTGGAGCAATGGAAAAGAAATCCCACCAGCTCGTCGTGCCCGCCAAATGGGGCCTGCCCTATGCGGAGGACGAGATGAAGCCGGTCGTCAAGCGCGAACAGACCTATATCGTCGCCTTCGCGGTGCTGACCATCATCGCCTGGCAGACCGAGATCGGGACGCTGGCGCTGCTGCCGTTCACCCTGCTGTCGACCTGGTGGCATGAAATGGCGCACGGCCTCACCGCCGCGCTGCTGGGCGCGAATTTCGAGCGTCTCGTGATCTTTGCCGACGGGTCGGGCTTTGCCGAGCATTCGGGCGGGCTTTGGGCTGTAGGGCAGGCGATCGTCGCCGCGGCAGGCCTGCTCGGTCCGAGCGTCGCCGGCTGCACGATGATCGTTGCGTCGCGCTCGCGCCGGGCGACCCGCCTGGCGCTGCTCGCCCTCGGCACCGCGCTGCTCGTGACCACGCTGATCTGGGTCCGCTCGGTGGCGGGCTGGATCGTCCTTCCCGCCTTTGCCGCCGCCGCGCTCTATATCGCCGCACGCGGTAGCGCGAATTGGCAGCGCATCGCCGTCGAGTTCCTCGGTGTCCAGGGCGCGGTCGCCGTCTATCAGGACCTCGGCTACCTGTTCAGCCCGGGTGCCGTGGTTGGCGGCCATGTCGCCCTGTCGGACACCGGGCGCATCGCCGATGCGCTGTTTCTGCCCTACTGGTTCTGGGGCGGGGCGATCACGATCGCAATCGTGGCGATGGTGTGGAAGTCGCTCCAGATCGCCGGGCGATACTGAATTCGATTGCTGGAAATTCGACGGAATTAGTCATCCTGTGCGGTTGCGCTGCGAATAGGCTTTGCTAGTCTTCGCCCGACTTGGAAATAGGGGTCTACATTCATGAAAAAGCTACTCTCCGGCGTCGCCGCCGTGTCCTTTTGCGCGTTTGCTTCGTCGGTCTCCGCCGGCACTGCGGAGGAAGATGCGACTGCATTCGGGGCGCGCCAATCGATCTTCCATGCAAGCCTTTCCCCTTCGGGCAAGAAGCTGGCCTATGTCGGTACCGTCGGGGCCGGGGGCGAGGCGCTCTACACGGTCGATCTCGAAGCGGGTACGCCGCCCAAGCGGGCGCTGGCAGCGCTCGACCCGATGAGCGACCTTTCCTATTGCAACTGGATTACCGAGGAGCGGCTCGTCTGCCAGACGATTGTACGCCGCAAGGACGATTCCATCGGGCGGTACATCGCAGCCACCAGGATGATCTCGGTCAACGCCGATGGCACCGATCCGAATGTGATCGAGGGTCGGAAGTCGATGCGCGCCTATGGCAATATCTACTTTGGCGGAGGTGTTATTTCACTGAATGCCGAAGGAGATGACTCTTCGGTCCTCGCGACGCGCAGTTATGTGAAGGAATCTTCTCTCAACACCCGTCTGGCCAACCAGGCTGAAGGTTTGGGCGTGGTGTCGCACGATGTTGTCACAGGCAAGGAAAAGCTGGTTGAGGCTCCGGACAAGGATGCCTTCGAATATATCGCTGACGATGCGGGAAGCGTGCGGATAAAGGGCACACTCAACAGCAACCCGCGGGGCTACGCGCAGGACACGCTCGCCTATTTCTATCGCGAGCAAGGAACCAAGCGCTGGAGCCCGCTTTCCCGTGCCGAAATCGACAGCCAGACGATCGACGGCTTCGAACCTTACGCAGTCGACACTGCTACCAATGCCGCCATCGGTTTCGACAACGATGACCGCGGATTCAAGACGCTTTACGCAATCTCGCTCGACGGCACGCTGGCACGCAAGGAGCTCCTCGCCGCGGAAGGCGCGGACGTCGATTCGCTCGTGACGATCGGACGGCGCCAGCGCGTGATCGGCGCCAGCTATGCCACCGAAAAGCGTCTGGTGAAGTACTTCGACCCCGCATTCCGTGACTTGGCTGGCGCGCTGAGTGGCGCTCTGCCCGGCAAGCCTGTGGTGAGCTTCGTCGGTGCCAGCGAAGACGAGCGGCAGGTGCTGCTTGTCACGGGTTCGGATGTCGATCCTGGCATGCTCTACAAGTTCGATCGCGACACGAACCAGCTCAATCCGCTTCTGCCGATCCGCGAGACCACCGAAGGGCACAAGCTCGCCGAAATGAAGCCGGTCGTATTCCCCGCTGCCGACGGAACGCAGATACCGGGTTACCTGACGCTGCCGGTGGGCTCGACGGGCAAGAATCTGCCTGCGATCGTCCTGCCGCACGGCGGCCCTTCCGCCCGCGACGAATGGGGCTTCGACTGGCTCGTGCAGTTTTTCGCCGCGCGTGGCTATGCCGTTCTTCAACCCAATTTCCGGGGATCTACGGGTTATGGTGCCGAATGGTTCGGCAAGAATGGGGTCGCGGCATGGCGGACCGCGATCGGCGACGTGAACGACGCCGGTCGTTGGCTGGTGTCGCAGGGCATTGCCGAGCCTGACAAGATGGCGATCGTGGGATGGTCCTATGGCGGGTACGCCGCTCTCCAGTCGCAGGTAGTCGATGGCGACCTGTACAAGGCGGTGGTGGCGATCGCCCCGGTCGCCGACTGGCGTCAGTTGCTCGAAGAGGAGCGTAACACCACGAACTATCGCCTCGTCCAGAAATTCGTCGGAGATGGACCTTATCTCGACGAAGGCAGCCCTATGCGCAACGCGGCCACGTTCGAGGCTCCCGTGTTGCTGGTTCATGGCACTGCGGACAACAATGTCGACGTAGAGCAGTCGCGCAATATGGAAGATGCCCTGCGTAGTGCTGGCAAGCAGGTCGATTATCTCGAATTCGATGGGCTGGCCCATTCGCTACACGATGGTGCCGCACGCAAGCAGATGCTTGTGAAGATCGACAGCTTCCTGGCCGCCAATCTCGGCTCCTGAGTGGGATCGGGCATGGCCCAACGGAAAAAGGCGGCCTCGCAAGGGACCGCCTTTTTTTGTGCGGCGCTGCAGTCACCGCTCCACGCGCGAGCGCTAGGCGGGCTCTTTCTCGCGCAACTCCAGCACGGTTCCCCGATAGGCGACGAAATTGCCGGCGGTATCGAGATAGCCCGCCCCGATAGCGTTGGCCCGGGCCTGTGCGTCGCGCAGGCTGGGATACCATTTTCCGCGCCGGTTGGGCGTGATGAATCGGTATTGGGTCATAGCAAAAACTGAACCGCGAATGGGGCGGCGCGTTCCCATCAAGCGACTGAATAATTGCAGGTAATCCAAAAAAAAAGCGGCCCCGCGAGGGACCGCCCTTTTCTGTCTCGTTCCAGCCGAAGCTTAGCGCGAGTAGAACTCGACCACGAGGTTCGGTTCCATGGTGACCGGATAGGGCACTTCGTCGAGCTTCGGCACGCGGGTGAAGGTCACCTTGTCGTTGCCGTCGGGCGCGACATAGTCGGGAATGTCGCGCTCGGGCAGGCTCTGCGCTTCGATGACCAGCGCCATTTCCTGCGCCTTCTTGCCCAGCGAAACGACATCGCCGACCTTGACGCGGGCCGAGGCGATGTTGGTCTTCACGCCGTTGAGGTAGATGTGGCCGTGGCTCACGATCTGGCGGGCGGAGAAGATGGTCGGCGCAAACTTGGCGCGATAGACGACCATGTCCAGACGCTGTTCGAGCAGGCCGATCAGGTTCTGACCGGTGTCGCCCTTCATCGCCGACGCTTCCTTGTAGGTGCGCTTGAACTGCTTCTCGGTGACGTCGCCATAGTAGCCCTTGAGCTTCTGCTTGGCGCGCAGCTGCAGGCCATAGTCGCTCATCTTGCTCTTGCGGCGCTGACCGTGCTGGCCGGGACCGTAGGAACGCTTGTTGACGGGGCTGTTCGGGCGACCCCAGATGTTTTCACCCATCCGGCGGTCGAGCTTGTACTTGGCGCTGGTGCGCTTCGTCATGGTATTTCCTTCAATTTGCTGGACTGCCCCAGTGGCAGCCATCGAACCCGGCATCGCACCACCGAACCTTGGTTCGATGCGGCCTCCGCTTCACCGGGGTGCGGGACCAATTCGCGAAGGCGCGCCAATAGCAGTATCGCGCGCTTCGTCAAGGGAGAAGATAGGTGCTCGACAAGCGCACGCAAGCGCGGCAGGGCGCGCGCCATGAGCGAAGAATTCAAGCTGCCCGCAGACTGCAACGACATGCGCGAAGTGCGCGCCGGCGTGGACCGGACCGACCGCGAACTGATGGAATTGCTCGACCGGCGCTTCGCCTACATGCGTGCAGCCGCCCGGATCAAGACCGACCGCAAGGTCGTGCGCGACGAGGCGCGCAAGGCCGAAGTCATCGAAAATGCCCGCGCCGACGCGGAGAAACGCGATCTTCCCGCCGCGAAGATCGCCCAGATATGGGACGACCTGGTGGAAACTTCGATCGCCTACGAACTCGTCGAGTGGGATCGCCTGCGCGATCCCGATTGAGAGCGATCAGCCCTGGCGGGTATTACCCGTCGCGCTGCGCTCTTGCCGTTCGCGAGCGGCGTCACCGGCCATTTCCTGTTCGAGGCGCCATGCTGCGTTGGTCTTGCAGACCTTCTTGCCCATGATGCGCGTACCGGCCGGGGGCGGTTGGCGCTTGCAAACGACGGTCGCAGGATCGTCGGCGGCCTCGTCGTTCTCGTCGACGATCCGGGCACGTTCCTGGTCCAATGCCGATACAGCGGATGCCGGTAGCGCCGCAATCAAAGCCCCGCCGAGCGCGAGGAAAAATGCAGAGTTCTTCATAATCGCCTCCTGCAGGGGCTTATAGCATAGCGGGGCCGAAACGTGAAAATGCACGATTCGACCCTCGCCCCCCGGGATCTAGCCACTGGTGCGCAGGTTGCCCGTGCCGCTGCGATCCTGGTTCTCGCGGGCTGCCTGAGCGGCAGCTTCCTGTTCCAGGCGCCATGCAGCGTTGGTCTTGCAGACCTTCTTGCCGCCCATGCGCGAACCGACCGGCGGGGGCAGGCGCTTGCAGCGAACCGTTGCGTCATCATCGGCCTTGGCATCGTTTTCGCTGACGACAACGCCTTTTTCGCCGGCCACGGCCGAAGCGGCGGGCACGAGAAACAGTGCAGCCGCACCGGCGGCGAAAGCAAGATTGAAGCTCTTCATAAATCCTCCTGTTGATCCAGCATACCATCCTAGGCGGTAAATCTGAACCCCAAATGGATGGGCGACGGACGGACTACGTCGCTCGACGATTGTCGCGGTCGCGCGTCAGCCTCGATTACGGATCAGGCCCATGCGCTCGGTATCGCGCATTTCTTCCTTCGTGTTCTCTTCCCATTGTTTCCATTGGAAGAGGGTGAGGCATACTCGGCGGCCGGGAATGCGGGTGCCCACACGCGGTGCCAGATTGCGGCACTCGATCGTTTCGTCGTCGCGCTGTTCCGCAACGTCTTCGTCCGAGGCCTGCTGGATCTCCGCTTCGAAAGTAACAGCATCGGTCTCGCCCGCTTGCTGAGCGACGACAGGCGGCGCAAGCGATGCGGAAATGACGGCGATGAGGGCAAGGGCGCGAGTATTCATGCAGACTCTCCTTCGCCTGCAGGATACATTATCGTATTCGAATAACAATCGCGCCGGATTTTACTTGCGCGGTTCGCGCTCCAGTGCGGACAAGACCCCGCGAAGGGTGCGAACTTCGAGGTGATTCCAGCCCGGTTTGGTCAGCACGCCCCTCAGCGTGCGCCGCGTCGCCTCCCGGCGGGTTTCGGGCAGGTAATAGCCCTTGGGGTCGAGCATGCCTTCGAGATGAGCAATCAGGCCTTCGAGTTCCTCCTGAGGGGCCGGCGGCAGGAGATCCTCCTGCGTGGGCTGCACCAGCCGTTCGTGCTTCGACCATTCATAAGCGCACAGGATCACGGCCTGGGCGAGGTTCAGTGACCCGAATTCCGGATTGATGGGAACCGTCAGGATGGCCCGGGCCAGCGCGACGTCCTCGGTTTCGAGGCCCGAGCGTTCGGGACCGAAGAGGATGGCGCTGCGCCCCGCTTGCCCTGCCATTTGCCGGCTTGCTTCCTCGGGCGTCAGGACCGGCTTGGTGACGCCGCGCTTGCGGACGGTGCTGGCATAGACATGCGCGCAATCGGCCACGGCTTCCGCGGTGGAGGCATAGACCGTCGCCTGTTCCAGTACGATGTCCGCTCCGGAGGCGGCGGGGCCGGCCGAAGGATTGGGCCAACCGTCGCGCGGCTCGACCAGCCGCATTTCGGCCAGCCCGAAATTGAGCATGGCGCGGGCCGCCTTGCCGATGTTCTCGCCCAGCTGCGGCCGGACGAGGACGATCACGGGTTTGCGCAGGTCAGCTGCGCTCATGAGCCGCCGCTTCCTGCACGGTACTGGCGAATTCCTCGAAATCGCGCGCTTCGCTGAAGTCGCGATAGACGCTTGCGAAGCGGATATAGGCGACGCTGTCGAGGCCCTTGAGCCCGTCCATCACCATCTCACCGATGCGCTGCGAGGGGATCTCGGCTTCGCCGGCGGTCTCGACCTGTCGCTGGATGCCCGAGACGAGTTGATCGATCCGCTCCTGCGGCACGTCGCGCTTGCGGCAGGCGAGTGAGATCGACTGTTCGAGCTTGCCGCGATCGAAGGGTTGCCGCCGGTTGCCGGACTTGACCACGGTGACTTCGCGCAATTGGACCCGTTCGAAAGTGGTGAAGCGTGCGCCGCAGCTCGAACATTGGCGGCGACGACGGATCGAGGTCGAATCCTCGGTCGGACGACTGTCCTTTACCTGGCTGTCGTCATGCGCACAGAAGGGACACCGCATTTACGGTCGGAGGCGTTTGTACAGCATGAACCCGGCCCCCGCGACGAGGCCTATCGGCCAGGTAAGCACGGGCAGGATCCCGGCGGCGATCGCGCCCACCGCAGCGCCGGTCAGCACCGGCTTGGTCGAGGGATGGTTCATCCCTTCCTTCGCCATGCCCTTGATCTCGTTGCCGGCGTCGGAAATCAGGTCGTGATCCTGATGGTTGGGTTCGTGCTCGTCCATCGCTCGTCTCCTCAGCACCCGGGATAGACGGGGAAGGCAGCGCAGAGTTCGGCCACCTTGCCGCGCACCTGCTCTTCGACCTGCCCGTCGCCTTCGGGACCGTTGCGCGACATACCGTCTACCACTTCGCAGATCAGCGCGCCAATCTTTCGGAACTCGTCGGGGCCGAAGCCGCGTGTCGTGCCGGCGGGCGTGCCGAGGCGGATGCCGCTGGTCACGAAGGGGCTGCGCGTGTCGTAGGGGATGCCGTTCTTGTTGCAGGTCAGCCAGGCGCGGTCGAGCCCGGCTTCGGCGGCCTTGCCGGTGACGTCCTTGGGCGACAGGTCGACCAGCATCGAGTGGTTGTCGGTGCCGCCGGAAACGACGCGCAGGCCGTTGGCCTCGATCCCTTCGGCCAGCGCGCGCGCGTTTTCGACCACGCGGCGGGCATAGTCCCGGAAATCGGGGCGCAGCGCCTCGCCGAAGGCGACTGCCTTGGCGGCGACCACATGCATCAGCGGGCCGCCCTGCATGCCCGGGAACACCGCCATGTTGATCGGCTTGGTGAATTCCTCGTCGTCCCACAGGATGACGCCCGAGCGAGGCCCGCGCAGGCTCTTGTGGGTGGTGGTGGTGACGATATGCGCATGCGGGAAGGGCGAGGGGTGCGCGCCGCCCGCGACGAGCCCCGAAATATGGCTCATGTCGACCATCAGATAGGCACCGACCTCGTCGGCGACCTTGCGGAAGGCTTCCCAGTCCCACACGCGCGAATAGGCGGTGCCACCGGCGATGATCAGCTTGGGCCGGTTGGCCCTCGCGATGGCCATCACTTCGTCCATGTCGATCAGCTCGTCGTACTTGCGCACGCCGTAGCTGACCGGATTGAACCACTTGCCGCTCATGTTGACCGGCGAACCGTGGGTCAGGTGACCACCCGAATTGAGGTCGAGCCCCATGAAGGTGTCGCCCGGCTGCAGCAGCGCGAGGAAGACCGCCTGGTTCATCTGGCTGCCAGAGTTGGGCTGAACATTGGCGAAGGCGCAGCCGAACAATTGCTTGGCCCGCTCGATCGCCAGCGTTTCGACCACGTCGGCATAGTCGCAGCCGCCATAATAGCGCTTGCCCGGATAGCCTTCGGCATATTTGTTGGTGAACACCGAGCCGGTGGCTTCGAGAACGGCGGTCGAAGCGATGTTCTCGCTCGCGATCAGCTCGATCTTGTCCTGCTGGCGCGCGAGTTCCTTGCGGATCGCGCCGTAGATCTCGGGGTCGGCCTCGGCGAGCGTATCGTGCCAGAAACGGTCCATCGGGCTGCGGTCGGTCGATGCGGGCTGGGTAGCCAAGTCAGATCTCCGGATTGGATAGCTTGTCCACGCGGCGCTGGTGGCGGCCGCCGGCGAATTCGGTGTCGAGGAAAGCGGCGAGGCACGCCTTGGCCATGTCGCTGCCGGTTAGCCGCGCGCCCATGGCGATGCAATTGGCATCGTTGTGCTCGCGCGCGAGGCCGGCCGAGAGCGGCTCCGACACCAGCGCGCAGCGGACGGCGGGGTTGCGGTTGACGCTCATCGAGATGCCGATGCCCGATCCGCACAGCGCGACTCCGCGCTCGGCGGTGCCGTCGGCGACGACTGCGGCCAGCTTGTAGCCGAAGTCGGGATAATCGACGGAGTCGGTTGTCTCCGGGCCGAGGTCTGCGACCTCATGGCCCCGCTCGATCAACCAGTCGCGCAACTCGGCCTTGAGGTCGATGGCGGCATGGTCGGAGGCAATGGCGATACGCATGGGCAGTCTCATAGGCGAGGGCTAGCGAATCCTCCACCCGCAAGTGGCAGATTGCCACAAGGGAATGCTGGACAATTCCCGGGGGTGGGCTCAGCACCCGTTGCGGGCGACTGCAGCGCGCGAAACGCAGGGGCGGAACGGCGCGAGTCGCTGTGTGGGGAGTTGGATCATGAGAAGACTGTTCAAGCGATTCGTCGCGGCCGCCGTGCTGTCCCTTTCGTTGTTCGCGGTCCCCGCTTCGGCGCAGGCGAGCCGCACCTGGGTTTCGGGGGTCGGCGACGATGCCAATCCCTGTTCCCGCACGGCTCCGTGCAAGACCCTGGCCGGAGCGATTTCGAAGACGGCCGCGGCGGGTGAGATAAACATCCTCGACCCTGCGGGCATCGGCTCGGTGACCATCACCAAGTCGATCACCATCCAGGGCGAGGGAACCTTGGGATCGATCCTTGCCAGCGGGACCAATGGCATCATCATCAACGCTGCGACGACCGACCGGGTGGTGATCCAGAATATAGAGATCGAAGGCTTTGGCGGGAGCTGCGTTTCGGGGATCAAGATCCTCAGTGCCAATCAGGTCTCGGTGATCAACACCACAATACGGGCCTGCCAGAACGGCATCGAGGTCGCCAATACCAACGACGTGATGATGACGATCGACCAATCGGAATTCATCGCCAATACGGGTTATGGCATCAACTACACCACCAGTGTGGGTCGATCGCGGGCCTGGGTGACGCGCAACCTGTTCGCCTTCAACGATCTCGGCCATGTGCGGATGAACGCTCCGCAGCAGAAGATGAGCATCGACGACAACAAGTTCGCCGGCCCATCCGGCACCTTCTCGCTCAATAACGGGGCGCAGCTCACGTCCTACGGCAACAACCTGTTCGACGATGTGCCGCCGACGGGTTACCAGCTCAAGCAACAGAACTAGCAGGAAAGAAGCCGCCCGGTCGTGTGCCGACCGGGAGGCTTCGCAACTACCCACGCAAGGCTGCCGCCGCCTTGCTGGTCCATGAACGAGCGGATCGCGTAGCTGCGGCTCGGGTGCGGTTTTTGCCGGGCCGCTCACTGTGGCCGTCTATGCTACCGCGAACCAAGCTAGGCTACTTCTTCGCTGCAGGCGCCCGAAGCTTTTCGACGACCTCGGGGTGAGCTTTGAGGTATTCCAGCGTCTTGGTCCTCAGTTTTTCGGTTTCGCTGGCCTGCAACGCATGCACTGCGGTCATGTAGGTTTCGTTCGCTCTGGCGACAGCCGGATCGCCTAGCAGGGCTGTTGCCCGGCTGAAGTAATGCTGACCGGCAGGAGTTTGGGCGAAGGCATGGATTTCCTTCAGTTCGTCAAGCGAGAATTCGCGTGTGTATGCGGTAGCCGTCGCTTCGAGAATGTCGGGAAAGTGTTGCCTTACCAGCGGCATCAGCGCGTCGGGCACGGATTCCAGGAAATCGCTGGCAATCTTCGCCATGCCCGGATCGGCGAATACCGGATTCTGCATGACCCCGGTGCGCATCTGTTTGACGATATCACTCATCATCTGGCGCATCTGCTGGTCACGTGTCGACGGTGGAAACATCGCGTCGATGATCGCCTTGGCTTCGACCATTTCCTCGGCAGGAGGCGTATAGTCCTGTGCCGAGACAGCGCCCAACGGAGCGCAGGCAAGCAAGGTTGCTGCCAAGGCATGCGAAATTCTCATGACGTGACCCTCGGGAACAAGCAGTTACTGGTCGAGGAAGCTACGCATCTTGCGGCTGCGGCTCGGGTGCTTGAGCTTGCGCAGCGCCTTGGCCTCGATCTGACGGATACGCTCGCGTGTCACCGAGAACTGCTGGCCGACTTCTTCCAGCGTGTGATCGGTATTCATCCCGATCCCGAAGCGCATGCGGAGCACGCGTTCCTCGCGCGGGGTCAGGCTCGCAAGGACGCGGGTGACCGTTTCCTTGAGGTTCGCCTGGATCGCCGCATCGACCGGAATGATCGCGTTCTTGTCCTCGATGAAATCGCCCAGGTGGCTGTCTTCCTCGTCGCCGATCGGCGTTTCGAGGCTGATCGGCTCCTTGGCGATCTTCATCACCTTGCGCACCTTCTCGAGCGGCATGGAGAGCTTCTCCGCCATCTCTTCGGGTGTCGGTTCGCGGCCCTGATCGTGAAGGAACTGGCGGCTGCAGCGGACCAGCTTGTTGATCGTCTCGATCATGTGGACCGGGATGCGGATCGTGCGCGCCTGGTCGGCGATCGAGCGGGTGATCGCCTGGCGGATCCACCACGTCGCATAGGTCGAGAACTTGTAGCCGCGGCGGTATTCGAACTTGTCGACCGCCTTCATCAACCCGATGTTCCCTTCCTGAATCAGGTCGAGGAACTGCAGGCCGCGGTTGGTGTACTTCTTGGCGATCGAGATCACCAGGCGCAGGTTCGCCTCGACCATTTCCTTCTTGGCGATACGCGCCTCGCGCTCGCCCTTCTGGACCATGTTCACGATGCGCCGGAATTCCTCCAGCGCCATGCCGGTCTGGCTGGCGATGTCGGAAATCTCGGCGCGGATGCGCTCGACGGCTTCGGCTTCCTTCTCGGCGAAGGCGGCCCATTTCTTGTCCTTCTTGGCGCGCTCCTTGAGCCAGCCGTCGTCGAGTTCGTTGCCGATATAGGCGTCGAGGAAGTCGAGGCGCTTGACTTTGTGGCGCTCGGCGAGGCGCAGCATCTGGCCACCGAGAGCGGTCAGGCGGCGGTTGAAGGCATAGAGGTTGTCGACCAGGAATTCGATCTTGGTCGCGTGGAACTGGACGCTTTCGACCTCGGCAGTGAGCTGTTCGGAGAGCGCTTCGTACTTCTTTTCCTTGGCGCCGCCGAAGGCTTCGCCCCTGGCCATGAGCTCGACGCGCTCCTTCTGGAGCTTTTCGAACTTGCCGAACAGGTCGGTGATGCGGGCGAAACGTTCGATGGCGTCGGGCTTGAGCGCCGCCTCCATCTGCGCGAGCGACATGGTGTTGTCCTCGTCGTCGTCTTCGTCGCTTTTCGACGAGCCTTCCTCGCCGTCCTCGCTGTCCTGGTCGGAATCGTCGTCCTCGTCATCCTCGCGGATCGAGGGGCCGGCGGTTTCTTCCGAGATTTCGCCGTCGTCGTCCTCCTCTTCCTCCGCCATCTTCTCGGGCGGGGGTTCCTTCGACAGCATGGCGTCGAGATCGAGGATCTCGCGCAGCTGCATTTCCTCGGCGTTGAGCGCCTCCGACCACTGGATGATGGCGTGGAAGGTGATCGGGCTCTGGCACAGGCCCATGATCATCATGTCGCGACCGGCCTCGATCCGCTTTGCGATGGCGATCTCGCCCTCGCGGCTGAGCAGCTCCACCGCCCCCATTTCGCGCAGGTACATGCGCACCGGGTCGTCGGTGCGTTCGCCGGTGGCGGTCTTCTTCGCCGCCGCGGCGGCGGCGGTCGTCTTCTTGGCTTCCTTCTTGCCGTCGGCAGCCTCGATTTCCTCGACCTCTTCGGCTTCCTCGGCGGCGGCCTCGGCCTCTTCGTCGCTCTCGACGATCTGCACGCCCATGTCGGACAGGGCCGACTGGATGTCCTCGATCTGGTCGGAACTCATCTCGCCCTGCGGCAGCGCGTCGTTGAGCTCGTCATAGGTGACGTAGCCGCGCTTCTTCGCCTTCGCGATGAGCTTCTTCACCGATGCCTCGTTGAGGTCGATCAGGGGAGCGTCGCCGTCGTCCTTGGTCTTCGACTTGGTTGCCATGAGGTGTTTCAGTCCAGTCTTTTTCTTTTCCACGGGTCGCGCACCCGGGGGATCATGATTCCGATTCGCCGATCGCTGCAGCTCTCCTACGCCCGAAACGCTTCAACCGCTCGTTCAGTGCCAGCAATCGCTCGCGCAACCGGGCCTGTTCGGCGATGGAGCCTTCCGGATCGCGCTCGAAACGCGCCGTGGCTGCGGCGAGCGCAGCCTCCAGCGCAGGTCTTTCGACCAGCAACGATACGGCCTCGGCCAGATCCTCGCGCGCATCACCCGGGTCGGTGCCCTCATCAAGGAAGGCGAAATGAGCTTTTTCCGGTGGGGCGGGAAGGCCTCGTTCGAGCGATATGGTCGATTGGGCGGACAAATCAAGCGTCTCGGCGGCTTCGAGCAGCAAATCGATCGCGGAACCGACATTTTGGTCACGCCTGGCGAGGTCGCCGAGGGCCTCTTCGTGGCGCAGGATCTGGTCGGGAAAGCGGACGAGCCCGGCAATCACCGCGCGGGTGAGCGCGTCGCGCGCGCCGCCCTGCATCGCCCGGGTCAGGCTCGCGCGGGCTTCGGGTGCTAGCGTGGGAGCGGGCCGGCGGAAATTGCCCTTCTTCCAGTCGCCACGAGGCTGGAATTCGCGCGGCGGGCGCGGCGGGAAAGCGAAGGCGGAAAAGCGCTCGAGCAGTTCGCGCTTATAGAGGGCGCGGATATCGGGGTGCTGGATCGCGTCGACATGGTCGAGCAGGCGCGCCTTTAACCCGGCCTTGTCCTCGGGCGTATCGAGCGGGCCGGCCGCCTTCTCGAACTCCCACAGCGTGTCGAGCAGGCTCGCGGGTCGCGCCAGCAATTCCTCGATCGCGCCGACGCCCTTCTCGCGGATCAGGTCGTCGGGATCCTTGCCCGCGGGCATCCGCACGATCGTCAGCGAATGCGCCGGACGCAGCATGGGTAGAGCGCGGGCGATCGCGCGCATGGCGGCGCGCTGGCCGGCATTGTCGCCGTCGAAGCACAGGATCGGGCGTTCGACCTGGCGCCACAGCAGCTCGAGCTGGTTCTCGGTCAGCGCGGTGCCGAGCGGAGCGACCGCCTCGCGGATCCCCGCATTGGCGAGCGCGATCGCGTCCATATAGCCCTCGACCACGATCATCCGCCCGCTCTGCCGCGCGGCGGGGGCCGCACGGTGCAGATTGTAGAGCGTGCGCCCCTTGTCGAACAGCGGCGTGTCGGGGCTGTTGAGATATTTGGGCTTGCCTTCGGGATCGAGCACACGGCCACCGAAGGCGATCACGCGCCCGCGCATGTCGTGGATCGGCAGCATCAGCCGGCCCCGGAAGCGGTCGTAGGGCTCCTTGTCCTCGACCGAGATGCGCATGCCGGACTCGATGAGCATCGGCTCGTCGAAATTGGCGAGGGCGCGCTTGAGCGCCTGACGATCCTCCGGCGCGTAACCGAAGCCGAATTCGCGGATTGTCGCATCGGAAAAACCGCGCCGGCCGAGATAGGCGCGTGCCTGCGCCCCGTCGGGGGACTTGAGATTGTCGGCGAACCAGCCCTGCGCCGCGGCGGTCACATCGTGCAGGCTGGCGCGCTTCTCCGCCCGTTGCGCGGCGCGCGGGTCGGGGGCGGGAACTTCCATCCCGGCCTCCGCCGCCAGTTCCTTGACCGCGTCCATGAAAGGCATGCCGCGCTGGTCGGTCAGCCAGCGGATCGCATCCCCATGCGCCTCGCAGCCGAAGCAGTGGTAGAAGCCCTTCTCGTCGTTGACGTAGAAGCTCGGCGTCTTCTCGTTGTGGAAGGGACAGCAGGCCTTGAACTCGCGCCCCGCCTTGGTCAGCCGCAGGGTACGACCGATCACCGCGGACAGCGTGGTCCGCATGCGCAATTCGTCGAGCCATTGGGGAGACAGGGCCATAAGGTCGCAGACCTTATCGCTCCCGCCTGTTGGCGGCTAGCCGGTGGCAGAACCCTCCACAGGCTTATACCCGCATGTTACGCGCTGGAAGCCTCAGCCCTTCGCGTTGGGAGCCTCGCAGGCGTTGGTCGCGGCCGCTGCTTTGCCGGGATAGGGACCGCTGCCCGTCGCCTGTGTGTAGTTCGCTGTGATCGCATAGGCGGAGGCTGGCCCGGCGGGCGGCACGGTCGACTGCCACCAGAAGGTCAGCGGTTCGGCCTGTTCCCACTGGTCGCCGCCATCGCCCGCGCTCACGGTCCACACCAGCGCGCCTTCGTCGCAGGTGATCACGACATCGGCCTTGGGTCCGATCGCCGCCATGGCCTCATCCTTCGAATAGCCCGCCGCGCCGGTGAAGCCCGTTGCGGGGCGGGTCATGCGGAAGACGGTCGCGCGCTCGACGTTGGAGGAATCATTGCCGGTGCCGCTGCCGCTGTCGTCCTCATTGTCCTCGCCGGGATAGACGACATGGACATAGGTATAGACCGTTCCCTCCGGCGCGCTGGCCGGGTCGCAGGTCTTCATGCTCGCCGGGCAGGCGACGAAGCTGCGCATGTCGGCGAAATTGCCCTCGGCGTTCGACAGCGCGCTCTCAACCTCCTCGCCCTGCGGCCCGGCGATCTTGGCGCCGAACTGCAGGTCGAAGAAATCGCCCGCCTCGATCTGGCGCGCCAGCGCCTCGGCCTCGCCGTCGCTCACCGCCACATCGAGATCGGTCGGCGGCTCGTCGGCATCGCTGCCGCAAGCGCCGAGCGCGAGAACGAGGGGGAGGGCGACGGCGATACGGTTCATGACAGCGCTTCCTTTACCAGCCCGCTGGCCTTGGTCATGTCGAGAGTAGCGCCGTGGCGAGCCTTAAGTTCCCCCATCACGCGGCCCATGTCCTTCATCCCCTCGGCGTTCAGGTCGGCCTTGATCGCGGCGATGGCGGCGCGGGTCTCGTCCTCGCTCATCTGTTTCGGCAGGAATTCCTCGATCACCGCGAGCTCGGATTTTTCCTTGTCCGCGAGTTCCTGGCGCCCGCCGTCCTCGTACATCTCGATCGACTCGCGGCGCTGCTTGGCCATCTTCAGCAGCACGTCGGTGACGAGTTCGTCGTCTTCCGGCTTTGTGTCCGACGTGCGCAGTTCGATGTCGCGATCCTTGATCTTGGCCCCGATCAGGCGGAGCGCGGCGGTGCGATCCTTGTCCTTGGCCTTCATGGCGGTGACGGTCTCGGCCTGGATTTTTTCGCGCAGCATGGGGATTCCCGATGGTTGGTGTCTGGGGTTCGCAGCCCATTTAGAACAGTGCGCCGATAAGCCAAGGGTTCCGCTTGACGGGAATCGCTGGGGTCCCTAGCGGCTGGGACTTAGCACACATCGCTGGAAACCTTTTACCCGGAGCGCCCATGGCCCTGTCCGCATCTTCGCACGCGCAGCCCAAAGGAGCGACCGGCGTTCTGGTCCTCGGAGACGGCACCGTCATCTGGGGCAAGGGCTTCGGCGCCAGCGGCAGCGCGGTGGGCGAAGTCTGCTTCAACACCGCGATGACCGGCTACCAGGAGGTGATGACCGATCCCTCCTACGACAGCCAGATCGTCACCTTCACTTTCCCGCATATCGGCAATGTCGGCGCGAACGAGGAAGACCACGAGAGCCGCGGGCTCGGCGCGGTCGGCTGCGTGGTACGGCAGGAAGTGACCGCGCATTCCAACTTCCGCGCGCAGAACGAATTCGTCGAATGGATGCGCGAGCACGGCAAGATCGGCCTTTCGGGCGTCGACACGCGCGCGCTGACCCGCCGCATCCGCCTCTCGGGCGCACCCAATGCGGTGATCGCGCACAGCCCGCGCGGGGAATTCGATCTCAAGGCGCTGAAGAAGCAGGCCGCCGAATGGAGCGGGCTCGAAGGGCTCGATCTGGTCCCCGGCGTCACCCGCAGCGAGCGCGAGGACTGGCGCGGCGGCCACTGGCAGCTCGGCTTCGGCTATACGAACGGCGGTGCAGACAAGCCGCACGTCGTTGCAATCGACTATGGCGCGAAGGACAATATCTTCCGCAACCTCGTGAAGGCGGGTGCGAAGGTCACCGTGGTGCCCGCGCGCAGCTCGTTCGCCGAGATCATGGCTCTCGAGCCCGACGGCGTGTTCCTCTCGAACGGTCCGGGCGATCCGGCGGCGACCGGCGAATATGCGGTGCCGGTGATCAAGGCGCTGCTCGACAACGACGTGCCGCTGTTCGGTATCTGCCTCGGCCACCAGATGCTCGGCCTCGCGGCGGGCGCGAAGACCGCCAAGATGTTCCAGGGCCACCGCGGCGCCAACCATCCCGTCCAGCGCGTCGGCGAGGGCTGGGGCGAGAGCACGGGCCTGGTCGAGATCACCAGCATGAACCACGGCTTCGCGGTCGATGTCGACACGCTGCCGCCCGAGGTCGAACAGACCCACGTCTCGCTGTTCGACGGCACCAATTGCGGGATCAGCATCAAGGGCAAGAAGGCCTTCGGCGTCCAGTACCACCCCGAGGCAAGCCCCGGCCCGCAGGACAGCTTCTACCTGTTCGAGAAATTCGTGGGGATGTTGGGGTGATTGAATTTCCGCCGCACTACCCTGAAGAGAAACTGCTCAAGAAGGCAGTGCGTTGGTCGTTCCGCAATAGTGATCACATTCCCTCGCTGACAGACTTGTTTCGAAACCACGACCTAGAATTTCTGACCAATCTTGGGAAGGAGTGGCAGAACTCTGGTCTTGGGAGAATGATTGAAGTTTCGGAGGAGGGGCAGCGGTCAGTGCACTTTGCATTCAATGATCAGGCAGTCATTGCAGTGAAGCGCTTTGACCAAAGCTCGCTAATTGGGCGCTTCAAGGCCGTAAATTGGTCAAATTGGATAGCCCTTGGCGCGCTCGTCGTATCAATTATAGCACTGTTTAAAGGCGACTAATGCCCAAACGCACTGACATCTCCTCAATCCTCGTCGTCTCCCTTCCCCTTGGGGAAGGGGTGGGGATGGGGGCTCGGCGGTGAGCGGACAGGGCTCCCTTTCGGGTGGCGTACACCCATCCCCCTACCCCTTCCCTCGAGGGAAGGGGGGCGTGTTAGTCTTCGTTCCGGGCGAGGCGGATCTCGCGCATGATTGCCTCCAGCACGCCGTCGGTGTTGCCGAGGATGTCGTGATTCCAGAAGCGGATGACTCGGTAGCCATGCGCTTCGATGCTCGCGGTGCGCGCGGCGTCGGTGTCGGCGGAATGCTGGCAACCGTCGCACTCGATTGCGAGCTTCAGCCCGCGGCAGGCGAAATCGACCACATGATTGCCGATCGGGAACTGCCGCGTGAATTTCGCGCCGAGCGGCCTCGCGCGAAGATGCAGCCACAGGTGTCGTTCGGCATCCGTCATGTCGCGTCGCAATCGGCGTGCGATGCCGCTCAATCGCTTTTCAGCCAAGGCCTTACACCCATCCCCAACCCCTTCCCTCGAGGGAAGGGGCCTTCAGTAGCGAAGTTGAGCTAGATGCCAAAGCGTACAGATATCCAATCCATCCTCGTCATCGGCGCCGGGCCAATCATCATCGGCCAGGCCTGCGAGTTCGATTATTCCGGCACGCAGGCGATCAAGGCGCTGAAGGAAGAGGGCTACCGGGTCATCCTGGTCAACTCCAACCCCGCCACGATCATGACCGATCCGGAAATGGCCGACGCGACTTATGTCGAGCCGATCACGCCCGAGATCGTCGCCAAGATAATCGCAAAGGAACGCCCCGACGCGGTGCTGCCGACGATGGGCGGGCAGACGGCGCTCAACTGCGCGCTGGCGCTGTTCAACGACGGCACGCTGGAGAAGTTCGGCGTGCAGATGATCGGCGCCGATGCCGATGCCATCGACAAGGCCGAGAACCGCCAGCGCTTCCGCGAGGCGATGGACGCAATCGGCCTCGAAAGCGCGCGCAGCGGTGTCGCCAACACGGTCGACGAGGCTTTCGCGGTGCTCGAGACCACCGGCCTGCCCGCGATCATCCGCCCGAGCTTCACGCTCGGCGGCACCGGCGGCGGCATCGCTTACAACAAGGCCGAGTTCGAGCGTATCGTCCGCGAGGGGCTCGACGCCTCGCCCACCACCGAGGTCCTGATCGAGGAGTCGCTCCTCGGCTGGAAGGAATACGAGATGGAGGTGGTGCGCGACCGCAAGGACAATTGCATCATCATCTGCTCGATCGAGAATGTCGATCCGATGGGCGTGCATACGGGCGATTCCATTACCGTCGCGCCTGCGCTGACGCTGACCGACAAGGAATACCAGATCATGCGCACCGCCAGCATCGAGGTGCTGCGCGAAATCGGTGTGGAAACAGGTGGTTCGAACGTTCAGTTCGCAGTCAATCCGAAAGATGGCCGGCTGATCGTGATCGAGATGAACCCGCGCGTTTCCCGGTCTAGCGCGCTGGCGTCGAAGGCCACCGGCTTCCCCATTGCCCGCGTCGCGGCCAAGCTGGCCGTGGGCTACACGCTCGACGAGATCCAGAACGAGATCACCGGCGCGACCCCGGCAAGCTTCGAGCCGACCATCGACTATGTCGTCACCAAGATCCCGCGCTTCGCCTTCGAGAAGTTCAAGGGGGCGAAGAACGAGCTCTCGACCGCGATGAAGTCGGTCGGCGAGGTCATGGCGATCGGTCGCTGTTTCGCGGAATCGATGCAGAAGGCGCTGCGCGGTCTCGAAACCGGGCTCGACGGCTTCAACCGCATCACCGAGTTCGAAGGCGTCAGTCGCGAGGTCATCACCGCCTCGCTGAGCAAGCGCACACCCGACCGCATCCTCAAGATTGCGCAGGCCTTCCGCGAGGATTTTACGGTCGAGGAAGTGGCGAAGATCACCGGTTTCGACCCGTGGTTCCTGCGCCAGATCGAGGCGATCATCTACGAAGAGAAGATGATCGGCCACCAGGGCCTGCCGCGCGACGCCGCCGAAATGCGCCGATTGAAGGCGATGGGCTTCTCCGACAAGCGGCTCGCCACGCTGGCGGTGCGCTCGGTCGGCGTGGCGGGCGGTCTCGGCGAGACGCAGGCCAAACGTTCGGGCCTGCTCCACGATGCGCTGCGCGCCATGGCGGGCGCCACCAGCGAACAGGAAGTGCGCGACCTGCGCCGCAAGCTCGGCGTCTATCCGGTCTACAAGCGGATCGACAGCTGTGCGGCGGAATTCGAGGCGGTCACGCCCTACATGTACTCGACCTACGAGGCGCCGAGCTTCGGCGAGTCCGAGGACGAGGCGATGCCCTCCGACCGCAGGAAGATCGTCATCCTCGGCGGCGGCCCCAACCGCATCGGGCAGGGCATCGAGTTCGACTATTGCTGCGTCCACGCCTGCTTCGCGCTGAGCGAGGCCGGGTTCGAGACGATCATGGTCAACTGCAACCCGGAAACGGTCTCGACCGACTACGACACTTCGGACCGGCTCTACTTCGAGCCGCTGACCGAGGAGGACGTGCTCGAGATCATGCGCGTCGAGATGTCGCAGGGCGAGGTCGTCGGCGTGATCGTCCAGTTCGGTGGGCAGACCCCGCTGAAGCTGGCCGCCGCGCTCGAGCGCGAAGGTATCCCGATCCTCGGCACCAGCCCCGATGCGATCGACCTCGCCGAAGACCGCGAGCGCTTCGCCAAGCTGGTCAACCAGCTCGACCTCAAGCAGCCGATGAACGGCATCGCCAAGAGCCGTGACGAGGCCGCCGCGGTCGCCGCGCGGATCGGTTACCCCGTGCTGCTACGTCCGTCCTACGTGCTCGGCGGGCGGGCGATGGAGATCGTCGACAGCGAAGCGCAGCTCGACGACTACATCGCCACCGCGGTCAACGTCTCGGGCGACAGCCCCGTTCTGGTCGACCAGTATCTGCGCGACGCGGTGGAATGCGACGTCGATGTCGTCGCCGACGGCACCGGCGAGGTGCGGATCGCGGGCGTCATGCAGCATATCGAGGAGGCCGGCGTCCATTCGGGCGATTCCGCCTGCACGCTGCCGCCCTACAGCCTTTCAGCCGACATCATCGCCGAGATGGAGCGCCAGGGAACCGAACTGGCGAGGGCGTTGAAGGTCTGCGGGCTGATGAACGTCCAGTTCGCGGTCAAGGACGGCGAGGTCTACCTGATCGAGGTCAATCCGCGCGCCAGCCGCACCGTGCCCTTCGTCGCCAAGGCCATCGGCCGACCGATCGCCAAGGTCGCCGCGAGGGTGATGGCCGGCGAGCGGCTCGACAGCTTCGAACCCTTCGACCTCAATCCCAACCATATGGCGGTCAAGGAAGCGGTGTTCCCCTTCGCGCGTTTCCCCGGTTCGGACCCGGTACTCTCGCCCGAGATGAAGTCGACCGGCGAGGTGATGGGGATCGACCGCAGTTTCGCGCCCGCCTTCCTCAAGTCGCAGCTTGGCGCGGGAATGAAACCGCCGCAGTCGGGTACGCTGTTCGTGTCGGTCAAGGATAGCGACAAGGCGGCGATCGTCCCGGCGGTCGAGACACTGCTCGACAAGGGCTTCCGCGTCATCGCCACCGGCGGGACGCAGCGCTACCTTGCCGAACAGGGTCTGGCGGTGGAACCGGTCAACAAGGTCGCGGAAGGGCGCCCGCACATCGTCGATGCGATCATCGACGGCGAGGTGCAGCTGATCTTCAACACCACCGAAGGCTGGCAGTCGCTGCTCGACAGCAAATCGATCCGCGAGGCGGCGCTCGAAAAGAAGCTGCCCTACTATACCACCGCCGCCGCTTCGCTCGCCGTGGCGCAGGCAATCGCGGAGGTTTCGCCGGACCAGCTTGAAGTGCGTTCGTTGCAAGACTATTATAGCTGACAGAACACACGACACCGCTCCCCCAGACATTCGAACCGATTGGGTTCCGCACTTCGGCGGACCGGGTTCGAATTGTCCCGGGAGACCGGTTGGAACAGGAAGGACAAGAGGTCCTATGGAAAAAGTGCCGATGCTGGCCGAGGGCTACGAGAAGCTCACGGCGGACCTGAAGATCCTGCGTGCCGAACGCCCCAAGATCGTCGATGCGATCGAGGAAGCGCGCGCGCATGGCGACCTTTCGGAAAACGCAGAATACCACGCCGCCAAGGAACGCCAGGGCCAGGTCGAAGCCATGATCGGCGAGCTGGAGGACAAGATCAGCCGCGCGCAGATCATTGATCCAACCACGTTGAGCGGCGACAAGGTGATCTTCGGCGCGACCGTCACCCTGCTCGACGAAGACGACAAGCCGGTGCGTTACCAGATCGTCGGCCAGACCGAAGCCGATGCCTCGAAGGGGCGGATCAGCTACAATTCGCCGATCGGGCGGGCGCTGATCGGCAAGCAGATCGAGGAAGAGGTCGAAGTGACCGTCCCCTCGGGCGACAAGTTTTACCTGATCGACAAGATCGAGTTCATCTGATCCGTTTTTCCATCGCCCAATTGTGGATCGGGACCTCCCGACCCTCGTGGGCGATGGTGAACTCGCGCTTCTTCGTCGCAACGTAACCCGCCCGCTCGAATGCCGGGCGGGCAAGATCGCTCGCCTCGGTGTAGAGGCATTCCACACCCAGCGCCGCGGCATGCGCCTCGGCCGTCGCCAGCAATTGCGTGGCGAGCCCCTGCCGCGTGTGCGCGGGGTGGTTGTAGAGATGGTCGAGATGGCCGTCGGGTTCGATCAGCGCATAGGCGACCGGCCTGTCCTCGGCATCGGCGGCCACGAAAATCGCATGGCCTGCAGCGATGCGCTCCCGGAACCTTTCGGGACCGGGATGGCGCGCGGACCACGCGGCAACCTGTTCGGGCGAATAGGCGTGCGGGCCGATTTCGGCGATAGCCGCCGCGTTCACCGCGGCGAGGGCCTCGGCATCGGAGTCGCGATAGGGCCTGATCGAATAGGCCACTGCGGAATTATGCGCCGGGATCGAGCAGCTTGTGCAGGTGGACGATGACGTATTTCATTTCTGCGTCGTCGACCGTGCGCTGGGCATTCGAGCGCCACGCATCTACCGCGAGGTCGTAGCTGCTGAACACACCGGCAACGTGGATGCTCTCGGGATCGGCAAAGGTCACGCTGCGCGGATCGGTGACGCGGCCACCCATGACCAGGTAGAGCGTCTGCTTGCTCTCTTTTTCTTCCATCGGACGTCTTTCTCTCGGGGGAGGGGAGGATTGGCTGCGCCACATAGCGAAAGCGGCGCAACAGGCAAGCCCGTCACGCCGCTACGGCAAGTCCCGTTTCGGGAGATGTCAGTGCGTCAGGCGGGTGCGCAATGCGCGATAGGCGCGGCTGCCCTTGCGGCCGGCCTTGCGCCCCGAAGCGCGCAGCGCATCGCTGGCGGTATCGAGCTTATAGGCCGCATCGCGGCGCAGTCCGCGCGCGGTGGTGGCTGCGCTGTCGCCGAAATCCTCGAACCGGTCGCCGGCATATTGCGCGCCGTCCATCACGCCGTCGATCATCCGCGCGCCATACGCCAGCGCGGCCTCGGCCGCGAGGCCGGCGAAGACTCCGCCGCGCCGGCCAAGGCGACGGCCCCTGCGCGTCATCGCACCGGCGGCAAGGCCGAGCACGAGCACGCCGCCGACCACGGCGAGCGGATGCTTGCGGGTGAAATCGAGCGCGGAGTCGGCCACGTCCTTCGCCTGATCGGCGATGCTGCGCTGTTCATTGCGCTCCTCGCCGGCTTCGATTCGGGCGCGGAGCTGGTCGCGCTTCTCGGAATCGCTCAGCTTGCTGTCGGCGCTGATCGGGGTGACGTTGCTTTCGGCTGCATCGGCCATGGTACTCTCCGGAAAAATGTGTTCGTGCAATCAACGAGTGTCGGCGGCCCGATGTTCCGGCTATTCGACCAGATCGTCGTCATCCTGCTCTTCGGGTGCGAAACCGAGCAATTCGAGGATCGGGTTACGCGCGAACCAGACCACTATTGCTGCGACCAATGCGGCGAGGGCGCCCTTGTTGTCCTCGGCCATGTCCACGGCTTCGTCGTAAAGATCGCTCGCGCCGTCCATGACGCGGTCCATCGCCCGTTCGGTGAGGCTCTTGTGGGTGAAATCGGCCTTGAGGTGCTCGATATCGGCTTCGACAAGCGCGCGGGCGGAATCGCGCAGGTGACGGTCTTCGATCATGCGCGCGCGGCGAGTGCTCACGAGGCGTCCTCCTCGTCGAAGGCGGCGCGGATGTCGTCGAGACGGCTCTTGAGCAGGCGCAAAAGGATTACGCCGGCAATGACGAGCACCACCGTGACGAGCGCGGTTGCGCCCCAGGCACCGATAATCGGTACCAATGCGATGACGAGGCCGACGGTCGCGGCGATGAGCGCGAGATGGAGGACGCCGAAGGCGCCGAGCCCGAAGGCGATTGCGCCCTTGGTGCGGTTGGCGATGAAGGCCGCGCGGCTCTTCTGGAACCGCAGCTCGGCCTCGGCATAGGTCTTGCCGTCCTCGATCAGCGCAAGGACATCGTCGGTCAGCGAGAATTCGTGACCGTCGTCGCCCTGCTGATCGGGAGCATCATGCTCGTCAGGCAGATCCAGCGGGCCGGCGAAATCGTCCCTACGCTCGGGTTCATCGTCCCGCATTCAGTCCCCCGTAGCCCTTCTCTCAGCGCGAGCTGCGGAATAGACGCGAAAACATGAAGCCGACAAGCGCCGCGATTCCGAGCGCCTTGCCAGGGCTCTTGCGGACGAATTCGCGACCGTCCTCGACCAGGTCGTCGACGCTCTTTTCGTCGAGCCGACTGGCATAGCCGTCGAGCGACTTGGAGGCGCTGCGCGCGTAGTCGCCGTATTTGGCGCCCAGTTTATCATCCACCTGATAGGCGTTGTCGCTGACCAGACGGCTGAGCGAGCGAAGGCCTTCGCCGGCCTTGACCTTGCCTTCGACCGCAAGTTCGCGGCCCTTGACCTTGGCTTCTTCGCCATAGGCCTTGGCGTCGGTAACCCAATCTTCGCTCTTGCCCTTGGCCTGCTCGCGATAGGCGACGGCGCGATCGCGGCCTTCCGCCTTCAGCGCGGCGGCACCTGCCTTGGCCTCTTCGAGCGCGGCGTTGAAACGCGACTTGGCTTCGGAGCGGTTGTCGGTGGTGGCAGTGGTCTTGTCGGTCACGGGAACGGTCTCCTTGGGTGCGCTCTTCGAAGCCGCGGCCTTGCGCGGCGTCTTGGCGGAAGTGGTCTTCTTCGCTGCGGGTTTCTTGGCTGTGGCGGCTTTGCGCTTGTTGGGTGTGCCACCGGAAGTTGTGTCTGCCATGCTTTTCGTCCTTGCCCTCGGTCAATCTCGAACAGGCGATTCCGCCTTCCATGTTGCAACGCAACTTGCACACCAATGTTCCGGCGCATAGAGCGCTGCGGACTCCCCATCTGGGGGTGTTTTAGTCAATTACAACACCTTTCTCCGGAGCGCCAGCACCCATGACCGCGATCATCGACATCCATGCCCGTGAAATCCTTGATTCGCGGGGCAATCCCACGGTCGAAGTCGATGTGCTGCTCGACGATGGCAGCTTCGGCCGGGCCGCCGTGCCCAGCGGCGCCTCGACCGGCGCGCACGAGGCGGTCGAGCTGCGCGATGGCGACAAGACCCGCTATCTCGGCAAGGGCGTGCTCAAGGCCGTCGAAGCGGTCAATACCGAGATCCGCGACCTGCTGGTCGGCGCCTTCGACGCCGAGGACCAACGCGATATCGACCTGTCGATGATCGCGCTCGACGGCACCGCCAACAAGGGCCGGATCGGCGCCAATGCCATCCTCGGCACCAGCATGGCGGTGGCCAAGGCCGCGGCAAACGCGCGCGGCCTGCCGCTCTACAGCTATATCGGCGGGGTTTCTGCACACCTCCTCCCCGTGCCGATGATGAACATCATCAACGGCGGCGAACATGCCGACAACCCGATCGACATCCAGGAATTCATGATCATGCCGGTGGGGGCGGACAGCCTCGCCGAGGCGGTGCGGTGGGGTGCGGAAGTGTTCCACACGCTCAAGAAGAAGCTGCACGAAAAGGGCCTCGCCACCGCGGTGGGCGACGAGGGCGGCTTCGCCCCCGATCTCGCCAGCACGCGCGACGCGCTCGACTTCATCATGGCCTCGATCGAACAGGCCGGGTTCAAGCCGGGCGAGGACATCGCGCTGGCGCTCGATTGCGCCTCGACCGAGTTCTTCAAGGACTGCAAATACGAAATTACCGGCGAGAAGCTGTCGCTCGACGGGCATGAAATGGCCGAATATCTCGACAAGCTGTGCCGCGACTACCCGATCCGCTCGATCGAGGACGGCATGGCCGAGGACGATTTCGAGGGCTGGAAGGCGCTCACCGATCGCATCGGCAACAGCGTCCAGCTGGTCGGTGACGATCTGTTCGTGACCAATCCGCAGCGCCTGCGCGAAGGGATCGACCAGGGCCTCGCCAACTCGCTGCTGGTCAAGGTCAACCAGATCGGCACGCTGTCGGAAACGCTCGACGCGGTGAGCATCGCCAATCGTGCGGGCTATACGGCGGTCATGTCGCACCGTTCGGGCGAAACCGAGGATGCGACCATTGCCGATCTCGCGGTCGCCACCAATTGCGGGCAGATCAAGACCGGCAGCCTCGCGCGGTCGGACCGGCTCGCGAAATACAACCAGCTCATCCGTATCGAGGAAGAGCTCGGCGATAGCGCGGCCTATGCCGGGCGCGCCTGCTTCGGCCGGCTCGCCGGCTGACCATCGACCGGACGGTCTTGCGCGTCGATCAGTGGCACTGGTCGGCGTGCGCTCCTGCGCCTATCACCCGCGCGTTCAACTGAGGGCGCGGATCGCGCCGTGGGAGTAGCCTGATGAAAAACCGCCTGATCGCCGCGCTCTTGCTCGGCACCGCCGTCGCCACGATGGGGCCGGTGGCGTGCCAGCAACTCGGCGAGGACACGCAGCTTGCCGCCGGTACCGAGCTGGGCATCCGCACCGACTGGATGGACACTTCGGTCAAGCCGGGCGACGATTTCTTCCGTTTTGCCAACGGCGGATGGTTCGACAAGACCGACATTCCGGCCGACCGTTCGAACGTCGGCGGGTTCTACATCGCGGACCAGCAGACCGAGAAGAACCTTGCCGCGCTGATCGACGAAATCGTGAAATCGGAGCCGGAGGAGGGGAGCGACGCCTATCGCGTGAAGACTTTCTACGAGGCGTTCCTCGACACCAAGGCGATCGACGCGGCCGGTCTGAAGCCGGTCGAAACCGATCTCGCGCGGTTCGGCAAGATCGCCGACAAACAGGCTCTCGCACAGGTGCTCGGCAGTCAGGTCCGGGCGGATGTCGATCCGCTCAACGCGACGAACTTCGAGACCGAGAACCTGTTCGGCGTATTCGTGACCCAGGCCCTCAAGGGCGGCGAGGTGGTGCCCTACATCCTGCAGGGCGGTCTCGGCATGCCCGAGCGCGAATATTATCTATCGGCCGACGAGAAGATGGCCGGGCTGCGCACCGCCTACCAAGGCTACATCGCCGATCTGCTCGAAGCTGCGAACGTCGCCGATGCCGAGGCCAAGGCGGCGCGCATCTACGATCTCGAGATGAAGATCGCCCAGGCCCATGTGAGCCGCGAGGACAGCGACGACTGGACCAAGGCGAGCACGCTGTGGTCGCAGGCCGACTTCGCCAGCAAGGCGCCCGGGCTCGACTGGAGCGCCTTCTTCAAGGCGGCCGAACTGGACGGGTTCGAGACCTTCGACGCCTATCATCCGACCGCGATCACGAAGATCTCCGCGCTGGTGGCGTCCGAGCCGCTCGAGGCATGGAAGGACTGGCTGGTCTTCCACCAGATCAATTCCAACACCGCCGTGCTGCCGAGCAAGCTCGATAACCTCCATTTCGCCTTCTACGGCAAGAAGCTGTTCGGGCAGGAAGAACAGCGCAGCCGCGACAAGCGGGCCCTCTCCGCCATCAACGCCTATATGGGCGATGATCTGGGCAAGCTCTATGTCGAGAAATACTTCCCGGCCCGGGACAAGACCGATATCCAGGGCATGGTCGACAACATCAAGTCGGCCTTCGCCAAGCGGATCGACGCGCTCGACTGGATGGCCGAGGAGACCAAGTCAGAAGCGGTCAGGAAGGTCGAGACGATGGAAGTCGGTGTCGGCTATCCCGACCAGTGGCTCGACTATTCCTCGCTCACGGTAAAGCCGGGGGATGCCTATGCCAATGTGCAGGCCGCCGAGCGGCTGCGGTATTCGCAGCAGCTCGCCAAGATCGGCAAGCCGCTCGACAAGCGCGAGTGGTGGATGAATGCTCAGCTGGTCAATGCGGTCAACCTGCCGGTGCAGAACGCGCTCAACTTCCCCGCCGCGATTCTCCAGCCGCCGTTCTACGATCCCAAGGCCGATGCGGCCTTCAACTACGGCGCGATCGGCGCGGTGATCGGGCACGAGATCAGCCACAGCTTCGACAACAACGGCGCCGCCTTCGACAGCACCGGCGCGATGCGCAACTGGTGGACCGACGCCGACAAGGCGAAGTTCGACGAGGCGGGCAAGGCGCTGGCCGACCAGTTCGACCAGTACGAACCCTTCCCGGGGCTGCATGTCCGGGGCGATCTGACGTTGGGCGAGAATATCGCCGACGTCGCCGGTCTCGCCGCTGCCTACGACGCCTACCGCGCCTCGCTGAACGGCAAGGAAGCGCCGGTGATCGACGGCTATACCGGCGACCAGCGCTTCTTCATCGCCTATGCCCAGGCCTGGGCCAGCAAGTTCCGCGAGGAAGCGCTACGCCAGCGTATCGCCACCGACGGCCATGCACCGGGCCAGTACCGCGCGCTCACGGTCCGCAACCTCGATGCCTGGTACAAGGCCTTCGACGTCAAGGAAGGCGACAAGCTCTATCTGGCTCCGGAAAAACGCGTGAAGGTCTGGTAAGTCTCCCCCGGCCGGGCGCGGGTCAGTCCTGCGCCCGGTTCTTCGGGTGGAACCAGTATTGCCACACGCCCCAGGCGTTGATCAGCAGCAGCACGGCATTCATTGCCGCTAGCGGGAGGGCATCGCTCGTCAGCCCGATGTAGATCCACAGCGCGGAGACGAGGCAGAACAGGACGAAGCCCCAGGCGGTTGCGCGGCGCCCCATGTCGAAGGCGATCATCGCTGCGGCTAGCACGGTGCCGATCGATGTGATCCATTCGAGCGGTCCGTTCATTCTCTTGTCTCCTGCATGATTGTCAGGACGCACGGCTCTCGCTAGCGTTCCGGCAATTGCTCTTTGTGGGAGAGGGGCTTGGCGGATTTTCCGGCACATCCGGACCAGGTGAACGCTGCGTGGCTCGGCGAGCAACTGCGCGCGCGCGTCGATGCGATCCACTGGGAGCCGATCGGCACCGGCCAAGTCGGCGACAGCGCGCGCTTTCACCTCGAGGGCGCGGGGGTACCACCGACGTTGGCCGGCAAGTTCGCCGCTGCAGACCCCGCCAGCCGCGGCACGGCTGCAATGTTCGGGCTCTATCGGAAGGAAGTGGAATTCTACCGCCAGGTTGCGCCCCTGCTCGACGTCCGCGTGCCCCGGGTCCATTTTTCCGCGGTCGACGAAACCGGGACCGAATTCGTCCTGCTGTTCGAGGACATGGGGCCGGCGCGGCAGGGCGACCAGATCCGCAGCTGTGGCATCGCCGATGCGCGGGCGGCGATCCGGCAGGCCGCGGCGATCCATGCACCGAGTTGGGGGCGCACGGAGCTGATCGAGGCGGCGTGGATCGCCCCGCCTCCCGACCTGCGCGAAAGGCTCGGCGCCATGTATCCGCAGGCGCAGGCGATCTTCCGCGAACGCTATGCCGACACGCTCGAACCCGAATTCATGGCGTTGTGCGAGGACCTTGCCGAGGCGAGCGCATACTGGTTCGAGCGCGGCGAGCCGCCGCAATGCGTGGTCCATGGCGATTTCCGCCTCGACAACATGCTGTTCGACATTCGCGGCGGCGCGGAGCCCATCGCCGTGCTCGACTGGCAGACGGTGGCGGCGGGCAGGCCGATGACCGATGTCGGCTATTTCATCGGCTGCGGCTTGGGCGAAGCGCTGTGGCGCGACCACGAAGAGGAATTGCTCGAGTTGTGGCTAGGCGAGATGCGGGGGCGTGGCGTCGCGCTGGAGCGTGACGAGATCGAGCGCGACTACCGTCTCGGCATCCTGCACGGCGTTTCGACGGCGGTCTTCAGCGCGGCCTTCGTCGAGCGGACCGAGCGCGGCGATGCCAATTTCCTGTCGATGGCGCGCGGGGCCTGTTCGCTGGCGCTGGCGCGCGATAGTATCGGTGCCTTGAGGGAGACGAACCAGTGGTTTTGAGCCGCGGCGACGATTATCCGATCCACCAGACGCCCGAGCCGGTCGCCTATGCAGGCACCGACCGCAATTTCTACGACCGCTATTTCTTCAACGGCTACGCGCCCGATGGCAGCGGTTTCTTCGCGGTCGCCCTGGGCATCTACCCGCATCTCGACGTGATCGATGCGCATTTCAACGTCGTCCGCGACGGGGTGCAGCACTGCATCCACGCCAGCGCGGAGCTGGGGATGGAGCGGATGGCGATGGCGGCGGGTCCGCTCTCGGTCGAGATCCTCGAGGCGCTCAATATCCTGCGGATCCGGCTCGAGCCCTGCGAGGGCATGGCAGCCGACATCACCTTCACCGGTCGGGCCTTCCCGATCGAGGAGCCGCGCTTCATCCACCGCATCGGCCCGCGTGCCTTCATGGACTATACGCGGCTGACGCAGAATGGCGGTTACCAGGGCTGGATCGAGGTCGATGGGGACCGCCGCGACCTTGCCAGTGGGACGATGGGTACACGCGACCGGAGCTGGGGTGTGCGGCCCATCGGCGCGCGCGACACGCAGCCCATGCCAGGACACACACTGCCTGGTTTTTTCTGGCAGTGGACGCCGGTCAATTTCCCCCAGGGCAGCCTGTTCTTCCACGTCAACAACGACCAGCATGGCGAGGCGTGGAACACGCGCGCGGCCTGGGCTGGGGAGGGGGCCGGACCCGACGAGCTCGCCGAAGGACACGGCAGCATGCGCACCCGGCTTCAGCAGGGAACCCGCTGGCCATCCGGAGGGACGCTCTCGCTGGCGCTACCCGGCGCACCCGAGCAGGTGAGCTTCGAACCGCTCGGCCGCTTCCAGATGCGCGGTCTCGGCTACACCCATCCCGAATGGGGCCACGGCATGTATCACGGGCGGTTGAAGGTCGCGCGCGAGGATATCGAGCTGGCCGATCTCGATCCGCTGGCGCCGGAGAACCTCCACGTGCAGGTTCCCGTTCGCGTGACCGCCAGTGACGGGTCGGATGGTATCGGCGTGTTCGAACAGCTGATCATCGGCCCCTTCGCGCCGCTGGGCCTGGCCGAGTTTCTCGACGGGGCGGGTTAGCGCGCCAGTAAGAGCGTCACGACCCCGGCAAAGATCAGGGTTCCGCCTGCGATCTTGAGCCTGTCCGCCTTCTCGCGGAGCAACAGGATCGCGATAACCAGCGCAAAGAGGATCGAGCTCTCGCGCAGCGGCGCGAGCCGGGGAAGGTCGCCGATCGAATAGGCGAGGATGGCAAGTCCGTAGCTGACCACGCCCAGCGCTCCGGCCGCGACGCAGCTGCGCCAGTTGCTGCGGGTGTATGCCAGGAAGGCGCGGCCGCGCCATGCGCCGAATCCGGCTCCGACCCCCGCGCCGAGAATGAAAAACGCCCAGGCGATATAGGACATGGGACTGGGGGCGTGGCGCGCTCCGCCGGCATCGAGCACCGTGTAGCAGGCGACGGCCAGCCCGGTCAGGAGCGAGTAGCCGAGCGCGGCGCGCGTCAGGTTCCGACCGATGGCGCTGAGAAGTATGCCGCTCGTCACCAGGCCCATGCCCACCGCCACCGGCAAGGTGATCGCGTCGCCGAGGATAACGACCCCGCCCAGCGCCGCGAACACCGGGGCGGTGCCGCGCATGACCGGATAACTCGCGCTCATGTCGGCCACTTCGAAGGCCCGCACCAGCGCCAGGAAATAGACCGCATGAACGGCGAGCGACCCCGTCAGCCATCCCCAAGCGCCATGCGGCGCGGGGAAGACGAAGATCGCCGGAAGAACCAGCAGGCCGCCGCTGAGATCGATCAGCGCGCGCCTGGCGAGCATGTCGTCGCCCGATTTGAGAACGGCGTTTACCACCGCGTGGATCGCCCCGGAGGCGATCATCATCAACGCGGCGATTTTGACCATCCGGTCAGGCGGCGAAGCGCTGCTGCAGGGCGAGCAGGGCCATGGCCGCCTGCGCCGCCTCGCCGCCCTTGTCCTTCTGTTCGGGATCGGCGCGGACCAGCGCCTGCTCCTCGTTCTCGACCGTCAGGATTCCGTTGCCGATGGCCATGCCGTCCATCGTCAGCGCCATGATTCCGCGCGCGCTTTCGCCGGCGACGATTTCGAAGTGATAGGTCTCGCCGCGGATGACCACGCCGATACCGACATAGCCGTCGTACCGACCGCTTTCGGAAGCGAGCGCGATCGCGCCGGGGACTTCGAGCGCGCCGGGCACGGTCAGCACCTCGACCTCGTGCCCTCCGGCTTCCAGCGCCGCGCGCGCGCCGGCGACCAGCATGTCGTTGAGGTGGTCGTAGAAACGGGCTTCGACGATCAGGAAACGGGCCATCGGGGTCACTCCGGAATGGGTTTGTGGTCGACGATGTCGAGGCCGTAGCCCTCGATCGCGACGACGTTGGGTTGCGAATTGCTGAGCAGGATCATGTCCTCGATCCCGAGGTCGGCGAGGATCTGCGAACCGATGCCCACATTGCGCTGCGCATCGCTCTCGCTGTAGCCGCTGTTCGACGCCGGGCGCCCGGTGATGAGAACGATCACGCCCGAGCCGTGGTCGCCGACCGCCTGCATCGCGCGCTGGAGCGTGCGCTTGCGCGGGCCGGGCTTGCCGAGCAGGTCGTCGAAGATCGAGATCGGGTGGACGCGGGCGAGGGTGGGCTGGCCTTCGACGACATGGCCCTTCTGCAGGACGTAGCTCTCGCTGCCGTCGACCGTGTTGCGATAGGTCAGCAGACGCCAGTCGCCGCCGTAGTCCGATTCGAAGCTGTCCTCGCCGACCCGCTCGACCAGGTGGTCGTGCCGCATGCGGTATTCGATCAAGTCGCGTATGGTGCCGATCTTCATGTCGTGCCGGCGCGCGAAGCCGATCAGATCGTCGAGGCGCGCCATGGTGCCGTCCTCGTTCATGATCTCGCAGATCACGCCCGAGGGGTTGAGCCCGGCGAGGCGCGAGATGTCGACCGCGGCCTCGGTATGGCCGGCGCGGACGAGTACGCCGCCATCGCGGGCGGCCAGCGGGAAGACATGGCCGGGGGTGACGATGTCGTCGGGACCCCTGGTAGCGTCGATCGCCACCGAGACGGTGCGTGCGCGATCGGCGGCGCTGATGCCGGTGGTGACGCCTTCCTTGGCCTCGATCGAGGTAGTGAAGGCGGTCTGCATGCTTTCGCGATTGTTGCGGCTCATCGGCTCGAGCCCGAGCGCTTCGACACGCTTGCGGTCGAGCGCGAGGCAGATCAGGCCGCGGCCGTGCGTGGCCATGAAGTTGACCGCGTGCGGCGTCGCCATCTGTGCAGGGATGATGAGGTCGCCTTCGTTCTCGCGATCCTCGTCGTCGACGAGGATGTACATCCGCCCGTTACGTGCCTCGTTGATGATCTCCTCGGCCCCGACGATGACCGGTGTCTCGTCGTTCGCCTCGAGGAAGGCGGCGAGCTTGGCGAGCGTATCGGCAGTGGGGTTCCAGCTGTCTTCGCCGCAATCTCGCAGCGTGTTGGCATGGAGCCCGGCGGCGCGGGCGAGCCCGGCGCGGGTCATGAGACCCTGCGAAACGAGCGTGCGAACTTTCTCGATCGTATCCATTCCGGGGTGCCTATCACATCATAATGTGACTGCCAATCCGTCAGATCACACTCAATGTGATTCACGTACGACAAGCCCTTGCGGGGCTATCGATTGCTTGTCGAAAGGGAGGAAATGGTGGACGCACTAGGGCTCGAACCTAGGACCCGCTGATTAAGAGTCAGCTGCTCTACCAACTGAGCTATGCGTCCACACTGCGGCTTGCCGCGGCCTCGTGGAAAGAGGCGTTCCCGACTCGGGAGGCGCTCATATAGCGGGCTCGCCGAAGATGAAAAGCCCTAATTGCCCGATCAGGCCACACGCTGCATTTCGACCCGCCGCGTTCCCTCTTCGCGAACCCTCAGCGTCGCACCGAAGGGGTCGGTGAGGTTGTCGTCGATCACGACGAAGCGGCCGAATTCGAGCGTTCTGACGGCGGCAAAGGCCGCGTGCAGGGGCATGCCGGTAATCTGCGGAAGGTCCCAGATGGTGATGGGCGAACCGCGCCGGTTCGCGAGGCATATTTCGGTCAGTACCCGGTCGCAGGTATCGTCGCCGACCTTTCTCGCCGGGTCGGCGCAATCGAGTTCGCTCCGGTCCTCTGACCGGCGGCGGGGTGTATCGGGTTCCATGATCATCAATCCCTTTCGGACCAGCGACTTCCCCCACCTGTCCATCGCCGGACATTACTTGCGTGGGTCCCTACATGAGTAAATCAAGCCGGTCAGTCCCTCACCTTGGGGACGTGGCTGCTAGTTGCGGAACGCCGTCGAAATTGACGGTTTAGATCAAAAGTTCTAGACTTCTTAAAACAATGCGGAATTTCTCGGCCCATATCGCCAGAATGTCGGATTGCGAGGCGATCCTTGAATACGTATACGCTGCCTGCCGCGAAGAGGGGGCGGTCGGGTTCGCCTACCACTTCACATCGGCGTTCGATTCGCCGACGTCGAAAAGGACCGCCATCTGGGCGCGCGATTATCCCCTGGAACACCAGAAGCTCTATGTAACCGAAGACTGGCGTAGCCAGGACCCGCTCCCGCGCCTGACCTTCAAGCACGGACCGATCATGACCCGGAACCGCGCTCGCCGATTCGCGCGGCGCGAGCGGCCAGTCCAGAATTTCCTGGAACTGCTGGAAAAGCACGGAATCGACAGGTGGGCCTGTTTCGCCCTGTACGGGCCGCGCAATCGCGATGGCTATGCCTCGATGCGATTTTCCGAAGAACCCGATGGTTTCGACGACGGTCGCCTGGAGTCGGTCCACACGCTGCTCACCGCCGCCCATCTCCAGATTTGCGCAATCATGGCAGGCGGGAGCGCATCCGTAACGCTTTCGGACCGCGAACACGAAGTGCTCGAGTGGATGGGACAGGGCAAATCCTCGTCCGACATCGCGACGATCCTTGCCATCTCGCCCGAAACCGTGCGCACCTATACGCGCAGGATCTACGACAAGCTGCAGACCAACGATCGGGTGACCGCCACCGTCAGGGCGCTCAAGCTGGGACTGGTCGACCTTTAGCGCATCAGGCCCGAACGCGGCGCCTTGCGGTTCCAGCGGTCGACCATCATCAGCGATCCGATGCAGATCATGTTGGTCAGCATCGAACTGCCGCCGTGGCTCATGAAGGGCAGCGGGATGCCGACCACGGGGGCGAGCCCCATCACCATCATCAGGTTGATCGCGACATAGAAGAAGATCGTGGCGGTCATGCCCAGCGCGATCAGCTTGCCGAACCGGTCGTTGCTCGCGCGGGCGACCGACAGGCCCCAGGCGAAGATCATGGCAAAGGCGCCGATCACCACCAGACCGCCGAGAAAGCCCCACTCCTCCGCCATCGTGGCGAAGATGAAGTCGGTGTGCGGTTCGGGCAGGTAATGCAGGTGGCTCTGCGAGCCTTCGTTGAAGCCCTTGCCCGAGAAACCGCCCGAACCGATCGCGATCTTCGACTGGGTGATGTGATAACCGTCGCCAAGCGGATCGCTTTCCGGATCGAGGAAGGTGAAGACGCGCTTCTGCTGGTAGGGCTGGAGCCCGACGAAGAAGGCGACCGGGGCCAGCACCGCACCGGCCAGGCCCGCGCCCAGGAACCAGCGCAGCGGGAGGCCCGCGGCGAACATCACCACTGCGCCGCCGAAGAGAATCGCCAGCGAGGTGCCGAGGTCGGGTTGCAGCAGGACCAGCGCGACCGGTGCCAGGATCAGTCCGCCGGCCGGGATCAACGAGCGCCAGGTCGGGATCATGCCGACGGGCAGCGTGGCATAGAACCGCGCCAGTACCAGGACGATGGCGGGCTTCATCATCTCGGACGGCTGCAGCTGGATGATGCCGAGGTCGAGCCAGCGTTGGCTGCCGCCGCCGACGAAACCGATCGCTTCGACCCCGACCAGCATTACCAGCAGGACGGCATAGATCGGAAAGGCGAAAAACATCGCCAGTTCGCGCGTGAACCGCGCCAGCACGAAGGCCATAACCAGAAAGATGCCGAAGCGAAGGACATGCGAGGACGCGTAGGGGGACCAGCTCCCCGCCGTCGCCGAATAGAGCACCAGCGCACCGAAGGCGATCAGCACGAACAGCGGAAACAGCATCTGCCAGGGTTGGCGCGCAATCGGCGCGGGGACGATTCCGCTCATTCGCTCACCTGTCCCGAAGAGGCGGCCGTATCGAGGCGCGGATCGACCTTCTTGTCGGCAATGCTTTCCTGCTGGCGTACCGCGAGCCGCGCTTCGGCCTCGACCTGGTCGAAGATGTCCTCGTCGCGCGCGGGCACCGGCTTGACCGATTCGCCGGCCGCGGTGGCGAAGGCGCGGTATTTGGCGTCGAGCCGCTGCTGCGCGGTGCCGCCCCACTGTTCCTCGAAGCCGCGCAGCATCTCCATGCCCTTGGCCGGGTCGAACAGGAAGGTCATCACGTCGCGCGCGATGGGATAGGCCGAGCCCGAACCGCCGCCATGCTCGATCACGACTGCGCAGGCGTAGCGCGGGTTGTCATAGGGCGCGAAGCTGATGAACAGGCCGTGGTCGCGGTATTTCCATGGGCCCGTCTTGCCGTTCGACAGGTTCAGCCCGACGACCTGCGCCGTGCCGGTCTTGCCGGCGAGCAGCACATCGTCGATCGGCAGGCGCGCGCGCCCTGCAGTGCCGGGGCCATTGACCACGTCCTTCATCGCTTCGCGCACCAGATGGACATGCTCGGCGGAGAAATCGGCAGGCGCGAAAGGCTGGCGCGTCTTCGACTTGATCAGCTTGGGCTCGAGATGGCGCCCCGAAGCGATGCGCGCCGCATAGACCGCCAGCTGGAGCGGGTTGAACAGCATGTAACCCTGGCCGATCGTCGCATTGACCGTGTCGTAGGCCTGCCATTCGCGACCATATTTCTTCAGCTTCCACGCCGGATCGGGAACCGTGCCGTAGAACTGGCTCAGCACCGGCAGGTCGAATTCCTGGCCCAGGCCGACCCTGCGCGCCATAGCGGCGATCGGGTCCATCCCGATCTGCTGGGCGAAGTGGTAGAAATAGACGTCGCAGGACTGGTAGATACCCTTGGCCATGTCGACCCGGCCGTGCCCGCGGCGCTGCCAGCAGTGGAACACGCGGTTGCCGACGCGCAGGCCGCCGTTGCAGGTGACCGAATCTTCGGGCTTGAGGCCCTCCCTGAGAAAGCTCATCGCCACCATCGGTTTGACCGTCGATCCAGGCGGATAGAGCCCCTTGAGGACCTTGTTGCGCAGCGGCACGCGCTCGTCCTGGCTGAGCATCGAATATTCGACGCGACCGATCCCTTGCGAAAAGCTGTTGGGATCGAAGCTGGGCATCGAGGCCATGCACAGGATGTCGCCGGTGAGGCAGTCGATCACCACCACCGAACCGCTTTCGAGGCCGATCCGGCGCGCGGCGTAGTCCTGCAGCGGGCCGTCGATGGTCAGCTGGATTGGATCGCCCTGCGTGTCTTCACGCGTCTCGAGTTCGCGGACGATGCGGCCCGCCGCGGTTACCTCGACCCGGCGCGCACCGGGAATGCCGCGCAATTCCTGTTCGAACTGCTTTTCGAGCCCGTCCTTGCCGATCTTGTAGCCTGGCGTGACGAGCAGCGGGTTGCGATCCTGCTCGGCATATTCCTCGGCATTGGCGGTGCCGACATAGCCGATCAGGTGGCCCACGCTGGGCCCGGTGGGATAGAAGCGGGAAAAGCCGCGTTGCGGAACCACGCCGGGCAGGTCGGGCAGCCGGACGCTGACCGCGGCAAAGGCGTCGTAGGTGATCCCCGATGCGACCTCGACGGGCTGGTAGCCGGGGCCATCGGCGATGCGCTTGCGAATATCGGCCGCCTGATTCTCGTCGAGCTTGAGAATGCGGGTCAGCGTGGCCACCGTGGCATCGGGATCGGGCGTCCGTTCGGGCACGATATCGACGCGGAAATCGGCCCGGTTCGATGCGAGCGGCGCGCCATTGCGGTCGAGAAGCCACCCGCGGCGCGGGGGGATGAGCGAGAGGTTGACCCGGTTGCTCTCGCTCTCGAGCTTGTATTTCTCGTTCTCGGCGATGGCGATGTAGCCCATCCGCGCGGCAAGCAGCACACCGACCCCGCCCATCGCCGTGCCGATCACGAAGGTCCGGCGGTCGAAGGCGTTGTCGAGGGTCGACTGGGTGACGACCTCGCGCGGCTTGGCCCGTTTGCGCCAGCCCATCAGACGGCCCTCCACCGGTGCAGCCGCAAGCGGTCGAGCTTGGCGACCAGGCGGGCCGCGACCGGGAAGAGGAGGATGGTGATCACGAGCTGCGGGACGAGGGCGACGAGCGAATGGATGGTGGGTTGGCCACCCGAGAGCAGCCAGCCCGAAAAGAGATAGGCGGTGATCAATATACCCGCGGTAAACCAGTCCTGCCAGAAGGCGCGCCAGGGCATGCGGGTCTCGATCAATTCGATCGCGAGCATGATCAGCGACCAGGTGAAGATGGCAAAGCCGAAGGGCTGGCCCGAATAGAGATCGTCGACCAGGCCCAGTGGCATACCCGCCCAGACCGGCAGCAGGCCCGGACGCACCAGTCGCCAGCCGAGCAGCATGAGCAGGCCCAGCGGAGGGATCATCGGCAGCGCTGCGGCGATCGGGAAGATCGGCAGGATCGAGCAGATCACGATCGATATCCACGGCACGACATTGGCGAGCAGCGGGGAGTGCGAACGGTTTATCCGGCTGCCATAGGCATCGCTGCGCGAGCGGGGGTCGTTGCGCTCCATCAATCGCCCAATTCGCGTTCGATCGGAGTCGCCGCACCGATCGCCGCCTCGGGCTCGTAGATCGGTTCGACGCTCACGAAATCGGTCGCGGCAGGATCGCTGACGATGCGGGCCAACCCGCCATCGTCGGTGATCTCGGTCACGATGGCGACCGCTATCCCGGGCGGGTAGTAGCCGCCGGCGCCGCTGGTGACGAAGACGTCGCCCGGCTCGAGCGGATTGATCCCGAGATTGATCAGCTTGATCCGCAGCAGGCCGTCGCCACGCCCTTCGGCGAAGGCGACCACCTCGTCCTTCGCGCGGCGGACGGGGAGGACGCTTTCCGTGTCGGTCAGCAGCAGCACACGCGCGCTGTTGTCGCTGACTTCCAGAATACGCCCGACTATCCCGCGCGGGGAACGCACGGGCATGCCGATGGCGACGCCCTGGTCGGAGCCGGCGCCGAGATAGGCGAAGCGGCGGGTGCTCGACGCGGTCGAACCGACGAGCCGCGCCACGGCCACGGGCTTGACCTCCCTGTCGCTGAGCTCGAGGAGCCCCTTGAGACGGACGTTTTCCTGCTTCACCGCCGCCGCTTCGGCGAGGCGGATACGGGCGATTTCCATCTCGCGCTCGAGCGCGGCATTCTTCGATCCGGCGCGGTAATAGCCGGTGATCGTGTCCCAGAAGCCCTTCGAGCCGGTGCGCACGGTGGCGGCGGTTTCGGTCGCGGGCGACACGCTATCGTGCGCCGCACCGCGCAGCCCGCCGAACAGCTGGGGCTGGAAGAACGACAGGGCGAGCAGGATCGCACCGACCAGCGCTCCCGCGCCGGCGATGACGTATCCGGTGAAGAGATTGTACTGCGCCCTACGCGAATAGCCCGAGCGCCGTGAGCCTGTCGGCGCCATTCCAATGCCTTCCTTAAGCCGTCATCAGGACGCCGCGATAGATCGGATCCTCCATCGCGCGGCCGGTGCCGAGCGCGACGCAGGAGAGCGGATCTTCCGCGATCGTCACCGGCAGGCCGGTTTCCTCGCGCAGATATTCGTCGAGTCCGCCGATCAGCGCACCGCCGCCGGTCAGCACGATGCCCTGGTCGACGATGTCGGCGGCCAGTTCGGGGGCGGTGTTTTCCAGCGCAATGCGCACGCCTTCGACGATCGCGCCGATCGGTTCGGACAGCGCCTCGGCGATGTGGCCCTGGTTGATCGTGATTTCCTTGGGCACGCCGTTGACGAGGTCGCGGCCCTTGATGGTGATGCTTTCACCCACGCCGTCCTCGGGCTGGCGCGCGACTCCGAAGTCCTTCTTGATCCGCTCTGCGGTGGCGTCGCCGATCAGCAGGTTGTGGTGTCGGCGGACATAGGAGACGATCGCTTCGTCCATCTTGTCGCCGCCGGTACGGACCGAAGTGGTATAGGCGAGACCACGGAGCGAGAGCACCGCGACTTCGGTCGTGCCGCCACCGATGTCGACGACCATGCTGCCGACCGGCTCGGTCACGGGCATGTCGGCGCCGATCGCCGCGGCCATGGGTTCGAGGATCAGATAGACCTGCGAAGCGCCGGCGTTCGATGCCGCGTCGCGGATCGCGCGGCGTTCGACGCTGGTCGAGCCGGAGGGCACGCAGATGGTGATCTCGGGATAGCGCATCAGGCTCTTGCGGCCGTTCACCTTGCGGATGAAATGCTTGATCATCTCTTCGGCAACGTCGAGGTCGGCGATCACGCCGTCGCGCAGCGGACGGATGGCCTCGATGGAATCGGGCGTCTTGCCCATCATCATCTTGGCATCGTCGCCCACGGCCTTGACGCGTTTCATGCCGTTGATCGTCTCGAGCGCGACCACGCTCGGCTCGTTCAGGACGATGCCTTGGTCCTGCACGTAAACGAGCGTGTTGGCGGTCCCGAGGTCGATCGCCATGTTCTGCACGCCGAATTTGAAGAGATTGTTCCAGAAGCCCATTGTAACTCGATTTTCCGTTTGTGCGGGGTCAGGCGAGGGGGGCTGCGACCCGCTCGCACCTCCCCGAGGGGAATGGTGGCGGTGCCTTAGCGAGATTATGCGGCGAATGCCAAAATTTTCCGCGCTTGGTTCGGGGGAAAGATGAACGCGCCATCTCGGATTCCCGCCGCTTCGTCGCTACCATCCGCGATCCATGCCGCAAATCCGTCGCCTGCCCGAGAATTTGGTCAACCGCATCGCCGCCGGCGAGGTGGTCGAGCGGCCCTCTTCGGCGCTCAAGGAACTGGTCGAAAACGCCATCGATGCGGGCGCGTCGCGGATTGCGGTCAAGCTCGTCGAGGGCGGGCTCGCCAGCCTCGAAGTGACCGACGACGGCTGCGGGATGAGCCCCGATGACATGGCGCTTGCGCTCGAACGGCACGCGACCTCGAAACTGCCCGACGAGGCGATCGAGCAGGTCGCCACGCTCGGCTTTCGCGGCGAGGCGCTGCCGAGCATCGCCAGCGTCGCGCGCTTCTCGATCGAGAGCCGTCCGCACGGGGCGCAGCAGGGCTGGAAGCGCGTGGTCGATCACGGCGACTTGACCGCCGAAGGGCCCGCCGCGCTGCCGCCCGGCACGCGTGTCCGGGTCGAGAACCTGTTCGGCAAGATCCCCGCGCGGCGCAAGTTCCTCCGCACCGCGCGCAGCGAATACGCCGCCTGCAAGGACGTCGTCCTGCGGCTCGCCATGGCGCGGCCCGATGTCGCGATCACGCTCGACCACGGCGAGCGGCGGATCTTCGGCCTGCAGGGCGGGGAAGGGCTGGCCAACCGCGTTGCCCAATTGATCGCGCGCGAACTCAAGGACAACGGCGTCGTGCTCGACATGGAGCGCGGAGCGATGCGGCTCACCGGCATCGCCGGCCTGCCGACCTACAATCGCGGCGTCGCCGACCATCAGTATCTTTTCGTCAACGGTCGCCCGGTGAAAGACCGGCTGCTGACCGGCGCGGTGCGCGGCGCCTATGCCGACATGCTCGCGCGCGACCGCCATGCGGTGCTCGCGCTGTTCCTCGAACTGCCCTGCGAGGATGTCGACGTGAACGTCCACCCGGCCAAGACCGAGGTCCGCTTCCGCGACGCGCAGGGGGTGCGCGGCTTCATCGTGTCGGGTCTGCGGCAGGCGCTGGCGACGGGCGACAAGCGCAGCGCGCAGGCGCCCGATGCCGGTGCGATGGGCCGGTGGCAGCAGGAGCCGGTCACGCGCTCAAGTAGCGAAGCGATAGCGCAGCAAGGACGCGCAGAAGCGGCTCCGGCGCTGCGCTCGATCTTCGAAGGCCGTGACTGGTCAGCCCCGAGTCCGCGCGTGTCCGAGGCAAATGCCGCCTGGCGCGGCGTCGAGGCCGATGTCATGGCGCAGCCGCGTGGCCGTGCCGAGGAAGCGGCGCCGGTGGCCGAGGAGGCGCAGGACTATCCGCTCGGCATCGCGCGCGGGCAGGTCGCCAACACCTATATCGTCGCCGAGGCGAAGGACGGCCTCGTGCTGGTCGACCAGCATGCTGCGCACGAGCGGCTCGTGCTCGAACGCCTGCGCGCGGCCGGGGCCGAGGAAGCGGTCGCACGCAGCCAGGCGCTGCTGATCCCCGAAGTGGTCGAGCTCGACGAGACGAGTTGCGATCGGCTCGAGGAAGCGGCGTCCAAGCTGGCCGAACACGGGCTCGCGATCGAGCGCTTCGGCCCCTCGGCCATGCTCGTGCGCAGCCTGCCCCATGCGATTGCCAGGACCGATCCCGAGAAGCTGCTGCGCGACATCGACGACGATCTCGCGCTCAACGGCGAAGCATTGCTGCTAGGCGAGAAGCTCGACCTCGTGCTCGCGACCATGGCCTGCCACGGTTCGGTACGCGCCGGCCGCGTCCTGCGGGTCGACGAGATGAACGCGCTGCTGCGCGAGATGGAGCGCACCCCGCGTTCAGGGCAATGCAACCATGGGCGACCGACGTGGGTGAAGCTGAGCATGGAAGACGTCGAGAAACTGTTTGGCAGGCACTGAAGCCGCCGATTGAAACGGCGTGGAACAGTCTGCTTTCGCAATATGGGTGCTGCAAGCCGAACTTCGTCTAACGACCCGATTGCAGACATTGACGAAAAGCCGGCCCTCAGCAATCAAATGGCATGTATATCGAGAACGCCTACGCCCAACGCGAGGACTTAACAGACCGTGATCTTGAGCGGCTTTTGATCGCCCTGCGGGAGGAAGTTGAGCAGTATCGATACACGATACGTAATTATCCACCCGATCGCATGGAGAAGCACGGTAAGCCGTTTCTGGCGAAGCTAGAAGAACGCGTGGCCGTGGTGCAAAGATTGGTCGAAAATCGGGGCGCGCGATCCTGAAAGCTCAACGAGCAGATGACCGCTTTCCACCCCAATTTCAGACATAGCCTGGTCTAGCGGCTCGCCGAAAAGCTGACGACCAACCTGTGGATCGAGCGCAATGGACTAGGGCTCAAACTTGCCCTTGCAGACCGGAGGTGGTTTTGAATTCCTCGAATTTCGCCGCTTTTCATGCCTCGACAGCGGTCGGTTTAGCGTGGCAGACGTCGAGAAGCTCTTCGGGAGGAACTGATGCGCAGATTGGTCCTGGTTTGTGCGCTGGCGCTCGCCGCGTGTTCGAATGAACCTACCGAAGAGGAGCGCGCGGCCGCGGTCGCCGAGGTCGAAGCCAACCAGACGCCGCCGCCCGAACAGCTCGAACTCGCGCCGATCCGCTATCGCGAGATCGAGCAACACGACCTGTTCGGGGCGGGGTGCAGCTTTGCGCCCGAAGGAGGTGGCCTTTCCGCGGTTGCGCTGGCGATGGCCGAGACCGGGCATTTCCTGCGCGGCAGCGAGTTGGTGACGATGGCGGCGGACAAGGGAAGCAGGGAACTGCCCTATCTCGCGCGTCGGAAATACGACGGGAAGGCCTATTCGATGGTGCTCGATCTCGACGAGGCGGAGGGCGAGCAATCGGGCGAGGAGACGAGCGACTACCCGGCCACGCTCACGATCCGCGATTCCAATGAACAGGTCGTCTACCGCAAACCGGGCATGGCCCAGTGCGGCGCGTGATCACTCCGCGAGGGTGAACAACCCTTCGACCGGCGTTTCGAGCGCGCGCGCGATCTTCAGTGCGACCACGGTGGAGGGGACGAACACGCCGTTCTCGACCGTGTTGATCGTCTTGCGGCTCACGCCGACCCGTTCCGCCAGCTCGGCCTGCGTCCAGCCCGCCGCCTCGCGCCGCTCGCGGATGCGGTTGACCAGCTGCTCAGCCAAGCGACTTGCGCTCCGCGAGCGCGAAGACCAGCAGGCCCACGGCCAACGATACGGTCACCACGAGATGCGCGGCCCTTTGCGTCGGGATCGGTTCGAAGGGGGCGACCGCGAAGATCAGCACCGCGACCAGCATCGCCGAGACGAAGGCGGCAGCCACACCCTTCTGCCGGTTGCTCTCGCTCAGTTCGTCGTTGATCAGGCTGCGAAGTGCGCGGGTGTGGAGCCACATTCCGCCCGTGAGCAGCGTCAGCGTGGCTAGCAGCGACATCACCACCCAGGCCACCTGGAGAACGATCGCGACCGTCCCGTCGGCGGTGTTGAAGACCAGGAATTGCTGAACGAAGATGATCGCAATGACCGGAAGCATGGTGCTGCGCTTGCGCGCCAACCGGTCGGCATCGTCGATATGGGACATGGCGCTACCTCTCTGTAACCCGCAGGTTACATGTAACCGACAGGTGACATCAAGGTCAAGCGTCCCGTTGCTAGTCGGTCGCTTCCGGGTCGCACGCGCGGATGAGGCCGTTCGAGACCATTTCCATCACCGGTTCGTCGTTCTGGTTGAACACCGTCAACCGGCTCTTGAAGATACCCATTTCGGGGCGCGAGGCGCTGCGTCGTTTCTCGATGACCTCGCTCTCGCAGCGGAGCGTGTCGCCCGGATAGACGGGCTTCTTCCAGCGCAGCTGGTCGACGCCCGGCGATCCCAGGCCGGCCTGCTTGTTGGCCTTCAGGTTCTCGACCAGCATCGACATGGTCATGGCACAGGTGTGCCAGCCGCTCGCCGAGATGCGCCCGAAATGCGTCTGCGCCGCGGCCTCGTCGTCGAGATGGAAGGGCTGCGGATCGTATTTGGACGCGAAATCGATCACCTCCTCGCGGGTGACCTCGTACTGCCCGAAGGCCTGCTTGTGCCCGACGGCGATGTCTTCGTAAAACTGCATTGCAGGTTGCAATGGATCACAAGGTCGGGCGAAGCAACATCCAAATCCCCATGCCAATCATGGCGAGGTTTTCGGTCAGCGAGACGAAGCCGAGCGGGACGTTGCCGCTGCCACCGACGCAGGCGCATTTGATCTCGCGCTTCTGGATATAGACCGCGTAGAACACGCTGACCGCGCCGATCGTGCCGATGACCAGCGCGATCGGGATCGACAGCCAGGGTAGCAGGCGCCCGGCCATCAGCACCGCAGCCGTCGCCTCGAGAAAGGGATAGGCATAGGCGTAGGGGACCCAGCGCCGACCGAGCTGGTCGTAGCCGACGAACATGGTCGAGAACTGTTCGACGTCCTGCAGCTTGAGCATGGCGAGCATGGCCATGGAGAAGGCGACGAACCATTCCGCCGTGCGGACGGTGAAGGGCGCTCCGAAGGCGAACAGGCTGAGCGCTATCGCCAGCGCCGCACCGACCGCGAAGACCGCGATCACCGGCGTGTAGCTGGTGCCGCCTTCGTCTGCCTCGCGACGGCCGAAATGCGCGCGCAGCGCGGTGTAGCCGCCGATCCGCCGGCCATCGATGAAGGTCTGCGGAGTCGTCTCGACCCCGTGCTCTCCCTTGAAGGCGTCGGTCTGCTCGCGCGTGGTGAGGTGATGGTCCTCGACCTCGTAGCCCTCACGTTCGAGCAGCCATTTCGACTTGATGCCATAGGGACAGACATGCTTGTCCATCACCATGCGGTAGAGCTTTGCCGTCTTCGTCATGCCTATAAGATATACCCCCAGGGGGTATCTTTCAAGTCAGGCGCGGAACTGCGGCACCCTTCCGTGCGAGCCCATGTCGGGAATGATCCGATAGCGGGAGAGCACCAGGCTGAAGAGACCGAAGGCGAGCAGGCCGATCGCGACAAGGGTGAAGACGATGCCTTCACCGGCGAGGCTGGCGACCGCGTCGCCGAGCGTTTTCACCTGCTCCGAGCCACCCGACATGAAGCCGGTTTTGAACAGCGACCAACCGATCACGAGGAAGACCACCGCCCGCGCGACATAGCCGATGCTGCCGATCAGCTTGGTCTGGCCGGGAGCCTGCGCGCTGATCCGGTGCATGAAACTGCCTGTCAGGCCCTTCTTCGCCTGGAAGAAGGCGGTAGCGAAGAAGGCGATACCGAGCAGGCCGAGCACCACCCCGCCGAATTCCATCGACAGCACGCCCGAAGCCGCTTCCTGCGCACCACCGCCGCTGTCGCGCCCCGCGGTGGCGAACTTGTAGGCCGAATAGGCGAGCGCTAGATGGCCGATCGCGCTGCCCGCATGGCCGAGGCGATGGGCCCAGCCGGTCGTGTCGCTGCCCTGGTTCTCGATGTCGAAAAAGGTCGAGGCGAAACGGAACAGGGCGTAGGCCAGCAGGCCGACGACCATCAGCCACAGCACCAGCGTGCCCAGCGGAAAGTCGCGGATCGCCTCGAAGATACCGTTGGTGCCCTTGCTGATTCGCCCCGCGCTGGTCAGTGCGATCAGGCCGAGCACCGAATAGAGGATCGCGCGGCTGAAGTAGCCGACCCGGACCAGCGTGCTGAATTTTTCGGACTTGTCGACCACCGATGTCTCCCCGTTGAACTTTGTATGCCAACGGGGAGGGGGCGGGGCTGTTCCTCGACGGGGCTAGTTTTGTGATGCGAGCGCGTCGGCGACGTCCGCGAGTCTGCCGTCGCTGCGCGCAGCCTGCGGCAGTCCGACGAGCTTCCGCAGCAGCGGTGTGACAGCCGTGTTCCGGAAGCTGTCGAGGGTGCGGCCATTGCGGAAGGCCGGGCCGTTGGCGATGAACAGCGCGGCCATTTCGGGCGCGAAGGGATCGTAGCCGTGGTTCCCTCCGCTCCAGCGTCCCTCCGATGCGGTGGGTGCGATCGTCCAGCCCGTGTCGGGCAGGCAGAAATAGGGCGGGATGCGCCGATGCGTGCCGTATTCGAAACGCGTCGGGATCTCGGACTTGCGCCAGCACTCCATATGCTCGTGGGGGCGCAGCAGCGCAGCTTCGAGCGCGGCGGTATTGCCCTCGGTCGGCTCGAATGTCGCGTAGGCGCCGCCTTCGACCAGCCGATAGAGCGATGGATCGACGATATCGGCGAGCACGACCATCTTGTCCGATCCGGTCGTCGCCATTCCGTGATCGGCGACGATCACGAGGTTGGCGGGCTGGTGGAGCGTGTCCAGCCCGGTCACTAGGTCGGCGATGTGGCGATCGATATCGCGCAGGGCGGCATCGACTTCCTCGCTCAGCGGGCCGCCGTCGTGCCCGGCGCTGTCGACCGTGTCGAAATAGAGCGTGACGAATTTCGGGCGGATGTCGGCCGGGCGGCGCAGCCAGTCGAGCACGGCATTGACGCGCTGGGTGTTGGTCACCTGCATGCTGAAGGCCTGCCAGTCGCTCGCCATCTCGCCGTCGGTGACCGGGCCGTAGCGCACCGCCGTGCCGCCCCAGGGAACTGCGGAGCCGGGCCAGAACATCGCCGCGCTGCGAATGCCCGCTTCCTCGGCCTCGACCCAGATGGGCTTGGCCTCGCTCCACCACCAGGGATCGACCGTGGCCATGGTGAAGGTCTCGTCCGGCCTCTCGGAATCTTCCATGCTGTTGGCGGTAATGCCGTGATGGTCGGGGACGAGCCCGGTGACCAGCGTCCAGTGGTTGGGAAAGGTCTTCGACGGGAAGGACGGGCGCATCGAGGCGCGCACGCCCTCCGCCGCGAGACGCGACAGCGTCGGCGTCAGGCCGCGATCGAGATAGTCGGACCGGAAGCCGTCGATCGAGACGAGGATCGTCACCGGTTCGCGCCGTTCGACAGCCGGCGCGCTCGCAAGCGGCGCTTCGGCGTAGGTCGTGCACCCCGAGACCGCCGACACGAGAGCGAGGGCGAGGGCGGCGGCGATCCGGTTCATGGGGTTTTCCTCAGACGTTGAACTTGAACAGCATGACGTCGCCGTCCTGCACCAGGTACTCCTTGCCTTCCTGGCGCAGCTTGCCCGCCTCGCGCGCACCGCTTTCGCCACCGAGGGCGACGTAGTCATCGAAGGCAATTGTTTCAGCGCGAATAAAGCCGCGCTCGAAATCGGTGTGGATCTCGCCCGCCGCCTGCGGCGCCTTGGCGCCGGCGGGGAAGGTCCATGCGCGCGCTTCCTTGGGGCCGCAGGTGAAGAAGGTCTGCAGGCCGAGCAGCTTGTAGCCGGCCTTGATGACGCGGCTGAGGCCCGATTCCTCGAGCCCGAGTTCGGCCAGGAATTCGGCGCGGTCCTCGACCGGCATGGCGACCAGCTCGGCCTCGATCGCGGCGGAGACGACCACCGCTTCGGCACCTTCCGTCGCGGCCTTGGCGAAGACCTGCTCGCTCAGCGCATTGCCGGTGGCGGCGTCTTCCTCGGCGACGTTGCAGACGTAGAGCACGGGCTTGGCGGTGAGCAGCTGCGCCTGGCGGAAGACGCGCGCTTCTTCCTCGTCTCTGGGTTCGGTCAGTCGCGCGGGCTTGCCGTCGCGCAGCAGCTCGAGCGCCTGGCCGAGCACCGAGGCGGTGAGCTTGGCTTCCTTGTCGCCGCCGGTGGCGCGCTTCTGCGCCGCGGGAACGCGCTTTTCGAGGCTTTCGAGATCGGCCAGCAGCAGCTCGGTCTCGACCACTTCGGCGTCGGCCAGCGGGTCGACCTTGTTGGCGACATGCTGGATGTCGTCGTCCTCGAAGCAGCGCAGCACGTGGACGATCGCGTCGACCTCGCGGATGTTGCCGAGGAACTGGTTGCCCAGGCCTTCGCCCTTGCTCGCGCCCTTCACCAGGCCCGCAATGTCGACGAAGGCGAGCTGGGTCGGGATGATCTTGGCCGATCCGGCGATGGCGGCGATCCGGTCGAGCCGCGCGTCGGGCACGGCGACCTGGCCGACATTCGGCTCGATCGTGCAGAAGGGATAGTTCGCGGCCTGCGCGGCCTGCGTCTCGGTCAGTGCATTGAACAGGGTGGACTTGCCGACATTCGGCAGGCCGACGATCCCGCAGCGGAAACCCATCAGAAACTCCGGAAAATGTGTGTGGCGCGCGCCTTAGACGGGGCCTGCGCGAAATGCCAGAGCGTCAGGCGTTGTGCACCGCCTTGATCAGCGGGCCGTAGCCGCTCTCGCCGAGCCAGCCGAGCTGTGTCCTGGCGCAGACCTCGTTGATCGCGACCTGCGGGATCGCGCCGCCGCTGACCGGCAGGCGGACGGGGCGCGTGCCGGGAGCCATGCCGAGGACTTTCGCTATCGCGCGCGGAACGTCCATCGGATCGGCGCTGCGGCCCGATCCGTCCTCGGTTCCCATGCGCGCGACCACCTGCGGATAGCCGTCCAAGTGGAGCGGCGAGGCGCGTTCCTTCAGCTCGCGGGAATAGCGGTTGCGGTTGACCCAGACCTGGGTCGGATAGCCGCCGGGTTCGATCACTGTGACGCCGATATTGTGCGGCACGAGCTCGTAGGCGAGCTGTTCGAACATCGCTTCGACCGCGAACTTGGTCGCCGAATAATGGCCCGCATAGGGCACGATCACGCGGCCGAGCTGGCTTGCGACGGCGAAGATGTGCCCCTGCTGGCGCGCGCGCATTCCGGGCAGCACCGCGCGAGCTAGACGATGGTAACCGAGGACGTTGGTATCGAAGGCCAGTCTGGTCGCCTCCATGTCCTGCACCTCGACCGGGCCGGTGATGCCGATCCCGGCATTGTTGACCAGCACGTCGAGCCCGCGGCCGGCGATGCGCTCGGCTTCGGCCACCGCCTGCGCCACTTCGTCGTCGAGAAGGACGTCGAGCTGCAGCACGTGGATGTCCAGCTTCTCGTCGCGCGCCAGTTGCCGCAGCTCCTCGGCTTCGGGACGCGGAGTGTTGCGCATCGTGGCGAACACTGTCGCTCCGAGGCGGGCGAAGTGTTCGCTTGCAAGTCGCCCGAAGCCCGAAGAAGTGCCGGTGATGAGGACGGCCTTACCGGCCAGGTCGGGCGCGGCTTCCAGAACATCCCGGGCGGCAAGCTTCGTCGTGGAGGCAAGTGCGCCGGTGGCGGCGGCCCCGGCAAGCAGGGAGCGGCGGGTCAGGTCGGGCATGGTTCTCTCCTCTCGGAGGCAGCATGCCGCGCCGGTTCGGATTTTGCCAGCGCCGGAAGTGTTTTGCTTGCGCCCCGCAATGCTCTAATCGTTAAGCATAACAGAAGGGGCCGGGTCGCGAACGAATCGCCAACGGGGGTCCTTAAAATATGTCGACCATGGTTCTGAGCGAAGCAGAGGAGCGGGCCGAGGCGCTTCTGCGCACCGGAAAGACGGAGAATACCGTCGCCAGCCTGATGCAACCCGCGGTGGGCATCTTCGCGCCCACCACCACCGTCGCCGAAGCGACCGAGGTCCTCCGCCAGCAGGTTCGCGCCGCTTTCATCACCTATCTCTACGTCGTCGATGGCTCGAACCATTTGCTCGGCCTCGTGGTTATGCGCGAAATGCTGCTCGCGACGCCGGAGACCACGCTGGAAGAGATCATGATCAAGGATCCCTTCGCGCTGCAACGCGACATGTCGCTCGGCGATGCGCTGAAGGCGGCGCTGCGCAAGCATTTCCCGGTCTATCCCATCGTCGATGCCGATTACCGGCTCGTCGGGCTCGTGCGCGGGGCCGAACTCTTCGCCAATCGCGCGATCGAGCTGTCGGCGCAGGCGGGTGAAATGGTCGGCGTCGAGAAGGAGGAACGGCTGTTCACGCCGCTGCTGACCAGCCTCAAGCTGCGCCATCCCTGGCTGCAGGTGAACCTGCTCACCGCCTTCGTCGCGGCGGCGGTGGTCGGCCTGTTCGAGGATACGCTCAGCCGGCTCGTCATCCTCGCGGTCTTCCTCCCGGTGATGGCGGGACAGACGGGCAATACCGGATGCCAGGCGCTGGCCGTGGCATTGCGCGGCATGACGCTGGGCGAGGTCAATGCCGACAGCGCCCGCCACCTGGTGCGCAAGGAAGGGACGCTCGGTTTCGCCAACGGCCTGCTCGTCGGGGTCACGGCAGGCGCGGGCATGTATGCCTACGCGCTGATCCAGGGTGAGGCCGATCCGGTCTGGTTCGGGATCGTCGTGCTGATCTCGATGGTGCTGGCCTGCACCGTCAGCGGGATCGCGGGGGCGCTGATCCCGCTGACGCTCAAGCGGCTCGGCGCCGATCCGGCGACCGCATCGAGCATTTTCCTGACCACGATGAGCGACGTCGCCAGCATGGGTGTGTTCCTCGGCCTCGCGACATTGCTGCTTTAGGCCGCTTCGAGAGTCGCGAGCCAGGCCGCGGCTTGCCGCGGGGATTTCAGGCGAACGAGTTTTTCGGAATGGGGTGCGAGCCGCTGCTCCAGGCGCTTGCCCGGCCCGGACCGCCAGCGCGCGACATACAAGAAGAAGGCGAGATCGAACCGCTCTTCACACCCCGGAGTCATGTCCGGCCGCGTGCGGCCTCGCCACTTCCTGATGCGCGCCAGCAGGCGCCAGAGGCACAGAACTATCGGATAGTCGAGCAACACGACCGTATCGGCCCGTGGCAGGCGGCGCTCGAGCGAGCCGCCATAGTTCCCCTCGAGCACCCAGCGCTCCTGCGCGATCACCTCATCGATCCGGTCGAGCAGATCCTGCGGGGCGGATTCGACCCAGCCCGGCTGCCAGTTGAGCCGGTCCATGTGGAACAGCGGCAGGCCGAGCCGTTCGGCAAGCGCGAAGCCGAGCGTGGATTTGCCCGCGCCGCATGGTCCGACGACGAGGACGCGTTGCACGCTGCTAGTCCTGCAGCCGCAGCGCGTATTCGCTCATGAAGCGCGCATCGTCGCCGCGCGCGAGCCATTCCGCTTCCGCGCCGATCGCGCCGAGCATGTCGGCGAGGTCGTCCATTTCCGCCTTGGTGTAGTTGCCCAGCACATGGCCGTGGACGCGTTCCTTCGATCCGGGATGGCCGATGCCGATGCGCACGCGGCGAAAATCGGGGCCGAGGTGCTGCGCGATCGAGCGCAGTCCATTGTGCCCGGCCAGCCCCCCTCCGGTGCGGACCTTGACCTTGAAGGGCGCGAGGTCGAGCTCGTCGTGGAACACGGTCAGCGCGTCGGGCTCGAGCTTGTAGAAGCGCAGCGCCTCGCCCGCCGCGCGGCCGCTTTCGTTCATGAAGGTCGCGGGCTTGAGCAGCAGGATCTTCTGCGTGCCGATACGACCCTCGCGGACCCAGCCCGAAAACTTCTTCTGCATCGGGCCGAAACCGTACATGTCGGCAATGACGTCGACCGCCATGAAGCCGACATTGTGCCGGTGCATCGCATATTGCGGTCCGGGATTTCCGAGGCCTGTCCAGATCTGCATGGCGCGCTGTTAGCCGGTGACCGCCGCAAACCCAAGCCCTAGGCGGGCGCGTTTGCAGGCCAGAGCGGCAGCAGGCGCGAATCGCTCAGGGCCGCAGTGCGATGCTGCGTGATGCGCTGAGCCGCCGGGTCGGAGGCGAAGGCCAGGAAGCTGGCCTTGCTCGCCTGCTTCACCAGCATGGCGAAGTCCCATTGTTCGGCGTCGGGGCCAATGAGGAAGGCATCGGCCTTGCCGGCGAACAGCACTTCGCCGCCGCTGGCCGTCAGCAGGGGTTCGAGCTCGGCCATGTAGCGGGCATAGGCCTCGGCGCCGGTCGCGCCCCCCTCGGGTTCGAGATCGCGAGCATGGCTGTAATCGGCGCGGTCGCGAAAGCGCAGGAGGTTGAGCATGACCACCGGCCCGTCGCCGGGCGTGCCGAAAAAGCGCGCGCCCGCCTGCGGCGAGACGTCGAGATAGGTCGGGGCATCGGTCATCGCGGCTCTCCCAACGCAAAACGCCGGCCCCGCTGGGGGCCGGCGTCTCGTATAAGCCGAAACGGCCGGTGGAAAGGATCAGTCCTCGCCGCCTTCGTCTTCGCCTTCTGCTTCTTCCTCGGCGTCCTGCTCGGTGGCGGGCACGTCGGCGGCAGTGGTTTCACCTTCCTGCGTGGTGTCGCCTTCGGCCTTCTTGAGCGCCGAGGGAGCGACCAGCGTGGCGATGGTGAAGTCGCGATCGGTGATCGCGCTCTCGCTGCCCTGGGGCAGGGTCACTTCGCTGATATGGATCGAATCGCCGACGGCCTTGCCGGTGACGTCGATTTCGATCTCGCTGGGGATCTTGTCGGCTTCGCAGACCAGTTCGAGCTCGTGACGGACGATGTTCAGCACGCCGCCCTTCTTGAGGCCCGGCGAAGCTTCTTCGTTGGTGAACACGACCGGGACGCTGACTTCGACCTTGGCGTTCTTCGACAGACGCAGGAAGTCGACGTGCTCGGGGCGGTCGTTGACGGGGTGCAGGGCGACGTCCTTGGGAAGCGTGCGCAGCGTCTTGCCGCCCACTTCGATCTCGACGATCGAGTTCATGAAGTGACCGGTCATCAGCTGACGGATCAGTTCCTTCTCTTCCACGTGAATCAGGGTGGGTTCTTCCTTGCCGCCATAGATCACGGCGGGGACACGGCCTTCGCGACGCAGTGCACGGGAGGCTCCCTTGCCAGCCCGTTCGCGCGTCTCGGCCGGCAGGGTCAGAGCGTCGCTCATGTCACTTACCTTTCGAATGCATATTGGTTACCCGGTCCACCACGCCTCCAGGGATGACCATGGTGCCGGAGGCGCGCGCCTAGCAGGATGCGCGGGAAAAGCAAGCGCGAAGAGCGCGTCGCTCTATTCGATGCGCCGGACCTTGTATCCACGCGCCTCGAGCATGACGGGAAGCCCCGCTTCGCCGAGCAAATGCCCCGCGCCGACCGCGATCAGCGGTTTTTCGCGCGCAGAGAGGAGGTTCTCGATCTGCGCCGCCCAATTGGCGTTGCGATCGACGAGCAGGGCCTGGACAAGTTCGGGATCGGCCAGGATGCCGCGCCGGGTCAGCTGCTGGAGCTGGTCGGTGTCGCCTGCCAACCAGGCCTTGGCGAGCGTGCCGATCCCGTCGTCGTAATCGCGCGATTCCTTGAGCACGGCATTGAGCAGGTCGCGCTGCTCGGTCTCGGGCAGGCCGTCGAAGATTTCGAGTTGCCCGCGGGCGCCCTCCAGTTCGACCACCTCGCGCTTGTCGAAGGCCGCCAGCAGCGCGCGGTCGGCGCCGTTTTCGGACTTGGCCGACTGCGCCACCTGCGCCAGCGCCAGCGCGGCGGCCCAGCTTTCCATCGGATCGAAATAGGCGCGGCGGACCTTGGCCCTGACCAGCAGCGTCTCGAATTCGTCGGTCAGGTCCGGATCGATCCGCTGCGCGATCGGGCCGGCGGGGCGGTCGAAGGCCATCTGCTCGAAGATTTTCGAAAGCTCGGCGCTGTCCTCGAGATTGGCAACCTCGACCACCAGCATGTCGGCCTTGCCGAGAATGCCGTCGAGCCTGGGCGAGCGCCATTTGGTGTCGTCGGGCAGGGCGTGGATCGTGCCGAACATCCAGCCCTCGACCGTGCCCTTGCTGTCGGTGATCTCCCACAAGGCGGGATAGGGGCCTTCGGGCTTGGCATTGTCGGCCTGCTTGCCGCAGGCGGCGAGCAGCAGCGCCAGGGCGAGGCAGAGGGAGGAGAGCGAGCGGGCGGTCACGCTCGCTTCCCTGCATTGTTTGAAGCGCTTGGCAAGATTGGATTTCCGCCCGACCGCCAGCGGGACAATTACTGGAGGCGTGTCACGGTCAGGCCGCGACCGGCGAGATAGTCCTGCACGCTGCGCGAACCGGCGAGATGACCTGCTCCGACCGCGAGGAAGACCGTGCCCGGGGTGTCGAGCCGCGTGTCGATCCAGTCGGCCCAGCGCGCGTTGCGATCAAAGAGCAGCGCGTCGGCGAGCACCTGATCGGTCAGGCCCTGGTTCATCAGCTCGGCGAGGCCGTCGGCATCGCCCTCCATCCACTCGGCCACCATGCGCTTCATCAGCGGCGCGATCTGGTCGATATTGTCCGCCGCGACCATCATGAAGGCGATCTGCGAGTCCTCGGGCAGGCCGTCGAAGAGATTGATCTGGTCGTCGAGCGACTCCAGCCCGGCGCGTTTCGCATCGGCGGGGGCCAGCTTGTCGATCATCGCCTCGACACCGCTTTCGGCGGAATAGCCTTCCTTCATCAGCGGAAGGACCCCCAGGTTCATGCCGGCGAACCACGGTTCGAAGGCGTCGAAGGCTGCGGGCGGCATGCCGAGCGTGCCGAGCGCCGCCTCGTAGCTTGCGCGATCCTCGTCGCTGAGCTGGTCGCGCAGGGTCTCGCCCTGCGGCAGCATGGCCTTGCTCATGACCATCTGCTGCGCCGCCGGGTCCTGCGCCGCCGAGGCGGGGATTTCGGTGATGAGCTCGTCCGCTCCGGAGAGGGCATTCTCGATCGGGCCGCCGTACCATTCGGTGCCCTTGGGCAGCGCGTGGACGGTCCCGAAGAGGTAGATCGTGGTGTCTTCGTCGGCGACCTTCCACAGGGCAGGGCCGGCGCGCTCGGCCGGCTGCTGCTGCGCGACGGTGGGCGTCGGAGCGGAGGCCAGCTCGCTGTCGGATGCCGTCGCGCAGCCCTGCAGCAGGAGCGCAGCGGCAGGGAGCCAGGCGAAGTGGGTGGCGGACAATTTCATGAACATGGTTCCTTACTTGTGCCGACGGATTTGTCAGCAGTGATTTCGGCCCTGACGGGGGTCAGCGGCCCGCACCCTATGTCAAGCATGCTTTCCAATGTCAAACACCCTTTACTAAAAGTCATGCATGCATGTCATCCAACTTCGCATCTTCGCAGGATTGACCCCGTTTCGCGCTTGCGCCATTGCCCGCCGCCATGGACCGCAATCCGCAAAATTCCTTCCAGGACATGATCCTCGCGCTGCACGATTTCTGGAGCGCGCAGAGATGCCTCATCCTCCAGCCCTACGACATGCGCATGGGCGCGGGCACCTTCCACACCGCGACCACGCTGCGCGCATTGGGGCCCGAGCCGTGGAACGCGGCCTTCGTCCAGCCCTGCCGCCGCCCGACCGACGGCCGTTATGGCGAGAACCCCAACCGGCTGCAGCATTATTACCAGTACCAGGTAATCCTCAAGCCGAGCCCCGCGGACATCCAGGACCTCTACCTCGAAAGCCTGCGCGTCATCGGGATCGATCCCTTGAAGCACGACATCCGCTTCGTCGAGGACGACTGGGAATCGCCCACGCTCGGCGCCTGGGGGCTGGGCTGGGAAGTCTGGTGCGACGGCATGGAAGTCACGCAGTTCACCTATTTCCAGCAGATGGGCGGCTTCGACTGCAAGCCGGTCGCGGGCGAGCTGACCTACGGGCTCGAACGCCTCGCCATGTACATCCAGGGCGTCGACAACGTCTACGACCTCGCGTTCAACGATCGCGGCGTGAGCTATGGCGATGTCTTCCTCGAGAACGAGAAGCAGATGTCGAAGTGGAACTTCGAAATCGCCGAGACCGATGCGCTGTTCGACCTGTTCAACAAGGCCGAGGCCGAGTGCCGCAACGCGCTCGACGCCAATGTCCCGATCGCGGCCTACGAGCAGGCGGTCGAGGCGAGCCACATCTTCAACCTGCTGCAGGCGCGCGGCGTCATCAGCGTGCAGGAACGCGCCAGCTACATGGGCCGCGTCCGCGACCTCGCGCGCGGCGCCTGCGAAGCGCATATGGCCAAGGAAGCGCCCGCCTGGGCCGCAAAATATCCGGAGTGGTCGAAATGAGTGTGACCATCCAACCCATGATCCGTCATTGCGAGCGTAGCGAAGCAATCCAGTTCCGCACTTCGTGGATTGCCGCGTCGCCTGCCGCTCCTCGCAATGACGAGGGGGCTGGGCAATGAGCGACTTCCTCCTCGAATTGCGCAGCGAAGAAATTCCCGCCCGCATGCAGGCTGGCGCGCGCGCCGAGCTGGAAAAGCTGTTCCGCCGCGAGCTTGAGTCTGCCGGTGTTGCGGCAGGGGAGATCACCGTCTGGTCGACCCCGCGCCGCCTCGCGCTGATTGCTCGCGGACTGCCGGAGGCGACCGAAGCCGTGAGCGAGGAACTGAAAGGCCCGCCGGTCGGTGCGCCCGATCAGGCGCTCGACGGCTTCTGCCGCAAGGCGGGCGTCGATCGTGCCGATCTGGAAGTGCGCGACGTGAAGGGGCGGGAAACCTACTTCGCGGTGAAGAACGTGCCCGGTCGGGCGACCAGGGACCTGCTCGCCGAGGCGATCCCCGCGATCGTCCGCGATTTCTCCTGGCCCAAGTCGATGCGCTGGGGCGCCGCTTCGATCAGCACCGAGTCGCTGCGCTGGGTGCGTCCGCTGTCGGGCATCGTCGCGCTGCTGGGTGACGAAGTGGTCGAATGCGAGGTGCATGGCGTCACCTCGGGTTCGGTCACGCTCGGTCATCGTTTCCACCACTCGGGCGACATCACCATCGGCAATGCCGACGACTACGCGATGAAGCTCCGCGCGGGGCATGTCATCGTCGACCATGCGGAGCGGCAGGACATTATCCGCACAGGCGCCGCCAAGGTCGCCTCCGATGCCGGACTTGAGCTCGTCGAGGACGAGGGGCTGGTGATCGAGAACGCCGGCCTCACCGAATGGCCCGTGCCGCTGCTCGGCCGCTTCGAGGAGGATTTTCTCGAGGTCCCGCCCGAGACGATCCAGCTCACCGCGCGCGTGAACCAGAAGTATTTCGTCTGCGAGGATGCGCAGGGCGAACTCGCCAACGCCTTCATCTGCACCGCCAATATCGAGGCTGAAGACGGCGGCGCGCGCGTGGTCGACGGCAACCGCAAGGTCCTCGCCGCCCGCCTCTCCGACGCGCGCTTCTTCTGGGACGTCGACCGCAAGAAGACGCTCGCCGAGCACGCCAAGGGCCTCGAACGGATCACTTTCCACGAAAAGCTCGGCACCGTCGCCGACAAGGTCGACCGCGTCGCCAAGCTTGCGCGCTGGCTGGTGGAATCCGATATCGTCACCCCGGACTTGATCCGGGGTGGTGCTTCCTCCGGCGCCGCAGAAGACAAGCACAACCCGGGCTCGGGGGCCGGGGTGACGAAAAAGCAACTGGCGGACTGGGCCGAACAGGCTGCGCGGCTCGCCAAGGCCGATCTCGTCACCGAAATGGTCGGCGAGTTTCCCGAACTGCAAGGCCTGATGGGCGGCTACTACGCCCGCGCCGAGGGACTGCCCGACGAAGTCGCCGACGCCATCCGCGATCACTACAAGCCGGTGGGGCAGGGCGATGAAGTGCCGACCGCGCCGGTGACGGTGGCGGTTAGTTTGGCTGACAAGCTCGACAACCTTCTTTCATTTTTCAAAGTCGATTTGCTGCCTACGGGGTCAAAGGATCCATTCGCCCTACGCCGTGCTGGCTTGGCGTATTTGAGCCTTGTGCGCGCGAACGACCTGCGAATCCATTTGCAGAGCGCTGCACAGGCTTGGGGTGAACCCTTCGACGGAATCCACGGACTTCGCGTCGCTGACTTCCTCTTTGAGCGACTTGGCGTACAGCTCAAAGATGAAGGTGTCCGTCACGACTTCATTCAGGCTTCGCGGGCTTGGGAAGAAGGTTCCGAAACTGACGGCTGCCTAGACCGAGTCGAAGCTCGCGCCCGCGCGCTCGCCGCGTTCCTGGACAGCGAAGACGGCACCAACCTCCTCGCCGGCTACAAGCGCGCCGCCAATATCCTCAAGAAGGAAGACTGGCTCGGCGTCGAGGGTGAAATTGCCCGTACCGGCGAAGAAGACCCGCTGGCGCTGGTCGACGATCCCGACATGAAGGCGGTGATCGACGCCAAGATGGCCGAGCGCCACGCGAAACAGCTTTCCTACACGCCCGAACCGGCCGAAAAGGCGCTGATGGATGCGCTGGCACAGTCGGAACCGGCGGCGGCGCGAGCCATTGAGGCGGAAGACTTCGCGCAAGCGATGGCGGCGCTCGCTTCGCTGCGCGCACCGATCGACCGCTTCTTCGATGAAGTGACGGTAAACGCGGATGAAGAAATGAAGCGGGCCAACCGGCTCGACCTGCTTGCGGCCTTCCGTGCTGCAGTGCACAAAGTGGCCGATTTCAGCCGCATCGAGGGCTGATTTCGCGCCCGCGCCACTGTCCGTCACCTTGCCAAAGGGTGCCGGAATTCAGTGGCTTGTAAGATTTTGATCGGGTGACGGGGTGTAACCTTCGTCACCCCGGAAGGGACACGATGAACGATACGGTCTTCACCTTCGGCGGCGATGCCCCGCATACGAATGCACGACAGAAGGACAAGACCGTTACCGGCGGCAAGGGCGCCAACCTCGCCGAAATGGCGAGCATCGGCCTGCCGGTCCCACCGGGCTTCACCATCGCGACCGAGGAATGCCTCAAATATCTCGCGGGCGGCTCGGATTTCTCCGACAAGCTGCGCAGCGACGTCGCCGAGGCGCTGAAGCATGTCGAGAAAACCGTCGGCAAGGGCTTCGGCGATGCCGCCGACCCGCTGCTCGTCTCGGTCCGCTCGGGCGCGGCGATCTCCATGCCCGGCATGATGGACACCGTCCTCAACCTCGGCCTCAACGACGAGACCGTCGAGGGGCTGGCGAGGACCAGCGGCGACGAACGCTTCGCCTGGGACAGCTATCGCCGCTTCATCCAGATGTATGGCGACGTGGTGCTCGGCGTCGATCACGGCCTGTTCGAGGAAGCGCTCGAAATCGCCAAGGAAGAACAGGGCTATTACGCCGATACCGAATTGAGCGCCGGGGAGTGGAAGGCGTTGGTCGCAGAATACAAGGCGATCGTTCAGCAGGAACTGGGCGCGCCGTTCCCGCAGGACCCGGTCGAGCAACTGTGGGGTGCGATCGCCGCCGTGTTCGACAGCTGGGACACCGACCGCGCCAAGATCTACCGCCGCCTCAACGACATTCCGCATGACATGGGCACCGCGGTCAACGTGCAGGCGATGGTGTTCGGCAATATGGGCGATACCAGCGCCACCGGCGTCGCCTTCACCCGCGATCCCTCGACCGGCGAGAAGGCCTATTACGGCGAATGGCTGGTCAATGCACAGGGCGAGGACGTGGTCGCCGGGATCCGCACGCCGCAATACCTCACCAAGGCGCGGCGCGAGGCGGCGGGAGCCGACAAGCCGAGCATGGAAGAGGCGATGCCCGAGGCCTTTGCCGAGCTGGCGCGCCTGTTCGAGCTGCTCGAGCGGCACTACGCCGACATGCAGGACATCGAGTTCACCGTGCAGCAGGGCACGCTGTGGCTGCTTCAGACGCGCAACGGCAAGCGCACCGCCAAGGCCGCGCTCAAGATGGCGGTCGACATGGTCGGCGAGGGGCTGATCGACGAGAAGACCGCCATCCTGCGCGTCGACCCGATGGCATTGGACCAGCTGCTCCATCCGACGCTCGATCCCGATGCGCCGCGCGACGTGCTGACCACCGGCCTGCCGGCATCGCCCGGCGCGGCGAGCGGCAAGATCGTGCTCGATGCCGACACTGCCGAGACCTGGGCAGGGCGGGGCGAGAAGGTCATCTTGGTACGCGTCGAAACCAGCCCCGAGGACATTCACGGCATGCACGCCGCCACCGGAATCCTCACTGCGCGCGGCGGCATGACCAGCCACGCCGCCGTGGTCGCGCGCGGCATGGGCCGGCCTTGCGTCTCGGGTGCCTCGCAGGTCTCGATTTCGCGCGAAGGGCGGACGCTAACCATCGGCAATCGCGAGCTTTCCGAGGGCGATGTCATCACCATCGACGGTGCCAACGGCCAGGTCATGGCGGGCGAGGTCGCAACCATCGAGCCCGAACTGGCGGGCGATTTCGGCACGCTGATGGAATGGGCCGACAAGCACCGTCGCATGCGTGTGCGCACCAATGCCGAGACCGAGACCGAATGCCGCATGGCGCGCCAGTTCGGCGCCGAGGGGATCGGGCTGTGCCGCACCGAGCACATGTTCTTCGACGCGGGCCGGATCAGCGCGGTGCGCGAGATGATCCTCGCCGACAGCGAGGCCGGCCGCCGCGCCGCGCTCGACAAGCTGCTGCCCGAGCAGCGCAGCGACTTCGTCACCATCTTCGAGGTGATGGCGGGGCTGCCCTGCACGATCCGCCTGCTCGACCCGCCGCTCCACGAATTCCTGCCGCACGGTGATGCCGAGTTCGAGGAGCTGGCCGAGGCGACCGGCGTCCCGATCGAGAAGCTGCGCCGCCGCGCGGGCGAGCTGCACGAATTCAACCCCATGCTCGGCCATCGCGGGTGCCGACTCGGGATCACCTATCCCGAGATCTACGAGATGCAGGCGCGCGCGATCTTCGAGGCGGCCTGCCAGGTGGCGCAGGGCAGCGGTGAAGCGCCAGTGCCCGAGATCATGATTCCACTGGTGGCGACGCGGCGCGAGCTCGAACTGCTCAAGGACGTCGTCGACCGCGTGGCGCAGGAGGTGTTCGCGGCCACCGGAACCACGCTTGAATATCTCGTCGGGACGATGATCGAGCTGCCGCGGGCAGCGCTGATGGCGGGCGAGATCGCCGAAGTCGGCGAGTTCTTCAGCTTCGGCACCAACGACCTCACCCAGACCACGCTCGGGGTGAGCCGCGACGATGCCGGCCGCTTCCTGACGACCTATGTCGAGAAGGGCATCTTCGCCCGCGATCCTTTCGTCAGCCTCGATGTCGACGGCGTCGGCCAGCTGGTCGAACTCGCCGTCGAGCGGGGGCGGGCGACGCGCGACGGGCTCAAGCTCGGGATCTGCGGCGAACATGGCGGCGACCCGGCGAGCATCGCGTTCTGCGAGGCGACCGGGCTCGACTACGTCAGCGCTTCGCCCTACCGCGTGCCGATCGCGCGCCTCGCAGCGGCGCAGGCGAGTTTGAAAGCTTAGTCCTTCCAGCCAGTCAGGGTCAGGATCTCGAAACTTTCGAGGACGCGACCCTTGGTGTTGGCGGTCTTGCGGAAGGCGGTTTCGGCGCGTTCGAGCGCAGCCTTGCCGAGCGCGGGCGGGGCGCTCGCCAGCGCGCCGCCGAGGGCCTGGTCGCGCAGGTCCGAGACCAACCGGTCGAGCGAGCCGAAGGATACCGTCAGCGTCCGGCTGTCGACCACCTGGCGCTTGAACAAGGCACGCTGCAGCAGCGCCGCGGCGGCCTGGTTGTCGACCAGCGGATGCATCCGTGCCGCGGGCCGGTCGGGCTCCGCCGCCAGCATGGCGCGGCGCAAATTGGACAGGCTGCCGGTGCCGAGGAAGCTGGCGATCATCATGCCGCCCTCGGCCAGCGCGTTGCGGATATGGAGCAGCGCACCGGGCAGGTCGTTGACCCGGTCGAGCGAGGCGAGGCTGACCACGAGATCGTAGGGCGCCCCGGCGATCGGCGACTCCTCGTCGAGCGAGGCGACATCCTCCTCCTCGACCTGCGCCCCCGCACCGCGCAGCGACAGCGCGAGCGTCCCGGTCCAGTCGCCGACGACGAGCACGCGCCGCGGGTTCATGCGGACGAATTCGAGCCGGTCGAGCACGTCTTCGACCATGTCGTCGAGGATGTAGCGGGCGGCATTGCGATGCGCCTGGCGGACCCGCGCCCGGCGTAGGCCGGCGATCCGGCGGCGGCGCGAGAAGATGCGGGGCGGGGCTTGCTGGGCCATGGCAGAGCCCCTGCCGCGCTTGCCAGCCCGGCGCAAGCGGTGCAGCCTGCGAAGGTGTCGACAAGCCGCCTCCTCGCCGACAGCCTTGCGCCGCTGATCGATTTCGTCTTCCCGCCGCGCTGCCCAGCCTGCGGTGGCGGCGTCGCGCAGCAGGGCGGCTTGTGCGCCGGCTGCTGGGAAGGGCTGGTCATTCCGGGTGAGCCGGGCTGTGCCGCGTGCCAGCGCCCTTTCGGCGAGGGCGGTCCGGGAGCCGGCGCGATCTGCGCGCCCTGCCTGGCCCAGCCACCACGGCACGACGGGATTGCCGCGGGCACGCTTTACACCGATGTCTCGCGCCAGCTGGTGCTTGCCTTCAAGCACGGTCGCCGGATCGCCCTGGCACCGATGCTGGCCCGCCTGATCGCCGCACGATTGTCTGCGGCCGATCCCGATCGTCTGATCGTCCCCGTCCCGCTCCATCGCTGGCGCCTGTGGCGGCGCGGGTTCAACCAGGCGGCGCTGCTCGCTCGCGAGTTGCAGCAGCTCGGGCATGGAGGGCTCTGCGTCGATGCATTGGTGAGGGCCAAGCCCACGCCCGCACTCGGCGGGCTCGGCAAGAAAGCGCGCGCACGGGCCCTGTCGGGAGCGATCGCGCTCAATCCGCGCCGCGCCAACCTCATTGATGGCCGAGACATAGTGCTGGTCGACGACGTGCTGACCAGCGGGGCGACCACCGACAGCTGCGTCCGTGCACTCAAGCGCGGCGGCGCGGCCAGGGTCACCATCGCCTGCTTTGCCCGCGTCCTCGACGAGGCACTCGACGTCTGACTTGAAAACGAAACGCCCGGGACCTTGCGATCCCGGGCGCCACGTGACGAATATAACCGGACCTGCCTTTCGGCGTCGGTGCAGCCCCCCAGCATGCACCATGGGTCCATCCCTCATCGTTACCGGATGCGCCGCGTAAACCCTCGATCGCGGCAGCGGATCCGTGACCCCCTGAACCTGGCGCTCTTTTGGCACCTGCTCCGGTGGGCAGGCTTCACGTGCCTGCGGAGGCATGTGTCGCTTAAATGGCGTTCCGAACAAACAAGCATTTGCGGGGCAGCCTGATTTTGGGTCGACTTTGTGGTTATCATGCAACAAGTGTGGCCGCCGAGTTCAAGGCGAAAGGTAATATGGTGAGTGGTGTGAACGAGCGCGAGGCGGGCACAAGGTTCATGCCGAAGTTCGACGACAAGGGGCTGCTGAGCGCAATCGTCGTGCACCACGAGACCCGGGATGTGTTGATGCTCGGCTTCATGGATGCCGAGGCACTCGCCGCCACGCGCGAGACCGGTTTCGCGCATTTCCATTCGCGGTCGCGCGGAAGGCTGTGGAAGAAGGGCGAAAGCTCGGGCCACGTTCTCTCGGTGGAGGATATCCTCGTCGATTGCGATCAGGATGCGCTGCTGCTGGTCTGTCGACCGGCGGGGCCGACCTGCCATACGGGTGCGTCGAGCTGTTTCTATCGTCGGCTGGAAGACGGTGTTCTCCAACCCGTCAAGACTTGACGCTTACGTAAACGTGCGATTATGTGCAGTGCATGACCCAGCCGCTGCCCAAGGACTTTGCCGCCGAGAATGGCGACCGCCGCCACGCCGGCGCCCATATCGAGCGACCCGACGAGCTCGGCCGCGAACAATATTCGATCTCGGACCTGACGAGCGAATTCGGCTGCACTGCCCGCGCGCTGCGCTTCTACGAGGACGAGGGGCTGATCGCACCGTCACGGATCGGCCTCACGCGCATCTATTCCAAGCGCGACCGCGCCCGTCTCGCCTGGATCATGCGCGCCAAGAACGTCGGTTTCTCGCTGACCGAGATCCGCGAGATGATCGACCTTTACGACCTCGGTGACGGGCGCGTCGAACAGCGCCGCGTGACGGTCGAGAAGTGCAAGGCGCATGTCGCCAAGCTCAAGGAACAGCGCGACGACATCGACAGTTCGATTCACGAACTCACCGAATTCATCGACCACATCGAAAATCTCGATTCCGACTGACTAGCCTTCCACCGGCGGAATGCCGGCCAAACCCAGACCCAAGGACACGCAGATGCCCAGCTACACCGCGCCCACCCGCGACACCCGTTTCATCGTCAACGAGCTGCTCGACCTCGCCGGCTACGGCAATCTGCCGGGCTTCGAGATGGCGAGCACCGACGTGACCGACGCGGTGATCAACGAAGGTGGCAAGTTCTGCTCCGAAGTCCTCGCCCCGCTCAACCTGCCGGGTGACCAGGAAGGCTGCACGCGCAACGATGACGGCTCGGTCACCACGCCCAAGGGGTTCAAGCAGGCCTTCGACAAGTTCCGCGAAGCAGGCTGGGGCACGCTCGCGCAGCCCGAGGAGTTCGGCGGGCAGGGGCTTCCCCACGTGCTCGGCTTCGTGATGGAGGAATTCATCTCCTCCGCCAACCAGGCCTTCGGCATGTATCCCGGCCTCACCAATGGCGCGATCTCGGCGCTGATTGCCAAGGGCAGCCAGGAACAGAAGGAAATGTACCTGCCCAAGATGGTGTCGAACGAATGGACCGGTACCATGAACCTGACCGAGCCGCATTGCGGCACCGATCTCGGCATGATCCGGACCAAGGCCGTGCCCAATAGCGACGGCTCCTATGCGATCACCGGCACCAAGATCTTCATCTCGGCCGGCGAGCATGACATGAGCGAGAACATCATCCATCTCGTGCTCGCGAAGACGCCGGGCGCGCCGGACAGCACCAAGGGCATCTCGCTCTTCGTGGTGCCCAAGTTCTTGGTCAACGAGGATGGCTCGCCAGGCGAGCGCAACGGCGTGATGTGCGGCTCGATCGAGCACAAGATGGGCATCCATGCGAACTCCACCTGCGTGCTCAATTACGACGGCGCGACGGGCTGGATGGTCGGCGAGGAGAACAAGGGTCTCGCCGCCATGTTCATCATGATGAATGCCGCGCGCCTCGGCGTCGGCATCCAGGGGTTGAGCCAGGCCGAGGTCGCGTACCAGAATGCGGTGGCCTACGCGCTCGACCGGCGCCAGGGCCGCGCACTGACCGGCCC
>NZ_JBLYYF010000038.1:0-14606 GCF_048550555.1 Qipengyuania sp. | reverse complement strand
TTTAACACCGGGGGACCGGCTATCCATCTCTATCTGGCGACCATCGCAGCAGGCAGTCGAAACCGTCAGCGCCGCGTCGGTGAGGGCCATCTAGGCGCGACCCTCCCAACCGTCAATGGCTTTTTGCAGTTTTGTTGCGACCGGGCGGCAAAATGGCGGAAACCCGCGGTTCACGGCATACTCGCTGCCGCACTGCATAAAGGGCGGCGCGGTATCGAGCAACCGCAGCCGGGCGAGGCGGCGTGAATCACCGCTGCGATTCCCCCGAAAAACGCGAATCTCGCGGCTCGCCTTCGGCGCGAATCGCGCCTAGCACCCGGTCATGACGATCGACGGGGCCGGCGAACAGGAAGCACCAGAAGGATTTGGCGCGCGCGTGCGCAGCGCGCTCGCGTGGCGCTGGGGCAGCCAGCTGGTGGCGCAGTTCATCACCTGGGGATCCACGGTGATGGTGGTGCGCCTGCTCGATCCGTCCGACTACGGCCTCTTCGCGATGAGCCAGGTGGTGGTCACCGCGCTCAACTTCCTCAATGGCTGGAGCTTCGCCAGTTCGCTGATCCAGGCCGAGAAGGTGGACGACCGCGAGATCGGCCAGGCCTTCGCGCTCCTGCTCCTCACGAATGGCGCGCTGGCGCTGATCCAGTTGCTGATCGCCCCGCTCGCCGCCGCCTATTACGGCCAGCCCGATGTGGCGGCGCTGCTGCGCGTCCAGGCGCTGATCTTCCTCGCGATCCCCTTCACCGCCCTGCCCACCGCATTGCTGGCGCGGCGGCTCGAATTCCGCGGCCAGGGAATCGCCAACCTCGTCTCGGCGATCGTCGCCGCGGTTACCGCACTGGCGCTGGCCTGGCTCGGCTTCGGCGTCTGGGCGCTGATCTATGCGCCGATCGCCGGCTATGCGGTGCGCGCGGTGATCATGTGCGTGGCGGCGCGGCTGTGGGTGCGCCCCGTCTTCGACCTCAGGGGAGCGGGCCGCATGGTCGGCTTCGGCGGCGCGCTGACATTGTGCCAGCTGTTCTGGATCGTGCAGAGCCAGAGCGACATCTTCATCGCCGGGCACGTCTTCAGCGTCCACCAGCTGGGCCTCTATTCCGAGGCCCTGTTCCTGACGCTGATCGTCACCGGGCGCTTCATCCCGCCGCTCAACGACGTCGCCTTTCCCGCCTATTCGGAACTGCACAAGGCCGGGCGCAGCCTGGGCCCCTATTTCGAGCGGACGATGCAGAGCGTGCTGCTGGTCGTCTCGCCGATCTACATCGGGCTGTCGCTGACCGCCCCCGAAGCGATCCTGGTGGTGTTCGGAGAGAAGTGGACCGGCATGGCACCCATCGTCTCCGGCCTCGCGCTGGTGATGCCGCTGATGGCGGTGCAGATCATCTGCTCGCCCACCGTGACCGCGACGGGCAAGGAACGCATCTACCTCGCCACCAGCATGGCCGGGGCGGCGGTCTTCGCCACATCCTTCCTGATCGGCGTTCAGTTCGGAGCGCAGGGACTGGTCAGGGCGTGGTGGGTGGCGGCACCCCTCCTGCTCGCCTTTACGCTGGCGCTGACGCTGCCGCAGATCAAGCTGCCGCTGCGGCGCCTGCTGCTGGCAGCCCTGCCCCCGGCCGCGGCCTGCCTGGCGATGGCGGGAGTGGTCGCGGCGCTGCGGCTCGTACTGCCGTCCGACATCGGCCCCGTGGCGACACTCGTCATCCTCGGACTTGCAGGCGCCGCGACCTATTGCGCGATCCTGTTCCTCGCCTGGCCCGACGTGGTGCGCCAGAGCCTGGCAATGCTCAGGCGGACGCCGAGCGATCCGCTGCCGCCGCCCGCATCCGTTTCAATGCCTGACGGTCGAACCAGTACCATAGCGGATTGAGGCGCGGCGCCAGCCGGCCCAACCAGGCCGGGTAGGTTTCGGCCATGACCCGGGGCAGGCCCTGCGGGCCGTGCGAGCGCATGATGGAGGTGATGATCCGATTCTGGAATCGCCGCAGCGCATAATTGGTCATGCGCTTCGCCTGCTGGCGCAGGCCGAGCGAGGTCAGGGCATTGGGGACGCAATAGAAGCCTGCCTCGAGGCAGCCGACCACCCGTTCGCTGCGCCAGTCGGCATCGCTGCCGAGATCGGTATGCGCGAGCGCCGCGATCAGGCCATCGTCGCCGATAAGGTCGTCGGGCAGGCGGATTCCGCTGGCACGAAGGCGCTCGACGAAAGCGCCGCGCAGGGCGTAGCAATCGCCGAACAGCCCGGCCTCTTCCGCCATCAGCTTGCGATAATGGGCCGCATTGCGCCCGTTCATAGGCGGAGCGGAGGCGGCATTGGCCTGCGGATGCGCCGCGAGGCAGCGTTCCAGCGCCGCGACGGACCCCGGCACCAGCTCGGCGTCACCGTCGACGAAGACATAGGTCGCGGCCCGTGGAGCCGCGTCGATGATGAAGCGGTTCCAGCTGCGCGACTTGCCGCCCTGCGCATATTCGACCAGTTCGACCCCGCGCTCGCGGTAACCGCGCACGATCTCCGCGGTGGCATCGCTGCTGCCGTTGACGACGACCGCGACCCGCACGTCGCTTTCGCCCGGCGGCAGGCTGTCGAGGCAGGCGGCGATCCGTCGCTCTTCGTTGTGGGCCAGGACCGTCACGAGGACCCGGCAGCTGTCGTCGGTCATAGGATGTCCGCGCAATCTCGACTTGCTGGGCATATAGCGCGACGAGGGCCGGCCGCAATCATCCGCGACTCGTTTTGTGCGACCGCCGGGTCGTGGTATTCTGGCGACAGATCCTTGGGATGGACGACATGATCCGAAGTCCGCTCTTCCGGTTGACTCCCATCGCCGCGTGGCTGGCGCTGGCGGCGCCCGCCACCGCGCAGGAGCCGCCCGGGGTCGATGACGACGCGGAAGCGGCGATCGCAGACCAGGCCCTCGATCGCGACCGCTACGAGCGGCTGACGATACCGGTAACGATCGGCGGCAATGGCCCCTATCGCTTTCTGGTCGATACGGGGGCTCAGGCGACGGTGGTATCGCATGATATTGCCGAAAGGCTCGCGCTGCCGCGGCGGGGACAGGCCATGCTCGTCGCCATCGGCAGCGCGCAGCGGGTCGATATGGTCGAGGTCGACGAGTTGAGCTTTGCCGACCGCTCCATCACCGGGCTGCTCTCGCCGCTGCTGCATGCCGGCAATATAGGCGCCGACGGGATACTCGGGCTCGACAGTCTGCAGGACCTGCGCGTGCTGATCGATTTTCGCGACGAGCGGATGCGGGTGGCAGATGCGGCGAGTCTGGGAGGGAATTCGGGCTACGAGATCATCGTCCGCGCCCGCAGGAAGCTGGGCCAGATGGTGATCACCGATGCGACCGTCGACGACATACGCATCTCCGTGATCATCGACACCGGCGCCCAGGGCAGCACGGGCAATCGCGCGCTGTTGCGCAAGCTGCGGGCGCGTGCGCAGGGCGAGATCAGTGCGACCGACGTTCATGGCGTGCGCGTGGTCAGCGACCTGTCCTATGTGCGCAATCTGGCAATCGGTGACCTGTCCATGGGCAATGTCCCGATCGGCTTTACCGACAGCCCCACCTTTCATGCGCTCGGCCTTGATCGGCGCCCGGCGCTGATCCTCGGCATCGCCAACATGCGCGTCTTCGACCGTGTGGCGATCGACTTCGCGCGGCAGCAGGTCCTGTTCGACATCCCCGGCAAGGCGGATCCATCGCGGGCCCGGGCGATGTTCACCGGGCGGCCACCGGGCCCCTAGCCGGCCTTTCTGCGCTCGGGCCGGCACGCATGCGGCTTGCCTCGCCCCGCCGCACGCTCCAAGGGTCGGCGACGATGCCACCCGATCACTCCAGCACGCAGTCGCCGACCGACCCCGAAGGCTGGGCCACCATCCGGCGCTTCCTTCCCTATCTCTGGCCGGCCGACAAACCGCAGCTCAAGCGGCGAATCGTCGGCGCGATGGGTTTCGTCCTGCTCGCCAAGTCGACCACGCTGGCGCTGCCCTTCGCCTACAAGCGGGCGATCGACTCGATGACCACTCCCGCCAACGAGGCGGCGATGGTCGCGCTGGCCTTCGTCATCGCCTATGCCGCCGGGCGTCTCGCCGCGGTGACCTTCGACAATCTCCGCAACATCACCTTCGAGCGGGTCGGGCAGGACGCCACCCGCCAACTGGCCGAGGACACCTTCACCCGGCTTCACCGGCTCTCGCTGCGCTTCCATCTCTCGCGCCGCACGGGCGAGGTGACCAAGACCATCGATCGCGGGACCAAGAGCATCGACGTGATGCTCTATTTCCTGCTCTTCAACATCGCCCCCACCGCGCTCGAGCTGACCGCGGTGGGGGTAATCTTCTATCTCAACTTCGGCTGGGAACTGGTCGCCGCGACCGCGCTGACCGTGGGCGCCTATGTTGCCGTCACGCGCAAGATCACCGAATGGCGCAACGATCTGCGGCGGCGGATGAACGAGCTTGACGGCACCGCCCTCGCCCGCTCGGTCGACAGCCTGCTCAACTACGAAACGGTCAAGTACTTCGGCGCGGAAGAGCGCGAGCGCGAGCGCTACGCCGATACCGCGCGCGCTTTCGCCGAGGCAGCGGTGAAGAGCGAGAATTCGCTCGGCCTGCTCAACATCAGCCAGGCGCTGATCATGAACCTGCTGATGGGCGGCGCGATGGGCTTCACCGTGTGGCAGTGGAGCAACGGCGCGCTCACCACCGGCGATCTGGTGCTGGTCAACACCTATCTCACCCAGCTCTTCCGCCCGCTCGACATGCTCGGCATGGTCTATCGCACCGTGCGGCAAGGGCTGATCGACATGGCGCAGATGTTTCGCCTGATCGATACCGAGGCCGAGGTGAAGGACGCGCCCGGCGCCCCCGCGCTTGTCGTGCGGCGCCCGACGCTGGCCTTCGAGGAGGTGCGCTTCGGCTACGAAGAGGACCGAGAAATCCTCCATGGCCTCAGCTTCGAGGTGCCCGCCGGAGCGCACGTCGCCATCGTTGGGCCGTCAGGCGCGGGCAAAAGCACGATCGGGCGGCTCCTGTTCCGCTTCTACGACCCCTGGTCCGGACGCATCACGATCGACGGGCAGAACATCGCCCGGGTCACGCAGCAAAGCCTGCGCGCGGCGATCGGCATCGTGCCGCAGGACAGCGTGCTGTTCAACGACACGATCGGCTACAACATCGCCTATGGCCGCGACGGGGCGACGCGCGACGACGTGGCCGCTGCCGCGCGCGACGCTGCGATCCTGCCTTTCATCGAGCGCCTGCCGGAAGGTTTCGACACCGAGGTCGGCGAGCGCGGCCTGAAGCTTTCCGGGGGCGAGAAACAGCGCGTGGCGATCGCCCGGACGCTGGTCAAGGATCCGCCGATCCTGCTGCTCGACGAAGCGACCAGCGCTCTCGACAGCCGCACCGAACAGGCGATCCTCGCGACGCTGCGCCGGGTTTCGGAGCATCGCACCACACTCGCGATTGCGCACCGCCTTTCGACCATTGCCGATGCCGACCGCATTCTCGTGCTCGAGCACGGCCGCCTTGCGGAAAGCGGGTCACATCGCGAATTGCTCGCGGCGCGCGGGCTCTATGCGGAGATGTGGGCGCGGCAGCAGGCGGAGAATCACGAGGAGGCGTAACGGGTCGCACAGAGGGGGGGCGCCCTTGTGCTGCGCTGCAACATAGTCCATAGGCGGCACCACTTTTCAGTGCGCCCGCGCGCGCTCCCCAAAACCTTGCAGGACCTGACCATGCTCGATCGCAGCGCGATTCACCGCGACTGGTTTTCCAACATCCGCGCCGACATGCTGGCCGGTCTCGTCGTCGCGCTCGCGCTCATTCCCGAAGCGATCGGCTTCTCGATCATCGCCGGGGTCGACCCGCGCGTCGGCCTCTACGCCTCGGTCGCGATCGCGATGGTGATCGCCTTTACCGGCGGGCGGCCGGGCATGATCTCCGCCGCGACCGCCGCAGTGGCCGTGGTCGTCGTGCCGCTGGTGCGCGATCACGGGGTCGAATACCTCTTCGCCGCGACGATCCTGATGGGCGTGTTCCAGGGCTTGGCGGCGTTTCTGCGGCTCGACCTGCTGATGCAGTTCGTCTCGCGTTCGGTCATCACGGGCTTCGTCAACGCGCTCGCGATCCTGATCTTCATGGCCCAGCTCCCGCAGCTGACCGGGGTGGGCTGGGAAACCTATGCCATGGTCGCGGCCGCGCTGGCGATCATCTACCTCTTCCCCCGGCTCACCACGGCAGTCCCCAGCCCGCTGGTCGCGATCGTGGTGCTGACCGCGCTGTCGATCTGGATCCACGCACCGGTCAACACCGTCGCCGACATGGGCGAACTGCCCCAGGGCCTGCCCTATTTCGCTCTGCCCGACGTGCCGCTGAGCTGGGAGACGCTCGCCATCATCGCCCCCTATTCGGCGACCATGGCGGCGGTCGGCCTGCTCGAAAGCCTGCTCACCGCGCAGATCGTCGACGACATGACCCACACCGGCAGCGACAAGCGTCGCGAGAGCGCGGGCCAGGGCGTGGCCAACGTGGTCGCGGCCCTGTTCGGCGGCATGGGCGGCTGCGCGATGATCGGCCAGTCGGTCATCAACGTGACCAGCGGTGGACGCGGGCGGCTGTCGACCTTCACCGCGGGGGCGGCGCTGCTGATCCTGCTCGCGCTGCTCGGCGACCTCGTCGGCCAGGTGCCGATGCCCGCGCTGGTGGCGATCATGATCATGGTCTCGATCGGGACCTTCAGCTGGAACTCGATTCCCAACATGACGCGCCACCCCTGGCAATCCTCGGTTGTGATGGTCACCACCGTGGTCGTGGTGGTCGCCACCCACAATCTCGCCTTGGGCGTGCTGGCCGGGGTGATCCTGTCGGGCGTGTTCTTCACCCACAAGGTGATGACCATGTTCGAGGTCGTGCGCGAGCGCGAGGGCGAGACCGCGATCTACCGCGCCAAGGGGCAGATATTCTACGCCAGCGTCGAGCGGTTCGAAGCCGCGCTCGGCCCCGAAAGCACCCAGCCCGATCCGGCGGACCACGTCATCATCGACGTGTCCAAGGCGCATTTCTGGGACATCAGCGCGGTCGGCGCGCTCGACAAGGTGGTCGAACGCATGCGCCGCAACGGCCGCAGCGTGCAGGTGCGCGGGCTCAACCGGGCCAGTTCGGATCTGGTCGACAAGTTCGCGCTGACCGACAAGACCGGCGTCGAGATCGGGCTAGCGCCTCACCCCTGAGCGGCGGCGAGCCGTTCGAGAAGTGCGAGCGCCTCCTCGGCACGGTCCGCGGGTACGAAGACATGGTCGTGGTTCAGCGCCGCGACCATGTTGCAGGCGATGCCGGCTTCCGCGAGCGCGCTCGCAACCGCCGCGGTAAGGCCGATGCCCTCGAGGTCGGAAAGGACCTCCAGCACGATCCGCGCGAACACCGGCGTACCGTCGGGTGCGAGTTCCGCAGGCACGATTGCCGAAACGCCCTCGTCCTCGCGGAAGGTGCCCAGCGCCGCGCCCAGCAGTTCGGGAGCCCGGTCCAGCGTGACCGAAACGAAGCACCAGCGCCGCTCGTCGAGCCGCGGGCCCATCTGCGCGATCATCGATCCTGCGTCGCGCACCGCGCCCGTCATCAGAGGATATACTTGCTGAGGTCGGCATCCCCCGCCAGCGTTTCGAGCCGCTCGCGCACGTAATCGGCATCGATCGTGATCGTCTCGCCCCGGTGATCCTCGGCTTCGAAGCTGATCTCCTCGAGCAGCCGCTCCATCACGGTCTGCAGGCGGCGGGCGCCGATATTCTCGACCGTCTCGTTGACCCGCGCGGCGAGCTTGGCGACCTCGGCGATGGCATCCTCGGTGAAATCGAGCGTCACCTCCTCGGTGCCGATCAGCGCCTTGTACTGTTCGACGAGGTTGGCGCGCGTTTCCTTGAGGATGCGCACGAAGTCTTCCTCGGTCAGCGCGCGCAGTTCGACGCGGATCGGCAGGCGGCCCTGCAGTTCGGGCAGCATGTCGGACGGCTTGGCGACGTGGAACGCGCCACTGGCGATGAACAGCACGTGGTCGGTCTTCATCGGGCCGTATTTGGTGGCGACGGTGGTGCCTTCGATCAGCGGCAGAAGGTCCCGCTGCACGCCCTCGCGGCTGACGCTGCCTCCGCGCACGTCGCTGACCGCGATCTTGTCGATCTCGTCGAGGAAGACGATGCCGTTGGTCTCGGCATTTTCCAGCGCGACGCGGGCGACGTCGTCCTGGTCCATGCGCTTGTCGGCCTCTTCGTCGACCAGCCGGTCCCAGGCATCGGGCACCTTGAGCTTGCGCCGCTTCAGGTTCGACTTGCCCATCGCCTTGCCGAGCATATCGCTGAGGTCGATCATGCCGACGCCGCCGGGCATTCCGGGGATGTCCATCTGCTGGCCGGGCTGTTCGCGCAGTTCGATCTCGACCTCGGTATCGTTCATCGCGTTCTCGACGATGCGCTGGCGGAAGGCCTCGCGCGTCGCTTCGCTGGCATTGTCGCCGACCAGCGCGCTGAGCAGGCGGTCCATCGCCGCATGGCTGGCCGCCTCGCGCACCGCCTCGCGGCGGCGTTCCTTCTCGAGCCGGATGGCTTCCTCGGCGAGGTCGCGCGCGATCTGGTCGACGTCGCGGCCGACATAGCCGACCTCGGTGAACTTGGTCGCCTCGATCTTGATGAAGGGCGCCTCGGCGAGCTTCGCCAGGCGGCGGCTGATCTCGGTCTTGCCGCAGCCGGTGGGGCCGATCATCAGGATGTTCTTGGGGGTCACCTCATCGCGCAGCTCGGGGCCGAGCCGCTGGCGACGCCAGCGATTGCGCAGCGCCACGGCGACCGCGCGCTTGGCATCCTTCTGGCCGATGATGTGCTCGTCCAGTGCGGCGACGATCGCCTTGGGGGTCAGATTGTCCATAAATTCCTCGGTCCCTCGAGCCTAGACGGTCTCTAGGGTCACATTGCCATTGGTGAAGACGCAGACGTCGGCGGCGACGGCCATGGCCTTGCGCGCGATCGTTTCGGGATCGTCTTCGTAGTCGACCAGCGCCTTGGCGGCGGAGAGCGCGTAATTGCCGCCCGACCCGATCGCGGCGATGCCTCCCTCGGGTTCGAGTACGTCGCCATTGCCGGTGAGGACGAGGAGATTCTCCCTGTCCGCCACGATCATCAGCGCTTCGAGATTGCGCAGGTACTTGTCCATGCGCCAGTCCTTGGTCAGTTCGACCGCGGCGCGCAGGAGCTGTCCGTTATGCTGTTCGAGCTTGCGTTCGAGCCGCTCGAACAGAGTGAACGCATCGGCGGTGGCGCCGGCGAACCCGGCGACGACCTTGCCGCCCTCCCCTATCCGGCGAACCTTCTTCGCATTGGGCTTCATCACCGTATTGCCCATGGAGACCTGTCCGTCCCCGGCAATCACGGTTTTGTCGCCGCGCTTGACGCCGATGATGGTGGTGGAATGCCACTGGGTCAGCCCGTGGCGATTGTCTCTATCGTCCATGCCGCGCGATATGGGGCGCGGCGCCGGCGGGTCAAGCTGTCGGCTGCGAAGCGCCCTATTGGCCGGGTCCGACGCCCGGCTGGGTGACCGCGCCGATATTGCCGAACAGGTCCTCGAGGAAGCTGCGCTCGCGGCCCAGCGTCGGCGTCGCATCGCCATCGGGGCTGAGATAGGCGACCTTGTCGATGCCCGTCTGCTCGGTCGACACGACATTGCCGGCCGGGTCGAACTTCACCGCGAGCACCGAGTGCTGCTGGATCCGCGGGCGGACGAACGGCTTGCGTCCGCTGGTGCTCGACACGTAATACCACGTCTTCTCGCCATACTGGCTTTCGAAGGTCGGGCGACCCAGCGTGCTTGCGACGCTCTGCTCGTTGTCGATGCCGGGCTGGACCGACTGCAGCAGCGTGGCATCGACGATGTAACCGCTCGGTTCGCGGATCGAGGCACAGCCGCTCACGGCGATGGCGCCTGCGCCGACAATGGCAAGGCCCAGAATTTTCGACCTGTTCATGGGAACAGCAAATCTCCGTCTTTCGGCAGGCGCTTGGCCGCGGGCCGTCCCCTGCCTATATGCTCGGCCAACGCCTTAATCCGAAAGCGTCGGCCCATGCAACTCGGCAATGGGAAGCGCTTGGGGATCGCGGCCTGTATTGCCGCTGAACGGAGTAGTACGTGTCCTTCCTGTCCCGCCTTTTCGGCACCCAGCCCGACCCGCGCGAAGAATGGCGCGCCCTGTGGCACAGAACCGTCGCCGAAGCGCGCGATCCCGACTGGTACCGCATGTGCGGCGTCGCCGATTCCATCGAGGGTCGCTACGATATGATCACGCTGGTACTGACGCTGGTCATGCTGCGGCTCGAGGACGAAGGCGGACAGGGTCCCGCCACCGCGCGGCTGACCGAATTGTTCGTCGAGGACATGGAAGGGCAGATGCGCGAGGCGGGGATCGGCGATCCCACCGTGGGCAAGAAGATCAATGCGCTGATGGAGAGCATGAACGGCCGCATCGGCGCCTATCGCGAGGGCCTGCGCAGCGACCCCAAGGTGCTGGTCGAGGCCGTCCGCCGCAATGTCACCATGGCGCAGCCCGACGAGGCCGAGGCACTGGTCCAGCGGATGGCAGCGCTGCATGGCCGGCTGGCGCGCACGAGCGTCGAACAGCTCCGGGCAGGCGAGATCGCGGCATGAGCGCGCCCGAACTCAGCCGGTTGGTGAAGCCGCGTGCACTGCCTGCCGAACCGATGGTGATCGAGGCGAGCGAAGAGGAACGCGCCGCGCTTGCGAAACGATTCGCAGTGACCTCGATCCCCGTGCTTACCGCCAAGGTCGAGTTCGGAACCAAGGACGAGACCGTCCTCGCCAATGGCACGCTGACCGCGACGATCGAACAACCCTGCGCGGTGACGCGCGAGGATTTGACCTACGAGGTCGAGGAGCCGCTCGCGCTGCGCTTCGTGCCTGCCGGATCGCTGCCCGAACACACACCCGACGAGGAAATCGAGCTCGACAGCGAGGACCTCGACGAGATCGAATACGAGGGCGACAGCTTCGACCTCGGCGAAGCGATCGCGCAGACGCTGGCGCTCGCCATCGATCCCTATCGCGAAGGCCCCGGCGCCGACGAGGCGCGCAAGAAGGCCGGCATCACCAGCGACGAGGAACAGGAACCGAGCGGCCCGCTGGCCGAAGCGCTGCGGGGTTTGGGGGGGACCAAGGAATAGGGCCCTATCCGTTGAGGACGGCCAGGACCTCGTCGAAATCCTGGCGCACGTTAACCTGCGTGCCGGAACCGAAGTTGAGGACCGTCGCATGGTCGCCCTTGGCGACGTAGAGGATGTTGGCGATCTGGCACGCCACCTCCGACCCGTCGCCGCGTTGGAAGATAACGAATTTCTGTCGCTCGGCCATCGAGGCGCCTTAACCCGCGAAGGGTTAACGGTGCCTTTAGGCTCACGTCCGGTACCAGCGGAATGTGGTGTGCTTAGCTGATCAGCGGTGGGATTCGAACGGGATCACGTCGTCGCGATCGTCCTACTGCGGGTTCCCTAAAGCCTTGGTGGTGCCCGTGTATCGGGCGTCCCAATACACTTCTCCGCTGGCGTTAAATGAGGTGTGGGCCATCCGGTCCTGTGGAGCGACGCCCCAGTTGACCCCACAGTTCCACCCTCCTTCGCGCAGCAGGCAGATACGCACGTCGACAGGCTTTTCGCAGCCATTTACGACGACGGCCTGGGTTTGTCCCTTGAAGGTCGAACTCGGCGACACGACCGGCGCGCTGACGCACAGGGTCGCTCGCTGGTCTGTCGATGCCTGTTCCGCCTTCTCGTCGACGGCAAGCGGTGCGTTCTGGCGGATAGCTTCGCACGCTTTCTCGTCACCCGCGACGCACTTGTTGTGCCGTGCAACCGAGGCCCGGTACTCTGCATCGATCCGCCGCTGGTTCGCCAGCTGGCGCTCGAACATTTCAGCGCGAGCCTGGGCCTCGCGCTGCTGGCGCTCGATGGTTTCGATCTTCTCGCGCTCCTTGCGCAGGTATTCCTCTGTCTGGCGCACCTGCTCGGCGTAGAGTGCGTCAACTGCTTCTTCGCTCTTGCGCTCGGCCTCCGCGCGCGCCAGCCGCTCCGCCTCGATCCGGGCCTGCTCCAGCTTTGCAGCCTCCTCCCGATCGTCGGCTGCCTCTCGGCCCTGGCTTGCCTGTTCGACCTCCTGCGGGCGGTCGTCCTTGTCGATCGGTTCCCCGCCCTGCGATCGGGGAGATTCGCCATCCTCCGGGTGGCCGTCTCGCGCGGTTCCGTTCCGCACGTCCAACCAGCGTTGGAAGGCAGGTCTGGAGATCGACCAATCCAGCTCGAACTCCTCGGCCATGATGTTTTCGAAGTCCGAGTAATTGCGAACCCATTTTTTCGCCGCGGCCAATCCTTTGTCGAGGTCCCCACGATAAACGTTGCAAGTCGACACGAAATCCCGGTTGGTCAGCGAATAGGTTTCGCGAACCCACTCGGTCCAAAAAGCCTTGGGGGCGTATTCGCTATAGGGAAGGTGCCCGGTCGCAGCATAGAGCGGGCCGAAACCTTCATAGGTCGGCTCCCCCCTTTTTCCGTAATAGATGCAGGCGAAAGTAGTGACTTTGCTGTCGTCCATCGGCTGATCGCCGTAGCTTACCGCTGGGTATTGCGCGGCGACCTGCTCTGCCGGGATGGGGTCAGCATGGGCGATGGTCGAGAGCGACAGCGACGATAGGAAAATGACTAGTCTGGTGCCCATGGGTCGCCCCCCGCAATGTAGTTCCACTCGTCGAAATCCGATTTTGGACGTCATGACAGCCGGCGTGGCTTGATATCTGTCCACCGGCAACGCCCGCCCGAAGCAAGCAAATCCTCAGAACGGAATGTCGTCGTCGAGATCATCGTAGTTCGAACCGCCGCCCGAGCTTCCGCTCGACGAACCGCCGCCCTGGTTCCAGCCGCCGCCGGAGCCGCCGCCCGACGATCCGCCACCCTGGTCCCACGATCCGCCACCGCGCTGGCCGCCGCCGCCGCCGCCCGAACCGCCCTGCGCGCCGTCGAGCATGGTCAGCGTGCCGTTCATGCCGCGGATTACCACTTCGGTGCTGTAGCGGTCGTTACCCGACTGATCCTGCCACTTGCGGGTCTGGAGCTGGCCTTCGATGTAAACCTTCGATCCCTTGCGCAGGAAGCGCTCGACCACGCCGACGAGACCTTCGGAGAAGATCGCGACGGTGTGCCACTCGGTGCGTTCCTGCCGCTCGCCGGTGTTGCGGTCCTTCCACGTCTCGGACGTCGCGATGCGCAGGTTCGCGACCTTGCCGCCGTTCTGGAAGCTGCGGATTTCGGGGTCTGCGCCCAGATTCCCGATCAGCATGACTTTGTTGAGGCTACCGGCCATCGAATCGTCCCTTCGTATCTGTTGGCGAAGGACCTAACCGAGGCTGCGAGTCGGGGCTAGGCCATGGACCGCCCGTTTCCACCGGACCGGAGGCGGTTTACGTCAGAGCCCCAGCGCGGTCGCGATCCAGAAGGTCAGCCCGGCGAAGACATAGGCCAGCGCGAACAGGTAGCCGACCATGAAGGCGGGCCATTTCCAGCCGTTGGTCTCGCGCCGCGCGACCGCAATGGTCGAGATGCATTGCGGCGCGAAGACGAACCAGGCGAGGAAGGCGAGCGCGGTCGGCAGGCTCCACAGGGCGGCGATCTTGTCGGTCACCCCCTCGGCGGCGACATCCTCGTCCTCGGCATCGACCGCATAGGTCGTTGCGAGCGCCGATACGGCGACTTCGCGCGCGGCCATGGCGGGCACCAGCGCGAGGCTCATCTCGCGGTTGAACCCGATCGGCTCGAGTACGGGATGCAGTCCGTCGGCGACCATGCCGGCAATGCTCGCATCGACCTGGCTCTCGCCCGGTTCCGCCTTGGGAAAGCTGAGCATCAGCCACAGCACGATGGTGACGGTGAAGATGATCGTGCCCGCGCGGCGCAGGAAGACATAGGCGCGGTGCCACAGCCCGATCGCGAGATCCTTGATCCGCGGCATCTGGTAGCGCGGCATTTCCATGATGAAACCGCTTGCCGCCCCCTTGGCGAGCGTGTTGCGCAGCACCAGCGCCACCACCAGCGCGCCGACGATGCCCGCGAGATAGAGCGCGAACAGCACCAGGCCCTGCAGCCCGATGCCGGGCCCCACCCTGGTTTCGGGAATGACCGCGGCGATGATCACCGCATAGACGGGCAGCCGCGCCGAACAGGTCATCAACGGGGCAACAAGGATCGTGGTCAGCCGGTCCCTGGGATCGGGAATGCTGCGCGTCGCCATGATGCCCGGAATGGCGCAGGCGAAGCTGGACAGCAGCGGGATGAAGCTCTTTCCCGACAGGCCGACGCCCGCCATCAGCCGGTCCATCAGGAAGGCGGCCCGCGCCATGTAGCCGCTCGCCTCCATCACGAGGATGAAGAAGAACAGGATCACGATCTGCGGCAGGAAGACTACCACCGAACCGACGCCGGCAAGCACGCCCTCGGTGAGGAAATCGCGGACGATGCCGGGTGGCAGGGTGTCCGTCACGAGGCTCGAGATCGCGCCGACT
>NZ_JBLYYF010000037.1:0-119475 GCF_048550555.1 Qipengyuania sp. | reverse complement strand
TCTACAGCTTCCGCCGCTGCCCCTATGCTATGCGCGCCCGCATGGCGCTGAGCATCAGCAACGCGCGCTACGAGCACCGCGAAGTGGTGCTGCGCGACAAGCCGCCGGAAATGCTCGAAGCCTCGCCCAAGGGCACGGTGCCGGTGCTGGTCACCGAAGACGGCGCGGTGATCGAGGAAAGCCTCGACATCATGCGCTGGGCACTTGGCCGGAACGATCCCGAAGGTTGGCTCGCGCGCCGGGACGACCTGCTGCTGGCGGCCAATGACGGGCCCTTCAAGCACCATCTGGATCGTTACAAATACGCCACCCGCTATGACGACGTCGATCCCGAAGAGCACCGCGCCGCGGCGCTGGACATCCTGAAACGGCTGGAGGACCGCCTCGGCGGAGGCGCCTATCTCTGCGGCGACGCGCGCGGCTTCGCCGACATCGCCATCTTCCCCTTCATCCGCCAGTTCGCCAATGCCGACCGCGACTGGTTCGATGCACAGGAGCTTCCGCGCCTGCAGGCCTGGCTCGCCGGACTGGTCGGTTCGGAGCTGTTTGCCGGGGTGATGCTCAAGCATCCGCAATGGCGGAGCGCCTAGAGCGGTTTCGGTTCCTTGCCGTGGAGCATATGGGTGCAGCCCAGCGCCCGCGCATCGTCGCCTTCCGCGACTGCGGCGATGGTCCGCCAGCCGATACCGCGCATCCGCGCCGCGGCATCGCGATCGTGACCCAGCGGGAGGAACAGCGTATCGCGCTTCTCCGCAGCTATCGCGCCCAGCGCCTCGAGCAGCGGATCGATATAGAGCGAGAAGCCGGTCGCCGGTTCGTCGCTGCCCTTGATCGTATAGGTCCCGCCACGGCCCAGCGCGCGCCGCGCGCCCTCGCCGTAAAGCGTGAAGCCGAACCAGCTCTGATATTCGAAGCCGTGGCGTTCGGTCGGGTCGAGCGTGACGCGGGCGCGGTCGCCGATGGCGGCGGCGACCTCGCGCAGCCCTGCGATCCGGCTGGCGAGCGCCCCGCCAGCATCGACCGCGGCGAGCTTGTCGATCGCCTCGCCGAAGGGGCCGGTGGCATAGAGCAGCGGGAGATAGGCCTCGCCGCCGGCATCGCGCAGCCCGCCGGCATCCTTGGTGTCGAGTTCGCGCCGCACCGCCTCGCGCTGAGCGGGATCGAGCGGCATCGCGTCTTCGACGAGCGCATCGACGAGGTCGGGGAGCGTGAAGTCGACCGAGATATTGGCGACGCCAGCCGCCTTGAGCGCGTCGATCGCGACCGAGACCATCTCGCTGGCCGCCGCGACGCTGTCGGCGCCGATCAGTTCGGCCCCCATCTGCAGCCGCTGACGCGCGGGATCGAGCTGGTCGGCGCGGAGCAGCGCGACATCGCCCGCATAGCACAGCCGCAGCGGGCGCGGAGCGCCGGCCATGCCGGTCGCGGCGATGCGGCCGACCTGCACGGTCATGTCGCTGCGCAGCGCCAGCGTGCGGAGGCTGTCGGGATCGGTGAAGCGCACCATCCGCCTTGTAGCGACGCCAGCCATGCGCCCGGCCAGCGAGTGCTCGAATTCGACCAGTGGCGGGCGCACGCGGTCGTAACCGTGGACGTCCATCGCGTCGAGCACGGCGCGCATGGCGCGGGTGATCGCTCGGGCACGCTCGGGAAGCGCATCCTCGAGACCGACGGGCAGGAGGTCGTCAGGTGTCGTCATAACGCCGCGCCCCCTGCCCCATCGACCGTCAGAATGCCAGAGGCATCACGACCTTCACGCCTTCGAGCGCGCAAGCCGCCTTGACCACCTCGTTGGGGATCGGCTGGTCGACGCTCAGCAGCAGCACCGCTTCGCCGCCCGCCGCGCGGCGACCGAGATTGAAGGTCCCGATATTGATCCCGTTCTCGCCCAGCAGCGAACCGATCCGGCCGATGAAGCCGGGCGCGTCCTCGTTGACGATATAGAGCATGTGGCCATCGAGTTCGGCCTCGATCCGCACGCCGAAGATTTCGGTCAGCCGCGGCGCATCCGCGCCGAACAGCGTGCCCGCCACCGACCGGTCGCCCGCCTCGGTGCCCACCGTCACGCGCAGCAGCGTATTGTAGGCGCCTTCCTTCTCGTGCCGGATCGAGCGCACGTCGAGCCCGCGTTCCTTGGCGAGATAGGGCGCGTTGACCATGTTCACCGTGTCCGAATAGCAGCGCATCAACCCCGCCAGCACAGCGCCCTCGATCGGCTTGCCCGACAGTTCCGCCGCCGCGCCCTCGCGCTCGATGCTGATCTTGGTGAGATTGCCGTGGGCCAGCTGGCCGACGAGGCTGCCGAGGTTTTCGGCGAGCTTCATATAGGGCTTCAGCTTGGGCGCTTCCTCGGCGCTGAGGCTGGGCATGTTGAGCGCATTGGTGACACCGCCGTTGACGAGGTAGTCGGCCATCTGCTCGGCCACCTGCAGCGCGACATTGACCTGCGCCTCGGTGGTCGATGCCCCCAGATGCGGGGTGCAGATGAAATTGGGCTTGCCGAACAGCGGTGATTCCTTGGCCGGCTCGGTCTGGAACACGTCGAGTGCCGCGCCCGCGACCTGCCCGCTGTCGAGCGCCTCGGCCAGCGCCGCCTCGTCGATGAGCCCGCCGCGCGCGCAATTCACGATCCGCACGCCCTTCTTGGTCTTGGCGAGGTTCTCCGCCGAGAGGATGTTGCGCGTTTCGTCGGTCAGCGGCGTGTGCAGCGTGATGAAGTCCGCCTTGGCGAGCAGCGTGTCGAGATCGGCCTTCTCGACGCCCATCTCGATCGCGCGCTCTTCGGTCAGGAAGGGATCGTAGGCCACGACCTTCATCCTGAGGCCGAGCGCGCGGCTGGCAACGATGCTGCCGATATTGCCTGCCCCGATCAGGCCGAGCGTCTTGCCGGTCACCTCGACGCCCATGAAGTCGTTCTTGGGCCATTCGCCCGCCTGCGTGCGCGTGTTCGCCGCGGGAATCTCGCGGGCGAGCGCGAACATCATGGCGATGGCGTGTTCGGCGGTAGTGATCGAATTTCCGAAAGGCGTGTTCATCACCACCACGCCCTTGGCGCTGGCGGCTGGGATATCGACATTGTCGACCCCGATCCCGGCGCGGCCGACGACCTTGAGATTGTCGGCAGCCTCGAGGATCTCCTTGGTGACCTTGGTCGCCGAACGGATCGCGAGGCCGTCGTACTGGCCGATCACGGCGCTGAGTTCGTCGGGAGTCATGCCCGGCTTCACGTCGACGTCGCAGCCGCGCTCTTCGAAGATGCGCGCAGCATTGGGGTCCATCTTGTCCGAGATGAGGACTTTGGGTTTGGTCATGACAGATACTCCTGTCGTTCGCCCGGCACGGGCCGGGACATGATCTGGAAAAGGGATTGGCGGCGGCCCGGGACGCGGGCCGCCAGCCGGATCAGCCGTTCTTGACCTGCTCGTAGGCCCACTCGATCCACGGCAGGAGGCGCTTCAGGTCCTCCTGCTCGACCGTGCCGCCGCACCAGATGCGCAAGCTCGGCGGGGCGTCGCGGTAGCCGTTGAAATCGTAGCCGACATCGCGGTCTTCTAGCAGCTTGACGATCTTCTTCGGCACGCCCGCCTTGTCCTCGTCGGAGAGGCTGTCGTACCAGTCGCCCTGGAAGACGAAGCACACGCCGGTGTTGGTGCGCTTGGCCGGGTCGGAAACCATGTTGCGCAGCCACGGCGTCGCCTCGATCCAGTCGAGCACGATCTTCGCATTGGCGTCGGCGCGTTCGAACATAGCCTTGCGGCCACCCAGCGCCTGCGCCCATTCGAGCGCGTCGATATAGTCCTCGGTCGCCAGCATCGAGGGCGTGTTGATCGTCGCGCCTTCGAAGATGCCCGTGTTGATCTTGCCGCCCTTCTTGAGGCGGAAGAGCTTGGGCAGCGGCCATTCGGGGTCGTAGCTCTCGATCCGCTCGACCGCCTTGGGGCTGAGGATCAGCATGCCGTGCTGCGCTTCCGAGCCCATGACCTTCTGCCAGCTGTAGGTCGTGGCATCGAGCTTGGCCCAGTCCATCTCCATCGCGAAGACGGCGCTGGTGGCATCGTTGATCGTCACGCCCTCGCGGGCCGGGGCGAGCCAGTCGGTGTTCGGGATCTTGGCGCCCGAGGTCGTGCCGTTCCAGGTGAAGACGACGTCGCTTTCCTGCGGAATGCTCGCGAGGTCGGGGATTTCGCCGTAATCGGCGTCGAGCGTGGTCAGCTGCGGCAGCTTGAGCTGCTTGACCGCGTCCTGGATCCAGACATTGCCGAAGCTTTCCCACGCCGCCACGGTCGCCGGGCGGTCGGGCCGCAGCATCGTCCACATCGCGCATTCGAGCGCGCCCGTGTCCGAGGCCGGCATGATCCCGACGAGATAATCCTCGGGCACGCCGAGCAGCTCCTTCGACAGGTCGATGGCGTATTTCAGCCGCGACTTGCCGAGCGCGCTCCGGTGCGAGCGTCCGAGAGATTCGGTTTTGAGATTGGCGGCAGACCAGCCCTTGTGCTTGGCGGTCGGTCCGGACGAAAAGAAGGGGCGCTCTGGTTTGAGCGTCGGTTCGGCAGTCATGTATTCTCTCCTTGCAGAGAGCTCGCGCGGCGTTGGGACCGCGTGGCCCGACAGCCGAACTAATGTTGCGCCGCAGCAAGTCAATGCGAAATAGCTTTGCAGCGACGAAGCGTAGCTGCGACACGGCAGGCTCCCTCTCGCCAAAGCTGCCCCAATTGCCTAAGGGCGCGCCGATGGATGTGACCGATCTCCGCATCGCGCTGTTCAGCGGGAACTACAACTACACCCGCGACGGCTGTAACCAGGCGCTCAACCGCCTCGCCGAGTATCTGTTGCGGCAGGGTGCGGCGCTGCGCGTCTACGCGCCCGTGGTGTCCGAGCCCGATTTTCCGCCGACCGGCGACCTCGTCGACGTGCCCAACATGCGTATGCCGGTGAAGAATCGCGGGGAATATCGCCTCGGCCTCCCGCTCGACGCCAAGGCGCGCGCCGATCTGGAGGCCTTCGCTCCCAACACGATCCACCTCTCGGCGCCCGACTTCACCGGGCACTCGGCGCTCAACTGGGCGCGCAAGCGTGACCTGCCCGTGCTCGCCTCGGTTCACACGCGCTTCGAAACCTACCCCCAGTATTACGGCCTGGGCTTCCTCGAACCGGCGGTAATCGCGCTGTTGCGTCGATTCTACCACCGCTGTGACGCTCTGGTGGCGCCCTCGCAGAGCCAGATCGACGAGCTCAAGGCGCAGGGGATGCATGACGATATCAGCATCTGGTCGCGCGGCGTCGACCGGACGGTCTTTCATCCCTCCAAGCGCGATCTCGAATGGCGCCGCTCGCTCGGCCTTGCCGACGACGACGTCGCGATCGTCTTTCTCGGCCGGCTGGTCATGGAGAAGGGCCTCGACGTCTTTGCCGAGACCATCGTCCAGCTGCGCAAGCGGCAGGTGCCGCACAAGGTCCTCGTGATCGGCGACGGGCCGGCCCGCGGCTGGTTCGAAAAGGCCCTGCCGGGCGGCATCTTCGCCGGGTTCAAGACCGGCGCCGATCTCGGCAAGGCGCTGGCGAGCGGGGATATTTTCTTCAATCCCTCAATCACCGAGACCTTCGGCAACGTCACGCTGGAGGCGATGGCCTGCGGCCTCCCCGTGGTCGCCGCCGGTGCCACCGGTGCGGCCAGCCTGGTCATCGACGGCGAAACCGGCCAGCTGGTCCCCCCGGGCAAGCCCGATGTCTTCGCGCCGGCCTGCGCCGAGGCGCTCGCCCCCTATTGCCTAGACGATGAGCTGCGCCTGCGGCACGGCGCCAACGGCGAGGAAGCCGCAGGCGCTTATTCGTGGGACGCGATCAACCAGGCGGTCGTCGACACCTATCTGCGGCTCCACGAACTGCGCGCGGCGGAAGCGGCCTAGTTCAGCGCAGGACCCCGGTAGCCTTCTGGCTGCGTGCATACCACCATTGCAGCACGATCGAGAGGATGATCACCAGCGGCATGACCTTGCCCATGGTGTTGTCCGCCATCTGCGGCGGCAGGTCGATGGTGTACTGATAGGCGAGGCTCAGTACCGCGCCGACCAGCGAGACCAGAAATGCGGTGCCCGCGAAGCGGGAGCGGAGCAGCAGCAGCACCGAGCCGGCAACCGATCCCCAGACGCCCAGCGCCCACAGGGCATCGGCCCAGACGGGGAAGCTGTCGAGGAAGGCGATCGATTGGTCGACCGTCATGCCCATCTGCCCCATCGTCGCTTCGAGATAGGCCCGATCGCGCAATTGCGACATGATGTAGTCGTAGCCGCCGAAAGCATTCCACAGCAGCGACACGAGCCCCACCACCCACAGGTGCCACGGCGCCTTGCCTGTATTGTCCATTGTCTTCCCTCCCTCTTACGAACCCGCGGGGAGAATAGACCTCGCCCCGCGGAACGTAAACAGGAGGACCCTCAGAGCCGCTCGATCTTCTTGGCGAGTTCGTCGACCAGGTCGACGATTTCGCGAATGGTTTCCTCGTCGAGCTTGCCCGAACGCGCGCGGTTCTTGAGCACGCCGGCGAGATTGCCGATCGCGCGGAACATTTCGGGGGTGGCGTAGGCGCGGCGGTGCTCGCCGTGCCCCGACAGGCGCTCGAACAGCGCCTCGACCTCGTCCGCGCGCTCGTCCAGTTCCGCGCGGCCCGCATCGGTTGCTTCATAGGCCTTGCGCGTCTCGTCGCCATCAGCCTGTGCGATCGCGCCCTCGTCCTCGAGCAGCGCCAAGGTGGGATAGATCGTCCCCGGGCTGGGGGCATAGGCGCCCTCGGTCAGTTCCTCGATCGCCTTGATCAGTTCGTAACCGTGGCGGGGCTCGTCGGCGACGAGTTTGAGCAGCACGAGCCGCAATTCGCCCGAACCGAACATGCGACGCCGGCGTGGCCCTCCGCCGCGCGGACCGAAATCGAAGCTCCAGTTCGGGCCGCCGAAGCCCGCCGCAGCGCCGAAACCGTCACCGCAATCGGCTTCCGACATCATCGCGGCCACGAAGGGCCAGCCGCCCATCTTGCGCATCTTGCGCATCTTGCGCCACTTGTGAGCCTTGTACATCGCCTCATTCCTTGTCCTATCGTCGATAGCTCTAAGATATATCTTACGAGGCATAACGCAAGATGGCGATGCAAATCCTCGGCAAAGACCTTATGTCAGCCGACCAATGGCCGACCTGTTTCCCGACGATGCTCCCCAGTCCCGCCCCGCAGACGCGCCGCGCGAGGATGCCCCGCTGGCCGACCGGCTGCGCCCGGCGAGCCTCGGGGAGGTCATCGGGCAGGACCATCTGACCGGGCCCGAGGGCGCGATTGGACGAATGGTCGCGGCCGGTCGCCTGTCGAGCATGATCCTGTGGGGACCGCCCGGGACGGGCAAGACCACCATCGCGCGACTGCTCGCCGACAGCGTCGGTATGCGCTTCGAAAGCGTTAGCGCGGTGTTCAGCGGCGTCGCCGACCTCAAGAAGGCCTTCGCCGCCGCCGACAAGGCCGCCGAAGCGGGCCAGCGCACGCTGCTGTTCGTGGACGAGATCCACCGCTTCAACCGCGCCCAGCAGGACGGCTTCCTCCCATTCGTCGAACGCGGCACGGTAACGCTCGTGGGGGCGACCACCGAGAACCCGAGCTTCGCGCTCAACGCCGCGCTGCTCAGCCGCGCGCAGGTGCTGATCCTCCAGCGGCTCGACCGCGAGGCGCTCGGCCAGCTGCTCGATCGCGCGGAAGCGCTCGAAGGCCCGCTGCCGCTAACCGTCGAGGCACGCGATGCGCTGGTCGCGAGCGCCGACGGCGACGGCCGCTTCCTGCTCAACCAGGCCGAAACGCTCTACAATGCGAAGATCGGCGAGCCGCTCGATCCGGCAGGGCTGGGCACATTCCTGCAGCGCCGCGTGGCAGTCTACGACAAGGATCGCGAGGGGCATTACAACCTCATCTCCGCACTTCACAAAGCGGTGCGCGGCAGCGACGTGCAGGCGAGCCTCTATTACCTCGCGCGCATGCTCACCGCGGGGGAAGAACCCCGTTTCCTCGCCCGGCGGCTGGTGCGGATGGCGGTTGAAGATATCGGCATGGCCGACCCGCAGGCGCTGGTGCAATGCATGGCGGCCAGGGACGCCTACGAATTCCTCGGCAGCCCCGAGGGCGAACTCGCGCTGGTGCAGGCCTGCACCTATCTCGCCACTGCGCCCAAATCGAATGCCGTCTACAAGGCGCAGAAGGCCGCGTTCAAATCGGCCCGCGAAACGGGCAGCCTGATGCCCCCGCAGAACATCCTCAACGCGCCGACCAAGCTGATGAAGGATATCGGCTATGGCGCGGGCTACAGCTACGATCACGATGCCGAAGGCGGCTTTTCGGGCGACGATTACTGGCCCGATGAGATGGAGCCCCAGAGCTACTACCAGCCGGTCGAACGCGGCTTCGAGCGCGAGGTGAAGAAGCGGCTCGACTATTGGGACAAGCTGCGGCGCGAGCGTGGCTCGCGCTCAAATGGCGATGCCGTGGCGCAAGACAAGAGTGCGTAGCTTCAGCCATTTCCTCGCGATCGACTGGTCGGGCGCAAAGGGGCCGGTCCAGAAAGGTATCGCGCTGGCGCTGGCTCATGCAGAGGGCGGACCGCCGGTGCTGGTCGAGCCTGGCCGGGGCTGGTCGCGCGAGGATGTGCTGGCCCTGCTGCGCGAAGATTTGCCCGAGGACACGCTGGTCGGGCTCGACCTCGGCATCGCGCTGCCCTTCGCCGATTGCGGGGCCTTCTTCCCCCGCTCCCACCACTCTCCGAGCGACGCGCCCGAACTCTGGGCGCTGATCGACGATGTCTGTTCGGGCAATGCCAATCTCGGGGCGCAGGCCTTCGTCGACCATCCTGAATTCCGGCCCTATTTCCGCGACGGGATCGAGACCGGGCCGCATTTCGGCTGCGATGGCGCCGAGCATGGTCGCGGGCGGTTCCGCGTGACCGAACAGGCGCAGGCTTCCATGGGCTGCAAGCCCTATTCGAACTTCAACCTCGTCGGCGCGGCGCAGGTCGGCAAGTCGAGCCTGACGGGCATGCGCATGCTGCACCGTTTGCGCGGGCGCCTGCCCGTATGGCCGGTCGACCCGTTGACCGAGACAGGGTCCGCCGTGGTAGAAATCTATACCAGCCTGGCCGCGCTCGAAGCCGGTCGCAGCGCGAGCCGGGCGAAGATGCGTAGCCGCGAAGAACTCGACGACGCCCTGGTCTCGCTGGGAAGCGCCTCCATCGCCGCGTCGGGCCCGATCGACGACCATTCCTCCGACGCGCTGCTGACCGCTGCCTGGCTCCGCAAGGTCCACAAGGATCCGGCGCGCTGGCACCCGGCAGGGCTTTCGCCGGGCCTTGCCCGCACCGAGGGCTGGACCTTCGGCGCGCTCTAGGCCACTTCCAGGGGAGGGAGGGGCCATGGCCGACACCGAACCGCTGATCGAATTTCTGTGCGATCCCGCGCTCGAGGGGACCATCCCGGTGCCCGAACGCGCGGTTCGTTTCGCGCCCGAGTGGTTCAAGCGGCTCGATCGCGAACTGGGCGTACCCGATGCCCACGGCCTTCCCGGTCTGACCGTCAAGGCCTGCCTTCCCGTCACCGACGCTTTCTCGCTCGGCTACGTCATCCCGTTGCCCTTCGACGTCATGCTGCGCGTGCCCGAGGATCGCGTGACGATCCAGCTCGGCTGGGGACCCGACCTGCCCTTCCAGCCGGTCGAGCAACACCTGCCCGCGCAGATCGGCGCGCCCGAGCATCCTTTCGAACGCGCGATGCCTCTGAAGTTCATCAATCCGTGGCGGATCAAGGTGCCCGAAGGCTATTCGGTGCTCTTCGCCCCGCCCTTCAGTCGGCCGGACCTGCCCTTCACCTGTTTTTCGGGCCTGGTCGATTGCGACCGCTTCGCCACCACGATCAATTTTCCCTTCCTCTGGACCGGCGAGACGGGCGACCATTACCTGCCCGCGGGCACACCGCTCGTGCAGGCGGTCCCGATCCGCCGCGACACGCTGCTCAAGCGGTCGCAGGCGCGCGCCGCAACCGCGGAGGAGCGGGCCGAACAGGACGCGGCCAAGGCGCGCAAATATGGCGAGGAATCGGTCTATTCACGCGAGTGGCGCGAGAAGAAATAGCCGCTTTCGAGGAGTACCTGGTGGAGCCGAGCGGGATCGAACCGCTGACCTCGTCATTGCGAACGACGCGCTCTCCCAACTGAGCTACGGCCCCGTTCCAGGTTTGCCGTACCGCCACCTTCGGGCGGTACGAGGCGCGCCGTTTAGCCAATTGCGGCGCGCCTGAAAAGAACCAATATTGTCAGTTCTTCGGCGTGTCGTCCTCGCCCGCATCGTTGAGGATCGGCTGGATGACCGGAACCGAGGAGCGGGTTTCGTCGATCGGGGCGACGGGAATCTTCGCCCCCGTCTCGGGGTCAACGACCTTGGATTCCTGAAGCGGCGCGGCGCTCAGCATGGAGGGGTCGGCACCCGGCCCGGGCAGCCGTTGCGAACGGGCCCTCATGACCGCGACATAGCCGGGCTGCGAGGCGCCGTAGCGGTCGCCATAGCGCGCGTCCCAGGCAGAGGAATCGCGTTCATATTGCTCATAGGCCTGGAAGAAGCGTTCGAACGGTCCTTCGAAGGCCGCGAAATTGGCGAGCCCGAAGGCGAGCGGATCGACCTTCTCGGAAGCGAGATATTGCTGCGAGATGCCGAGCGCGGTGCGGCAGAAGTCGGCTCGCGCGGGCGGCAACGCGAAATAGTTGTAGACCATCGTCATCTGGCTCTCGCGCGCCTGGATCGCCGAGCGCCCCTTGCCGTATTCCTTGCCGTAGGCGGCATCGATCCGGTCGTTCACCTGCTTCAGCGGCCGGGCATAGTCCTTGATGTAGCTGCTGTAGGCATCGAGGATCGGCTGGTACTGCGGGTCGAGGCAGTTGAGCGCAGCGACGTTCCACGCCGAGCGGAAGTGCCACACCTTCTCATCGTCCGAGATGCCGAGATTGACCGTTTCGCGCATCCCGAGCGAATTCACCGGCGGGATGTTCATGACATAGGACGCCTGGCCCGGCGGCAGCGGGCGAATGGGCACCGCCTCGACCACCGGCGGCGGCGGCGGTGGGGGCGGCGGAGGCGGGGTCGTGCAGGCCCCGAGAGCGGCAAGACCGGCGGCGGTCGCCGCCATGCGAATGGTGATGTTCAAACCGCGGCTCATGGCGCGCAGACCCTCCTCGATAAAGCTGTCGTTCATCCTGCGCCGGCGTCCCTTGACGGGGGATGAAGCATGCCCGCCTAGCCGCTGCGCCGGGCAAAGAAAATGCCCGGGGCGCTACTTACGCCCCGGGCACGATCAAGCGACTCCTGCGTGCGACGAGCGGATCAGTTCCGGTTGCCCATGAAACGCAGCAGGAACAGGAACATATTGATGAAATCGAGATACAGGCTCAACGCGCCCATGATCACCGCCTTGCCGGCGAATTCGGTACCGCGCAGGTACTGATATTCGCGCTTCAGGCGCTGGGTGTCATAGGCAGTAAGGCCGGCGAAGATCAGCACGCCGAGGAAGCTGACCGCGAGCGCCAGCGTGCTCGACTGCAGGAAGATGTTGATCACCATGGCGATCAGCAGGCCGATAACGCCCATGACGAGGAAGGTCCCGAAGCCCGACAGATCCTTCTTCGTGGTATAGCCGAACAGGCTGAGGCCGGCGAAGGCACCGGCGGTGGCAAAGAAGGTCGCGGCGATGCTTTCCCCCGTATAGACCAGGAAAATGGTCGACAGCGAAAGGCCCATCACGGTGGCAAAGCCCCAGAACATCGCCTGCAGCGTGCCCTGACTGAACTTGTTGACACCGAAGCTCATCGCGAAGACGAAGGCCAGCGGCGCCAGGGCCACCAGCCACATCAGCGGACCGGTTGCGAAGGTCAGCGCCAGACCGCTGCGCGCGGTGAGCAGCGCGACCACGCCGGTCAGCAGCACGCCCGAGGCCATGTAGTTGTAAATCTTGAGCATGTGGGCGCGCAGGCCCGCATCGTAGGTTCCCTGCCTGGCAACGGCGTCGCCGGCGCGCGGCACGGTGCCGAAGCCCTGCCGCTGGTCGGTGTCGTTCCAATTGGCCATGTCTGTGCAACTCCTCTTGGCAGGGCGGCGATACGCCCCGCTCCGTGTCCGGAATATCGGCATTCGAGCCCACAATTTCAAGCAAAACCGGACCGGGATCGCCGAGCGCGCATTCCCCCTCGACGAAGGGACGATCAGGCCTCGCCGGCCGCGTCCACCATGGCCGCCTCGAGCGCCTCGGCAGGAGTCCGACCTCCCCACAGGACGAACTGGAACGCCGGATAGAAGCGGTCGCATTCGTCGACCGCTATTTCGACCAGCTCCTGCGCCTGGCCGAGGCTCAGCAGCCCCTCGTCGCCAAGCATGGTACCATTGCGATAGAGCAGCACGCCGCCGTTCGACCAGATGTCGAAATGTCCGAGCCACATCTGTTCGTTGACCAGGCTGACGAGTTCGTGCGCGGGCGCCCGCTTGTCCTTCGAGATGCGGATGTCGGGCAGGCAAAGGATCTGCAGCACCAGGTCCTCGGGGCGCCAGATCCCGCGCAGCTGGTAGGTGGTCCAGCTACCCTGGATTTCGCCGCTCATCTCCGTCGAGGTCGATTCGCACGGCCAGCCGCGCGCCTCGAACAGCGCCACCAGCATGTCGAGCGGCGCCGCGCCCTCTTCCGCCTCGAAGCGGTCTTCTGCTGGTCTCATCGAAGCTGTCCCGTGCCCGTCATCCCCCGCTGGATGCAGAAGCGCGGGGCCGCTTGGCAATGCAGGCAGGGCTCGACGCTGGGGAGAACCGCGCTGGCTTGTGCAAAGCTTGTGAACAAGTGCGCGAACGGCGTTAACCGTGCCCGTTGGTCACAGCTTGTCGATCTTCTCGCCCTCGGCGCTGGTAAAGGGGAAGGAGTCCAATCCCAACTTCCTCAGTTCGTTGACCATTTCCCGCGCGCTTTCGGCACTGTCGAAAGGTCCCGAAAGCAGCCGGTTGGCCTCGCCCCAGGGGGTGACGAAGGGGCCCTTGCCGTCGAGCTTGCCCTCCGCCTTGCGCGTGATCCTGCGCCAGTCGAACTTGAGCGCGTCGGTGTCCTTGCCGGTCGCCACCTGCACCCAGTGGCGCGAAGGATAGGCTGGTGGAGGCGGCGGCTTGGGGGCCGCCCGCTCGCGCGGGATTTCGATGCGGGTGATATCGACCGCCCCGCTCGCAGCGGGGGCCGGAGTTTGCGGTTCGAGTGTGAAACCGCTGAAGGCGTCGGCGACGCTTGCCGGACTCGGTGCGGGAGCGGCGCTCGACATGGGAGGCGGCGTCGGCACAGGTGACGGCGCGGGTGTCGGAGTGGGCGCGGGTAACGGCGTTGGCTCGGGTGACGGCGTCGGCGCCTTCGGGGCAGGCATTGCCGGATCCGTCCCAGCCTGCGCGACCACGACCGGTGTCGCAGGCGCCGCCGCAGGCTCGCCGGAGGGGACTACGGCTGTGTTTTCGCCGTTCGCTGGCGGGGGCGAAGCGGGAGCAGGCGGCGGTGGAGCAGGGGGCGGTGCTTCGCGCTCCGGGCGCTCGATCGGAGTGGCCCCGCCCCCCCTGCTGCGGGTCAGGTCGGGGCGACGCCGGTTCTGGCGACTGCGCGGGTCGGACGCCGCGGTTGCGGGCGCGGCCACCTGTTGCGCGGCTGTCGTATCGGCGCGAGCGACCCGTGCCGGGGGCGGAGAATAGCCCGCGATGTCGGCATCGTCGGTGCCTATGCTCGCCGTGCGCGGGAAGATGCCGAGATTGGCGGCGGCGGCCTGCTGTGCCTTGGTGAGGCGGGGCATGTAATCGAAATAGGCGGCCATGCGGGCGCCGACACCCGCCGGAAGCATGGTATCGGCGATGTCCTTGGCCGCACGCGCATCGCCGAGGATGGCCAGGCCGAATGCGCGAGTGCGGTACGCGGTCACATCACGCTTCTCGAGCAAGGGCAGCAGGGTGGCTTCGAAACCCTTGCGGTCTCCGCTGATGGCCTGGCTCAGCGCGAGACGCCGGGTGACCTCTTCGCCTGCCCCGTTGGCCAGCGCGAGGCGGTAGAAATGCTGGGCGCTTGCGGCATCGCCGACCAGGTCGAAGGCAAGCCCGCGATCCTCGGCCATGGACGCGAGGGGAGCGCCTGCCTTTTCCGCCTCGGCGAAGAGGCGCAGCGCCTCGACCGGTCGGCGCGAGCGGGTGTAGGCACGGGCCAGCCCCAGCTTGGTCCGCGCATTGCCCGGCGAAAGCTCGTTCGCCCGGCCGAAAAAACCGATCGCCGCGTCGATGTCGCCCAGCTGGAGCGCGGCCTCGCCGGCATCGAGCAGGGCGTTCATGTCCGCGGCATTGCGCGCGAGCCGCGCAAGCGCCTCGCTCAGCTTACGCTCGCCTTCCCCGGGCAGGGGCTGGACGATTTCACGCTGGGCCGCGACCGGCGCCGCATGCGCGGTTACGGACAGCAGCGCAGCCGCAGTCGCAAGTCGCCGGTTCGAAATCATATCCCGCTCCCCTCGGCGCGGGCATCATCCCGCGCCGACGCGGCTGCACTTACTGGTTGTTCTGGCGTCCGAGGAAACGCGGGATGTTGAGACCGCCGCCGCTGCCGCCGTCGGCATCGTCATCCTCGTCTTCCTCGCCATCGGCGGTGCTCGCCCCGCGCGACAGGTTGGCCATGCGCTCGAACAGCGTATTGCCGGGCAGCGAGCCCGAGCCGCCCCCTGCCGGAGCCCCACCCTGGCCTCCCTGGTCGCCTGCCATGCCCGGCTGACGCTGCGCCGGCTTGGCCGCCAGCGGACTGCCGCCGGCGCGATGCTCGTCGCCGAGTGCGAATTCGTCCTGCGACCCCGCATCGGGCTCGCGCATCGCCCCCGACAGGTCGAGCGGGGCGCGCTGCTGGTCGCCACCTCCGGCCCCTCGCGGTGCGCCGAAGCCGTGATCGTCCTCGTCCTCACCATCCACGTCGAAGCGCTCGGTATGCTCGTTGCGCAGGCCGGCGAGCGGATCGACGATATCGTCGACGTCGTCGTAATCCTCTTCGGCTTCCTCGTCCGAAGAGCCGGAGGTTGCGGGCGACAGGCCGAAGGGACGCTCGTCCTCTTCCACATAGGCTTCGTCGGTCAGGTCGAGCGCGTCGTCTTCGGCCTCGACCGGTTCCGGCGAGTACGAAGGAGCGGGCGCGGGCTCCGGCTCGGGTTCGGCCGAGAGGCCTTCACTGAGCTCGAACGGTTCGTCGTCGGTCACGCTCTCGCTCGGCAGGTCGAGCACCGGACGCTTGGGCGCGCTGCTCTCGCGCATCGAGAAGCTGCGGGTCGGCGCGACGGCCACCGAACCGTCGGGTTCGATGCCGGTGGCGACCACAGAGACGCGAATCTTGCCATCGAGATCGGGATTGAAGGCCGAGCCCCAGATGATGTTGGCATCCTCGTCGACCAGCTCGCGAATGTGGTTCGCGGCTTCGTCGACCTCGAGCAGCTTCATGTCCTCGCCGCCGATGATCGAGATGATCACGCCCTTGGCTCCGGCCATGCTGACGCCGTCGAGCAGCGGATTGGCGATCGCGCGTTCGGCGGCTTCGAGGGCGCGGTTGTCCCCCTCGCCTTCACCCGTGCCCATCATCGCCTTGCCCATCTCGCTCATGACCGAGCGGACGTCGGCGAAGTCGAGATTGATCAGGCCCGGCATGACCATCAGGTCGGTAATCGAGCGGACGCCCTGCTGAAGCACCTCGTCGGCGAGCTGGAAGGCTTCCTTGAAGGTGGTTTCCGCCTTGGCGACCAGGAACAGGTTCTGGTTCGGAATGACGATCAGTGTGTCGACATGCTTCTGCAGCTCGTCGATGCCCGCTTCCGCCGCGCGCATGCGGCGCGTGCCTTCGAAGAGGAACGGCTTGGTCACCACGCCGACGGTCAGCACGCCCTTCTTGCGCGCCGCCTCGGCGATGACCGGGGCCGCGCCGGTGCCGGTACCGCCGCCCATGCCGGCGGCGATGAAGACCATGTTCACGCCTTCGAGCGCGTCCTCGATATCTCCCACGGTTTCTTCCGCGGCCGCCTTGCCCACTTCGGGACGCGCGCCCGCGCCAAGACCCCCGGTGATGTCGGGACCGAGCTGGATGCGCTTTTCCGAGGGGGAACTGCTGAGCGCCTGCGCATCGGTGTTGGCGACGATGAAATCGACGCCCTCGATCTGCGCCTCCATCATGTTGGCGATGGCGTTGCCGCCTGCACCGCCGACACCAACGACCATGATCTTGGGACGAAGATCGTCGTCCGATGCCGGTCCGATATTGATACTCATCAAGAGTCCCCTGGGTATTCGAAAGTCAGTTACGGGCTTTATGTCACAACTCGGGCACAAAGCGAATCGCGGAGCGACCCGCCGGATGCCTTATCCACAAGGCCTAAAGGCGGGATCGCGCGGCGTAGCAACCCTCAGAAATACTCGCGCACCGCTTGAAAAACACGGTTCACCAAACCCATGCCGCGATAGCGCCGGGTCGGCTGGTAGCGCGGGCCCACCGAACGGATGTCGACCGGGTCATCGGAGGCATAGAGACACAGGCCTGCGAGCGTCGCGAAACCGGGAGTCGCATGCGCCTCGGGCAGCCCCTGCAGCGCGGGCGGCTTGCCGATCCGTACCGGGCGGCCGAGCGCGCCCTGCATGAATTCGGCGATCCCGTGCAGTTCCGCCCCACCGCCGGCGAGCACGACCTGACCGCCCTGCGCGCCGGAAAAGCCCATCGCCTTGAGCGCCTTGCCCACCTCGGCAGTGGTCACGCCGAGCCGGTCGGTGACGATCGACACGAGTTCCGCGCGGGCGATGCGATTGTGCTCGTCGGCACCGCGCGCCAGCCTGCCGCCGGGTTCTTCGCCGGGGCCGTTGACGGGGATCATCTCGCGGTGGTCGGTCGGCGTGGCGATCGCCGATCCGGCGACGCATTTGAGCCGTTCTGCCTGGCTTCGGCGAATGCCGAGCGAAGAGGCGATGGCATCGGTGATGTCGTTCGAGCCGACCGGGATCGATTTCAAGCCCAGCAGCATGCCCGCCGCATGGACCGAGACATTGGTCACCTGCGCGCCGATCTCGACCAGCGCGACGCCGAGATCGCGTTCCTCGGCGGTCAGGCAGGCATAGGCGGCGGCGAGCGGGCTCGCGACCACGCCCTCGACATCGAGATGCGCGGTCTGCACCGCCTCGATCAGATTGCGCACCGGGGCGCCCTCGGCCAGCGTCACATGGACGTCGACTCCCAAGGCCTCGGCGTGCAATCCCTTGGGATTGGCGACGCCGTGCGCCCCGTCGAGCGTGTAATGCGCCGGTTGCGCATGGAGCACCATCCGCCCGTCGGGATGCAGATGATCGCGCGCTGCGTAGAGGAGGTGCTCAATATCGTCCTCTTCGATGCGCCGCCCGCCGATCGCGATCTCGACGCTCGAGATCTTGCTCGACAGGCCCGCACCGGCGCAGCCGATCCAGACGCTCTGGATCGAGGTGTTGGCATTGGCCTCGGCCTTCTCGACCGCGGTGCGGATCGCGTGGCTCGCCGCGCGCATGTCGGTGACATAGCCGCGCTTGATCCCCTCGCTCGCGCGGTGGCTCGACCCGAGCACGACCATCTCGCCGCTCTCGGCCTGGCCCATGATCATCGCCGAGACGCGGAAGGAGCCGATATTGACCGCGGCGAAGACCCGGGTGATGCGCGGCTGCTGGGTGGCCATCAGTCAGCCTTTCCGTTGAGCGAGGTGAGCTTGGGACACGGCCCGTCCTCGCAGCGAAGATAGGCGCGATCGGGCACACGCATGTCGATCGCCACGGGCTTGCCGCCGATCAGCCGGTGCATGCCGTCGAGCTGGGCGAACTTGACCAGCGCGGGGGCGCCGAGATCGCCTTCGGGCAGCGCGAGCAGCTGGCCGGTCTTGAAGGTGAGGTTCCAGCGCCGGTTGCCGACCCATTCGGCCGCGGCGATCTGCGGCTTCAGCGCGGGCGCCGCGTCGAGCAGCCGGCCGAGCTCCTGCACCTGCCGCGCCGCGCCGGGGCCTTCGATCAGCAGCATGCCCTTAGCCTTCGCCGCGCCGATCGGTTCGAGTTCGTGGCCCTGGCGGTCGATCAGCATCAGCCTATCGGGCTTGCGCAGCACCGCATGCGGGACACGCTCGACCACGTCGATCTTGAGCGTATCGGGCAGCTGGCGCGAGACGCGCGCGTCGGCCACCCAGGGGAGGTCGAGCAGGCGCTCGCGCACCTTGTTGAGATCGACGAGCGGCATCGGCTGGTCCTGCTCGGCAAGCACGCGCTCGTAGACCAGCTGTTCGTTCATCCGCTTGACGCCCGAGACCTGCACCCGGCGCACCTCGAAGCCCGAGCGCGAGGCCGACTTGGCCAGCTCGGTCTGGGCGATCTCGGGCAGGCCGGCGAAGCTGGCGATGGTCCAGGCGATCCCGAGCCCCGCGACGATGATCGCCGAGAGGAAGAACTTGTGCCACTGCTCCTCGGTGAAGGGCAGCGCGGTCATCGCGCGGTCGAACAGCCCGCTGGTGTGCTGGCGCGCGGCGCGGGCCTTCTGGTTGCGGCTGCGCGTCGCGGCAGAGCGACGCACCCCGGTCGGCTTGCGCTTGACCCTAGCCATCGCCGCCCCCCGATTTGGCGGCATGGTGGCGCAGCGCGGCGGCGACCACCAGTTCGCACAGCGCGCCATATTCGATGCCCGCGTGCTTCGCCTGTTCGGGCACTAGGCTGAGCGGCGTCATTCCCGGCTGGGTGTTGGTTTCGAGCACGAACAGCCCGTCCTCGCCCTGCTCCTCGTCCCAGCGGAAATCGGTCCGGCTGGTGCCGCGGCAGCCGAGCACCTTGTGCGCGCGCAGCGCATATTCGAGGCACAGCTCGCGAATGTGATCGGGAATGTCGGCGGGGCAGACATGGTCGGTCATGCCGTCGGTATATTTGGCGTCGAAATCGTAGAAGCCGCTTTTGGGCTTGAGTTCGGTCACCGCCAGCGCGCGCGGACCATTGTCGAAATCGACCACCGCCGCGGTCATCTCGCGGCCCTTGATATAGGGCTCGGCGAGGAGTTCGTCGAACTCCTGCCACGGTCCCTTGGCGTCACGTGCAATGGGATTGCCGTAATTGCCTTCCGCAGTGACGATGGCGACGCCGACCGAGCTGCCCTCGTTGACCGGCTTGAGCACATAAGGCCGCGGCATCGGGTCGCGCTCGTAGAGCTCGGCACTCTTGACGATCCGCCCGCCGGGCATGGGAATGCCGTGCGGCACCAGGGCCTGCTTGGTCAGCTGCTTGTCAATCGCGATGACCGAAGTGGCGAGGCCCGAATGCGTATAGGGAACGCCCATGAGGTCGAGCATGCCCTGCACCGTTCCGTCCTCGCCCGGCACGCCGTGGAGCGCGTTGAAGACGACGTCGGGGGCGGCCTCGGCGATCCGCGCCGCGACCTGCCGGTCCATGTCGATCCGCGTGACGCGGTGCCCGCGTTCCTCCAGCGCCTTGGCGACGCCCTCGCCCGACATGAGGCTGACCGGCCGCTCGTTGGCCCAGCCGCCCATGAGGACCGCGATGTGGAGTTTGGGGAGATCGCTCATCAAAAGTTCCTAAGGTCGCCCCACTCGTTGAATTTCCCATTCGAGATCGACGCCCGAGTTCGCGTAGACGCGGCGCTTCACTTCTTCGCCCAGCCCTTCGATGTCGGCGCTGGTCGCGTCGTCGACATTGAGCAGGAAGTTGGTGTGCTTCTCGCTCACCTGCGCGCCGCCCATTTTGAGGCCGCGACAGCCCGCTGCATCGACCAGTTCCCATGCCTTCTTGCCCGGGGGGTTCTTGAAGGTCGACCCGCCGGTCTTGGTGCGCAGCGGCTGCGACTGTTCGCGTGCCTCGCCGATTTCGTCCATCTTGGCGCCGATTGCGGCGGGATCGCCCGGCTCGCCCTGAAAGCGCGCGCGCACCACCACCGCGCCTTCGGGCAATTCGGAATGGCGGTAGGTGTAGCGAAGCTCTGCCGCGAGCAGCGTGACCAGTTTGCCGCCGGGCAGCACCACGTCGCAGTCGATCAGCACGTCGCTGACCTCGCGGCCATAGGCGCCGCCGTTCATCCGCACGAAGCCGCCGACCGTGCCGGGGATGCCGCGCATGAATTCGACCCCGGCGATGCCCGCATCGCGCGCGGTCGAGGCGACGAGAATGCCATGCGCGCCGCCCCCGCAGCTGAGCGTGTGATCCGCGCCGGTCTCGATCTTGGCGAAGGGCTTGCCGAGCCGGATCACCACGCCCGGCACACCGCCGTCGCGCACGATCATGTTGGAGCCGAGCCCCAGCGCCATCACCGGCAGGCGGCCGCGGAGCCGCTCGAGGAAAAGCCTCAGATCGTCGAGATCGGCCGGTTCGAACAGCCAGTCGGCCTTGCCGCCGGCCTTGAACCAGACGAGCCTGGCGAGCGGCGCGTCGGGCGTCAGCTTGCCGCGCAACCCGGTTGTGTCGACGGGTTCGTCGAGTGCGGTCATGCCCTCGTGGCCCTCGCGATGGCATCGGCGAGCCCCGCCGCCCATTGCGTGATGTCGCCCGCACCGAGGCAGACGACGAAATCGCCCGCGCGCAGGTCGTCGGCCAGCTTCGCCGCGAGATCGCCTTCGCCGGCGACCGTCTGCGCGGCGCGGTGGCCGCGCGCCTTGAGGCCGGCGACGAGCGCATCGGCATCGACACCCTCGATCGGGTCCTCGCCCGCGGCATAGACCGGGGTGACATAGACCTGGTCGGCCTCGTTGAAGCAGGACTGGAACTCGTCCATCAGGTCGCGCAGGCGGGTGAAGCGATGCGGCTGGACGACCGCGATGACGCGCCCCTCGCCCGCGCTTTCGCGCGCCGCGGCGAGCACCGCCCTGATCTCGACCGGGTGGTGGCCGTAATCGTCGATGATCGTCGCCACGCCCGTGCCGCTGGGCACTTCACCGACCTTGGTAAAGCGCCGCCGGACGCCGCCGAAATGCGAAAAGCCGGTGCAGATGACATCGTTGTCGCAGCCCATCTCGATCGCGACGGCGATTGCGGCGAGCGCGTTCTGGACATTGTGCCGCCCGGGCATGGGCAGGCGCACACCCTCGATCCGGCGATCCTCCTGCCCGCGGCGGCGGACGATCACGTCGAAGCAATTGCCGCCGGCATCGGGGCGGACGTTCACCCCGCAGATGTCGGCCTGGAGGTTGAAGCCATAAGTCACGACGTTGCGATCGCGCACCTTGCCGATCACCGCCTGGACCTCGGGATGGTCGATGCACAGCACCGCCGCACCGTAGAAGGGCACGTTGTGGATGAACTCGACGAAGGCGTCCTTCACCCCGTCGAAATCGCCGTAATGGTCGAGATGTTCTGGATCGATATTGGTGACCACGGCGATGGTGCCGTCGAGCCGCAGGAAGCTGCCGTCGCTCTCGTCGGCCTCGACCACCATCCACTCGCTGTCGCCGAGCCGCGCGTTCGAGCCATATTGCTCGATGATCCCGCCGTTGATCACGGTCGGGTCGATCCCGCCCGCATCGAGCAGCGCGGCGATCATGCTGGTGGTGGTCGTCTTGCCATGCGTGCCAGCTACCGCGACGGTCGACTTGAGCCGCATAAGCTCGGCGAGCATTTCCGCGCGGCGCACCACCGGGATGCGGTTTTCGAGCGCATAGGCGACTTCGGGATTGGTCCGCTTGACCGCGGTCGAGGTGACCACGACCGCCGCGCCCTCGACGTTCTCGGGAGCATGGCCGATGGCGATCTGGATGCCGCGCTGGCGCAGCCGCTCGACGGTCGCGCTTTCCTTCGCGTCCGAGCCCTGGACCTTGTAGCCGAGGTTGTTCATCACCTCGGCGATGCCCGACATGCCGATGCCGCCGATGCCGACGAAGTGGATGGTCCCAATGTCGGTTGCGACGCCTCTCATCGTGCAGTCTCCCGATTGGCGCCCTGCCCCGCAGGCAGGCCCTGCGACGCGCCGCGGGCATTGTTGCCGCCGACCCGGATCACATCCATCATCTCGGCTCCGCCGAAGCTCTCGACGAGATCGGCGAGGTCCTCGGCCGCCCGCGGGCGCCCGCAGTTCCACGCGGCATGCGCGGCCTTGGCGAGGCCCTGCGGATTCTCCGCGAGCGCCTTGATCTGCTTGGCCAGCTCCTTGCCGGTGAACCGTTCCTGCCGGATCATCCGCGCCCCGCCCGACTTGGCCAGCTCGCGCGCATTGGCGGCCTGGTGGTCGTCAGTCGCGATGGGCAGCGGGATGAGGATGGCGGGACGGCCGACCGCGGTCAGCTCGGCGATTGTCGACGCACCCGCACGGCCGATGAACAGATGCGCATCGGCGAGGCGTGCGGCCATGTCCTCGAAATAGGTCGCGAGTTCCGCCGGGATGCCGTGCGAGCGATAGCGCTCGCGCACCGTGTCGAGATCCTCGGGGCGGCATTGCTGCGTGACCTGCAGCCGCTGGCGCAGCGCGGGCGGGAGCATGGACAGGCCGTCGGGGACCACTTCGGAGAGGACCCGCGCGCCCTGGCTGCCACCGGTCACGAGCACGCGTAGCAGACCGTCCTCGGTGAAGGCGGGGAATGGCTCTTCGCGCAGCGACAGGACGCCCGCACGCACCGGATTGCCGACGAGGTGGACCTTGCCGACATGTTTGGCGTCGAGGCGCTCGACCTCGGGATAGGCGGTCGCGATCGCATCGACCCGGCGCGCGAAGAGGCGATTGACCCGGCCGAGCACGGCGTTCTGTTCATGTACCACGGTCGGCACGCCGGCGCTGGTCGCGGCGAGGATCGTCGGCAGCGAGGGATAGCCGCCGAAGCCGACCACCGCGCTCGGCTCGAAGCTCTCGAACAGGCGCAGCGCCATCCGGCGCCCTTCGAGCACGGCCCTGATACCCTTTATCCAGGTAAGCGGGTTCTTGCCGAAGCGCCCCGCGGGAATGACGTGGGCGGGCAGTAAGTCGGGCTTGCCCGGAATTTGCGCGCCGCGCGCATCGGTGATCAGCGCGACGTGGTGGCCGCGCCGGTGGAGTTCGGTGGCGAGCGCGAAGGCGGGCAGCAGGTGCCCGCCGGTACCCCCGGCGGCGAGAACATAATGGCGACTGGCACCGGTCATGGGTGAATCTCCCGGCGCGCGGAACCCGACTTTTCTTGCATCGGGGCCATCTGCCCGAAGCCGAGCCGGTCGCCAAGTCCCTTGGTCCGGCTTTTGAGGAAGGGATTGCGCCGGGTGACCGCCAGCAGCAGGCCGACCGTGAGACAGACGGCAATGGTCGAGGACCCGCCATAGCTGACCAGCGGCAGCGTCATCCCCTTGGACGGGAAGAGCTGGAGGTTGACGAGGATGTTGATGAAGGCCTGCCCCCCGAGCAGCGCGGTCAGCCCCGCCCCGGCGAGCAGCGCGAAGAGGTCCTCCTCGTCGATCAGCCGCATCAGCACGCGGCCGACGATGGCGAGGTAGAGCAGCACGATCAGCGCGCAGGCGATCAGGCCGAATTCCTCGCCGATGACGCTGAAGATATAGTCGGTATGCGCCTCCGGGAGGCTCATCTTGCGGATGCCGAGGCCATATCCCGCACCGAGCCACCCGCCCGCGGTAAGCGTGCGCGCGCCGAGATCCACCTGGTCGTAGGCGGTGCCGCCGCCGATGAAGCTGTCGATGCGGTGGCGGGCGTTGTCGTAAAGGAAATAGGTCGCGGTCAGCCCGGCCACCGCAGCGCCGATCACCGCGCCGAGCCGCTTCACGTCGATCCCGGCGAGGATCATCGCCACGAACCACACGCCGGCAAAGAGGATCGTCCCGCCGAAATCGGGCTGCATCATCATCAGCGCCGCGATCAGCCCGACATAGGCGGTGGCGATGCCGGCCACGGGCATGTTGGGATCGCGCATGCGCCAGGAGAGGATCCAGGCGGTGGCGATGGCGAAGCCGGGCTTGAGGAACTCCGACGGCTGGAACTGCATGCCGAGATTGATCCAGCGCCGCGCGCCGTTGATCTCCGCCCCTATCACCGGAACGAGGAACAGCAGGCCGGTCATTCCCGCGGCGAGCAGCAGGCCGAAACGCCGCGCATTCTCGCGTCCGAGCATCGAGATGCCGAGCATGGTGGAGATCGCCAGCACCTGCCAGGCGAGGTGGCGATAGAAGAAATAGAGCGGGTCGAGCGTCTCGCTGGAGGTCGACAGGCGATCGGCGCTCGCCGGGCTGGCCGCCGCCACGGCGATCGTGCCGAGGCCCATCAGCAGCAGCACGAGCAGCAGCAGCACGCGGTCGATCTCGCGCCACCAGATCCTGAGCTCGGTCCAGCGCGAAATCTTGCCCTTGGGCATGTGCGCAGGCTGGCGTTTGCCGGGAACATAGGGCTGCACGGTGTTCACTTCAGCCCCTCCACCAGCGTGCGAAAATGCTCCCCGCGCGCCTCGAAATCGCGATACTGGTCGAAGCTGGCGCAGGCGGGCGAGAGGAGCACGGTGTCGCCGGGCACCGCATTTTCCGCCGCCTTGGCGACCGCACGGTCCAGTGTTTCGCACCGTTCGACGGGCACAATTGGTTCAATCAGCGCGGCAAAGTCCGGCCCGGCCTTGCCGATGGTATAGGCCGCCTTCACTTGGCCCATTTCGGCCTCGCACTTGCCCAGCCCCGGCTCCTTGGCGAGTCCGCCGACGATCCAGTGGATCTTGTCGAAGGCCGCCAGCGCTGGGGCGGAAGCGGCGGTGTTGGTGCCCTTGCTGTCGTTAATGTAGGCGACCCCGGAGATTTCGGCGACGCGCTCCATGCGGTGCGGGAGGCCGGAGTAACTCTCGAGCCCGGCGCGGATTTGCCTCCCTGAGAGCCCGAGAATGTCGCAGACCTCGATCGCGGCTGCCGCATTCTCCAGATTGTGAGGCCCCTGCAGGGACGGCCAATGCGCTTGCTCGTCTGGTTCGACTCCCCTGTTCTCGAGCACATCTTCGAGGATGCTTGCTATCGTGCCCTCGGCGAATTGGCCCAGGGCTCGCGCATCGGTGAAGCGGGCGATGGAATTGTGGCCGCGTGTCTGCATCGCCAGCAAGCGCGACTTGCTCGCCGCATATTTCGCGAAGTCGCCGTCATATCGGTCGAGATGATCGGGCGTGATGTTGAGCAGCACCGCCACATCGCAATCGAGCGAATAGGTCAGGTCGATCTGGTAGCTCGACAGCTCCAGCACATAGACCCCGCCTTCGGGCAAAGGCTCCTGCTCCAAGATCGGCAGGCCGATATTGCCACCCATCGTGGTCGGCACGCCCGCGGTCTGCAGGATGTGGTGGACCAGCGCGGTGGTAGTCGACTTGCCGTTGGTGCCGGTGATGCCGACGACCTTGTGCGGCGGCAGGCCGCCCCGGGCCTGTGCGAAGAGTTCGATATCGCCGATCACCGGCACGCCGAGGCGGTCGGCATGCGGCTTGATCGGGTGCGTGTTGAGCGGGACGCCGGGGCTGACCACCACACCGGCATAGCCGCTCAGGTCCGCGTCTAGCGCGTCGGCCACGGCGCAGCGACCGACGAAGGGTTCGCGCGCCTCGGCGCGATCGTCCCACACGAGTACGTCGGCACCGCTCGCCAGCAGCGCTTCGACCGTGGCCCGGCCGGAGCGCGCGAGGCCGAGCACCGCGTACTTCTTGTCCTTCCAGGCAGGCGATGTGATCATCGTAGCTTGAGCGTTGCCAGCCCCATCAGCGCGAGGATGATGGCGACGATCCAGAAGCGGATCACCACCTTGCTCTCCGACCAGCCCAATTGTTCGAAATGGTGATGGATCGGCGCCATGCGGAAGACGCGCTTGCCCGTACGTTTGAACCAGAAGACCTGGATGATGACCGAGAGCGCCTCGAACACGAACAGCCCGCCGACGATGGCGAGGACCACCTCGTGGTGGGTCGATACCGCAATCGCGCCGAGCGCCCCGCCCAGCGCCAGCGAGCCCGTGTCACCCATGAACACGGCGGCCGGCGGGGCGTTGAACCACAGGAAGGCGAGCCCCGCCCCCATGATCGCGGCGCAGAAGATCGCCAGTTCGCCCGCGCCCTCCACGTAAGGGATGCCGAGATAGCTCGAGAAGTCGACGCGCCCGACGAGATAGGCGATCAGCGCGAAGGTGCCCGAGGCGATGATCACCGGCATGGTCGCGAGGCCATCGAGCCCGTCGGTGAGGTTCACCGCATTGCCCGCGCCGACGATCACGATAGCGGCGAAGGCGTAATAGAAGAACCCGAGCTCGATCCCGAAATCGTTGACGAAGGGCACGTAGAGGAAGGTGTTGATCTGGCTCACGGCGAGGTAGCTCGCCACGCCCGCCACCGCGAATTCGAGCAGCAGGCGCACGCGCGCCGACACGCCCTTGTGGCTGGCCTTGGTGACCTTGTCGTAATCGTCGAGGAAGCCGATCAGGCCGAAACCCAGCGTCACCGCCAGCACCGCCCAGATGAACGGGTTCCTCAGGTCCATCCAGATGAGGACGGACAGCGACAGGCTGATGAGGATCATCAGCCCACCCATGGTCGGCGTGCCGCGCTTGGCGAGATGCGATTGCGGCCCGTCTTCGCGGATCGGCTGGCCCTTGCCCTGGCGCACGCGCAGCATGGCGATGAAGCGCGGCCCGATGACGAGGCCGATGACCAGCGCCGTCATGAGCGTCGCCCCGGCGCGGAAGGTCTGGTAGCGCACGAGGTTGAAGATGCCTTCGAAATTCAACCATTCGGCGAGGAGGTAAAGCAATTCGGCCTCTCGTCGCGCCTATCCGGCGCGGGTGAAATGATCCACGAGCCGGCCGAGCCCGACCGAGTTCGACCCTTTGACCAGCACGGCATCGCCCGCCACGACGCCATAGTCCTCGAGCAGCTCGATCGCCTCGTCGGCAGTTCGGCAATGCGCCCAGGCAAGCGGCTTGCCAAGCGCGGTGTTCTGCGGTTTCCCCAGTTCGCGCGCGAGGGCGAGCATCTCGTCGCCGACCAGCACCGCATAGTCGACATCCGCTTCGACGATCGGTTCGGCCAGCGCAGCGTGGAATTGCGGGCCGAAATCGCCCAGCTCCTTCATCGCGCCGAGCACGGCGATCCGGCGACCCGAGGGCGTCTGGCCGAGCTGCGCGAGCGTGGCGCGCATGCTGGCGGGATTGGCATTGTAGCTCTCGTCGATCAGCAGCGCCTTGCCGCCGGGAACGTCGATCCCGTGGCGTGCGCCGCGGCCCTTGAGCCCGCCCATTTCGGCAAGCGCGAGGCCGGCCGCGGCCATGTCGCCACCCGCCGCGCGCACCGCGGCCATGACCGCGAGCGAGTTCACCACCCAGTGGTCGCCGGGCTCGGCGACGGTGTAGCACAGCCGTCCTTCGGGGAATTCGCAGGTCACGAGGCTGCCGCCGTTGGCGCTGGGAATGGCGTCGAGCAAGCGGACATCGGCGAAGCGTGCCCTGCCGAAGCTGACCACTTTCGCACCGACCGCGACGGCGGCCTGCGCGAGGCGCTCGTAATGCTCGCTGTCGGCAGGAATGATCGCGGTGCCGCCGGCTTCGATCCCGGCGAAGATCTCCGCCTTCGCGTCGGCGATCGCCTCCATGCTGCCGAGGTTCTCGATATGCGCCGGGGCGATGGTGGTGATCACCGCCACATGCGGACGTACCTGCGTGGTCAGCCCGGCGATTTCGCCGGCGTGGTTCATGCCCATCTCGAACACGCCGAAGCGGCTGCGTGCGGGCATGCGGGCGAGGCTCAGCGGAACGCCGACATGGTTGTTGTAGCTGCGCGTCGAGCGGTGCGCCGCGCCGCGGCTGGCGCGTTCGAGGCTGGCGAAGATCGCTTCCTTGACCCCAGTCTTGCCGACCGAGCCGGTGACGCCGATGATCTTCGCCTCGACCCGGCTGCGCGCGGCGCGGGCGAGCGCCTTCAGCGCCTCGGTCGTGTCGTCGACCAGAATGTGCGGCCAGTCGACCGGACGGTCGACGATCGCGCCCGCCGCACCATTGGCGAAAGCCTTGTCGAGGAAGCGGTGGCCGTCCATCGCCTCGCCCTTCAGCGCGATGAAAAGATCGCCATGGACGACGTCGCGGCTGTCCATCTCGACGCCGGCGACCTGGAAGTCATGGCTGGCGGTACCGCCCACGGCTGCGGCGATGTCCTTCGCCGACCACAGCGTCAGCGGCAGCCGCTCGCGCGGCTCGGCGGGCCATTCGACATAGGCCGGATGGCGCAGGATCGCGGCGCTCATTCCGCAGTCCCGACTGTTTCGGCCGCGCACTCACGCGCAACCTCGACATCGTCGAAGGGCAACACCCGCATGTTTTCTCCCGATCCGATGATCTGACCCGTTTCGTGTCCCTTGCCGGCGACGAGGACGATGTCGTCCGCGCCGGCTTCGGCGATGGCCGCGCAGATGGCTTCGCGACGATCCCCTATCTCGCGTGCCTGCGGCGCGCCCTCAAGCACCTGGCGGCGGATATCCGCAGGATCCTCGCCGCGCGGATTGTCGTCGGTGACGATGACGAGATCGCTCGCCTTGGCCGCGGCTTCGCCCATCGGTGCGCGCTTGCCGTGGTCGCGGTCGCCCCCGGCCCCGAAGACGGTGATCAGCCTACCGCTGACATGCGGGCGCAGCGCGGCAATGGCCGCTTCGAGCGCGTCGGCCGTATGCGCGTAGTCGACATAGACCGGCGCGCCCGACGGCGCGATGACCGCGCGTTCGAGCCGTCCGCGTACCGGCTGGAGACGTGCGACGCCGTCCCATACCTGACCGGCATCGATGCCGGTCGCGAGTGCCAGCCCGGCTGCGGTGAGCGCATTGGCCACCTGATAGGCGCCGATCAGCGGCAGGTTGATGGTCCGGCTTGTGCCCTCGTGCTCGATGGTCAGCGACTGGCCGAGCTGGGTCGGCTCGCGGCGGGTCAGGCGGATCGCCTCGCCCTGCTCGCCGACGGTCATGACATCCAGACCGCGCCGCGTCGCATGGTCGACCACCCGCGCGTTCCATCCGCTGTCACCCGCGCCCATCCAGATCACCGCCGTCGCGCCATCGGAGACGACCTCGTCGAACAGCCGCATCTTGGCGCGGAAATAGTCCTCCATGTCGGCGTGATAGTCGAGGTGGTCGCGGCTGAAATTGGTGAAGCCCGCCGCCTCGACCGGGACGCCCTCGTTGCGGAATTGCGAAAGGCCGTGGCTCGATGCCTCGTAGGCGACGTGCGTCACGCCCTCGCGCGCCAATCCGCTGAGGTTGGAGAGGAAGGTGACGATGTCGGGCGTCGTCAGTCCGGTCGAAACACTCTCGTCGGGAGTGGTCACGCCGAGCGTGCCGATGCTCGCGGCGCGCTCGCCCGCCATGCGCCAGATCTGGCGCGTCATCTCGGCGGTGGAGGTCTTGCCGTTGGTCCCGGTGACCGCGACGATGTGTTCGGGCACCGGCGTGAAGTACTGCGCCGCCAGCGCGGCGAAGGCCCGGCGCGGCGTGGCGTCGGCGATGTGCAGCGCACCCTCGACCTTCGCCTCGGGATGCGCGACCACGGCGACCGCCCCGCTTTCGATCGCGGCGGGAATGAAATCCTCGCCATTGACGCGCGCGCCCTGGAAGGCGCCGAAGACGGTGCCGGGCGCGACCTTGCGGTTGTCGATCGCGAAGCCGGTCACCTGGACATCGGCATCGCAGGCGATTCCTGCCGCCTTGCACAACTGCGCAAGCTTCACTTGTTGGCCTCCGGGATCAGCGGCTTGATGTCGGAAATGTCGACATCGCGCGTATCGTCGGGGCGCACGCCGATCAGCGGGCCGATGCGCGGGACGAGACGCCCGACGATCGGGGCGGCGTTCCAGGCGGCGGTGCGCTGGTAGGAGCTGGCGAGCGTTCCGCGCGGCTCGTCGAGCATGGCGATCACGACGTAGCGGGGCCGGTCCATCGGGAAGGCGGCGGCGAAGGTCGAGACGAGCGCGCTCTTCTGGTAGCCGTGCGCGCCGGGCTTTTCGGCCGAGCCGGTCTTGCCGCCGACGCGATAGCCGTGGGCATCGGCATTCCTGCCGGTCCCGTAGACCGCGATCGCGCGGAGCAGCTGACGCATTCTGCTGGAGGTCGATGCCTTGAACACGCGGCGGCCCTTGGGGGCCTCGCCCGGCCCCAGCTTCTTCAGCGTCGCCGGGCGCCAGATGCCGCCATTGACCATCGCCGCATAGGCGCTGGCGAGGTGCAGCGGCGTCACGGCGATGCCATGGCCATAGCCGACGGTCATCGACCGCAGGCGTGGCCATTTCTCGCCCGGCCAGATCGGGAAGCCCTTGGCGGGTAGCTCGATATAGGGGCGCTCGTTCATACCGAGATCGATCATCGTGCGACGCATGCGTTCCGGCCCGAGTTCGTCGACCACCCGGGCGGTCACGGTATTCGAGGAATGAATCAGTGTCTCGATCACATTGAGATCGGCACCCAGGCTGTGGCTGTCGCTGATGGTGAAGCGACCGACCTTGACCGGGGTCGCGTCCCACCGCCGGCCGAGGTTGCGGACCACGCCGGCATCGATCGCTGCGGCGATCGACAGCGGCTTGAAGGTCGAACCGAGTTCGTAGACCTGGTTGGTCACCCGGTTGAACATCAGCTTCTCGCCGCGCGCGTCGATCTTGTTGGGATCGAATTCGGGAAGCGAAGCGAGCGCCAGAACCTCGCCGGTGTCGACGTCGAGCACGATACCCGCCCCGCCCTGCGCCTGGACCAGCTTCATGCCGCGGCGCAACTCGTCCTCGAGCGCGCCCTGGACGCGCGAATCGATCGACAGGGCGATTGGCGTGCCGCGTGTGGCGGGGTTCGACAGATGCTTGTCGAACACCTGTTCCATGCCGACACGGCCATGGCCGTCGGCGGCGACATAGCCGAGGACATGCGCCGCCATGGATCCCTGCGGGTAGTGGCGATCCTGCTCCATCGGCATCTCGAGCGCGAGCTCGCCGATTTCCTGTACCCGGTTGGCTTCCTCGGGCAGCACGCGGCGGCGGATATAGCCCTGCTTGCCGGCCGCGAATTGCGCGGCGACGGCCTTCTGGTCGAGGTCGGGGAAGATCGCCTTGAGCTTGGCGGCGACGGTGGCCGGGTCGCGCACCAGCGGCGCGCCGTCGTCGCCCAACGCGGTCGGATTGAACCACAGCGCATAGGCGGGGAAGGCGCGCGCCAGCGGCACGCCGTTGCGGTCGGTGATCTCGCCGCGCGGCGGCAGCAGCGCTTCCTCGAGCGAGGTGCCGCGCAGGCCGTGGTCGGCCATGCCGAGATAGGCGATCCGGACCAGCGCGAGCAGCGCGACGAAGGCGAAGCCGAGCGCGACCCACAGCACGCGCCAGCGCGCCGTGGTCAGCGAGCGTTCGCGGATGGTGACGAGCTGGACGCGGCCCGAGGCCACCGCCATGCTGACCGCTCCGTGCCCGCTCCTGCCCGCAGCGATGGCGGGGCCGAAGCCGGAGAAGGCGTTCACTGGCTCACCTCGGCGGCCACGGCCACGGAAACGGCCGGGCGCGCGAGACGATCGGCCAGACCCTCGGCGGCGGCGGCCAGTTCGCGGCGCTCGGCATGCGGCCTGGTCTCGGGCTCGTCGCCATCGTCGATCCACTCGGCGAACAGGCCCTCGCTCTCGGGGACAGGGCGGTTGAGCGCGACGCGCACCGGCGCGGGCGCGTCGATACCGCGCGGCGTGCCCAGCGCGGCGAGCTGGCGTTCGTTCTCGAGATACTGGTCGGCGCGCGGCGCGGCGTAGCCGAATTCGACCGCGTTCCAGTCCGAAAGCTGCTGCTGGCTGGCGCGCGTCTCGAATTCGGTCTCGAGCATCAGCTTGGCCTGCTGCGCGGCGATGATCCGGCGCTCGGCCAGGCGCACGTCGCTCTTCACCGCATTGACCTTGAAGGTCAGCGCGAGGAGCAGAGCGAAGCAGACGGCCAGCACCAGCGCCCAGCCGATCTGGCGAATGCGCGAACCGCCGACCATCACGCGGCCTCCCGTGCCGGAGTGGCCGTACGCGTGGCATGGCGCAGGACCGAGGAACGGGCCCGCGGATTGCGCTCGATCTCGGCCTCGCCCGGCTTGATCGCCTTGCTGACACGAAAGAAGACCGGATCGTCCTGCGCCGCCATGGGGACGTGACGCGAGGCGCTCGGGGTTGAGGATGCCTCGCGCAGGAAGCGCTTGACGATCCGGTCTTCGAGGCTGTGGAAGCTGACCACCGCAAGGCGGCCCCCTTCACGCAGCAGGTGTTCGGCAGCCGACAGTGCTTGGGACAGTTCGTCGAGCTCGCCGTTCACGTGAATTCGAATGGCCTGGAAGGTACGGGTGGCCGGGTCCTTCTTGTCGTGCGGCTTGTGGCCCAGCGCCTTGCGCACGACGCGGGCGAGTTCGCCGGTCGTCTCGAGCGGGCGCGCAGCGACGATCGCGCGCGCAACGCGGCGCGACTGGCGTTCCTCGCCATAGGTATAGAGCACGTCGGCGATCGCCTTTTCGTCCGCCGTATTGAGGAAATCGGCGGCGCTCTCGCCCTCCTGGCTCATGCGCATGTCGAGCGGGCCGTCGGCGGAGAAAGCGAAGCCCCGATGTGCCTGGTCGAGCTGCATCGATGAGACGCCGATATCCATCACCACCCCATCGACCTGCGCGACGCCCGCCGACGTCATGACGTCGAGCATTTCGGAGAAGCGGTGCGGGTGCAGCACGAGGCGCGGCGGTTCCTCGCTCGTTTCGGCCCAGGCCCGCCCGGCGGCGATCGCATCGGGATCGCGATCGAAGGCATGGACGGTCGCGCCGCGTTCGAGCAGCGCCCGGGTATAGCCGCCGGCGCCGAAGGTCGCGTCGATCACGACGTCGCCCGGCTGCGGGTCGAGCGCCTCGATCACCTCGTCGAGGAGGACGGGGATATGCGGGGCGCCGGTCATTTGCCGCCCCCTTTCCCGGACTTGGCCTTCGCATCTGCGAGGAAGCTGTCGCAGGCGGCTTTCGCCCCTGCCCAGTCGTCGCCCATCTGGGCGAGCTCATCGGGATTCCACAGGGTGAAGAAGCGGCCGCCGCCCTGGAAGTAGAGCCCGTCCTCGATTTTGCCGAGCGCGCGCAGGTGCTCGGGCATGACGAAACGTCCGCTGTCGTCGAAGGGCAGCTCCTGGAAGCCGAACAATTGGCTCGAGCGCGTGTCGCGGTCGTATTCCTTGCCGAGACGGGCGGCGAGTTCTTCCTCGCGGTCGAGCTGGGCTTCGAGTTCGGGCTTGCGCGAGAGGCCGAAGCCGACGAGGCAGTTCCAGCCGGGGTGTTTCATCAGGCACAGGACGCGGCCGTCGCTGCTGTCCTTCACTGCCTTGCGGAAGAGGGGCGGAAGCACAAAGCGGCCCTTGTCGCCCGCGGGCGAATAGGCCTGACCGCTGTACCCTCCGAATGCCACTTTCCCCGAACCTCTAATAGGGTTTCACTTACCTCCCCACCGCACAGACTTTCCCCACGCCCAGGCGAACGGGCGAGTCGCCTCGCCTGCTGGCGGAGCGCGCAGTGACAGTGCTTGTCCGATGTGAGGCCGGTTTATCGCGGGTCTGCGGGGGATGGAAGGGAAAATTGCGGGATTTTACGGGATAACCAGCCAACTATTTGTTTTTAAGGTATATTTTCCCGGACACAATATTCGTAGTGGTTACCGAATGGCTAACGAAGGCGCTGGAAAGGCACGGATTTTCGAAAGGGGCGCGGGATTTCCCGCGCATTCCCCGAGTCACTCCCGCGAAATCCCCGATCAGTCGCCGGGAGTGTCGCCGGCGGTGAGCGGACGGAGCAGGCTCCACAGCGCAGCCTTGCGTCCCACGGGTGCGGGACGGGGCCCTTCCCAGTCGAGCAGCGCGGCGTCGGCCAGCACCACGGCCGTGCCGTCGCCGATATCGCATCGGGCGATCAGGCCGGAATCCCGAACCTGGCACACGCGGTCCTGCCCGCCGCCATCCCGCGCCGCCAGGTGCCCGGCGAGATTTATCGGGATGGGAATGCCGTCGATGTCTGCGCTGCGTTCGCCCGCGGGCTGGTCTTCTTCGAAGCGCAGCTCGAGGCCCCAATGCGCGAGGATGGGAGAAAGCAGGACGACGTCCTGCGGGCGGCGCCTGTCGCCCAGCGAGTAGCGCGAATGGCGCGTCAGCATGGGGTCGGCGAGGATCACCGCTCGCCCGCCCTCGGCGAGCCACTGGTCGAAGGAGACATTCTCCGACGGCGCGAGCGCGCGCGGCTGGGCGAGGACGACCCGGTCGAGCCCGGCGAGCGCCTCGGGCTCGAGCGTGTCGAGCGGGACGAGGTCGAAGCGGCTTTCCAGCTCCTCGCGCACCCAGTCCTTCTCGTCCGCCCCGTCAATCACGGCGGCGATATCGCCCTCGCCCCAATAGATCGGCAGGGTCGAGAAGAGCCCGACCCGCGGCTTCGCCACCGCTTCCTCGCTCGCCGACCCCGCCGAGCACGCGGCGAGGAGCACGGCCAGCGATGCAGCGAGCACCCTAATCGGCGGGCTGAGCGGCATCGGAAGCGGTCGGCGTCGCGGTGGTGGGCATCACGCCCGGCTGGGCGGTGGGCTGGGCCGGCAGGTCGGGCACCACGCCGGCCTCGACCAGCGGATCGTTCTGCGTTGCCGCCTGGGTCGGCTCGGTCGTCGCCGCCGCCGCGGGCACCGTGGTCGCATCGGTTTCGGCGGCGCGGTTCTGGATGATGCTCGCCAGTCCGACGAGCAGGATCATCATCACGATCCCGGTGATCCCGATCTGCAGGCGCTGGATCGTCCGTTCGCGCCGGGCATCGTTGCCGGGCACCTCGGGCAGTTCGCCCACCGGCGGCTTGCGGCTCATATCGAAAAATTGCGGCACGCGCATAAGCCTAGGGACCACCGCCTGCCAGTCAATCGCCGGATTGCAACCAATCGAAGACGGGCAGGTTCTTCGCCGCCAGCCATTCGGGATTGTAGAGCGTCGAGAGATAGCGGAAACCGGTGTCGCACAGCATGGTGGCAACGCGCGGGTTTTCGCGCCCTTCGGCGACCAGCTGCTTGCCCAGTGCGACTGCGCCGGCGACATTGATCCCGCTCGACAGCCCGAGGCACAGCCCTTCCTCGCGCAGCAGGCGGGCGACCCAGGCCAGGCCTTCCTCGTCAGAAATGCGGAACTGCGTGTCGATCGGCGCGCCTTCGAGATTGGCAGTGATCCGGCCCTGCCCGATCCCTTCGGCGACCGAGGAGCCCTCGGCCTTCAACTCGCCATGGGCGTAGTAGTTGTAGAGCGCCGCGCCGTGCGGATCGGTCAGCGCGATGGTGACATTCTCGTCGAGTTCCTTGAGACCCATGCCGACGCCGGCGATGGTGCCGCCGGTGCCCGCGGCGCAGGTGAAGCCGTCGATGCGGCCGTCCATCTGCTCCCACAATTCCTTCGCCGTGCCCTCGATATGCGCCTTGCGGTTGGCGGTATTGTCGAACTGGCCGGCCCAGATCGCGCCGTCGATCTCGTCCGCCATGCGGCGCGAGACGTGCTGGAAGTGGTTGCAGTCGGCGTATTTCGTCGGCGGAACGGTGACCAGCTCGGCGCCGAGCGCGCGGATGGTCTGCATCTTCTCGCGGCTCTGGTTGTCGGGCATCACGATGATCGTGCGATAACCCAGCGCATTGGCCACCAGCGCGATGCCGATGCCGGTGTTGCCGGCGGTGCCCTCGACCACCGTGCCGCCGGGCTTGAGGTCGCCCCGCGCCTCTGCATCACGGATGATGTAGAGCGCGGCGCGGTCCTTCACGCTGGCGCCGGGGTTGGCGAATTCGCATTTGCCGAAGATGTCGCATCCGGCCTCCGCGCTTGGCCCTTCGAGACGGACGAGCGGGGTATTGCCGATAAGGTCGAGCGTCTGCTCGCGTACGGGAATTGCTGTCATGGTGTGCGAGTTAGGCGAGCGGACCTTAACCCGCAAACAACATCAATCTTCAGGCAGGAAAGCAGGATTCCCTGTCGGGTGCGCCTTCGACATCCGCCGAAGGCTTGCGGCACCAGCCCACTCCCCATCCGGCCACCCGATGAGCATGATCCCGTGGGTGGCCGGGTGGGGGAGTGGGCTGGTGCCGCCGCAAGGGACGCACGGATGCGCTTCACGCACGCAGCAAATCAATCCTCGGGAGCAATCGTAACCTTCAGCCCGTCGAGCTCCGCCGTAAAAGGGATCTGGCACGACAGGCGCGAGGTCGCTTCGCGGTGATCGGTCGATTCGAGCAAATCGTCCTCGTCCTCGCTCATAGCGGGCAGCTTGTCGGCGAAGGCCGCGTCGACATGGACGTGGCAGGTGGCGCAGGAACAGCAGCCGCCGCACAATGCGAGCAGTTCGTCGAAGCCGTTGTCGCGGATCGCTTCCATCACGGTCAGGCCGTCGGCGACGTCGATTTCGCTGGTCTCGCCTTCGCGGGTGGTGACGATCAGTTTCGGCATGTGCGTCTTTCCTCGGTTGCAAAGGGCCACTAGCCCAACCTATGCGTCGCGCTGCTATTCAATCGGGACGGGGAAGGCAAGCGCGCTCGCCATGGGTCTGACCAATGCACAATTGCGCGAGCATCTCGATGCCGTCGCCGCCGAAGACGCCGTGGTCGCCGCGGCGATCCAGCGCTGCGGCTATCCCGAGGAGCGCATCCGTCCGACCGGCTACCGGACACTGCTGCGGACTATCGTCGGGCAACAAGTCAGCGTCGCGGCCGCCGCCTCGGTGTGGACCAAGCTCGAGGCCGAGCTGGGCGAAGAGATGCATCCGCACGAACTCCTCGCACGCGATTTCGACGCCTTGCGCGCCTGCGGCCTCTCGCGCCAGAAACAGGGCTATGCCCGGAGCCTGTGCGAGCTGGTGGCAAGCGGCGAACTGCAATTCGACAACCTGCCCGATGACGATGAGGCGGCCATAGCCGAACTCACGCGGATCAAGGGCATCGGCCGCTGGTCGGCGGAAATTTACCTGCTCTTTGCCGAGGGCCGTCAGGACATCTGGCCGGCGGGCGATCTCGCGGTCCAGGAAGCGGTCGGCCGCCTGCTCGAGTTGCCCGCGCGACCCAGCGAGAAAGAAACGCGCGCGCTGGGCGACAAGTGGCGCCCCTATCGCGGCGCGATGGCCATCTTCACCTGGCACACATACAACAACGCGGCGCTCTAGAAACGCGGTCCAGCGGGCGGTCCTTCAGCAAGCCGTGGCTTATCTCCGCGGTGTCTCTGCCAGCACGGCCAGCGATACATTGCCCAGCGTGCGTGCCGCCAACCAAGGCGAAACCGAATACATGATCTCGCGCGGGACACCGGCCACCTTGGCTGCCAGAGAGCGCCGTCCCGAAGGGTAACGGAACGCCGGTGAGTAGCAATAATCGATCGTGCGCAAGCCTGCCCGTGCCACGATATTGAGCGCGGCTGTGGGGGTGAGAAAGATCAGATGCCCGGGATGCGAAAGCTTGGCGCGATAGGAATCGCGGAAGGAGTTCAGCCAGGTATCGTCGAGCGGAATGTGGAACAGCATGTAGCGCGCCTTGTGCGAACAGCTCGCGATGAAGCCTTCGGGATCCGGCACGTGTTCGAACACGTCGAACATCGTGATCAGGTCCACATCCGTGCCCACCTCGGTGAAATCGCCCCTGACGAACTTCGCCCCCTTGAAAGGAATCGACTCGACGTGAGGTCCCAGGTCGTAACCGGTCACCTCGAAGTCGCGCGAGAGCAGTTCGGCGATCGCGCCAGACCCGCAGCCGACATCGGCGACCGTCCTGATGCTCCGTCCCTTCAGCAGCGGCGAAACGGCCTTGATTTTGTATTCCGAATCCTCAGTATGGCGGCCCTGATCGTTGAAATATTCGCCGGTCGTATATTCGTTCATCGATTAGCACCTGCATCCCTCGACGGATTACGGGGATCAATCGCGCGGTAGCCAGAGCATTGCAAGGCAATATTCCGGCGGGGCAAGGGAATAGTGGAAATGTCAGTGCGCAAGGCGATCTTCATCACGGGGGGCGGATCGGGCATCGGCCGCGCGGTAGCGATATATTTCGGCCAGCGCGGCTGGTTCGTCGGGCTCGGCGACATCGACAAGGCGGGCATGCGCGGTACCGAGGAAATGATCGGCAACGGCTTCGTCTATTCGCATGTCCTCGACGTACGCGACCGCGCCGCCTGGGACGAGGCTCTCGAGGCATTCTCGGTCGCGGCCGGGGGCCGGATCGACGTGGTGTTCAACAACGCCGGCATTCCGCTCGGCGGATCGCTGCTCGAAAACAGCACCGAGGAGATCGAGCGCTGCCTCGACATCAACCTCAAAGGCGTGCTGTTCGGCGCGCAGGCGGCGCATCCGCACCTCAAGCAGACCGCGCCGGGATCCTGCCTGCTCAACACCGCCAGCGCCGCCGGCATCTACGGCACGCCGGGCGCCAGCGTCTATTCGGCGACCAAGTTCGGCGTCCGCGCGGTGACCGAGAGCCTCGACGGCGAATGGGCCGAGGACGGGATCAATGTCAGGAGCCTGATGCCGAGCTTCATCGACACGCCGCTGCTCGACCACAATCCCAATGCCCGTTCGAACGAAGGCATCCGCCAGCGGGTCACCGAGGCGGGTCTCGAGATCACCCCGGTCGAGGAAGTCGCCGCCGCCGCCTGGGCCGCGGTCCATGGCGAGAAGCTGCACACTACCGTCGGCAAGACCGCCAAGAGCATGGCCTTCGCCGCGCGCTGGCTGCCCGGCCGGGTGCGCAAGCAGACGCGCTCGTCCTTCCGCCCGCTGGGCCAGTAAGCGCATCCGAGGAGTCGCAAAGATGCTGAAAGCCATGATCTCGGGCGCCGCGCTGGCGCTCGCCCTCGCCGCTCCCGCCGCAGCCCAGCTGGCGGACGGAGAACCTCTGGTCGTCGCCACCACCTACACGGTGAAGACCGCAATCCTCGAGGGCGAGAGCCGCAAGGTCAGCGTGCGCCTTCCGACCGGCTATGACGAGGAGCCCGAGCGGACATATCCGGTGGTCTATGTCCTCGACGGCGGGCCCGAGCAGGATTTCGAGCACATCGCCGGGATCGCGCAGAGCCGCGACATGAACTGGTCGTTCGAGCCCTTCATCCTCGTCGGGATCGAGAGCGTGAACCGGCGCCACGAACTGGCCCCGCCGGTAGTCGACCCGAAGCCCTACGAGGAAGCCATGGGCGCCACGCCCGGCGGTTCGCCCGACTACCGCCGCTTCCTGCGCGAGGAGCTCAAGCCGCTTGTCGAAGCGAGCTTCCGCACCGACGGGCACGACGCGATCATGGGGGAATCGCTCGCCGGCCTGTTCGTGATCGAAACGCTGCTGACGGATCCCACGCTGTTCGACGACTATATCGCGATTTCGCCCAGCATGTGGTGGGAACGGATGAAATTCGGCAAGGAAGCGGCGAGCTATCTCACCAAGCATCCCGCTGGCGAGCGTCGCCTCTATCTCACCAGCGCCAGCGAGGGCGACTGGCACCGCGAGGGGACCGAAAGGCTGATCGCGGCGCTGCGGACCGACGCGCCCGATGGGCTCGAATGGGCATTCGTGGAGGCCGGGGATACGGAAACGCACGGCACCTTGTACCACCCCATGGCGCTCGACGCGTTCCGCCTGCTCTACGGAACCCCGACGCGCGAGTACAAGAGCTACCCCCTGATCGGCGGCCCGGAAATCACCGAGCGCACCGCCGAGGAGCAGGCGCTGCTCGATACCGAGTGCACGCGCGACAACAGTATCGCGATGACCCCGGGCACCGCCGAACGGGCGCGCGAAAGCCTCTACTACCGCTGCCTGCTGCTGGACCTCGGCCCGCGGGCGCGCGAGGGGACGCTAGGCGACTAGCGCGTCGATCTTGCGCGCCATCTTGACGTCGCGCAGGCTGAGCCCGCCCGCGTCATGCGTGGTCAGCGTGATTTCGACGCGGTTGTAGACGTTGAACCATTCGGGATGGTGGTCGCGCGTCTCGGCGATCAGTGCCACCCGGGTCATGAAGGCGAAGGCTTCGGAGAAGTCGGCGAACTCGAACTTGCGCTCGATCGCCTTGCCCTCGCGCGCAAGCGCCCAGCCGGTCAGGCCGCGCAGCCAGCTGTCGCGTTCTTCTTCGGTCAGTTGCTCGACGGTCATGGTGAGCGAATCTCCTCTGCTTGTCGCTGCGGGCGCTTTTGCCTATCGCCCCTGCCCATGCAAGCTCGCCTCGTCGCAAAGGATATAGCATGCCGCCGCGGCGAGCGGCTGCTGTTTCGTGGCTTCTCGCTCGAATGCGACAGCGGCGCCGCGGTGCAGGTCACCGGCGCCAACGGCATCGGCAAGTCGAGCCTCATGCGGATCCTCGCCGGGCTGCTGCGCCCCTTCGCTGGCACGGTCGAGCGCGACGGCATGATGGGGCTGGTCGACGAACGGCTGGCGCTCGACGCCAATCTGCCGCTCGGACGCGCGCTCGCCTTCTGGGAGGATATCGACGGCTGCCGCGAGCCGGGCCGCGCACTCGAAGTGCTGCAGCTCGCTCCGCTGATGGAGGTGCCGGTGCGCTACCTCTCGACGGGGCAGAAGAAGCGCGCGGCGCTCGCGCGGCTGATCAATCGCAATTGTCCGATCTGGCTGCTCGACGAGCCGCTCAACGGGCTCGACAGTCAGGCGCAGAAGGCCTTTGAGGCGCTGATCGCGCTGCATTGCCAGGGTGGCGGCATTGCCGTGGTGGCCTCGCACCAGCCGATCGCCCTCCCCGCACCGCGCACCATCGACCTCGCGGAGTACGTCGCGTGATCGGCGTGCTGCTGCGCCGCGATCTCGGGCTGCTGCTGCCTGGAGGGCGCGGCGGCGGCGGGGTTCTGCCGCTGCTGTTCTTCCTCGCCGTCGCGATGCTCTATCCTTTCGCGGTCGGGCCCGATGCGCAATTGCTGGCGCGGACCGGCGGCGGGGTGATCTGGGTCGCCGCGCTGCTCGCGGCGATCCTCCCGCTCGAAAAGCTCGTCGCCGGCGACATGGAGGCGGGCGTGTTCGACCAGCTGCACCTGCGCGGCGTGAGCGAGGAACTGGCGATGGCGGTCCGGCTGCTCGCGCACTGGCTCGCCTTCGCGCCGCTGCTGCTGCTCGCCACCCTGCCCGCCGCCGCCCTGCTCGGACTGTCGGGCGAGACCACGCGCGCCGTGCTGCTCGGCCTGCTTGCCGGGACCCCGGGTCTCGCCGCGGTCGGCCTCGCCGTGGCCGCACTCACCGCCACGCTGCGCGGCGGCGCGGCGCTCGCCGGCCTGATGGTGATCCCGCTCGCCGTGCCGATCCTGATCTTCGGCGCGGGCGCGCTCTCGACCACCGGCGAAGGCGGGATCGCGCTGGCCGCGGCGATCAGCCTTGGCCTCTGCGCGGCCGCGCCCTTCGTGGCCGCGGCCGCCATCCGTTCGGCACGCGAGGGGTGATCGCCGGGCGATAATATGCTTTGAAGCCAGTACGACAGTCCAGCCGGGGGGGAGAAACGGATTTGGGTGCCCAGAAGGAGCCGCATGGCGGCGAGCTGAAGAACCTCTATCTCAGCGACGAGGACGCAGCCGAGGAAAAGGCGCGGTCCAAGGACTGGCCGAGCTGGGACCTCACGCCCCGGCAGCTGTGCGACATCGAGCTGCTGCTCAACGGCGGCTTCTCCCCGCTCGAAAGCTTTCTCGGCAAGGCCGATTACGACAGCGTGGTGGCCGGCATGCGGCTCGCCGATGGACTGCTGTGGCCGATCCCGATCACGCTCGACGTCTCGCAGGACTTTGCCGACAGCGTAAACGAAGGCGATGTCATCGCCCTGCGCGACCGCGAGGGCGTGCTCGTCGCCACGATGACGATCGCGGACAAGTGGACGCCCGACAAGCGCAAGGAATGCGAAGGCGTCCTGGGCACGACCGACGACACCCATCCCGAGGTCGACCGGCTCCTCAACCACTCGGGCCCCGTCTATCTCGGCGGCAGGCTCAAGGGCGTCCAGGCACCGCGCCACTTCGACTTCACCCATATCCGGCATAGCCCGCGGGAAATGCGCGATCTCTTCGCCAAATGGGGGTGGCGCAAGGTGGTCGCGTTCCAGACGCGCAACCCGCTCCACCGCGCGCACCAGGAACTGACCTTCCGCGCCGCGCGCGAGGCCGAGGCCAACCTGCTGCTGCACCCGGTGGTCGGGCTGACCAAGCCGGGCGATATCGACTATTTCACCCGCGTGCGCTGCTACGACCGGCTGATGCAGCACTATCCCGAACAGACCAGCACGCTGAGCCTACTGCCGCTCGCCATGCGCATGGCCGGCCCGCGCGAGGCGCTGTGGCACGGGATCATCCGCAAGAATTACGGCTGCACCCATTTCATCATCGGCCGCGATCATGCCGGACCGGGCAAGGATGCGAAGGGCGAGGATTTCTACGGCCCCTATGACGCGCAGGATCTGTTCGTCGAGCACCAGGACGAGCTCGACATCAGCCTCGTGCCCTTCAAGCAGATGGTCTATGTCCAGGAACGCGCGCAATACGCCCCGGTCGACGAGGTCGAGGACCACGAAACGCAGCTCAACATCTCGGGCACCGAACTGCGGCGGCGGTTGAAGCACAATCTCGAACTTCCAGAATGGTTCAGCTTTCCCGAGGTGGTCGCGGTGCTCCGCGAACGCCACCCGCCGTTGACCGAACAGGGATTCACGCTGTTCTTCACCGGCTTCTCGGGCAGCGGCAAGTCGACCATCGCCAATGCGGTGATGACCAAGCTGATGGAAATGGGCGGGCGGCGCGTGACGCTGCTCGACGGCGACGTGGTGAGGAAGAACCTGTCGAGCGAGCTCGGCTTCTCGAAGGAACACCGCAATCTCAACATCGAGCGGATCGGCTTCGTCGCGAGCGAGATCACCAAGAACGGCGGCGTCGCGATCTGCGCCCCGATCGCGCCCTACCGGGGCAGCCGCCGCGTGGTGCGCGAACTGATCGAGCCATTGGGCGGGTTCCTCGAAATCCACGTCAACACGCCGCTGGAGGTGTGCGAGGCGCGCGACCGCAAGGGCCTCTACGCCAAGGCGCGCGCGGGGGTGATCAAGGAGTTCACCGGCATCTCCGACCCCTATGAGGAGCCGGAGAACCCCGAAATGCGGATCGACACCACCGACATCACCATCGACCAGGCCGCGCAGCAGGTGCTGCTCAAGCTGGAGAAGCTGGGGTATCTGGCTTAGAGACCAACCACTGGCATCACCCCCGCCTTGAGCCGGGGTGACGTTAACGGCAAGAGCGGCCGCGCCTCAATAAGGCGGCTGGTGCAGGCCCTTGGGGCTTTCGGTGAAAATCTCAACTCCGTTCTCGGTGATCCCGATCGAGTGTTCGAACTGCGCCGAGAGCGACTTGTCGCGGGTGACGGCGGTCCAGCCGTCGCCGAGCACCTTGGCATGCGGGCGGCCGGCGTTGATCATCGGTTCGATGGTGAAGAACATGCCGGGCTTGATCTGCGGCCCGGTGCCCGCGCGCGCGGCATGGATCACCTCGGGCGCATCGTGGAACAGGCGGCCGAGCCCGTGGCCGCAGAACTCCTGCACCACGCCATAGCGATACTGGCGCGCATGCGCCTCGATCGCGGCGCCGATGTCGCCCACGCGCGCACCCGGCTGAGAGGCGGCGTCGATCCCCAGCATCAGGCATTCATAGGTCACCTCGACCAGCCGCCTGGCCTTGATCGAGGGTTCGCCGGCGAAGAACATGCGGCTGGTGTCGCCGTGCCAGCCGTCGAGCAGCGGGGTCACGTCGATATTGACGATGTCTCCGTCCTTGAGCGCCTTGTCCGACGGAATGCCGTGGCAGATCACGTGGTTGATCGAGGTGCAGCAGCTGTGCGCATAGCCGCGATAGCCCATGGTCGCGGGTACCGCCCCGGCATCGAGCGTCATCGTCCTGACGAGATCGTCGATCTGCCCCGTGGTCACGCCGGGCTGGACGAAGGTGGTCAGCTCGTCGAGGATTTCGGCGGCAAGGCGCCCGGCCTTGCGCATGCCCTCGAAGCCGTCGGGGCCATGGAGCTTGATGGTACCGTCGCGATAGACGGTTTGGTCGCTGTCGATCACCTGATATTCGGTCATGCGCGCCCACATAGCGATTGTCCGGGCATTTTGCGAGCGCGCTAGTGTTTGACGCTGAAGGCCCTTGCATATTCGGGCTTCACCGCGTCGAGAACCGAGGCGGTGACCGGAAAATCGAGTTCGTAGTCGCCTTCGGCATAGGCGCCGGCGACATAGGGACCGAAATAGACCGTGATGCGGTCGAAGGTCTTGCCGTTGGACGAACCGATCAGCACTTCCGCCTCGTCCAGGCCGGGGCACTTGTCGAACATCTCGTCGCTGCCTTCCTCCACCGGCGCGCCGCGGCGCTTCTCCCGCGCCGTGTTGAGCGTGTCGCACAGCCGCTTGCCCAGCCCCTGCTCCAGCGCCACGGGCGAGTTGAACAGCTCGATGCCCTTGACAGCCCGGCCGGTCTCGCGATCCCAGACCAGCGATTGCACGCCATACATGCCGTGCGCGCCGCCCGAATAGGCCGACAGATGGCCCGAAAGGCTGAGGAAGCGCGGCAGGTCCGCGACCACCTTCCATTCCTCGGCGGCGCTGTGCTGGCGCGGTGTCCAGTCCTGCCCTTCGGCCGAGACCCAATCCTCGTCGGCTTCCTCGCGCAGTCCCGCGAGCATCGCGTCGGAGCGCTTTCCGAGATACTCGGCCAATCCGGGCTCGGCGGCGACCGCGGCGGGCCAGGAATAGGCGAACTGGTAACGCTCGGTTTCCTGCTCGACCGAATGGGCCTCCGGCGCGGGAGCGGCACTCGCCTCGGCCTTGGCGGTCGCGGTTTCGCTCACTCCGGCCTTCTCCGCATAGTCGGCGCCGTCGGAACAGGCCGCACTCGACAGGGCGAGCGAAATCAGGAACAGGGGCGCACGCATCGCGGTTTCCTTTGCGAATGACGAATTGATCAGGGGCGATTTTCGATATGGCCGACAAGCAGCCGCTTATCCAGCCCGACCGGGGGCAAGAGGCGATTTCCATCCACCTCGTCAACCGCGACGGCTTCGCGGGCTGGGTAAAGACTCTCTCCGCCAGCCAGCGCGCCGCGCTGGAAGCGCAGAAGTTCGACGGCGGCGGCTATCAGGTGGGAATCGTGCCCGACGGCGATAGCTGGTTCGCGGTCGGCGGCGTGGCCAATCCCGACGAACTCTCGAGCTGGTGCATGGCGCGGCTCGCCGAGAGCCTTCCGGCGGGGACCTATCGCCGGGCCCAGGGCGAGCCGGGCCCCGCGCTGCACGGCTGGCAGACTGCACAATATGTCTTCGATCGCTACAAGCAGCCCGAGCGCCCCGTCGGCCCGCGTGTCCTGCTGACCAGGGAGGTCAAGGCGATCGATCCGGCGATCGCCGAGGCGGAGGCGGTGTGCCTGGTGCGCGATCTCGTCAATACCCCGGCAGAGGACATGGGGCCCGCAGCGCTCGAGGAGCAATGCGAGGCGCTCGCCAGACGGCATTCGGCCACGCTCAAGGTCACCAGGGGCGATGCGCTGGAGCAGGAATATCCGATGGTCCATGCCGTAGGTCGCGCCGCCGCGCGGCATCACGCACCGCGCATCATGCAGCTGAGCTGGGGCAAGGAGGGCGATCCCGTCCTCGCGATCGTTGGCAAGGGCGTATGCTTCGATTCGGGCGGGCTCGACGTGAAGAGCGCCACCGGCATGCTGCTGATGAAGAAGGACATGGGCGGCGCGGCGCATGCGATCGCGCTCGCCGGCCTTGTCATGGGCGCGGGCCTGCCGGTCCGCCTGCACCTGCTGGTACCCGCGGTCGAGAACGCCATCAGCGGCAACAGCTTCCGCCCCGGCGACGTGCTCAAATCGCGCAAGGGGCTGACCGTCGAAATCGGCAATACCGATGCCGAAGGACGCCTGATCCTCGGCGATGCGCTCCAGCGCGCGAGCGAGGAAAAGCCCGAACTGATCCTCGATTTCGCCACGCTGACGGGCGCCGCGCGGGTCGCGCTCGGCCCCGACTATCCGGCGCTGATGACGCGCGAGGATACGACCGCCGAGGCGCTGATCGCGGCGGGCAAGGCGCATGACGACGAACCCTGGCGCCTGCCGCTGCCCGAGGCCTATCGCGAATGGCTCAATTCGGACATCGCCGATACCTCCAACGCGCATGCCAATTCCTTCGCGGGGGCCAGCGTCGCCGGGCTGTTCCTCGACAAATTCGTGGGCGAGGGGATCGACTGGGCGCATTTCGACACCTTCGCCTGGCGCCCGCAGGCCAAGCCGGGCCGGCCCAAGGGCGGCGACGCCTACGGCCTGCGCGCCGCCTGGCACATGCTGCGCGCGCGTTTCGGGGGAGCCTGAAGGCCGCCGCCTTGCCTGAAGGGCCGCGCGCGGCTAAGCGCCCGCAACACTCACAACCGGATTTGCAAGACAGCGTGACTGCTCCCGCCAGCTATTCCCTCCCCGAGAGCACCGTCGGCCTGAAGGGCCCGGTCGACAGGCCCGCGCCGGGAACGCTTCCGCTACGCGGCGACCTGGCGCATGTCGCGCTCGCCGAACACTATCTCGCAGCGCATTACGTGATCCCTCAGTCGCGGCAGATCGGCGATGCGCCCGCCGTGCTTAAGCTGAACATGCGCGACGATGCCGAGGACGGCGCCACTCTGGCGGCGGGCCAGGCGATCGAGTTGCTCGATTGCGCCGGCGACTGGGCGTGGATCGCCTGCGGCCCGCAAGGCCCGAGCGGCTATGTCCGGCTCGGCCAGCTCGCCCCCTCCAGTGATGCATAAGGTCTTCATCGACGGGGCGGCGGGTACCACCGGGCTCGAAATCGCCGGACGGCTTGCAGGACGCAGCGAATTCGCGCTGCTTACGCTCGACGACGAGCGGCGGAAGGATGCCTCGGCGCGGCGCGAGGCGCTGAACGAAGCCGACATCGCCATCCTGTGCCTGCCGGACGAGGCCGCGCGCGAGGCGGTGGAGCTGCTCGATCCGGCCAGCGGCACCCGCGTGATCGATGCCTCTTCGGCGCACCGCACCACCGAAGGCTGGTGCTACGGCTTTCCCGAACTGGTCGGTAGCGAACGCGTGGCGGCAGCCCGCCGGGTCAGCAATCCCGGCTGCTATCCCACGGGCTTCCTGGCGCTGATCGCACCGCTCGTGCGCGCGGGCCTGCTGCCCGCCGACTGGCCCTACACGGTCAATGCGGTGAGCGGCTATTCGGGCGGCGGCAAGGCGCTGATCGAACGCTTCGAAGCCGAAGGCGCGCCGGCATTCCGCGCCTATGGCTACGACATGGCGCACAAGCACCTGCCCGAGATGCAGACGCATGCGGAACTCGCGCATCCCGTGCTGTTCGCGCCCGCGGTCGTCCCCGCCTATCGCGGCATGGTGGTCGAAGTGCCGCTGCACCTTGGCGCAATGGCGGGCGAGCCGCATGCCGACAGCCTGCGCGATGCGTTGGCGGAGTTCTACGCGGAATCACCGGTGGTGACGGTCCGCGAAAAGAGCCCTGTGGACGAGCTCCTGCTCGAACGGAGTGCCGCGCCCGACGACGGGTTGGAGCTGTTCGTGTTCGGCAACGATGGAGGCTGGAATGCCCGCCTCGTCGCGCGGCTCGACAATCTCGGAAAGGGTGCGAGCGGGGCTGCGATCCAGAGTCTCAACCTGATGTGCGGCGTCCCCGAAACCGCCGGCCTCAGGCTACCTACTGCCTAAAGTTTGGGCATAGGCTGATCGAAGGATAAGCAGCCTCGATCGCCTGTGCGAAGGGGATTGCTCCAGCGCCCGCCCAGCGATCGCAATAATTGCGCCAAGGGCGTTTGGCGCGCACCGAAACTTCGTCTACCCCCGGACCGGCCCCTTGGCATGATTCTTGGATTGAATCGCGCGAAGGATCGGGTTCCACATTTCCGGGGGTCGGAGACGACGTGAAAAAGATCGAAGCGATCATCAAGCCCTTCAAGCTCGACGAGGTGAAGGAGGCACTGCACGAAATCGGCGTGTCCGGCATCACCGTGACCGAAGCCAAGGGTTTCGGGCGCCAGAAGGGCCACACCGAACTCTATCGCGGGGCCGAATATGTTGTCGACTTCCTGCCCAAGGTGAAGCTCGAAGTGGTCGTGTCCGACGCCATCGCCGAACGCACCGTCGAGGCAATTGCCGCCGCCGCCCAGACCGGACGGATCGGCGACGGCAAGATCTTCATTTCCACGATCGAAGGCGCGCTGCGCATCCGCACGGGTGAGCGCGACGACGACGCCATCTGACGACCCGCGGGGGCGCCCCTGCAATTCCAATTTCCAGTTCAAACGGAGGCAATACCAATGTCGAGTGCAAAGAAGGTCCTGAAGCAGATCGAGGACGACGGTATCGAGTGGGTCGACCTGCGCTTCACCGATCCCAAGGGCAAGTGGCAGCACCTGACGATGGTTGCGAAGACGCTGGACGAAGACCAGCTCGAAGACGGGCTGATGTTCGACGGCTCGTCGATCGCCGGCTGGAAGGTCATCAATGAATCCGACATGATCCTGAAGCCCGACCTCGAGCGGGTCTATGTCGATCCCTTCAGCGCCGAACCGATGATGATCCTGTTCTGCGACATCGTCGAACCCTCGACCGGCGAATGGTATTCGCGCGACCCGCGAACCACCGCCAAGCGCGCCGAAGCCTTCCTCAAGTCGACCGGGATCGGCGACACCATCTATGTCGGCCCCGAAGCCGAGTTCTTCATGTTCGACGATGTCCGCTTCGAAGACGGCTATGCCGGTTCGGGCTTCACCCTCGACGACATCGAGCTGCCGACCAACAGCGGACGGGAATACGAGAGCGGCAACCTCGCCCACCGCCCGCGCGCCAAGGGCGGCTATTTTCCCGTCGCCCCGGTCGACAGCGCGGTCGACATCCGCGGCGAGATGGTCTCGACCATGATCGAAATGGGCCTGCCCTGCGACAAGCACCACCACGAAGTGGCCGCCGCGCAGCACGAGCTCGGCCTGACCTTCGGCACGCTGGTCGAAACCGCCGACAACATGCAGATCTACAAGTATGTCGTGCACCAGGTCGCGCATATCTACGGCAAGACCGCAACTTTCATGCCCAAGCCGATCAAGGACGATAACGGCAGCGGCATGCACACCCATATGTCGATCTGGGACGGCGGCAAGCCGACCTTCGCCGGCAACCAGTACGGCGGCCTCAGCGAAAACTGCCTCTACTACATCGGTGGCGTCATCAAGCACGCCAAGGCGCTCAATGCCTTCACCAATCCGACCACCAACAGCTACAAGCGTCTGGTGCCGGGCTTCGAGGCGCCGGTGCTGCTCGCCTATTCGGCGCGCAACCGCTCGGCCTCGTGCCGCATCCCCTACGGTGCGGGCGACAAGGCGAAGCGCGTCGAGTTCCGCTTCCCCGACGCCATGGCCAACCCCTACCTCGCCTATGCAGCGCTGCTGATGGCCGGCCTCGACGGGATCACCAACAAGATCCATCCGGGCGAAGCGATGGACAAGAACCTCTACGACCTGCCGCCGGCCGAGCTCGCCGACGTGCCGACCGTCTGCGGGTCCTTGCGCGAGGCGCTCGAGGCGCTCGAGGCCGATCACGAGTTCCTGCTCAAGGGCGACGTCTTCACCAAGGACCAGATCGACGCCTACGCCGAACTCAAGTGGGACGAGGTCCTGCGAGTCGAAACTACGCCCTGCCCGGCCGAATTCGACATGTATTACAGCGCCTGACGCGCTCCGTTCGAACGAACTCGAACGGGAGGAATGGGGCGGCCGGAGCGATCCGGCCGCCTCTCTCTTTGACGTATATAAAAAGGTGCGACTTTCCCGCCACTATGCAGCGCAAAAGTTGCGCAAGTATCGCAAACACACCCTTCCCTTTTGATCGCTTCCGGTCCTAGGATGGATCGATGCGCAACTTGGGGTGCGCATATGCGAACATTTCCTGGAGGGGCTTCGTAATGAAATCTACGTTCAACCGTACCGGCGGCCGTCTGCTCGCGGGTGCTGCCACCATCGCCTTGTCGGCGGTAGCGCTGAGCACGCCTGCTCACGCCATCGTGCCGAACGACAACTATACCCCCGACGATATCGTCGACGAAGACGATACGTTCAGCGGCGTCGGCATGTTCTACCGCGCCGACGGCTTCGTCTGTTCGGGTACGCTGATCAATCCGCGCACGGTCATCTTCGCCGCGCACTGCGTCAACGACCGCGACGCCAGCGAATACAATACCGACAATATTCCAGCCGCTTGGTCGTTCAACGTGGACGCGCTTCCGGGCTTCCAGACCTGGGTCGGCAACGGGTTCATGAGCGATCCCAGCGCGGCCGTGTTCAACGTCAACCGCATCTATTACGACCCGCGCTCGGTCGCACGCCCCGAGGGCCTCGGCTTCCTCGAAGGCGACGTCGCCATCGCCAGCCTCGACACGCCTGCAGCCAATCTGCCGACCTGGTCGCTGCTGTTCTCTCCGCTGCCGACGCCCGACGCGATTACGGACGAGGATGGCACCGGCTATCACGTCAATATCACCGGTTATGGCCGCACGGGTTCGGGCACGACCGGCGCCTCGCAGGGGATCGACTGGCGCCGCAAATCGGCCGAGAACATGATCGGTGCGCTGACTTCTTTCGATGCGCGCAACGCGTTCCTGTTCGGGCCCGGCGTGGATGATCTGCCGCAGGTTCTCTATCGCCTCGACTTCGACGATCCGAACAAGACCAATCCGTTCGACTTCAACCTCTACAAGGATGAACCGCGCGAACGGGAGGGGACGACCGCCGGCGGCGACTCGGGTGGTCCGCTGATCCTCGATGCAGCCAACAACCCGATCACCGACGAAGATCTCGTCATCGCGGTGCTGTCGGGTGGCTCGCGCTTCTTCGGCGCACAGGTTTTCTCGAGCTACGGTACCGAGAGCTTCTACCAGCCGCTGTTCCTGTTCTGGGACTGGATCGCGGCGAACAACCCCTATCGCTACGTTACCGCGACCGCGGGCGACGGCGACTGGGAAGACGCGAGCCACTGGGAAACCACGCTCGATCCGAACTATCGCGTGATCAATGCCGACGGCGATATCGTCAATGGCATTCCGACCACGCCCGGCAACGGCGTCACCGGGGGTGAGCCCAACTGGGGTGAAGTCTGCTTCGACCAGGAAGGCGACAACCCGGGCGAAGGCTGCCAGGACCTAGCCACGGGTGACGACACGCCGCCGGCGCGCAACGCCGACGGAACCGTCAGCTCGGGTATCGGCGAAGTGGGCAAGGATGTCGCCGACGCGCTCGGCGGCGGCGCGCGCACAGTGGCCGCATCCACGGTCGGTCGCAGCGGTCTGGGTCGCGAGGGTATGATCAATGCCCACGAAGCGCAGAACGGCGCGCCTGAATTCTCGGAAGAGCTCGCTCACGGGGGCGGCGCCGAGATCGCCGAGGAAACGCCGCACGACAGCGATGGCGGAAGCCCCGAGTTCTCGGACGATCCGCTGCCCGATCCCACGCTCGACAACGGCCTGCCCGGCGCAAGCGGCTTCGTGCCCGACAATGTCGACCCGATCGTGGATCCCGATCCGACCGTCAATGTGGACCCGCGCTACTTCGACGTGACGCTCGGCAATGCCGGTACCACCACGCTGAGCAGCGATGTCACCATCGACCGCCTCACCGTGCTGAGCACCGCAGGGCTCAACATCACGGCCGACGGCAGCCTGACCTCACTGATCGACGTCAGCCAGTTCGGCGGCACGATCACGGTCGACGGCCAGCTCACCTCGGTCGGCGACTACACCATCTTCGGCGGCGCCCTGCAGGGCGGCGGCACGATCACCGCGCCGTTCGTCACCAACCTGATGGGTGCGATTTCGCCGGGTACGATCGGCGGCATCGACACGCTGACGATCGACGGTTCGCTGGTCCTGGCTTCTGGCTCGACGCTGATGATCGACGTCGGTCCGAACAATGCCTCGGATAGCGTCGCGGTAACGGGTGAAGCGTCACTCGGCGGCGTCGTCGCCGTCGGCGCCGGGATCACTCAGCAGGTCAACGGCAACGGCCAGGTGTACACGATCCTGACCGCGGACGGCGGTTTGACCGGTACCTTCACCGCCAGCGACCTGTCGGCGATCCTGTACCAGAACTTCACCTACACGGACACGTCTGTGATGATGGAGATCTTCGCCCGCAGCTATGGCGGCGTGGTCGACAACTCCAATCTGACCCAGAACTCCTATGCTCGTCTGTTCAACCAGAACCGCAGCAATGCGGCGCTGGCCGATCTCTACGATCTCGACTTCGCCACCGCGGCCACCATCCAGTCGACCTTCGACGGGCTGGCTCCGGTGTCGGAGAGCGCGGTGCGGGAACTGGCGGCACAGTCGTACAACCACCTCGGTTCGTTCAACGCTTCGCGTCTGCGTGAGTCGACGCTGGAGCGGTCGGGTGGCACCATCGCCACGCTCGGCAATCCGATCCAGACCGCACAGATGGAAGTCTCGCGCGGCAGCCAGCCGGTCCTGACCGGGGCATTGGGCCTCGACCAGGGCGATGAACCCACCAGCGTGCGCCAGGGCGCCATCCGCGAGGATGTCGGCATTTTCGTGGCGGGCGGCCTGCTCAACGGCAGCGGTGCTCCGATGCCGGGCTACAGCGGCGATACCGATATCGACGGCTACTTCTTCGCCGGCGGTATCGAGTACTTCCCCAGCGAGAGTTCGATGATCGGCCTGTCGGGCTACTATTCGAATCTCGATGCGGACGTGGCGCTGGGCCAGGAGGCCGACTCGAAGATGTTCGCGGTCTCGCTGTACGGCAGTGCCAAGACCGAAGACGGCTTCGTCATCGATGGCCAGGTCAGCCTGACCAAGGTCGACATGGATACCATGCGGACGGTGGGCTTCCTCGGAACCACGCAGACGCTTTCGAGCGAGAGCAGTGACGGCGGCATTTCCGCCGCGGTCGGAATCTCCTACGACTTCGAAGGTGATTTCGGCACGTTCTCGCCCGGTATCGAGATGCGTTACGCCGACCATTCCTTCGACGTGGTCGAGGAAACCGGCGGCACGCTGGCGCTGCGGATCGACCGCGAGGACTTCGAGAGCCTCCAGGGTCGGATCGGTTTCGACTACCAGAAGACGACCGGCTCGTTCCAGATCGACCTGAACGCCGACTGGGTCCACGAATACGAAGACAGCGTCTATGCCGTCGGCGCGCAGTTCGCTGCGGGCACCGGTCCGGCCGTGCCGTTCCGCGTCGCTTCGACGGACAAGGACTGGGGTGAAGTCGGCCTTTCGGCGCAGTTCGTCAGCGGGTCGGCCAAGTTCGGCGTGGGCGTCGACACGACGATCAGCCGCGACAATGCCAACGCGCAGTCCTATCGCGCGATGGCGAGCTTCAAGTTCTAAGCCAGATCAGGGGCCCAGGCTCCGACAGGAAGGGCCGTCCGGGAAACCGGGCGGCCCTTTCCTTTGGTGCGCTGACAATTGCGAACGGATGCCGTCTGCCTCGCAAGCCGATCCGCGCTCCTGATTGCGGCCCGCACATGCCTCGAACGGTTACGCCGGGATTAACCGGAACTCCGCCCAGCCGGCACCGTTGGAGCCCCAAAGGAGTTATTGGAATGCGTATCTTGGTCGCAGGCGCCGCGGCGATCGCGCTCGCGGCGACCGGAGCCAATGCCGAACCCGGCAAAGGCAAGGGAAACGAACACGGCGGCAAGCACCACGCCGCGGAAAAACCTCAAAAGAACCGCGGCAATGGGGGCGCTGCACGCGCGGACTCGGCCACACGCCAGTCGCCCGGCGCGAAACCCGCCCCCGCGCCTCGCCAGCACGAAGAATTCCGCGGGAGCGGACGGACCGCTGGTCGCGATGACAATCGTCGGGCCCCGCGGCCGGCAGTCCGGGAGAACCGGAGCACGCAGGCGCCGCACACCCGCGCCGAGCGGTACCGCGTCGACACCAGCCGCGATCGCGAGTTTCTCACCCACGACCGCAGTCGCGACATCATAGCCGGGTGCCCGCCCGGTCTCGCACGCAAGAACAACGGCTGCCTGCCCCCCGGACAGGCCAGGAAGAGGCCTATCCGCTCGACCGGCTGGAACGGCTACACCTATCGACCGCGGCTGTTCGGGCTGACCAACTATGCTGCTGGCCCGTACGAATACGCCGGTGGCTACCTGCTCCGCGCCCTCGATGATGGCCGTATCTCCGGCTATATTCCGCTGCTTGGCGGCGCGCTGGCGATCGGCAACGCCTGGCCCTCGACCTACCAGAGCTACGCCCTACCAGACTATTACGTCGACTATTACGATCTCGGGCCGCCCGATTCCTATCGCTATGCCGACAACGTCATCTACCGCGTCGATCCGGAAGATTCCGCCATCGCCTCCGTCGCGGCCCTGCTGACGGGCGACGAGTTCGTCGTCGGCCAGCCCATGCCGCGTGGCTACGACGTCTACAACGTCCCCTATTCCTACCGCGATCGCTATCGCGATACGCCCGATGCCTGGTACCGCTACTCGGATGGCTATGTGTACCGGATCGACCCGACAACGCAGCTGGTCGCTGCAGCAATCGATCTTCTCGTATGAGGTGGCCAACGATGCCCGTTACTTGGAAATCCGCACTCGCGCCGCTTTCTCTGGTCCTGCTCGTACCGATGGCGGCCTGCAGCGAGGCGGACAGCCCTGAACCGGAAAATGGCACGCGGGACGATGGCACGCAGACGCTCGCCTCCGCCCTCGCCGCCGACGATCACCTGCGCAGCCTGCAAGCCGCGGTCGAGCGCTCTGACCTCTCGGGGGTGTTCGACGGACCGGCGAGCTACACTGTCCTCGCCCCCGACGATGCCGCCTTCGAGGCGCTCGGCGACGAGGGTGAGGCCCTGCTCGAGGCAGATCAGCGCCCCATGCTCGTGGCGATCCTGCGCGATCACTTGCTTCCCGGCCATCTCACGCCCGAGACGATCGGGGAAGCGATAGAGCGCCACGGCGGACCGGTCACGATGACCACGCTGGGCCAGGCCGAAGTATCGTTCAGCCGGTCCGGCGACGACATCGTGGTGTCGAGCGGCGACGGAATGACCGCGCAATTCGCAGGGACCGCCATTGCCGCGAACAATGGCGTCATCATTCCCATCGACACGGTGCTGTTGCCGCCCCGACAGGATACCGCGCCTTAGTAGTCCCGGCTGATCTCGGCGACGACGCTCTCGCGTCCGACGGTCGAGACGGCGGCGAGCAGCGACAACCAGCTGGTCACGCGGAATTCGACCTCGGTCGCGCTGTAGCCGCGCCCGTCGGTGATGATCTCCGCATAGAAGCGCCGTCCGAAGTTCTTGCCCAGCGCCACGCCTGTGCCGCGTCCCAACGCGGGGTCGGCGCTGACGATCCGCAAGCGGTCGAGACCGATGGCGCTGCGCAACTGGTTGATCGGATCCATCCCTCCACCGCCGCGCAGGCTCGCGACCGCCGCACCGAGTTGGAGCGCATCGGTGGCCGACAGGCTGGTCACCGAACCGCCGAACAGCAGACGGGCGAGCAGTTCCTCTTCGGGCAGTGAAGGATTGGAGCTGAAGGCGATCTCGGGCTGGGTGGCGCTGCCCCGGACGGTGGCCTCTACGGTCAGGCCGTCGCGCTCGGTTTCGGCCCTGATGTCGAGCCGCGGATCGACCGGGACGGTCTCGTCGAAATCGATGTCGCCGCGGGTCAGCTCGAACCGCGTCCCGGCGAAGGTGTAATCGCCGCGAACCATGGTCGCGCTGCCGCCGATCCGCGGATCGTCGGTGGTGCCGCGCAGGAGGATGTCCGCCGACCATTCGCTGTCGAGCCCCATACCGTCGACATCGATCCGGCTCGAGGCCTTGGCGTCGATGAGATAGCGCCACGGTCGCCCGGGGGCGGCCTGCGGCGCGCGATTGGCCGGCGCGTTGATCTCGCGCGTGGCGATCTGCGGCAGGCGCAAGTCATCCGCGGCGGTGCCCAGCTTCCAGCTGGCGCGATCGACCCGCACCCGGCCGGCGATCGTTCCGCCGAGGCCGTTCGAGACGATCCGCAGCGGCCCGGTGATGGTAGCGCTCAGGCCCGCGGTGTCGAGCAGCCGCGCGTTCCTGGCCGAAGCGCGCAGATCGATGATCGGGCCGCGAATCTCGAGCAGCCGGCCCTCCACCGTCTCGCCCAGCGTCCGCAGGTCGACGATCCCGCTCCCGCTGACACTCCCGCCATTGACCGCCGTCCCCGAGAAGCTGGCGAGTTGCAGGCGCGAACCGCTGAACTTGCCGCGCACGGCAAGGTCGCGGATATCGGTGCCGGAAAGGGCGCTGCGCAGATGCAGCGTGTCGCCCGCGATCGAGCCGCGCACCCTGGGATCCCGCAGCGATCCGGTCGCATCGGCCGCAATGGCGATCGGCCCGGTAATGTCGAACGTATCGAGCGCGGCCAGGCGCCACAGGCTTTCCGCCGCCCCCTGATAGCGTAGCTGGCCGGAAAGTCGGCCAGCGCGCAACCGGTCGAGCAGCAGGCCACTGCCGGGTAGCCCGGTGATCCGCGCCTGCATCCGGCCCCGCTGGATATCCTCGTTACCGAGCACCGCCCTCGCGGCGAGTTCGCTTTCCGAAAGGCGCGCCACCAGCGCGACGTCGACCGGGCGAGAGGTCAGCACGAGGCCCGACCGGGTCAGCCCTTCGATCTTGACCTTGGCCTCGCTCACCGGAAGTCCGCTCGCGCCGGCACGGTAGTCGATCGTACCTGAAATGGTCCCGCCCAGCCCGGTATCGGGACGAACGATATCGATCAGCGAGAGCGGCATGCGGGCAAGCTTGAACTCGAAATCGAGATTGCCGCCACCGAAGCTGCCGGCCGCGATCATTCCCGCGCCGCCATAGGACAGCTGCGTCGGGGCGAGCCGCCACCCTCCGCCGTCGAGGCTGGTCAGCACGGCGCGGCGCGGCATGGAGATGCGCCGCCCGGCAAACTCACCCTGCGCGGCCAGCGCGATCCGCTCGGGCCTCACGGTCGCGTTCAGGTCGAGCGCGAAACGCCCGCTGCGCCGCCCGGCGAGCGAGGCGTCGATCCGGCCCACGCCATCCTCGACCTCGCCCTTGGCGGCGAGCCGGCCAATGAACAGCGAACCATAGGACAGTCCGGCCGCAGTGCCCGTGCCGGTAAAGCTGCTGTGCCCCTCGCGGATAAGCCCGGTGGCGCTGATATCCGCACGCGCAATGCGCATGGAAGGCTCACCGCCGAAGCGGGCATTGCGGGCGCGCAGGTCGATGTCGAGCCCCTGGCCGCCCCCGCGCGGTGCCAGCGCCACCGTTCCGTCGATCCCGCCCCCGGCGAAGGCGAGCCGTCCATCGGCGCCACCATCCACCAGCGAGACGCCGCCTGTAACCCTGGTGTCGGACACCCGCATGTCCTCGATAACAATGCGGGTCGGCCCGCCTGCCGGCGCGGTCAGTCCGAGCGTGCCCTCGAACGGGCCGAACAGCGATTGTCCGTCAGTGTCGATGGCAAAGCCGTCATCGCGCGGGGCGATCGCGACACGGACGTTCTCGAGCCCGGTCGCGGGCTTGGCGAAGACCAGCGCGGCGCTCGGCCCCGCATCGGTCACGCTGGCCTCGACGGTGAAGGCACCGTAATCGACATGGGTCCCGCGACCGGCGAGCCGCGTGGTTCCCCCACGGACGCTGCCATCGAGCGCGAGATGCACCTTGCTCGCGTCGATCCGCATCCGTTTGAAGTCGAGCGGCGCATTCCCGCCCACCGCCACTCCCCCGCGCACGCGGATCGGGGTCCCGGCGAGATTGGCGAGTGTGGCGTTGGTCACCGGCGCGACCCGCGCGTCGAGATCGGCCGAAAGGCGCCAGGGCGCGCCCGGCGCAAGCGTCAAATCGATCACCGCCGTGCCGCCGAGCATTCCGACATTTTCGAGCGCCAGACGCTCGGCGCGCACCGGGCCGCGCAGGCGATAGTCGCCGCTGGCAAGGTTGCCGCGCAGCGCCAGATTGGCCGAAGCAGCGGGGAAAGCGAGGCGCAGATCGTCCGACCTCAGCGTCGACCCGGTCAGGACGATGGAGCCGCGCGCGACCCCGTTGATCAGCCGCGGATCGACCATGGTGTTCCCGCTGGACACCCGCTCGAGCCGGAGGTCGAGCGGCAGCATCCAGCGCGTTCCGTCATAGCGCGCCGTGGCCGCCTGGCGCAGCCCCGTGAGCCTCGTCCCGCCGAGATCGAGCTCGCCGACCTGCAGATCGTGGACGATCGCCAGATCCTTGAAGGGTCCGTCGAGCGTCGCCGTGAGCCGCGCATTGCGGAGCGCCATGCCCTCGCCGAGCAGGGCAGGGTCGCGCACGATTGCAGTGATCGCGAGGTCCTCGGCACGGTTTCCGGCGAGATCGAGCAAGCCCTTGGCATCCACGCTCAGGCCGCGGCCGACGACGATGGTACGGCCGTCGAAGGCGCGGTTGTCGATCGCCAGCTCGGCCTTGACCGCCACGTCGTCGCCCAGCGCCCGCGCGGGAATGCCGGAAAGGAAGCCCGAGGGGTCGATCTTGCCCAGCAGGCCGAAGCGTCCCGAGCGGTTGGTGATGCGCAACGCCGCAACGCGTCCGTCGTCGTTGCGGACGACCAATCCGCCCGTCCAATCCGACCAGGTCCCGTCGCCGCGGATGCGCGCAATGTGCGCACCGTCCAGCCCGGCGAGCGCGGCGATGGGGCCGTCTTCCGCCGCATCGAGATCGAGCGAAAGATCGAAATCGTCGCCATCGGGCTCGGCATCGAGCAGCAGCGCGAGCCGGTCACGTTCGCCCAGGCGTCCATCGACATCGACCATCAGCCGCCGGTCGGCAACCTCCGCGCTGCCGGTCAGGTCGACGCGCTGGGGACGGTCGCCGGCGATGCCGCGCGCGAGCATGAGATTGTCGATCTCGAGCCGTTCGATCGAGATGTCGAAGCCCGGCAGGACCGGATTGTCGTCCTCGCTGGGAAGGAATTCGGGGACTCGCGAGAGATTGGCGCGACGCGCGGCGAAGCTGTCGATCTCCAGGCGGTTGTAGAGCCAGGCGCCCGGGTTCCAGTCGACCTCGGCGCGCGGAATGGTCAGGAACACGCCCTTGGGATCGGACAGGCGGACATCGTGCAGCACCGCCGCGCCGTAGAGATTGCCCTCGATCCGACCGATTTGGATGTTCAGCCCGTTGGGGAAAGTCTGCTCGGCGATACGGCTGGCGAGAAAGCGTTCGCCCAGCGGGGTGTTGAGGACCACCAGCCCGCCGACCACGAGCAGGACGACGGCAGCCGCGAGACCAAGCAGCCATTTGCCCGCACGCGTCACGCGCCGGCCGCGACGACGGGGCGCGAGGTCGGCGTCGCTGGCCATGTCCTCGGCCATCAGAAGGCTTGCCCCAGCGAGACGTAGACCGCGACCGGGGAATCGTCTTCATCGGGATTGAGCGGCACGCCCACATCGAGGCGGATCGGTCCGAAGCCCGTGGCATAGCGGACGCCGACGCCCGCGCCGATCTTGATGAAGCGGAAATCGGGCACGGTCTCGATCGACACGCTACCCGCATCGACGAACGGCACGACCGAAAGGGCGCCATCGAAGAAGCCCGTCCCGATCCGCGCCTCGAGCGAGGCCTCGACGAGGCTGCGCCCACCGGTCGGCTCGAGCAGGTCGTTCTTCGGCCCGATCGTCTGATAGCCGTAACCGCGCACCGAACCGCCGCCGCCCGCATAGAGCCTGCGCGAGGGCGCAATACCCGCGAGACGGGCCCCCTGTATCGTGGCGATCCGCCCGCGCGCGGCAATCACCAGCCGCTCGCCGACCGATTTGTAGTATGAGGCGTCGAACTGGTTGCGCAGGTAGTAATATTGCTCGCTGCCCGTTCGCGAGGTCTCGGGACCGAGGAAGCCGGTCACCCGGAAGCCGCGTGTGGGATCGAGCAGCGAATCGCTGGTGTCGATCGTCGCCCGGCCGAACAGCGAGGCAATGAAATAGGTCTGACGCGGGCGGGGAATCCCGCCGATCACGCGATTGCGCTCGTCGGTGGCGAGGATTTCGGCCCCCACACCCCACGACAGCGGCTTCTGGAACAGCAGCGTCGAGGTGCGTTCATAGGTGCCGGTCAGCGCCACCGTGTTGGCATCATAGGCATCGGTGTCGATGGTCGAGGCATAGGCGTCGAGCGTCAGCACCTTGTCGCGCCCGCCGAAATTGTTCTTGCGGAAGGTCGCGCCGAGCAGCTGCTCGCGCGTACCGAGCACGCCGCGCACCTTGAGCGCGCCCTCGGGCGGGAACAGGTTGCGGTGCTCCCAGCTCGCCTGGATGCGTACGCCTTCTTCCGAACCATAGCCGATCGCACCGGCGATGGTGCGCAGCTTGGCACGTTCCATGGACACGTCCATCGCCACCACGCCCGGCTCGTCGCCCTGCGGCGGCTTGATCTCGCGTGCTTCCACTCCGACGCTCGAGACGAGGCCGGTGGCGGTGACCGCCCGGCGCAGGTCGAAGGCGAGGCTGCGCTGGTAGACCTCGCCGGGCTCGAAACGCGCGATCTGCGCCAGGTGCCGGCTCGAAAGGAATTCCTCGTCGCCGCTGACGACCTCGCCGAACACGTATTTCCCCTTGGGCCGCACGGGCAGCGTCAGGTCGCCCTCGGTCCGTTCGTGGTCGATCAGCAGTTCGGGCTGGTCGATTTCGGCAAAAGGATAGCCCGTCTCGCCCAGCGCGCGGTCGAGGTCGAAGCGCTCGGCAAGGATCGTGTCCGACTGGAGGAAGTCGCCCGAGTGGATATCGAAGCTCTCGCGCAGCTCGGCAGCATCGGGCGCACTGGCGAGCTCGCCGAGGTCGATCGCACCATAGCTGTAGCGCGGCCCGGGGATGACATCGAAACGAACCCGGGGGCGCTGCTCGGCAGCGTCCTCGCCGGCATCGCGCGTGCCGATCGTACGGACGATCTCGCCATCGTAATAGCCATAGACGCGAAGCAGCGTGGCGAGGAGTTCCTCGTCCTTGCGCGCCCGGGCCGCGAGTTGGGCGACGTTCTCGTCGCCATCATCCAGTTCCTCGATGGTCGAAAGCGCCGCGAAGCGGTCGACGAAATCGCCGCGCTCGCTGAACGGCGGCTCCTTCTGCGGGAAGCCCAGCACGAGCGCGTCCGAAATCCGCTCCATATCCGCCTCATCGAAGGCGATCTTGGGGGCATCGCCGAGCAGATCGGCAAAGCGGATATCCTCTTCCGGCTCGAGTTCCTGCAGCGGCGCCAGCTCGACGTCCTCGGGCCAGGCGACGGGCATGTCCGGCAAATCGGATATCGGCGTGTCCGCCTCGGGTTCACCGAGCGCATCGGGTGTGGTTTCGACCGGCCCGTCCGCTCCCTGCTGCGCCCAGCTGTCGGGATCGTCGACCGCGCCGTCGGGGATCAGATCCTCGAGGCTTGGCGGGACCTCGCGATCCTGCGCGGCGAGCGCCGAGCCACCGGCGAGGGCGAGCGCCGCCAGGCAGTGGACAAGGGCGCTCAGCGCGCGGTCAGTCGGGAATCTTGTAATCCGCGGACAGCCCGTCCTTGGCCGGGAGCGCGTCTTCGCGGCGCTCGCCCCTCGGAGCGGTCGCGGCGGCGATATGGCGCTTCTGCTCTTGGTCGGGCATGCGCTCCCATCCGCCCCTGGTAAGCCGCTCGAGCGGACGATAGCGGACCTTGTACTGCATCCGCTCGGCGCCTTCGACCCAATAGCCGAGATAGACATAGGGCAATCCGTTGGTGGCGGCACGGCGAATGTGGTCGAGAATGATGTAGTTCCCAAGCCCGGCGCGATCCTCATGCTCAGGGTCGTAGAAGCTGTAGATCATCGACAGCCCGTCGCCCTGGTAGTCCGTCAGGCACGCCCCGACCAGGCGACCCGGTTCGGGACCGACAGCCGGCTCCCGATATTCAATGACATAGCTGGTTACGCTGGTGTGTTCCACCATGTCTGCAAAGTCGGTTTCCTCCATCTGCGTCATGCCGCCACCGGGGTGGCGCGCAGCAAGGTATTTCTGCAGCAGCTCGAACTGTTCGGCGGTCGCCCAGGGGCGACACTCGGTGGCGACGAGGTCTTCGTTCGCCTTTAACGTGCGCTTCTGGCTGGAGGACGGCTTGAACTCGCCCGCCGCGACGCGCACCGAGACGCAAGCCTGACAATCGAGGCAGGATGGGCGGTAGGCGACCGTCTGGCTGCGCCGAAAACCGATCCGCCCGAGCGCTTCGTTCAACTCGTCGGCATTGTCGCCACGCAGTTCGGTGAAGACCTTGCGCTCGCTCTTGCCCGGCAGATACGGACACGGCGCTGGGCTGGTCACGAAAAAGCGGGGAAAGCGTATCGGCGCGGTCACTTTCGGCTGCATCCTTCCGGCGGCTAGATCCTACCTCGTATGCATATCAATGCCAGAGCCGGTGAGAGGTTAAAACCCTCTTTACCATGAAAACCACAATCGCTCCGCCGAACGTTCGTTCCGGGTCAGGCGAGTTCGGCCACCGAGACGCTGTAGCCCTTGCCGCGGAGCGCCCGCACCAGCCGGTCGATCTGCTCGGCGTCGCGCGCCTCGCACTCGATTTCCGCGGTCAGGCCCTTGGCCGGCAGCGTGGTGAAGATGCGCTGGTGGTAGATCTCGATGATGTTCACATTGTGCTCGTTGAACTCGCGCATGACCTTGAACAGCGCCCCGGGGCGATCCTGCAGCACGATCTGCAACCGCGCGAGTCGTCCCGAGCGCGCGAGGTCGCGCAGCAGCACATTGGCGAGCAGGCGCGTATCGATATTGCCGCCGCACAGCACCAGGCCGATGGTCTTGCCGGCGAACTTCCCTGGATTGGACAGCACCGCGGCGAGACCGGCCGAGCCGGCGCCCTCGACCACGGTCTTCTCGATCTGCAACAGCAGCGAGACGGCGTGTTCGAGCGCGCCTTCCTTGACCAGTAACACCTGGTCGACGAGCTCGGCGATGATCTGGCGGGTGAACTCCCCCGGCGCCTTGACCGCGATTCCTTCAGCCAGCGTATCGCCGCCGCATGGGCGTTCGTCGCCGGTCACTGCGGAATACATCGAGGGATAGAGCTCGGCCTGGACGCCGACCATCTCGATTTCGGGCTTCAGCGCCTTGGCGACGGTCGCCATGCCGCTCATCAGTCCGCCCCCGCCGATCGGCACGACGAGGCAGTCGAAATCGTCCTTGTCGGCGAGCATTTCGAGCGCGACCGTGCCCTGCCCCGCGGCCACCAGCGGATCGTCGAAGGGGTGGACGAAGGTCAGGCCGCGCTCCCGTTCGAGCTCGCGCGCATGGGCATAGGCTTCGTCGAAGGTCTCGCCGAACAGCTCGACATTGCCGCCCACGCTCTCGGTCTGCATCACCTTCACGCTCGGCGTGGTCTGCGGCATCACGATCGTCACCGGCACACCCAGCCGGCGACCGTGATAGCTCAGTCCCTGCGAATGGTTGCCCGCCGAGGCTGCGATCACGCCCCGCGCCTTCTGCTCGTCGGTGAGGTGCAGCAAGGCATTGAGCGCGCCGCGTTCCTTGTAGGCGGCGGTGAACTGGTGGTTCTCGAACTTGAGCCAGATATCGGCCCCGGTAATCTCCGACAAAGTCTGCGAGCGCAGCATCGGCGTCCGCACCACCGCGCCTTCGATGCGCGCGGCGGCAGCCCGCACATCGTCGAGAGTCAGGAGCTCGGTCGCTGGGGCAGCGGCACGCACAGAAGATGCTTCGGTCATGGTGCCCGGCCCTACGGCGCGTGCGGCTGCGGTGCAATCGCCGAAAGGGTTTGCCTCGGGCAAGCTATGCCTTATCGCGGGCGGCGAATTGCCTGATGGGACCGCCCGACATGAAGCTCAAACTCCTTGCAACCGTGCTTGCCTTTGCCTTCGCCCTGCCCGCGCAGGCCGACGTGCTGGTCGACAATGTCGAAGGTCTGACCATCGGCGAGGACGGCAAGGTCCAGCGCTTTACCGCGCTGGTGATCGACGACGACGGCAAGGTCGCGCAGATCCTCCAGGCGAAGGACAAGAAGCCGCAGACCGACTATCGCGAGGACGGCAAGGGCCGGGTGATGATCCCCGGACTGATCGACGCCCACGTCCATGTCATGGGGGTCGGGATCGGTGCGCTCACTCTGGATCTGTCGGAGACCAATTCGCTGGCCGAGGCGCTCGACAAGATCCGCGCCTTCGCGGCCGCCAATCCGGACCGGCCTTGGATCCTCGGGCGCGGCTGGAACCAGGAGAAATGGGGCCTCGGCCGCTTCCCCACCGCCGCCGAACTGGACAGCGCGATTGCCGACCGCCCGGTCTATCTGGAGCGGGTCGACGGCCATGCCGGCTGGGCCAACAGCGTCGCCCTGCGCGCGGCCGGCGTCGATGCGGCGACGAAGACCCCCGCCGGCGGGCGTATCGAACGACTGGCCGACGGCAAGACTCCGTCGGGCGTGTTCGTCGACCGGGCGACCGACATCATGCAGGCCGCCGTGCCCGCGCCCCGCCCGAAGGAACGCGACCTCGCCTTTGCCGAGGCGCAGAAGCTGCTCCATCGCTTCGGCATCACCGCCGTGGCCGACATGGGGACGAGCATCGAGGACTGGCAGGCCTTCCGCCGCGCGGGCGATCGCGGCGCATTGACGCTGCGGATCATGTCCTACGCTGCGGGGCCCGACCAGATGGAACTCATCGCCGGCTCGGGACCGTCCCCCTGGCTCTACGATGACAAGCTGCGCCTGAACGGCGTGAAGCTCTATCTCGACGGCGCTCTCGGCAGCCGCGGGGCGTGGCTCAAGCGGCCCTATGCGGACGATCCGGGCAATACCGGCCTGCCGCTGATGAACGCGGCGCAATTCCGCAACATCCTCGTGCGGGCGGCCACGGGCAATTTCCAGCCCGCGATCCACGCCATCGGCAGTGCCGCCAACGAAGACGCGCTCAACGCGATCGGCGAGATTGCCGAAAGCTTTCCCGGCGACCGCCGCTGGCGGATCGAACATGCGCAGATCGTCGAGCCGGTCGACCTACCAAAGTTCGGCCAGAACGGCATCATCGCCTCGATGCAGCCGGTGCACCAGACCAGCGACCGGCTGATGGTCGAGGCACGGCTCGGGCCCGACCGGCTAGAGGGCGCCTATGCCTGGAACACCATCCTCCAGCTCGGCGGGCGGCTGGCCTTCGGGTCGGATGCACCTGTCGAATCGCCCGATCCCTTCGCCGGCCTCGCCGCCGCGACCACGAGAATGGACGCCAGTGGCGAGCCCTTCGGCGGCTGGCGCCCGCAGGACCGGGTGACCCGCGAACAGGCGCTGGCGGGCTTTACCAGCGACGCGGCCTATGCCGGTTTCGCGGAGGGTCGCTTCGGTCGCCTGTTGCCGGGCGAACGCGCCGATTTCGTGCTGGTCGATCGCGATCCCATGCTGGCCACGCCGAGCGAGCTGCGTGCGACCAAGGTGCTCGAAACCTGGGTCGGCGGGCGCAAGGTCTACGACGCGGACTGAGGTTCTTCGGGCTGGGCCGCTTCGGCCTTGCGACGCCTTTCGGTCAGGCGCATCAGCACCAGGGAACCTTCGAACAACAGCAGAAGCGGGATCGCCAGCAGCAGCTGCGAGCCCGGATCGGGCGGCGTGATGACAGCTGCCAGCGCCACGACCAGCACGATGACATAGCGTCGCGCCGCCACCAGCTGGGCCCGCGTGACGATCCCCGCGCGATGGAGCAGCAGCAGCAGCACCGGCAACAGGAAACTCATTCCGAAGGCGAGGATGAACTGCATCACCAGTCCGAGATATTCGTTGGCGGTGGGCAGCGCCTGAATCTCGAGCCCGCCGGCGGTGCCCTGGAAGCCGAGGAACCATTTGAAGGCCGTCGGCATGACCACGTAATAGGCCAGCGAAGCGCCCATCAGGAACAGGACCGGGGTCGCCAGCAGGAAGGGCAGGAAGGCCCTCTTCTCCCTGGCGTAGAGACCCGGCGCGATGAAGGCCCAGAGCTGGTTGGCGATGATCGGGAAGCTGAGGCAGAAGCCCGCGAACAGCGCCACCTTCAACTCGACGAAGAAAACCTCGTAGAGCTTGGTGAAGATCAGCTGCCCCTGGCCGTTGGGAAAGGCGTTCTTGAGCGGCTGGATCAGGAAGCCGAGGATCGGATCGGCGAAATAGAGGCAGACGCCGAAGGCGACGACCAGCGCCAGCACGCAGCGCACAAGCCGCGCGCGCAGCTCGATCAGGTGGTCGAGCAAGGGGGCCTGGCTCTCGTCGATGTCCTTGATCACCGCCATGTCACGCGTCCTTGCCGGGCGGAGGCGGATCGAGTGGGAGCGTGGGCTCGTCCGCATGCTCGGGCGCCTTGACCGGGGCGGCGCGCTTGATTGCAGCCTCCGCCGCGGCATCGGCATCGGGCACCTCGCCCGCAGCGGCGAGCGGTTCCATCTCGCTGGGCAGGAGGTTTTCCGGCGAGCCGCCCTCGGGCGTCGCGCCGTCGGGATACTTGGCCATGATCTCCCTGTTCCGCGAGGCCCACTTTTCTTCCATCTCCTCGATCTCGGCCTGGCGGACCATCTCGTCCAATCCGGCGCGGAAATGGCTCGACATGCGGCGCATCTTGCCGATCCAACGCCCCGCGGTGCGCATCGCGCGCGGCATGTCCTTGGGACCGATCACGAGGATCGCCACAATGACGATGACCAGCAATTCGCTGGCGCCGATATCGAACATGGGCGGGCTCCGCCTGGCTGCGGGTTACTTGGTGTCGGTGGTCTGCTTGACCTGGTCTGAGGTCAGCCCCTCGTCGGCCGGTTTGGCATCGTGCGAAATCCGCTTCGCGGGCGCGTCATCCTCGTTCATGCCCTGCTTGAAGCTTTTGATGCCCTTGCCGAAATCGCCCATCATTTCGGAGATTCGCCCGCGCCCGAAGAGCACGAGGATGACGAGGGCGATGATGATGAGCTGCCAGGGACCGAGCGACATTGTGAAACCTTTTTCGTAGCTAGAGGGCGAATATAGGCCTGCTGGCGACCAAGCGCCAGTCAGGCGTGACCGCCACTGTCGGATTCGGCCTCGCCCTCGGCCTCCCCTTCGTCTCCGCCGACCAGTTCGTCATAGGCATCCTCGACCGGGTCGAGCAGGCCGGTGGCGCGCAGTTCCGCGATACCGGGCAGGTCGCGGCGGCTCGAAAGGCCGAAGTGTTCGAGGAAGTCGGGCGTGGTCGCGTAGATCGTCGGACGCCCAGGCACCTCGCGCCGTCCGGCGATCTTCACCCAGCCCGCTTCCATGAGCACGTCGAGTGTGCCGCCGCTGGTCTGCACGCCGCGGATCGATTCGATTTCCGCACGGCTGACGGGTTCGTGATAGGCGATGATCGCCAGAACCTCGGTCGCCGCACGGCTCAGCCGGCGGACCTGTTCCTTCTCGCGCCGGAGCAGATGGGCGAGATCGGGCGCGGTTTCGAAATGCCAGCGCTTGCCGCGCTCGACGAGGAGGATGCCGCGCTTCTCGTAATCCGCGGCCACGCTGCGCAGGGCCTCGCGCACGTCCCCGACTGCGGCGTCGCCGAGGAAACCGGCCAGCGCCTCCGCCGTCATCGGCTCTTCCGCCGCGAACAGCGCGGCCTCCACGGCGCGGGCGAGTTCGTCCATCAGGCAGGTACCCTGCGCAGGTGCAGCGGACCGAAAGTGTCCTCCTGCTGCAGTTCGGCCTTGCCCAGCCGGGCCAGCTCGAGCGCGGCGACGAAGCTCGATGCCAGCGCCGAGCGCTTGAGCCGGGGTTCGGCGTGCGGAGGCAGGAAATCGCGCAGTTCCACCCATTCGAGCGTGACACCAAGCATGTTCGACACCCGGTCGAGCGCCGATTCGAGCGTCATCACCGGCCGTTCGCGGACCATGTGGATCGCCGGCGCGGTGCGCGCCTTGACCCGGCCATAGGCCTCGATCAGCGCGAACTGGTCGCATTGCCAGAGGTTCTTGCGGGCGATCTCGAGCCCTTCGGGGCTGCCGCGGAGGAAGACGTCGCGCCCGATCCGGTCGCCGCCCATCAGCCGTGCCGCCGCATCGCGCATGGCGCCGAGCCGCTGGAGGCGCAGTTGCAGCTTGAGCGCCAGTTCCTCGGGGCTCGGGTCTTCCTGCTCTTCCTTGGGCAAGAGCATCGCCGATTTGAGATAGGCCAGCCAGGCCGCCATCACGAGATAGTCGGCAGCCAGTTCGAGCTTCAGCGCGCCGGCGCGCTCGATATAGTCGAGATACTGGTCGACCAGCGCGAGGATGGAGATCGAGCGGAGATCGACCTTCTGCCGCCGCGCGAGGTCGAGCAGCAGGTCGAGCGGCCCTTCCCAGCCGTCGAGCTCGAGATAGAGCGCGTTCTCGTCGACCGGCGCTTCGCTCGCCTCTTCGTCCCATTCGTCCGGCGCCGCGCCGGTGGGTTCGGCGAAGAGGAGGCCGTCGCCGGTCACGCCGCCCGCTCTTCCGCGATGGCCAGCAGAGCATCGCGCTTGGCCAGCAACTCGGCGGTGTCGGGTCCGTCCCGAGGCTCGCCCATCGCCGCATGGACACGGTCGAGCCGCGCGGCACTCGCCGTGCCCATCGACCCCAGGCGTTCGGCGATGCCCCGCTGGTCGTCCATCTTCGCCCAGCAATTGAGGACCACGTCGCAGCCCGCGGCGAGCGCGCGTTCGGCGCGTTCGGGAATGGTCCCGTCGAGCGCCTGCATGTCGATATCGTCGGTCAACAGCAGCCCGTCGAAGCCGATCGCTCCACGGATCACCTCGCGGATGATCGTTCGCGACAGCGTCGCCGGATGCGCCGGGTCCCATGCCTCGAAGACGATATGCGCGCTCATCCCCAGCGGATGCGAGGCAAGCGTACGGAAGGGGGCGATATCGGCCTCGAGCTCATCCGCGCTCACGCCGACATGCGGAAGTTCCTTGTGCGAATCGCAGGTTGCGCGACCGTGGCCGGGCATGTGCTTCAGGCATCCGACAACGCCCGCCCGGCCCATGCCGTCGAGCACCGCGCGGCCGAGAGCCGCGACCTGCATCGATTCGCTGCCCAGTGCACGGTCGCCGATGACGTCGTCGGTTTCGGGCCGACGCACATCGAAGGGCGCGTGGTAATCGACCGTGATCCCCATTTCGGCGAGCTCGCGACCCATCGCCTCGGCATTGGCGCGCGCCGCCTCGATGGCCGAGGCGGGGGCGATGTCCCACAGATTCGCGAAGGCTTCGCCGGCGGGGTAGCGCTGCCACACGGGCGGCTTCATCCGCGCGACGCGTCCGCCTTCCTGGTCGATCGAGACGATCAGCCGGTCCCGCCCATGGATCGCGCGCAGATCGTCGGTCAGCCGCCGCAGTTGGTCCTTGCTCTCGCAATTTCTCGCGAAGAGGATGTAGCCTGCCGGATCGGCCTCCTTGAAGAAGGCGCGCTCATCGGCCGTCAGGTCGAGGCCGGAAATGCCGAAAATGGCGGGTGTCATGGACGGAAACTGTGTCTTTCGCCGCGAAGCCGCAAGCTTGCGACCCGCGGGAAGTGTGGAAATTTCGACCGGTCGAGCGCCCTACTTGACGAAACAGGCCAGCCCGTCGGCCTTGAGCGCGGCGCACAGCCGGTTGGCGCCGCTGCGATCGCCCGCGACCGCCTGCAGGCGATAGACGCGGCCGATATCGACCTGTGCCTCGACCACGCGGTGGCTGACGCCGTTGAGCGCCTCGGTCTGGCGCATCAGATTGGCCCAGGCCGCCTCGCCATCGGCGCGGCGCGGATAGGCCCCGACCTGCACCACGGTTCCGGGCGCGGCGGAGGTGCGCGGAGGCTCGTTCACCGTCGAGGCTATCGAGGGGCCGCTCTCCGCGGGCTTCGCCGCCGGCTTGGGCGGCGCGGTCTCGGCCAGCTTGGCCTCGCGGGTCTGCCCTTCGCCCACGGCGAAGCTGGTATCGCCGGTGCCGGCGAAGGTCTTGCCGCCCGGATCGTCGGGCCTGGTCTTGTAGGGTTCTTCGGGCGCGGCGATCACGCTGCCGTCCGCCTCGGGTTCGTCCGATGCCTGGTTGGCTACGAACCAGATCCCGCCCACGACCGCACCGAGCAGCACCAGCGCGAGCACGCCGATCATCAGCAGGCGCGAGGTATCGAAACCGGTCGCCTCGTGATCGTCCTCGCCCGCTTCGAGCCAGGGCAGGCTTTCGCCATCGGCGAGGTCGAGCTGGTCCTCGCCATCCCAATCCTCATCGGTGTCGTATGGCGTGGACGCCGTCATGCTCACATCTCCTCGACCGCCTCGACCCCCAAAATGGCGAGGCCGTTGCGGATCACCTGCCCGACCTGCGCCGCGAGGAACAGCCGCGCGGCGGTAAGATCGGGATCGCCTTCCTGAATGATCCGCTTCGCCGGATCATCGTTACCCGCATTCCAGAAGCTGTGGAAGGCGGCGGCGAGATCGCCGAGGAAAAAAGCGATGCGGTGCGGTTCGCGGGCCTTGGCGGCGGCCTCGACCACACGCGGGAACTGCGCGGCTTCGCGTACGAGGGCGAGCTCTTCCGCGCCCAGCCGGTCGAGATGGGCATCGCTGGGTTCGACCCCGGCCTTGCGCAGCGTCGAGCGGATGCGCGCATGCGCATACTGTAGGTAGAAGACGGGGTTGTCCTTGGACGCCTCGACCACCTTGGCGAAGTCGAATTCCATCTGCGCATCGGGCTTGCGGGTCAGCATGGTGAAACGGACCACGTCCTTGCCCACTTCCCGGACCACTTCCGCGAGCGTGACGAAGGTGCCCGAGCGCTTGGACATCTTCACCGGCTCGCCGTCGCGCAGCAGCTTGACCATCTGGACCAGCTTGACGTCGAAGGGCACGTCGCGCCCGGCGCCCTTGGTCAGCGCGGCGACGGCGGCCCTGATCCGCTTGACCGTGCCGGCATGGTCGGCGCCCCAGATGTCGATCAGCGCATCGGCCTTTTCGGCCTTCTGGAAGTGATAGGCGAGATCGGCGCCGAAATAGGTCCAAGCCCCGTTCGACTTCTTGATCGGGCGGTCCTGGTCGTCACCGAATTCGGTCGAGCGGAACAGCGGCAGCTCGACCGGCTCCCAATCCTCGGGTGGTGCCTTGCCCTTTGGCGCCTCGAGCACGCCATCGTAGACGAGGCCCTTCTCGCGCAGCCAGGCCTCGGCCGCCTCGGGCTTCTTCGCCGCCTGCAGTTCCGCTTCGGAGGAGAACAGGTCGTGATGGATGCCGAGCAGCGCGAGATCCTCGCGGATCATCTCCATCATCGCCGCGACCGAGCGCTGGCGGAAGAGTTCGAGCCATTCGCCCTCGGGGGCGTCCTTGTAGGCGGGGCCGAATTCCTCAGCCAGCCGTTCGCCGACCGGCTTGAGATAGTCGCCCGGATAAAGTCCCTCCGGAATCTCGCCGATGTCGTCGCCCAGCGCCTCGCGATAGCGCAGATGGGCAGAGCGGGCGAGGACATCGACCTGGCCGCCGGCATCATTGACGTAGTATTCGCGCGTGACGCGATAGCCCGCCCATTCGAGCAGGCCGGCCAGCGCATCGCCGACCACCGCGCCGCGGCAGTGGCCCATGTGCATCGGGCCGGTGGGATTGGCCGAGACATATTCGATATTGACCGTCTGCCCATCGCCCATGTGCGAGCGGCCATAATTCTCGCCGAGCGTGGCGATTGCCTGCAGCTCGCGCCGCCAGACGTCGCTCTGGAGGCGCAGGTTGATGAAGCCGGGTCCTGCGATCTCCGCCTCGGCGATCGCTGGATCGCGCCGCAGATGCTCGACGATCGTCTCGGCCAGCGCGCGCGGATTGGTCTTCGCCTGCTTGGCGAGCACCATGGCCGCATTGGTGGCGAGGTCGCCATGCGCGGGATCGCGCGGCGGCTCGACGGTCACATTGCCGCGATCGGTTCCGGCGGGAAGCCCGCCTTCCATTTCAAGAGCGTCCAATACCGCGTCGATGCGGGCCGCGAAGGCCGCGTGAAGTGTCTGCATGTCAGCCATGGCGCGCGCCTAGACTATCGGCGCAAAATGGCAAGATGCCAGAGGCTCAGCGGGTGACGTTGTAGCGCAGCTGCTCTTCGGTCAGCTGGAAGCCCACCAGCAGCTCGAAGGTCGCGCGCTGGACCGCCGCACGCACCGCGGGATCGGCCAGCGGATCGAGCGCGGCGTCGGGATCGCCCGCCTTGCGCTTGCGGGTGATCTGTTCGCGGATTTCTGCGGGCAGCGTCGCTTCGGCGCGATTGACATAGGCGCCGGCGGTCCCGCGAGCCGTGGCGCGCTCCTGCCCGTCGGCGAACTGCAGCGTCACGCTGCCGACTCGCTTGGTGACGACCGCCGAACCACCGCGCAGGACGGTGGAGAAATAGGGCAGCGTCACCGTGCGGCTGCCGCGCGTATCGCTACGCCGCGCCACCACGTCGAAGCTCGCTTCGGTATAGACGCGGTCACCCGCGCCCTCGTTGCAGCTCGAGCGCAGATTGGTCATCGCTGCGGTCACGTCGAGATCGGCGAGGGTGGTCGACCCCGGGGCACGGAACGTGGTAATATCGCCGGTGTAGTCGGGAATGCCGACCGCGGGGCAGGCGGTCCGCACCGCGCTGATGCCGACACCCTGATCGACGATCAGGTCGCCCTCTTTGGCGCAACCGGCCAACGCCAGGCCGAGAGCAAGCGCGGGAACAAGGCGGGTGCGGATGGTCATGCGGCAAAATTCCCTTTTACGGTCATTCGAATTCATCGCCCGGCCGGGCTGCGCGATGCCCTAGCTTGGGCAGCGCGAAAGCGCTAGAGGGCGGCACATGAATGCCCCCTTTCCATCCACGCCTGCGCCAAGCCCCGGCGAACCGCGGCTTCCGCTGAAGCTGCTGATCGCGGCTCCGCGCGGCTTTTGCGCCGGCGTCGACCGCGCGATTGAGATCGTCGAGCGCGCGCTGCAGAAATACGGCGCCCCGGTCTATGTGCGGCACGAGATCGTGCACAACCGCTATGTCGTCGACAGCCTCAAGGCCAAGGGCGCGATCTTCGTCGAGGAACTCGACGAAGTGCCCGACGACGCGCCCGTGGTGTTCAGCGCGCACGGCGTGCCGAAGACCGTCCCCGCCGAGGCCGAGCGGCGCAAGATGCTCTATGTCGATGCGACCTGTCCGCTGGTGAGCAAGGTCCACCGCCAGGCCGAACGGCAGATCGAAAAGGGCCAGCACATCCTGTTCGTCGGCCATGCCGGCCACCCCGAGGTGATCGGCACCATGGGACAGGTACCCGAAGGCCGGATCACGCTGGTGGAAACAATCGACGATGTGGCGAAGCTCGACTTCCCGCCCGGTGCCGACCTGTCCTATCTTTCGCAGACCACGCTCTCGGTCGACGATACGCGCGACATTGTCGCAGCGCTGGAGGCCCGCTTCCCGCAGATCGTCGCCCCCAAGGCAGAGGACATCTGCTACGCCACCAGCAACCGGCAGGCTGCGATCAAGGAGATGGCGCCGAGCTGCGATCTCGTCCTGGTCATCGGCGCGCCCAATTCTTCCAATTCGCTGCGCCTCGTCGAAGTGGCTGAACGGATCGGGACCGATGCCCGGCTGATCCAGCGGGCCGACGAGATCGATCCTTCGTGGCTCGAAGGGGTCGGCACGATCGGCCTGACCGCAGGCGCTTCTGCACCCGAGAAGCTCGTCCGCGAGGTGGTCGACCGCCTGTCCGACTGGCGTGTTGTCGACGAGGAAGTGGTGACCACCGCCGAGGAAAACATGGTCTTCAAGCTGCCCCGCCAGCTGACCGAATAGGGTGGCGGTCTACACCCACCTGGGGGCCGAGGACCTGGCGCGGCTCGTCGCGCAGTACGATGTCGGCGAGCTGGTTTCCTTCAAGGGCATCGCCGAAGGCGTTTCGAATTCGAACTGGCTGGTCGAAACCACGCAGGGGCGCTTCGTCCTGACGATGTACGAGCGGCGGATCGAGACCGCCGACCTGCCCTTCTTCCTCGGCCTGCTCGATCACCTTTCGGCCGCCGGCTGCCCTGTACCGCGCACGATCCACGACCGCTCTGGCGATGCCTGGCGGTTGGTCGGCGACAAGGCGGTCGCGCTGATCGAGTTCCTCCCCGGGCTGTCACCCAGCCACCCGAGCGCGGCGCAGGCGCGCGCCGTGGGCTCGGCCCTCGCACGCATGCATGGCGCCGCTGGCGATTTTCCGACCCAGCGCGAAAACCGCCTCGCGCCGCCGGATACGCTGGCGATGCTCAAGGGCTGCGGTGAGACGGCGCTCGCCGCCATCGATCTGCGATTGCCCGCCGTTCTCGACACCGGCGCGGAGATCGTGGCGGCATGGCCGGACGACCTGCCGAACTCGGTGATCCATTCGGACCTCTTTCCCGATAACGTCCTGATGCTCGGCGACCGGGTCACGGGCATGATCGACTTCTATTTCGCCTGCAACGGCGCGATGGCCTACGACCTGGCAGTGACTCATGCCGCGTGGTGCTTCGACGGCAGCGGAACGACCTGCGACCGCGAACTCGGCCGTGCCCTCGTTGAAGGTTACGAGAGCGTGCGCGCGCTCCGAGAGCGTGAGCGCGCGGCGCTGCCGCTGCTGGCCGAGGGCGCGTGCCTGCGGTTCATTGCCAGCCGCGCGCAGGACTGGCTCGAGACACCGGCCGATGCGCTGGTCCGGCGCAAGGATCCGATGGAATTCATGCGCCGGCTGGAATTCTACCGCGAGAGGGCCCAAAGCGCCTTCGCATGAAGAAGGTAGAACTGTTCACCGACGGCGCCTGCAAGGGCAATCCCGGCCCGGGTGGCTGGGGTGCGCTTTTGCGGATGGGCCCGCACGAAAAGGAACTGTCGGGCGGCGAGCCCGATACCACCAACAATCGCATGGAAATGACCGCCGCGATCATGGGCCTGCGGGCGCTGATCGAGCCGTGCGAGGTCGATCTCTACACCGACAGCAAATACCTGATCGACGGAATCACCAAGTGGGTCCACGGCTGGAAGAAGCGTGGCTGGGTCAATGCCAGCAAGAAACCGGTCCGCAATGCCGAGCTATGGCACGACCTCATCGATCTGACCGCGCACCACAGGGTCGAATGGCACTGGGTGAAGGGCCATTCGGGTCATGAGGAAAACGATCGCGTCGATCGCCTCGCCAGCGACGCCGCAGAGCGCATCGCCAACCCCGCCTCCTAGCGCTTCGATTCCCCTCGGCTAGCTGAAGCGCGCGGGCGAATAGAGCTCGGCTGCGAGCCCCCGGGTCATTGCGTCTCGCGCTTCGTCGAGCAGGAGCTGGCGGGTTAGCCGGGCCGCCGCAGGCGAGGTCTGGATGCCGAAACCTCCCTGCCCTGCGAACCAGGCGAATCCTTCCACTTCGGGATCGCGGCCATAGACCGGTCGCCGATCGGGCGCGAAGCTGCGCAGGCCTGCCCACTTGTGTTCGACCGCCTCGACCCGCCAGTCGACCACCTCGCCGACTCGCTCTATCGCCTGCGCCACCGCCAGCTCTTCCGGCGCGGCATCGCACGGCTCGCTCGGCTCCTCGTCATGCGGGCTCAGCCACAGGCGACCCGATTCGGGCTTGAAATAGAATTGTCCGCGCAGGTCGAGCACGAGCGGAAGGTCGTCGGGCACGCAAGGGTCGACGCGCACCTGCACGACCGTGCGGCGATAGGGAGTAATCCCCACAGGCCTGGCGCCTGCGAGCCGCGCGACCGGATCGGCCCAGGCACCGGCAGCATTGACGATCGTATTGGCGCGGTAGCTCTCGCCCCGCGCGGTGGTGATCGTCCAGCCTCCCTCGCCCCGCTTCAGGTCCGCCACCTGTGCCCGGCATTCGAGGTGCACCCCACCGGCACGCCCGCGGGCGAGGAAATGTCCGTGCAGGGCGGCGACGTCGATATCAGCGCAGACCGGCTCCCAGATCGCATCGGTCCAGCTGGGGCGCACGCCCGGGAGTCGCGACTGCAATTGTCCGCGACCGAGATGTTCGATGGTCGCGCCGGTGGGGACGAAGCGCTGCATGAAATCGGTGACCAGCGCCTCGTCGCCGGAGCGCGCAATATAGAGCGCGCCGCGCTGGGTCAGGAACCCGCCGTCACGCAGGGGTGCGCCGGAGGCGAGCGTCAGGGGGACGATCTCGGGCCCGCCGTAGCATTCTTCCCAGAAGGCTGCGGAGCGACCGGTGGCATGATAGCCGGGGCGCTCCTCCGCCTCGAGCAGCAAGACGCTTGCGCCGCCTTCGGCCAGCTCGGCGGCGAGGCTCGCGCCGGCAATGCCGGCACCGACCACGGCGAAATCGTAGTAGCTCACTGCGTTTGCGCGGGCGCCACGCGATCGAGAAATGCGTCGATCTCCGCCAAGGCGTGGCTGCGGACGGGATCTGCCTCGCGAAGGATTTCGTGGCGGGCCTCGTCGCCGAGGGCAACCAGCTCGCCCTTCGGTAGGCGCTGCGCGGCACGCACCGCCGCTTCATGGCTGACCAGCCGGTCCGCCGAAGTGCTCAGCACCAGCACGGGAACCTGCACCGCTTCCATCGCGCCGGCTTCCTCCAGCCTGCGGCTCGACGCATAGGCCCGCTCGACCCAGCCCCAGCTGCCCGGACCCATGACCAGTTCGGGCCGTTTCTCGCGCCACCATAGCTCGTCGGCATAGCGTTGGGCGTCGTGGGTCAGCAGGGCGCCCCGATTGGCCGGCATTTCGCCCGGCTTCTCGCTCCACTTCCATGCCGGACGGGTCGGTGCACCGATCTTCGTCATCAGCTTCGCGACCGCATGAAGCACTGCCAGCGGAAGCGGCGGGCCGGCCATCCCGATCATCGGCGCGCTCAGCACCACCGCATCGGGATTGACCAGCGAATCGACCAGCGCACGCATGACCAGATGCCCGCCCATCGAGTGCGCGGCGAGGATGTGCGGCCCCGGCGTTTGCGCCTTCCAGGCCTTCCACAGCTCCGCCAGGTCGGCGGTCCACAACGAGAAATCGGCGATATGGCCGGTGACCGCATCGTTCCCGAGCCGCCCCGAGCCCGCCTGACCGCGCCAGTCGGCCGCGGTGACCCGCCATCCGGCGCGGTGCCAGTGATCGAGCGTCTCGAGATATTTCTCGTAGAAATCGCCGCGGCCGGGAAAGAACAGGATCGAACCGCGCCTGCCGCCATCCGCGCCGGGCCAGTCGATCCGCCGGATCGCATGCCCATCGGCCAGGGCAAAAGTGGACTCGGTCGCGCCGGGCGGGATCGAGCGGCGGTCGAAGGTCTCATGCTGCGCTGCCATGCCCGTGATCGCGACCTCCTCTATGGTTACTTTTTGGTAAGCACGTTCCTGTAGCACCGCGCCCGAAGGAGAGCCCCGGGCGCCCATGCACAGCCAGACTTTCACCTACGTATTGCTCTGCGGCTTGGCAATCGCACTGCTCTGGGTAATCGTGACCGACCTGCGGAGCCGGACTATCAGCAACAGGCTGACGCTGACGATCGCCGCGGGCGCGCCGCTCTATTGGCTTTCGCTCGGCCTACCGCTCTGGCCCGGCGTCGCGCTCCAGTTGGGCCTCGCCCTGGCGGTGTTCGCGGTGTGCTGCGTGCTCTTCGCCATCCGCCAGATGGGCGGCGGCGACGTCAAGCTGCTGACCGCCCTCGCCCTGTGGATCCCGCCGTCGGAGTTTACCCTGCTGCTGGTCGCCATGGCGATGCTCGGCTGGGTGCTGACGATGGCGGTGGGCGCCTGGCGCGTCGCGCGTTCGCAGGCGACCGGGGCCAGGCCGACTTTGGATGCCGCCCTCCTCGGGCTGGGTACGGCGATTGCGGCCGTCTTCGCCAGCGCGGTGCTTGGCGGGCCGACCCTGCCCGTGCCCCAGGCGATCGCATCTCTCGGCGCCGCCAGCTCCGCAGCGATGCTGGCGCTGGTGCTCGCGCCCTTCGTCGTCCTCCTCGCCGTCACGCTCGGGTCGATCCGCATCATCCGGCGTCATGATGCCGATTTGTGGGTCCCTTACGGCCCGGCGATTTCGCTGGCCGCGATCTGGATCCTCGCCAGCGGAGAGCTGCTGGCAGGGACGGCAATTCCCGCCGGTGGTTGAGAACGCGATCTTAACCAATTCGCCCTTAGAGGAGGCAACCATACATGCCCGCCATATCGCTACGCGGGCCGAACTAGGGGGCTAGATAGCCATGGATAGGAAGAAGCTGGTTCTGCTGGTCGTCGCGCTGATCGTCGCGATCGGCACGGCACTTGTCGCGCGGAGCATGTTCGCCGGGGCAAGCGCTCCGCAGGCCGAGGCCGCGCAAGTCGAACCGCTGGGTCCCAAGGTACTCGTCGCACAGCGCGCGCTGCCGGTGGGCACGATCATCACCGCCGATGCGCTCGGTTTCCAGCCCTGGCCCGAAGAACTGGTCCAGGATGCCTACTTCCTCGACGGCGAAACCGACATGAGCAAGCTGCTCGGGACCGTGGTGCGCAATCCGATCACCGCAGGCGAGCCGGTCACGCAGGGCTCGCTCGTCGCCCCCGGCGACCGCGGCTTCCTGGCCGCCGCGCTGGCCCCGGGGATGCGCGCGATCACCGTTCCCGTGAACGCCCAGTCGGGCGTCGCCGGCTTCGTCTTCCCGGGCGACCGCGTCGACATGGTCCTGACCCAGCAGGTCGAGGGCGATGGCCCCAGCCTGAAAGCTTCGGAAACCATCCTTCGTAACCTTCGCGTGCTCGCCACCGACCAGTCGACGGTTTCGGAAAAAGCCGAGGACGGATCGACGGTGGTCAAGGAATTCCGTACCGTCACGCTCGAGGTCACGCCGGTCATCGCCGAAAAGGTCGCGGTGGCGCAGACCATCGGCACGCTGAGCCTCTCGCTGCGCTCGCTCGCCGACAACCAGAGCGAACTCGAACGCGCGATCGCCGAAGGCGACGTCACCATTCCCGACGATGCCTCGCCCGAAGAGGAAGAACGCATTCTGCGCCAGGCCATGGCGCGTCCGGTCGACGGCAAGAGCACCTATGTCACGGGCGGCGACGTGTCGCGCTTCCAGCGCCGTACCGCACCTTCGCAGGCTCAATCGAGCGCACCGCAGCAGGTCGCGCCTGCGCCCGGCGTTGCACCGGCAGCGGGGGCAAGCGCTCCGGTTTACCGGGGCCCGAGCGTCCGCGTGACCCGCGGCAAGGAAATCGAAGAAGTACCGGTGGGCGGCAAATGAGCCGGGCCGAAAAAATGAAGAGCCATTCAGGGGGCAATTCGATGAAGCGTCGTCTTATCACGAAACTGCTGCTCGCCAGCATGGCCGTCGCGCCATTGGCGACCGCACCGACCAGTGTCGCGACAGCGCAGTCGGTCGTCCGCCCGAACTCGGAGATCGTACTCTCGATCGGTCGCGGCGAACTGGTCAACGTGCCCGGCACCATGGCCGACGTGTTCGTCGCCGACGACAATGTCGCCGACGTCCAGGTCAAGTCGCAGCGCCAGCTCTATGTCCTCGGCAAGGCGGGGGGCGAAACCACGATCTACGCCAGCAATGCCGGCGGAGACATCATCTGGTCGGCCAATGTCCGCGTCGGATCCAACATCGGCAGCATCGACCAGCTGCTCGCCCTCGCTATGCCCGAAGCCAAGATTTCGGTGGCGACCATGGGATCTAACGTGGTCCTGCTGACCGGCACCGTCGCCGCACCCGAAGATGCCGAGGAGGCCCAGCGCCTCGTCGAGGCCTTCGTCGGCGAAGAGACCAACGTCATCAGCCGGCTGCGCATGGCGACGCCGCTGCAGGTCAATCTGCAGGTCCGCATTGCCGAAGTCAGCCGCAGCTTCGTCCGCGCGCTGGGCGTCAATCTGACCAGCATCGACAGCACCAGTGGCTTCCAGTTCGGTGTCGGCCAGGGCCGCAGCGGGTTCATCGCCGGGGGTGCGCTGCCCGCCCTTGGCGTCGGCAACACGCCCAAGGGCTATATCCCCGACCCGACCGACCCGACCAAGCTGATCGAGGCGGTCGGCACGACGATTACCCGCGCGTCGCCCGGCACCACGCTCGGGGCGATGGGCAAGTTCCTCGGCCTCGATGTCGGCGCGGCGCTCGATCTCGCCGAGACCGAAGGCCTGGTGACCACGCTGTCGCAGCCTAACCTCACCGCCCTGTCGGGCGAAACGGCCGAGTTTCTCGCCGGCGGCGAGTTTCCGATCCCGCTCAGCCAGGGTCTCGGAACGACCACCGTCGAATACAAGAATTACGGTGTCAGCCTCGCCTACACCCCCACGGTTCTGGCAAACGGCCGTATCTCGATGCGCGTCCGCCCCGAGGTATCCGAACTGTCGAGCCAGGGCGCGATCACGCTGAACGGCTTCCAGGTCCCGGCTTTGGTGACACGCCGCGCGGAAACGACCATCGAGCTGGGCTCGGGCCAGAGCTTCATGATCGCCGGCCTGCTGTCGAACAATGCGACCAACTCGGTCGACAAGGCACCCGGTCTGGGGGACGTGCCGATCCTCGGCAATCTGTTCCGCTCGACCACCTATCGCAAGGGCGAGACCGAACTGGTGATCGTGGTCACGCCATATCTGGTGAAGCCGGTCGACGGCAACGACATCAAACTGCCAACCGACGGCTTCCGCACGCCGACCGAATTCCAGCGCCTGCTCGGCTATCAGCAGAGCGATGGGGTGACCGGTGGCGACCGCCCGAAACCGAGCGCGGTCGAAGCGGCTCCGGCCGCGCCCGGCTTCTCGCAGGGACAGCCGGCCGACGACGGCAACCGGCAGGCAAAGGGCAAGCCCGACACGGGGCGCAACGAACGCACCGCGTCGGCCGAACCCGGCTTCAGCTTCGAATAGGGGACGAGTATCATGGCCAAGGCAATCAATCGCAAGCTCGCCGGGACGCTGACCGTCTCGCTCAGCCTCGTGCTCGGCGCCTGCGTGGGCGGCATGCCGACCGACAACCGGTCGCTCGAAAGCGCCCGCCAGCCGGTCGTCGAACGGACCAATTTCACGCTCGACGTCAGCACCTCGGGAGACGGCCTTCCCGTCTCCGAACAGCAGCGCGTCTCGGGCTGGTTCGAGGCCATGGGCCTCGGCTACGGCGACCGCATCTCGCTCGAAGATCCCACCGCCAACCCCGCGGTGAGGGAAGATCTCGCCGCGCTCGCCGGGCGCCACGGGCTGCTCGTCAGCGAAGGCACTCCGGTGACCGCCGGCTATGTGAACCCGGGCCAGGCGCGAATCGTGGTGACCCGTTCGACAGCCAGCGTACCCGGCTGCCCCGACTGGTCGGCCAATAACGAGGCAAACACGTCCAATGCGACCTACCCCGGCTACGGCTGTGCGGTGAACGGCAATCTCGCCGCGATGGTCGCCAATCCCGAAGATCTGATCGCCGGCCAGAAGGGCACGGGCGAAACCATGGTCACGACCTCGACCAAAGCCATCAAGGCCTATCGCGAACAGGTACCGACCGGCGCCGGCGGCCTGGCCGATGTCAGCACCCAAGAAGGAGGCTAAACAGCCATGAGCGCTTCACTCAAATCCAGCATGCCGGGCAATCGCGACTCCTTCGCAGCCTATGTTTGCGACGAAAATGCTCTCGACGTGCTGCGCCCGGTGGTGATCGAACTCGGCTGGGCGCCCGAGAAGTGCAACAAGGGCGGCCTGCGCAACGCGGTGCAGTCACTGTCCGTCTCGGCCAGCCCGAACATCCTAATGGTCGATCTCTCGGAAAGCGGCGACCCGCTCAACGACATCAATGCGCTCGCCGAAGTATGCGAACCCGGCACGGTGGTGATCGCGATCGGCCAGGTCAACGACGTACGCCTCTATCGCGACCTGCTCGCCAGCGGCATTCACGATTACCTGCTCAAGCCGCTGTCGGCCAACATGCTGCGCGATTCGCTCACCCAGGCGCAGGCCGTCTTCATGGCGCCGCGCACGGGCGAGGACGAAGGCGTGAAGCGCCACATCTCGTCGGCGGTCATCGGCACGCGAGGCGGTGTCGGCGCATCGACGCTGGTCACCTCGCTCGCCTGGCTGTTCTCGGTCGACAAGCGCATGCCCACGGCGCTGCTCGATCTGGATGTGCATTTCGGCACCGGCGCGCTGACGCTCGATCTCGAGCCCGGCCGCGGCCTCACCGACGCGATCGACAATCCCAGCCGCATCGACGGCCTGTTCATCGAACGCGCGATGATCCGCGCGAACGACAATCTCGCGATCCTTTCTGCCGAAGCGCCGATCAACCAGCCGCTGATGACCGACGGCGCGGCCTTCATGCAGTTGCAGGAAGAGTTCAAGCACACGTTCGAAATGACCGTGCTCGACATGCCGCGCAACATGATGATCAATTTCCCGCACCTGCTCAACGACGTGAACGTCGTCGTGCTGGCCACGGAAATGTCGCTGGCCTCGGCGCGCGACACGATCCGCATCCTCTCCTGGCTGAAGACGAACGCTCCGCATGCCCAGGTGCTGATCACCGCGAACAAGGTCCAGCCGGGCGTCGCGGAAATCAGCAGAGCCGACTTCGAAGCCTCGATCGAGCGCAAGATCGATATCACCATCCCCTTCGACCAGAAGGCCGCCGCGAACGCCGCCAAGCTGGGCAAGACCTTCGTCGATGCCAACGGCAGCACCAAGGCCACGGCGGCGATCAAGCAGCTGGCTGCGCAGATCCTGGGTGCCGGAGAAGAGGACGCCGCCGCTGCGGACAACGGAGGCGCGAAGAAATCGCTCCTCGGCTCGCTGGACCTGAAGGGTCTGCTGGCGAAGAAAAAGACCGGTCAGGTGGCAGAGCCTGCCGAGTGACGGCTTTGGCGACCGCCTCCGTGGTCGCCGGGCTCTGAAGAAACGGAGTTGACGCATGAACATCATCCAGCTGGTGCTGTTGGCCGTCGGGGTCCTGACCTTGCTGGCGATCGGCTATGCCATGCTCTCCGGCCCGAATGCGTCGAAGGCAAGCCAGCGCCGCCTGCAGCAGGTGCGCTACCGCCACTCGGAAAGCACTGACGCCAAGGTCGAATCGCAACTCAAGAAGGCCATCGCGGCGCGCAGGCCCAAGATGCATCGGGTCGCGGGCTCCTCCTCGCGGATCGAGGCTCTGGTCAACCGCCTCGACCAGACCGGCAAGGGCTGGACGCTGAGCCAGTATGCCTATGCTTCGCTCGGCCTCGGTGTCGTGGTCGCATTGCTGATGTACCTGCGCAGCGGTTCGCTCGCCCTTTCGCTCGCCATCGGCGTGTTCGTGGGGGCAGGCCTGCCGCACTTCATCGTCGGACGCGCGATCAAGAAACGGACCGCCGCCTTCAACGCCAAGTTTCCCGACGCCATCGAACTGCTCGTGCGCGGCCTCCGCTCCGGCCTGCCGGTCACCGAAACGCTCGCTGTGGTGGCGCAGGAAGTTCCCGGCCCCGTGGGCGTGGAGTTCAAGGGCATCGTCGAGCGGATCAAGATCGGCCGGACGATGGAGGAATCGCTCCAGGAAACCGCCGACCGGCTGAACATTCCCGAATTCAACTTCTTCTGCATCACGCTCGCCATCCAGCGCGAAACCGGCGGCAACCTTGCGGAAACCCTGTCGAACCTGGCGGACGTGCTGCGCAAGCGCGCCCAGATGAAGCTCAAGATCCGGGCGATGAGCTCCGAATCCAAGGCCTCGGCCTATATCGTCGGCGCGCTCCCCTTCATCGTGTTCACGATGATCTGGTGGATAAATCCGGAATACATCGGCGGCTTCTTCGAGGACGATCGCCTGATTGTGACCGGCCTCGGCGGCCTCGTGTGGATGAGCATCGGCGGCTTCATCATGGCCAAGATGGTCAGCTTCGAAATCTGAGTGGGAAAAGAATAGCGCAATGGACCCTGCAACCGGCCCCACCCTCCTCGGCTTCGACGTCTTCCTGGTCGGCTCGATCCTCGCCGGGATCGCCGCCATGGCGATGGTCTTCGCGATCTATACCGCGCTGACCATCAAGGACCCGATGAGCAAGCGCGTCAAGGTGCTCGAGGGCCGACGCGAAGAGCTCAAGATGGGTCTCGTCACCTCGCACGCGAAGAAGCGGCAGAGCCTCGTCCGCAAGACCGACACGACCGAGAAGATCAAGGACACGCTCGGCAACCTCAAGGTGCTGCAGCAGAGCCAGGTCGAAGTCGTCCAGCAGAAGCTGGCGCATGCCGGGATCCGCAACAAGGAACTGGCGATCGTCATCATCGGCCTCCGCGCGGTGCTGCCGCTGCTGCTCGGCGGCTTTGCCTTCGTCATGCTGTATGTCATCGAGGTCTACCCGGACTGGCAGATGAAGCGCGTCGCTGCGCTCGCCCTCGCCGTCTTCGTCGGATACAAAGGGCCCGAACTCTACATCGGCAATATCGCCAAGAAGCGCTCGGACGCGATCCGCAAGGGCCTGCCCGACGCGCTCGACCTCCTCGTCATCTGCGCCGAGGCCGGGCTGACGGTCGACGCCGCCTTCAACCGCGTCGCCAAGGAACTGGGCCGCGCCTACCCGGAGCTGGGCGACGAATTCGCGCTCACCGCGATCGAGCTGTCGTTCCTCAACGAGCGCAAGAAAGCCTTCGACAACCTCGCCTATCGCGTCGATCTCGATGCGGTGAAGGGCGTTGTCACCACCATGATCCAGACCGAGCGCTACGGTACTCCGCTGGCCAGCGCGCTGCGCGTGCTCTCGGCCGAGTTCCGCAACGAGCGCATGATGCGCGCAGAGGAAAAGGCCGCGCGTCTCCCCGCGATCATGACCGTGCCGCTGATCATGTTCATCCTGCCGGTGCTGTTCATCGTCATTCTCGGCCCGGCCGCATGTTCGATCGCCGACGCGTTCAGCGGCGGCATCGGCTAACCCGCCCTTCCTGCGTCCAATCGCAACCCGGAGCCTGGTCGACGCCTAGTCGACCAGGCTTTCCGCGTCGAAATCGCCCGCCTGCTCGCGGACCCGGCCGAGCATGTCGAGCAGGCTGGCGCGCTCGTCGGCGCTCAGGACGGAAAACAGTTCTTCCTCGATCTTCTGCGCCAGCGGCATGATGCCGGCATGGACCGCCCGCCCCTCGGCAGTGAGTTCGAGCAGGTGCGAGCGCCCGTCGCTGGCATTGGGCGAACGCCGCGCGAGGCCGCGCTCCTCCAGGCGACGGCAGGCGCGGTTGACCGGCACCTTGTCCATCAGCGTCTCCTGCGTCAGTTCGCGCTGGGTCAGCGCCCCGTGATCGCCGAGCACGGCCATCACGCGCCATTCGGTCGTCTTGAGCGCAAAGCGCTTGCGATATTGCTCGGCAATGCGCGTCGAGACCGCGTTCGAGGCGATCGACAATTGGTAGGGCAGGAAATCTGCGAGAAGCTGTGCTGGCTGACGTCGGGACATGCCGGCAACCTTGGATTCCTGAACGCGGCTTGGCAAGGCCGTTACCGCTGTAACTGTCACAAGCGCAACTATCGATAGGGGGGCTCGTCCCACCAGGGATAGAAGTCCGGCATGTCGGCACTCACCTTGTCGGGATAGGCAGGCGCGCGCTTTTCGAGAAAGCTGGCGATCCCTTCCGTCGCATCGGCGCTGCGACTGAGCCGGTAGATCGCGCGGCTGTCGATCCGGTGGGCATCCATCGGATGGCCGCCGGCGCCCAGCCGCCACAGCATGGCACGCGTCATCGCTACCGAGATGGCGGAGGTGTTGTCGGCAATCTCGCGCGCGATACCCCGCGCCGCATCCATCAGTTCGTCCCGCGGGTGGACCGAGCGCACCAGGCCCCGTTCCTTTGCTTCGGCGGCATCGAAGATCCGCCCGGTCATGCACCATTCGAGCGCGGTCTGCATGCCGACGAGCCGCGGCAGGAACCAGCTCGAGGCCGCCTCGGGCGTAATCCCGCGCCGCGCGAAGACGAAACCGAAGCGGGCATTGTCGCTGCACAGGCGCATGTCGAAGGGCAGCTGCATCGTGGCGCCAACGCCCACCGCCACGCCGTTGCAGGCGCCGATCAGCGGCTTCTTCGAATTGAACAGACGCAAGGTCAACCGACCGCCCCCGTCGCGGACGCGCTCGTCGGACAGGTCATCTACAGGGTTGGGGTCGGAGAATACGTGCCCTCCGCCCTCGGGAGTCAGATCCGCTCCTGCGCAGAAAGCGCGATCGCCATGCCCGGTGACGATCACCGCGCGCACGCTGTCGTCTGCATCGGTGGTGTCGATCGCATCGATCATCTCGTCCATCATGACGCGCGTGAAGGCGTTCATCTTCTCCGGCCGGTGCAAGGTGATGGTGGCCACGCCGTCGGCGATGTCGAGCTTGATCTGCGTGTAGGACATTCGTTGGATTCCCCTTCCCTCTCGGTCGATCGGGATGGAACACAAGCAACGCCGTGCTGGCAAGGAAAAGCGCGATGCGCAGATTATTGGACCGCAAACTCGAGCGGTTCCCGCCGCCCAGAGAAAAAGTTTCAGGAACGCCGCACCCGCAAGGTCCGTTGCAAAAGCGAACCTCTCTTTCAACGACCAAGGTGGCCCATGGCGCAGATCACGACCAACAATCCCGCAACCCGCGAAGACATCGAGACCTACGAACTGACGTCGCGGGACGAGGCCTTCGCCAGGATCGAGGCAGCGCAAGAGGCGTTCCTCGACTGGCGCGGCCTGAGCTTCGGGGACCGCGGGGCCATCCTGCGCCGGATCGCCAAGACGCTGCGGGACAACGCCGACCGGATCAGCCAGTTGATGACGCGCGAAACGGGCAAGCTGCTGCGCGACGGCAAGACCGAGGTGGAAATCTGTGCGCGCATTTTCGAATACAGCGCCGACAACGGCGCCCGAGTACTGGCCGACGAGGAGCGCGACCATTCGGGCGGAAAGAAGCGCGGCATCGTCACCTATTCCCCGATCGGGGTAATCTACTCGATCCAGCCGTGGAACTTCCCGCTCTACCAGCCCGTGCGCGTGCTCGCTGCAAATGCGATGGCGGGCAACGCCTGCATCCTCAAGCACGCCTCGATCTGCACGGGCAGCGGCCTGCTGCTGCGCGACCTCTGTCTCGAAGCGGGCCTCCCCAAGGGCCTCTTCGACGTCGTCCTCGTCGACCACGATCTGTCCGATGAGATCATCGCGCACGAACTGATCCGCGGCGTGACGATGACCGGCAGCGACGGCGCGGGCCGCCACATCGGCAGCAAAGCCGCAGAAGCGCTGAAGAAGACCGTGCTGGAACTGGGTTCGAACGATGCCTACCTGGTCCTCGAGGACGCCGACATCGATCTGGCGGTGAAGACCTGCGTCACCGGGCGCCTCTACAACAATGGCGAAACCTGCGTCTCGGCCAAGCGCTTCGTGGTCGCCGACGCGGTCTATGACGCCTTCATCGACGCTTTCGTCGCTCGCATGAAGGCGGCGAAAATGGGCGATCCGACCGCGGAGGACACGCAGCTTGGCCCGGTTTCCAGCAAGGAACAGTTCGAGACCCTTGTCGAGCAGGTGAGGAAAAGCATCGACGGCGGCTGCACGCTGCTGTGCGGCGGCGATCCGGAGGACGATCCCGAAGGGTGGTACTACCCGGCAACCGTCCTTGCAGACTGCCAGAAGGGCACCCCGGCCTATGACGACGAGCTGTTCGGCCCGGTCGCCTCGATCATCCGCGCCAAGGACGACGAGGACGCCATGCGCATCGCCAACGACAGCCGATACGGTCTCGGCGGCGGCATCTTCACCAAGGATCAGGACAAGGCGATCCGGCTCGCGCGCGACCATTTCGACACCGGCATGGTGCGGATCAATTCCTTCGGCGCGGCCGACCCCAACATGCCTTTCGGGGGCGTGAAGGATTCGGGTTACGGCCGCGAGCACGGTGGCTTCGGGATGAGGGAATTCGTCAACGCCAAGGCGATCTTCCTGCCCTGAGCCGGCCCCCTCGATACTGGAGAGCTTCATGAAAATCCTCGTCGCCGGCGCAACCGGGAATACCGGCACCCGACTCGTCCACGAACTGTGCCGCCGCGGTCACGAACCCGTGGCGCTCGTTCGCCCATCATCGGATACCGGTGCGCTGCCCGATGGCGCCCGACAGCGAGTAGGCGATCTGACCGATCTGGCGGACGACGTTACGGAGGGCTGCGAGGTGATCGTCTTCGCGGCCGGTTCGGGTGGCGACACCGGCGCGGAGATGACCGACAAGGTCGACCGCGATGGCGCCATCAGGCTGATCGAGATCGCCGAGAAGACCGGCGTGCGCCGCTTCGTCATGCTCAGTTCGGTCGGGGCGGACGCACCGGATCCCGACAGTGATCTGGCTCATTATCTCGCGGCGAAACATGCTGCCGACGAGCGGCTGAAGCACAGCAGCCTCGAATATGCCATTCTGCGGCCGGCGTCGCTTACCGATGACGGTCCCACCGGATCGGTGCGGCTCGGCCCGAAGGTCGATCCCAAGGGCAAGGCTGCGCGGGGCGATGTCGCCATGCTGCTGGCCGATGCGGCGGAGCGGGATCATTGGACCGGAGCAGTCCGGATGATGGAGACGATCTACTGAGGATCGCCTTGCAAGGGAAAACGCCGCCCGCTCCAGTGGAGCGGGCGGCGCATCTTGCCAGAGGCCGCGAGCGCCCGACGCGGCGCCCGGAGAGCTTTCCCCGCGCCTAGCGAGGCGCCATGCGGATGGCACCGTCGAGGCGCACGTCCTCGCCGTTGAAATAGCCCGTTTCGATCATGCACATGGCGAGCTTGGCATATTCCTCCGGATTGCCGAGGCGCTTGGGGAACGGCACGCTGGCCGCCAGCGCTTCCTTCACCTGGGGCGGCGCAGCATTCATCAGCGGGGTGTTGAAGATGCCCGGGAGGATGGTGTTCACGCGGATGCCTTCGCGCATCAGGTCGCGCGCGATCGGCAGCGTCATGCCTACCACGCCGCCCTTCGAGGCCGAATAGGCCGCCTGGCCCATCTGCCCGTCCTCGGCCGCGACCGAGGCGGTGTTGACGATCGCGCCGCGATCGCCCTCGTCGGTGAGCGGGTCGAGGGTCATCATGCCTGCGGCCGACTTGGCGATGCAGCGGAAGGTGCCGATCAGATTGACCTGGATGACGAAGTCGAAGGCGCTGATCGGGAAGCTCTTGATCTCGCCGGTCTGCTTGTCTCGGCTGGCGGTCTTGATGGCATTGCCAATGCCCGCGCAGTTGACGAGGATGCGTTCCTGGCCGTGCGCCTCGCGCGCCTTGGCGAAACCGGCGTCGACGTCCTCGTCGCTGGTTACATTGACCTTGCAGAACACCCCGCCGATGTCCTTGGCGACCGCTTCCCCCTTTTCCTCGTTCATGTCGAAGATGGCGACCTTGGCCCCCTTGGCCGCGAGCGCGCGGGCGGTGGCTTCGCCGAGGCCCGACGCGCCGCCGGTCACGACTGCGGGGGTATTGCTGCTGACTTCCATTATTCTCTCCTGAAGTGTGACCCAGCGAAGGCCGGGGCCTTGTTCGGTGTGGCGGGAGGCCCCAGCCTTCGCTGGAGCTCAATCGATCGCTAAAGCGCTTCGACGATGGTGACGTTGGCGACGCCGCCGCCTTCGCACATCGTCTGCAGGCCGTATTTCTTGCCGCGCGCCTTGAGCGCGTGGACCAGCGTCGCCATCAGCTTGGTCCCGCTCGCGCCGAGCGGGTGGCCGAGCGCGATGGCGCCGCCGTTGACGTTGAGTTTGTCCGGATCGGCACCGAGATGCTTGAGCCAGGCGAGCGGGACCGGGGCGAAGGCTTCGTTGACCTCGTAAAGGTCGATATCGCCGATATTCATGCCCGCGCGCTGCAGCGCCCGGTCGGTGGCGAAGAGCGGCTCTTCTAGCATGATCACCGGATCGCCCGCGGTGACGGTGAGATTGTGAATGCGCGCCATCGGGGTGAGGCCGTATTCCTTGAGCGCCTTTTCGGAAACGACCAGCACCGCGCTGGAGCCGTCGCAGATCTGGCTGCTGGTGGCTGCGGTGATCGTGCCTTCGGGGCTCAACAGCTTGACCGAAGAAATGCTCTCGAGTGTCGCATCGAAGCGGATGCCCTCGTCGACCGTGTGCATCTCGGTGCCTTCGGGGGTTTCGACCTCGACCGGGACGATCTCGGCCTCGAAGGCGCCCGACTTGGTCGCCTCGATCGCCTTCTGGTGGCTCGACAGCGCGAAGCGATCGAGATCGTCCTTGGTGAAGCCATGCTTCTTGACGATCATCTCGGCGCCCATGAACTGGCTCCACTGAATCCCGGGGTATTTCTCCTCGAGCCCGGGCGATTTGTAGTTCCCCAGCCCTTCCTTCATATGGAACATCGCGGTCGAGCCCATCGGCACGCGGCTCATGCTCTCGACACCGGCGGCGATGACCACGTCCTGCGTCCCGCTCATCACCGCCTGCGCGGCGAACTGGATCGCCTGCTGCGACGAACCGCACTGGCGATCGATAGTCACTGCGGGCACGCCCTCGCCGAGATGCTTGGCCGCGAGCACGGCATTGCGGCCGACCTGCATGGCCTGTTCGCCGCCCTGGCTGACGCAACCCATCACCACATCGTCGATCGCCTTGACCTCGAGCCCGCTGCGCTCCATGATCGCGTCGAGCGACTTGGCAGCGAGATCGACCGGGTGAATCCCGGCGAGGCGACCGCCGCGCCGGCCCCCGGCTGTGCGGACGGCTTCGACTAGATAGGCTTCGGGCATTGTCATCCTCTCGTAGCTTTTCTGAAACCATTAGGTTTCGTTTAGGTACCGGTTGCCTAGGCCCACCTTACGTGAACGTCAATCGGAACGGGTCGCTTTCGCTGCCGGAGATTTTCCACTCAATGCGGGTCGCCTGCCCCGAGTGAAATTTTCGGCAAACCAGCAGGTGTGACATCGGCGTCACACCCCCTTACACAATCCTTGCAAATCGTAACAAAACCTTTGCATTCGGCGCGTCCCTAAAGGCACATGCGAGCTTCCACTGGAGGGACTGCACATACGTTTGGGCTTCGGCGCATCCGGATTCTCCGTTCCTCCCAGGGGTTCCTTGGAGATCCGACCTCAGGGGTCGGTCGATCAATAGAGGGATTAACAGAGTGAAACTCCACACCTATTTCAAAGCAAGCGCGGCTCCCGCTGCCCTTGGCCTTGCCCTGCTTTCGCAGCCGGCAATGGCTCAGGACACGGGTGACGATGCTGAAGCAGCACCGACTGGCGGTGCCATCGTCGTTACCGGTTCGCGTATCGCGCGTCCGGACGTCGAAAGCGCCAGCCCGGTCACCGTCGTCGGCGCTCAGGAAGTTGCCGACACCGGTACGGTCCGCGTCGAAGACCTGGTCAACTCGCTGCCGCAGGTTCTCGGTGGCCAGAACGCCTTCATCGCCAACGGCGCTTCGGGTACGGCAACCGTCGACCTTCGCGGTCTCGGCACTGCCCGTACCCTGGTCCTGATCAACGGCCGCCGCCTGCAGCCGGGTGACCCCGCGCTGCCCGCAGCCGACCTCAACCAGATCCCGGCGTCGCTCATCGAGCGCGTCGAAGTTCTGACCGGCGGTGCATCGGCCACCTACGGTGCCGACGCTGTGGCCGGCGTTGTCAACTTCGTCATGGACACCGACTTTGAAGGCGTCCGTCTCGATGCGACCTACGGTTTCTACCAGCACGACAACGACACCAACCAGGTCGTTCGCGGTGATGGTCAGACCGTCAACGATCGTCAGGCTGCCCGTGGCTTCGTTGCTCCCAAGGGCAATGACGTCGGCGGTTCGCAGTACAATGTCGAACTCACCGTCGGCGCTGCCTTCGATGATGGCCGCGGCCACGTCACCGGCTATGTCGGCTATCGTGAAGTCGAAGCGCTGCTCCTCGGCGACCGCGATTACTCGTTCTGCGCCCTGACCGGCGGCGGTGCTGCCGACAATGCGTCGTGCGGTGGTTCGTCGACCGCTCCCTACGTGACGGTCACCGATCCGTTCTTCCAGCTGTTCGGCGGCCTGGTGGGCGACGGTTCGGACGACTTCAGCCGTCCGTACGAAGCGTACAACTACAACCCGATCAACCACTTCCAGCGTCCGGATACTCGCTACACGGCGGGCTTCTTCGCTGACTATGAAATCTCGCCCGCGGTCACGGCCTATGCCGAGTTCATGTTCATGGACGACCGTTCGAAGGCGCAGATCGCGCAGTCGGGTACCTTCTTTGCCGACCAGTACAACATCACGTGCGACAGCCCGCTGTTTACGGATGCCCAGGCCGATTACCTGTGCAACACCGTCGACTTCGGCTTCGAATATACGGATGCGGACGGCAACGTTCTCGGCCCGGTTGCTCCGGGTATCGACGGCAACCCGTTCTACGGTGACGCCGTGGGTGACGATACGGACGGTGACGGCTATCCCGACGCCAACCTGGTCGATCCGACCGGCGCCGGCGTGATCCCGCTCTACCTCGGTAAGCGTAACATCGAAGGTGGTCCGCGTTTCGACGACCTGCGTCACACCGCGTATCGCATCGTCGCCGGTCTGCGTGGTCCGATCACCGATTCGATCCGTTACGATGCATCGTTCCAGTACGGCACGACCATCTTCAGCCAGGTCTACAACAACGACTTCTCGCGTTCGCGCCTTCGCAATGCCCTTCAGGCAACCACCGATGCCAACGGCAACGTGGTCTGCCAGTCGGTTGTCGACGGTACGGACCCGAACTGCGCGGTTTACAACCCGTTCCAGGGCCCCGGCATTATCGCCGGCACCGATCCGCGTAACGGCATCACCCAGGCAGCCATTGACTACGTCAATATTCCGCTGCTCTCGAAGGGTGAAGTCGAAGAAGTCGTCGCCAACGCCTACATCGCCGGCGATCTGGTTTCGATCGGCAACGCCAGCCCGATCGGCTTCGTCCTCGGTGCGGAATATCGTGAAGAGCTCATTTCGACTCGCAACGACGTTTCGTTCCAGACGCAGGACGGCGCAGGCCAGGGTAGCCCGCAGCTGGACGTGGACGGCAAGTTCGACGTGAAGGAAGTCTTCGGCGAACTTCGCATCCCGCTGATCGAAGACGGTTTCGTGGACATGCTCGCCCTCGAACTCGGCTATCGCTATTCGGACTACAGCACCGGCTCGTCGACCGACACCTACAAGATCCTGGCCGAGTTCGCTCCGGTCGACTGGATCAAGTTCCGTGGCGGTTACAACCGTGCGGTCCGCGCCCCGAACATCCTCAACCTGTTCGCTCCGAACCGGATTGCGCTGTTCGGCGGCAACGACCCGTGCGCCGGCACCACCCCCGACTACACTGCCGCGCAGTGCGTCAATCTGGGTGTTCCGACGTCGCGCTACGGTACCGTTACCGCTAGCCCGGCTGCTCAGTACAACCAGTTCATCGGTGGTAACCCGAATGCACAGCCTGAAAAGGCCGATACCTACACCGTCGGTGTGGTGATCGAGCCCGATATGGCCATTCCGGGTCTCACGCTGGCTGTCGATTACTACGACATCACGGTCGATAACGCGATTTCGACCCTTGGTGCGCAGACGATCATCAACCAGTGCGGTCTCACCGGCGATCCGTTCTACTGCAGCCTGGTTACCCGTGCTCCGGGCAGCCTGACGCTGTGGACGAACGGTGGTCAGGTCACCAACACGACGCTGAACGTCGGTGGCTTCTCGACCTCGGGTGTCGATATCGCTGTCGGATACAACCGCTCGATCGGCGCAGGCCGCCTGAACTTCCAGTTCAACGGTACCTGGCTGAACGAATATGCGTTCGACACGGGTATCCCGACGGCGACTACCGACGGTATCGGCGATTGCGCCGGCTACCACGGTACCGTCTGCGGCACCCCGGCTCCGGAATGGCGCCACACCATGCGTCTCGGCTACACCTTCGACTTCGGTTTCGGTGCGTCGATCCGCTGGCGTCACTTCGGCGCGGTCGATTGGGACCAGCGCAGCACCGACGGCGACCTCGGCACGGGCGCAGCAGCTTCGGTTGGCGACATCGGCCAGCAGAACTACTTCGACCTGACGCTGTCGTATGACCTCGATCCGGTGACGCTCCGCCTCGGCGTGAACAACATCCTCGACAAGGAACCGCCGATCATGGGCGCCAACTATGGTGGCAACAACGGCAACACCTATGTCGAAACCTATGACCCGGTCGGTCGCCGCATCTTCATGAGCGCGACCCTCCAGTTCTAAGCTTCGGCAAACGAACACACGGAAAGGCGGGCTTCGGCCCGCCTTTCTTTTTGCCCGATCGCATTCTGGGATGGGTGCCACACATGACCGTGCAGGCCCGGCCTACGGCCGAGTAGGCTTGCACAGTTTTTGCGGGAGTCAGCGCAGCGCGACGTCGAAGGCGACCGTCAGCCGTTCGCCTGCCGAAAAGGGCCGCGTGCCGTGCCACGCCCAGGACGGGAACAGCGCCAGCTTGCCCACCTCGGGCTCGATCAGCCTGACCGGCGCCCAGTCGAGGCCGAATTCGCGCGGCGGCTCACCCACCGCCAACCAGCCGTCATCCCCGCTCTCGTCGGCACCCAGCGTATCGGGCAGCGCGAGATAACAGGCCGAACTGACGTCTCCGAGATTGTGGATATGGGCGACGTGAAAACCCGCATCCTGCAACCGCACCGACCATGCGCCGCTGAAGCGCTTGATCTCGCGCGGGAGCGAAAGCCAAGGATGCTTCGGATCGGGCGGCGGTAGTCCGGCGAGATATTCGCGCACGGCATCCTCGATCGCCGACTTCAGTTCGACGATTTCCGGGGCGGTTCGGGCAAACAGCATGCCGTCGGTCTGCGTGCCGCCGCGCAGCGACTGCTCGAGCGGCTGGCGCTGCGACCGGTGAATGCTTCGCAAGTAGTCGGCCAGCGTATCGATGTCCTCGAGCCGCGAGCCGACATCGAGTGTGCCGACGAGATCGCCATCGCGTTCGAGCCAGTGCCAGCGTTCCGGGTCGCTGCCGCGCCAGGCCAGCGAAAGATAGGGCAGGATGTCGCGCTGCAAGCCGGCGCGCAGAAGGCGTTGGCCAAGCTTCGAAAGCTCGTCCCAGCGGTGCATCCGCGCGAGCCAGCGCGCGCGCAGCATGTCCGCATAGGGGTCTTTCGAACTCGCCACCGCGGCAAGGGCATCTTCCCGTTCGGCGAAATCATCGGCTTCGCACGCGGCCTGGGCGGCCATCAGCGCGACGTCGCGCGTCTGGCCCAGCGATGCCCGCGCCCGCTCCACGACCTCCAGCGCCGCCCGGGGGCCACTCTGACGTTCCATCAGCCGTGCGTATTCCTGCCATATCTCGGGCGGGCACCCGGTTCGGGCCACCGCCTGTTCGAAGCCCTCCATCGGATCGCCGCCGAGGGCCCCTTCCCAGCGCAATTGCGCCCGCGTGCGCAGCGCTTCGAGATGAAAGGGTTGTGCGGCGAGGATCCGCCCCAGCAGCCCGTCGCCATCGTCGCAGCGGCCCTCGCCATGCAATGCCGCGGCATATTTGATGGCCAGGTCGGCATTGCCCGGGTCCGCCGCGCATGCCCGGGCGAAGTAATCCGCACTCGCCTCGCCCGAATCGAACTGGGCGAAGGCCCGAACTGCCAGCGCCGCGGGATCGCCCGGCGCCGCTGTCAGTACATGCTCCGCCGCATCGATGGCCCGCTCGGTAGCGAAGGCCTCGCGTTCGAGCATGGCGAGATTGCGCCAGCCGCGCAGATGCGCCGGATTCTCGCGCGCGATCCGTCGCAGGTCTTCGATCATCGCCGGTCGATCGAGTTTCCGGACTTGCACCACCGCCCGGTCGATCGCCGCGTCGACCAGCCGCGGTTCGAGCTGCAGCGCGCGGTCATAGGCCTTTACCGCCTCTTCCGGGCGCCCCGCATCGTCGAGCGTGCTGGCATATTCGGCCCATAGCGACGCCTCTCGCGGCGATGTCCGCAACGCCTTTTCGAGTAGCTTCGCCGCAGCACGCGGATCACCTTCGGCTCGGGCGAGGCGGGCCGAGAGATAGAGCACCGCCTTCTCCCGAGGGAGCGCCTTGCGCAGCGCAGCGAGGAGGCCGCGAGCCTCGGCAGTCCGCCCCTGCTGCAGCGCCGCCTGGGCCCCCTGAAGCGCCCGCTGCGCCGTCGCTGTATCCATCAGTCGATGCGCTTGACGCCGCGCCAGCCCTTCTTCCCGACAACCGAGAGCTTGAACGTCCCGAGCGCGCCCTTCTCGATCGTCACCTGCTCGCCGGGCTGGAGGAATCCGAGGTTCAGCGAACCCGAGGTCTTGGCTTCCCAGACGCTGCCATTGTCGAGCTGGAGCCGAAGAATCTTGTATGTCTGGTTGAAATCGACATGCGTGATCGTGCCGCTGTAGGCGTCGGCCGTGTCCTGTTTCTCGGCCGCGAGATTGCCGAAATTGTCACGGCGCAACTGTTCGCGTTCGGCCTCCGCCACCTCGTCGACCCCGAAAATGGTGTCCATCGCAGTGTCGAAACATTCGAGGCGCTGCGATTTCTTTTCTAGAGCGCGGCACTGCAGCAGCAGGGCGTCGTTGCCCGTTGCCTGCGCACTCAGCGCGACCGGGCTGGCAACGAGGATGGCCGCGAGGCCGATGAGACGCAGCATCAGGTTGTTTCCTTCATAACTAGGCCGCAGGCGATTTTCAGTGTCGGCCAGGACACTAACAGATCGTTTCGGGGCGACAAGATCATGCAATCGCTCCCGCCGCCCGGGTCGGTGATAGTCACGACAGGGCCTAGGCAATGCAGACCTGGCGGATGTTCCGCCGGTAGACAGCACGCCACAGTGTTGCACTTTTGCGACATCTGCGTACGTAACCATACCTAATCTCCGAAAATCGACGAACTGCCATTGCAAGGTGGGTGGCCGGACGCCCATGGCGCGCCCGTGCAATATCGCACTGGTCGCAAATCAGGGATAAATATGACAAAGACCTCCCCCCTTAACAGGGGCCGGCGGCTTGCGCTCTTCACGAGTGCAGGGATCGCCGCCCTTGCCATTTCCACGTCCGCAGTCGCGCAGGACGCTGGTGAAAACACCGTCGACGATCAGGCTGCCCCCGGCAATGCCATCGTCGTTACGGGTTCGCGCATCGCTTCGCCCACGATCGAATCGCCTGCGCCGCTGCAGATCGTCGACGATCAGCTCATCGACGATGCCGGTGTAACCAACATCCAGGAAGTGCTGCTCGAAAACCCCGTTTTCGGTACGCCTACGCTCAGCCGTACCAACTCGGCATTCCTGACCTCGGGTACCGGTGTCGCCACCGTCGACCTTCGTAACCTCGGTTCCGACCGCACGCTGGTCCTGATCAACGGCCGCCGCGTCGTCGGCAGCCTCGCGGGCTCGGCCACGGTCGACCTCAACGTGATCCCGACGCAGTTCATCGAGCGCGTCGACATCCTGACCGGCGGCGCCTCGTCGCTCTACGGCTCGGACGCGATCGCCGGCGTGGTGAACTTCGTTTACAAGACCGATTTCGAAGGCATCGAAGCCAACGCCCAGTACGGCATCACCGAAGAAGGGGACGATGCACGGTACCAGGCCAACCTGACCGCCGGGACGAACCTCGGCGGTGGCGATGGCAACATCATGGTCCACTTCGGCTATTCGAAGGAAGAGGGTCTGCTGTCGCGCAAGCGGGCCAACACCCGCGTCGACGATCTCGACTCGATCTACTTCGGCGGCGAGTTCGGCGTTCCCACGGAGCCCTATTACTCCAGCTTCCCTCCTCAGGGGCGGTTCGTCACGCCGGGTTATACCTTCACCTACGGCCCCGATGGCGCATTGCAGCCGTGCTTCACGACCAACGGCCCGACCTGCTCGAGCGAAGTCCTCGATGAAGATGGGAACGTGGTCTATCCGGACATCGGTTCGGGCGTAGGCCCGAACGGCTTCAACCGTCAGAACTTCCGTACGCTGGCCGTTCCGGTCGAACGCTACCTGTTCGCAGCCCGCGGCAACTACGCGATTTCCGACAACATCAACGTCTTCGTGGAAGGTACCTTCAACAAGACGAGCTCGTCGCGGATCATCGAGCCGTTTCCGCTCGAATCCGGCGGTGCCAACGGCATTTTCCCGACCGATGGTGGTTTCAATATCGAAAACTACCTTCCGGGCACCGACACCATCGTCGCGAACCCGTTCGTCCCGGCGGAAATCCTTGCTGCCGCGACCGACACGAATGGCGACGGACTGCGTGACATCGGCTTCGCCCGTCGTCTGTCCGAATTCGGCCCGCGCAGCGGCTCGACCACGCGCGATTTCTATCGCTTCGTCGTCGGCCTCGAAGGCAAGCTGTTCGACGATCGCTTCAGCTGGGACGTCAGCTACAACTACGGCGATGTCAGCGAAAACCAGGTCTCTTCGGGTCAGGTCAATGTCGTGAACTTCCGCGATGCACTCGCCGTGCGTGCGGAAGACGGTGACGAGAACGGAAACGGCATCGCCGGCGAAGCGATCTGTATCGATCCCGAAGCCCGCGCCAACGGTTGTGCTCCCGCCAACATCTTCGGTTTCGGCAGCCTCTCGCAGGATGCCGTGAACTACATCCAGGCACAGGGCACCTACCAGACCGGCATCACCCAGCAGGTCGTGCAGGCGAACCTCGCAGGTTCGCTCTTCGAGCTTCCGGCAGGTCCGCTCGGCATCGCTGTCGGCGCCGAATACCGCAAGGAGAGCTCGTTCTCGGACAATGATGCGCTCACCAATGCCGGCCTAAATGCCGGTAACGTCCTGCCGGACACGAGCGGTTCGTTCGATGTGAAGGAAGCCTACGGCGAAGTCCGCATTCCGATTCTGGCCGACACTCCGTTCTTCGATGTTCTCGAAGTCGGTGCAGCGGCCCGCGTCTCGGACTACTCGACGGTCGGCACCACCTTCAGCTGGAACGTCACAGGAACCTGGGCGCCCATCGAGGACGTCCGTTTCCGCGGCACCTACGCCAAGGCGGTCCGTGCGCCGAACATTGGCGAGCTGTATTCGGGTCTTTCGCAGACCTTCCCGAGCGGCCTCACCGATCCCTGTGAAGGCATCGGCGCCAGCGGCGGTGGCGCACTGGGCGACAATTGTCGTGCGGATCCGGGCGTGGCGGCCAACATCGCCGCGAATGGGACGTTCACGCTGAACCAGTCGGACATCCAGGGTATTTCGGGCTTCAACGGCGGCAACCCCGACCTCCAGGAAGAAACCGCGACCTCCTGGACTGCGGGTGTCATCATCAACCCGCGCTCGTTCGACGCTCTGCGGAATCTCACGATCACCGCCGACTACTACAACATCGAAGTAGACGACGTGATCTCGGGCTTCCCGCGGCAGTTCAGCCTCGACCAGTGCTACGGCGAGGGCAACGACACGTTCTGCGACCTGATCACGCGTCGCCCGACGGCAACTGCGGTCAATAGCGCCGGTTCGATCGATCTGATCAACTCGCTGTCGGTCAACGCCTCGGTCCTCAAGACCGCGGGTGTCGACGTGACCGCGAACTGGTTCACCGGCCTCGGACTGCTCGAAAACGATCGTCTCTCGGTCCGCGGTGCGTACACGCACCTCATCAGGTACGACTTCTTCTCGCTCCCGGGCGGCGATCCCGACCGGGCAGACGGTGAAGTTGGCGCATCGAAGGATCGTTTCACGGCAAATCTCGCCTACGGAACGGGCGACTTCCGCATGACGTTCACCGGCACGTTCATCGGCAGCGCCTATATCGACGACCAGTTCGATGGTTCGCGCGTCTATGAAATCCCGGCGGAATTCTACCTCGACATGCAGACGACCTTCTTCGCAGGCGACAAGTACGAGTTCTATCTCGGCGTCGACAACCTGCTGGACAACGATGCTCCGAACATCCTCAGCGGTGTGACCGGCAACGTGACCGGGTCGGATACTGCCGCAGACGTCTACGACGTCTTCGGTCGTCGCTATTACGCCGGTGTCCGCCTCAACTTCTGAGGCCCCGGCACCTGACGCACAAAGGAAAGGGCCCCGGGAAACCGGGGCCCTTTTTTGTTGTGCCTCGAATTACGCTACCGATCAGCTGATGGTCATGGCGAGCTCGCCGTCGCCCTCGTCGATCTTCACCGTCGAGCCGTCGGGCACCTTGCCCGAGAGGATCATGTCGGCGAGCGGATCCTGCACGTAGCGCTGGACCGCGCGCTTGAGCGGACGCGCGCCATAGACCGGGTCGTAACCCACGCGGCCAAGCCACTTCTTCGCGCCATCGGTGAGGTCGAGCACGATCTTGCGGTCCTTGAGCAGCTTCTGCACCCGCGCCACCTGGATGTCGACGATCGGGGCCATGTGCTCCTGGCCCAGGCGGTGGAACAGGATGATCTCGTCGAGCCGGTTGAGGAATTCGGGGCGGAAATGCCCGCGCACCACGTCCATCACCTGCGGTTCGACGCTCTCGACGTCCTGCCCGTCCTCGATATTGGCGAGATACTGGCTGCCGAGATTGCTGGTCAGGATGATCAGCGTGTTCGAGAAGTCGACCACGCGGCCCTGCCCGTCGGTCAGGCGTCCGTCGTCGAGCACCTGCAGCAGCACGTTGAACACGTCGGCGTGCGCCTTCTCGACCTCGTCGAACAGCACGACCTGGTAGGGTCTGCGCCGCACCGCTTCGGTCAGCACCCCGCCCTCTTCATAGCCGACATAGCCCGGAGGCGCGCCGATCAGCCGGGCGACCGCGTGCTTCTCCATGAATTCGCTCATGTCGATACGGACCATCGCCGAATCGTCGTCGAACAGGAAGCCGGCGAGCGCCTTGGTCAGCTCGGTCTTGCCCACGCCGGTGGGGCCGAGGAAGAGGAACGAGCCCAGCGGACGGCCCGGGTCCTGCAGGCCTGCGCGGGCGCGGCGCACGGCCTTGGACACGGCGTCGATCGCCTGGCTCTGGCCGATCACCCGCTTCGCCAAGATGTTCTCCATGTCGAGCAGCTTCTCACGCTCGCCTTCCATCATCTTGTCGACCGGGATGCCGGTCCAGCGCGACACCACGCCGGCGATATCGTCCTCGGTGACCTCTTCCTTGAGCAGGGCGTTGTCGGTGTGACCCGAGGCTTCGGCGAGCTTTGTTTCGAGTTCGGGAATGCGCCCGTATTGCAGCTCGCCTGCCTTGGCGAGATCGCCTCCGCGCTGCGCCTGTTCGAGTTCCAGCCGCGCCTGGTCGAGCTCTTCCTTGATCCGCGCCTCGGCATGGATCTTGTCGCGCTCGTTCTGCCAGCGGGTGGTCAGCTCGGAGGACTGCTGCTCGAGTTCGGACAGTTCCTTGCGCAGCGCCTCGAGGCGGTCCTGCGAGGCGCTGTCGGTCTCCTTCTGCAGCGCCTGCTCCTCAATCCGCAGCTGGATGATCCGACGGTCGAGTCCCTCGATTTCCTCGGGCTTGCTCTCCACTTCCATCCGGATCCGGCTCGCCGCCTCGTCCATCAGGTCGATCGCCTTGTCGGGCAGGAAGCGGTTCTGGATGTAGCGGTTGCTGAGCTGCGCGGCGGCGACGATCGCGCCGTCGGTGATGCGCACGCCGTGATGCAGTTCGTATTTGTCCTTGATGCCGCGCAGGATGCTGATCGTATCCTCGACGCTCGGTTCGTCGATGAATACCGGCTGGAAGCGCCGCTGCAGCGCGGGGTCCTTCTCGACATATTTCTGATACTCGTCGAGCGTGGTCGCGCCGATACAGTGCAGTTCGCCGCGGCTGAGCGCAGGCTTCAGCAGATTGCCCGCATCCATGCTGCCCTCGCTGGCGCCAGCACCGATCAGCGTGTGCATCTCGTCGATGAACAGGATGATCTGGCCCTCTGCGCCTTTCACCTCGTCGAGCACCGATTTGAGGCGCTCCTCGAACTCGCCGCGGTACTTCGCGCCCGCGATCAGTGCGCCCATGTCGAGCGCCATCAGGGTGCGGCCCTTGAGGCTGTCGGGCACGTCGCCATTGGCGATGCGCAGCGCCAGCCCTTCGGCGATCGCGGTTTTGCCCGTGCCGGGTTCGCCGATCAACGCGGGATTGTTCTTGGTCCGGCGGGCGAGGATCTGCACCGTACGGCGGATTTCCTCGTCGCGCCCGATCACCGGATCGAGCTTGCCGTCGCGCGCGGCCTGGGTCAGGTCGCGGGCATATTTCTTCATCGCCTCATAGGCTTCCTCGGCCCCGGCGCTGTGCGCGGCGCGGCCCTTGGTCACCTCCTGGATCGCCGCTTCGAGCGCCTTGGCATCGACTCCGGCCGCCTTGAGCGCCTTGCCCGCAGCATTGTCGGCCAGCGCCAGAGCCTGAAGGATGCGCTGGACCGGGACGAAGCTGTCGCCCGCCTTCTCGGCCAGCTGCTCGGCCTGGTCGAGCGCACGCACCGCGTCGTTGTCGAGCCCCGGCGTCTGCTGCGCGCCGCCGCCCGACACCGCCGGCACCTTGGCCAGCGCATTGTCGATCTCGGTGATCGCCACGCCCGGATTGCCGCCCGCGCGCTGGATCAACTGCGCGGCCATGCCCTGATCGTCGTCGAGCAGCGCCTTGAGCAGATGCGACGGCGAAATCCGCTGGTGGCTGTTGCGGATGGCAACGGTCTGCGCCGCCTGGAGGAAGCCCTTGGCGCGATCGGTGAACTTTTCGAGATTCATTCAGTCGTCCCTCGCTGGAATTGCCGCCCGAATATGGTGTTGCTTATCTGCAACACAAGTCCTTCCCCGTAAATTTCACGAGGTGTATTAGCGAGATATAGGGGTGTCTCCGTAGTTGGCGAGGGGGCAGAGGAAATTTTTGTCGCGGATTGACCGCGCACCCACTCCGCGCAACTCTTGCGCCATGACCGCATTCGACGACTGGCGCGCCCGCTCTCCCTTCTACGACGACAGCCACGAGGCGCTCGCCACGAGCGTCCGTCGCTTCGTCATCCGCGAGGTGGCCCCGCATATCGACCGCTGGGAAGCCGAGGGCGAACTGCCGCGCGATCTGCATCGCAAGGCGGCAGAGGCGGGCATAATCGGGCTGCGCTATCCCGAGCGATACGGCGGCCACGAGGAAGGGTTCGACATTTTCCATTCGCTGGTGGTCACCGAGGAACTCGCCGCCTGCGGCGCGGGCGGGCTCGGCGCCTCGCTGATGACACACGGGATCGGCCTGCCACCGGTCCTCGCGCTGGGTTCGGAGGATTTGAAGCAGCGCGTGGCTCCACCGGTGCTCGCGGGCGAGAAAATCATCGCACTCGGGATTACCGAGGCTGGCGGCGGATCGGACGTCGCAAACCTGTCCACCACCGCCGTGCGCGACGGCGACCATTACGTCGTCAACGGCGGCAAGATGTTCATCACTTCCGGCATGCGCGCCGACTGGCTGACCTGCGCGGTGCGCACCGGCGGCCCCGGGGCTGGCGGAATTTCACTGCTGCTGATCGACATGAAGAGCGAAGGCGTCGAACGCACCCGGCTCGACAAGATGGGCTGGCGCTGTTCGGATACCGCCGCGATCCATTTCAGCGATGTCCGTGTCCCAGCCAAGAACCTGATCGGGTCCGAAAACGGCGGCTTCATCGGGATCATGCGCAATTTCAACGGCGAGCGGCTGGGGATGGCGATGGGTTGCTGCGCCTTCGCCCGTGTCGCCATGGCCGAGGCCGCCGATTGGGCGCGAAACCGCGAGACCTTCGGCAAGCCCCTGGTCGGGCACCAGTCGATCCGCATCAAGCTAGCCGACATGGAGCGGCAGATCGAGGCGACGCAAGCCTGGGTCGACCTGTGCGCCTGGCAGGTACGCGAAGGGCGCGATCGCCCGGCCGATTTCGCCATGCTCAAGGTCCAGGCGACCCGCATGCTCGAGGCCGTCGCGCGCGAAGCGGCGCAGGTGCTTGGCGGGGCGAGCTACCTCACCGGCAGCAAAATCGAGCGGATCTATCGCGAGGTGCGCGTGAATGCGATCGGCGGGGGCAGTGAGGAAATCATGCTCGACCTCGCCGGGCGGCAGCTCTTCGGCGGCAAACGCTAGTCCGCGCCCACGCCCTCCAGCCCCGGCACCATCACCGTTCGGTCGCCGCCGAAATCCTCGCGCACCACGATCAGTCCTTGCCGCTCGAGGTGGTCGAGCAACCGGCGGATACGGCCCGGCGAGCTGGTGCCGTAGGCGCGCGCGAGCGCATGCTCGTCGACCTGCGTCTCCCCCGCATGCGCCGCCTTGGCGATGACGAGGAAGGGACCCATCAGGTCTTCCTCGACCGCGCCCGCCAGCTGCATGATTCGCGCCTGCACACCCTCGTCGAGCTCGCCCAACCCCGCCCCGGCCACCGCGAAACGGCGGCGGAAAGCCCGCATGTCGGGCATCGGCCCGATCAGCCGCTCGCGGCGGCAGCGGGTGAGGAAGGTCTGGAACTGCGCGCTCGCCGACTGGAAGGCGACGCCTTCCTCACGCGCGAGTTCCTCGATGATTTCGGCGATCCGCGTCGCCACGGCCGAGCTGTCGACCGGCTCGGACGGGGCGACCTGCCGCTCCTCGGCCTGCGCGATGCTGTCGGCCATCTCCTCGACCCGCGGCGCGGGCGGGGGTGCGGGCGGCGGCGGGGCCTTGGCGACATCGCTGGCGAGATCGCTGGTCAGCAGCGCGGCCATGTCCTCGGGCGCGGTGTCGGGCAGCGCCATCAGCCCCTCGCTGCGCGCCCGGTTGCCGGTCTTCACCGGGCCGATCTTGCAGGCCAGCGGCAGCCGGGTGATCGCCGGGCCGAGCGCGAGGAAATGCCCGCGCTCGAGTTCGCGGATACGTTCGGCCTGCCGCCGATCCATCCCGAGCAGATCGGCCGCGCGGACCATGTCGATGTCGAGAAAGGTGCGCCCCATGAGAAAGTTCGAAGCTTCCGCCGCGACGTTCTTGGCGAGCTTGGCCAGCCGCTGCGTCGCGACGATACCGGCGAGCCCGCGCTTGCGCCCGCGACACATCAGGTTGGTCATCGCCGAGAGCGTCATCCGCCGCGTGTCCTCGGCGATCTCGCCCGCCACCGCAGGGGCGAACATCTGCGCCTCGTCGACCACCACCAGCACGGGGTACCAGTGCTCGCGCGGGGCATCGAACAGCGCGGTGAGGAACTGCGCCGCGCAGCGGATCTGCTGTTCCACCTCGAGCCCGTCGAGATCGAGCACCACGCTCGCGCGGTGTTCGCGGATGCGCCGCGCCAGCGCCTCGATCTCGCCCGGTGAATAGGCCGAACCGTCGATCACCACATGGCCGAACTCCTCGGCGAGGCTGGGGAAATCGCCCTCGGGATCGATCACAACCTGCTGGACCATGCCAGCGCTCTCTTCGAGCAGGCGGCGCAGCAGGTGCGACTTGCCGCTGCCCGAATTGCCCTGGACGAGCAAACGGGTCGCGAGGAGTTCCTCGATGTCGAACTCGACCGGTTTGCCGGAAGATTCGTGGCCGATGGTGATCTGCGCTGTCACTGCAGGGGGAATAGCCAGCCGAATCTCTCGCGGGGAACAGCCGCGACGCGGTTTTGCCCAATCGCATTGCTTCGCGCCCGCGTGCTCGCTACGCCAGTTGCAAGAGAGGACGGGTTTTCATGAAAAAATGGCTGGGGCGCATCGGATTCGCGCTGCTCGTGGTGGTGTTGGTAGTATTCGTTGCGCTGGCGAGCTGGGAGCCCTTCTGGGCAAAGCGCGACGGGGTCTCGATCTCGCAGGAAGCCTATCAGGCCGAGATCGTCCGCGACGAATTCGGGGTCCCGCACATCTACGGCCGGCGCGACCGCGACGTCGCATACGGCGTGGCCGTGGCGCATGCCGAAGACGATTTCTCTACCCTGCAGGACGTGGTCGCGATGAGCCGCGGACGCTATGGCGCGATCGCGGGCGAGGAAGGCGCGCAGGTCGACTATGTCTACCACCTGCTCGACGCACGCGGCACGGCTGAGCGCCACTATCCCGAGCTTCCCGCGGACACGCGCGCGCTGTTCGAGGCCTATGCCACCGGGCTGAACGACTACGCGGAAAAGCACGCGGGCGAGATCAAGCTCGCCAACCTCTTCCCCGTCGACGGCACCGACGTCGCCGCCGGTTTCGCACTGCGCCAGCCGTTTTTCTTCGGCCTCAACAACACCATCGGCCCGCTGGTCGCGGGCGAGGAACTGCTGCCCGAGTTCGGCCCGCGGATTCCGCTCAATGAGGAGGCGCAGCAACCCGCCTCCGATGGCGTCGAAGTGATCCGCGAGGACAAGGTCGCGCAGGCCCGGGCCTTCCCGCTGCCCTGGGGCGAGGACGGCGCGCTGTCGGGCTCCAATGCCTTCGCCGTCGCGCCGCAGAAGTCCGACGACAACGTCACCCGCCTCGTCTCGAACAGCCACCAGCCCTGGCGCGGCGGCGTCGCCTGGTACGAACTCGTCGTCGAGAGCGGCGAAGGCTGGCACTATGCCGGCGCAAATTTCCCCGGCAGCCCCTTCCCCTTCCTCGGCCATAACGAGGACCTCGGCTGGACCAATACGGTCAACCGCCCCGACATGACCGACGTCTACAAGCTGGTGCTCGACGAAAGCGGGAAGAAATACCGCATGGGCGACCGCTGGTTCGACCTCGAGGAAGAGACGGTGACGCTGCCGGTGCGCTTCGGTCCCGTCGTCGTGCCCGTCCGCCGCACGGTCTACCGCAGCGTCCACGGACCGGTGATCAAGAACGACAAGGGTGCCTTCGCCATCCGCTACGGCGGGATCGACAATCTCGGCCAGCTCGACGCCTATTACCGGCTCAACAAGGCCGAGACGCTCGAACAGTGGCAGGACATCCTCGCGCGGATGGACATCCCCTCGACCAACTTCCTCTACGCCGACAAGGCGGGCAACATCGCCTATGTCTACAACGCCGCGATCCCCGACCGGGCCAAGGGCTACGACTGGCGCGGCGTGCTGCCGGGCGACGACCCGCGCGCGCTGTGGAGCGGGCCGGTGCCGTACGAAAAGCTGCCGAAATACATCAATCCCGCCTCGGGCTGGCTCTACAATTCGAACAACACGCCCTTTACCGCGGCGGGCGAAGACAGCGACCTGTCGCCCGACAGCGTGGCGCCCGAACTGGGCGTCGAGCTCAAGCAGACCAACCGCTCGCGCCGCGCGTGGAAGCTGCTGAGCGAGGCGGGGCCGATCTCGCTCGAACGATTGAAGCGGGTCAAATACGATACCGGCTACGAGCGGGCGGGCTATGTCGCCGACCTATGGGACGGGCTGGCGGCGCTCGAACTCGATCCCGATAGCGACCTTGGCCGCGCGCGGGCGCTGCTGCTCGACTGGGACTTCACCGCCGACAATATCGGCCGCGGCGATGCGCTGGCGCTGCTGATGATCAAGGACTTCATGTCCGCCGAATATCAGAACAAGCCCATGCCCGATGTGCGCGAACGGCTCGCATGGGCGGTCGACCATCTGCAGACCCATTTCGGCAGCATCGACCCGCCGATGGGCGACCTCCTGCGGCTGCGGCAGGGCGATGTCGACCTGCCGCTCGACGGCGGTTCGGATACGCTGCGCGCCTCGACCACCTGGGACGTGGACGACGACGGACGGCTGTCGGTCAAGCACGGCGACAGCTTCATCCAGTTCGTCGAATGGGCGCCGGGCAAACGGGTGAGCTCGCAGTCGATTCAGCCCTATGGCGCGGCGACCACACGGCCGCGTTCGCCGCATTACGCCGATCAGGCTGCGCTGTTCGTCCAGCACCGCTTGAAGCCGGTGCATTTCTGGCGACAGGACGTGCTTGCCAATGCCGAGCGACGCTATACCGTCGCCCACCAGCCGAAGCGCTAAACTGGAGTATTCGATGCGTCGCAAATTGTTGAGCGGCATCGCCGCGGTCGCCCTCGCCGGACTAGCCGTCGCGCAGCCGCTGCCGCTCGCGGCGCAAGACGCCGCCGAGGCCGCGCCGCTCGCCGAACTGGTCGACGAAGTCGATATTCCCTACGAACAGTTCACGCTCGACAACGGCCTCACCGTGCTGGTCCACACCGACCGCAAGGCGCCGATCGTCGGCGTGACGACCTATTATCGTGTCGGCTCGAAACACGAACCGCGGGGCCGCACGGGCTTCGCACACCTGTTCGAACACCTCATGTTCGGAGGCAGCGAGAACGTCGAGAACTTCGATATCCCGCTCGAAGCGGCCGGATCGACGAGCACAAACGGTTCAACCGACTTCGACCGCACCAATTACGTCGAAGTGGTCCCGACCGGCGCGCTCGATCTCGCGCTGATGATGGAAAGCGACCGCATGGGCTACCTCCTCGGCGCGATCAGCCAGGAGAAGCTCGATAAACAGCGCGGCGTGGTCCAGAACGAGAAGCGTCAGGGCGACAACCAGCCCTATGGCCTGTCGTTCTATGCCATGCTCGAAGGGCTGTTCCCGGTCGGACATCCCTATCGCCACTCGACCATCGGCTCGATGGCCGATCTCGATGCGGCGAGCCTTGCCGACGTGCGCCAGTGGTTCCTCGACAATTACGCGCCCAACAATGTCGTCCTCTCGCTGACCGGCGATATCGACGCGGCGACCGCGCGGCCGATGGTCGAGCGCTGGTTCGGCGCCATCCCCGCCGGGCCCGAGGTCCGCTCGGTCGAGGCGCCGCCGACCACGCTCGCCGCCGAGACATCGCGCGAGATGGTCGACCAGGTGCCGCAGCCGCGCATCTATCGCCTGTGGACCGGCCCCGCGCTGACGCATCCCGATGCCGAACCGCTCGACCTCGGCATGACAGTGCTCGGCGGCCTCGCCAGCTCGCGGCTCGACAACGTGCTGGTGCGCGACGAGCAGCTCGCCACCGGCGTCTCCGCCAGCAGCTACCAGTCCGAGCAGGTTTCGATCCTCTTCGCCCAGATGGACGTGAAACCCGGCGTCGACCGCGCGCTGGCCGAGAAGCGCTTCGACGAAGTGATCGCGCAGATGGTCGCCGAAGGCCCCACTGCAGAGGAACTCGCGCGCGCATCGACCAGCATGGTGTCGGGCGAGATCGACTCGCTCGAACGCGTCGGCGGCTTTTCCGGCAAGGGGGCGACGCTGGCCCAAGGCCTGCTCTACGCTGGCAGTCCGGCGAACTACAAGAAGCAGCTCGAAGCGATCGCCGCGGCGACGCCGCAGAGCGTGACCGACGCGATGCAGCGCTGGCTGACCCGCCCGGTCTATCGCCTTGCCATCGTGCCGGGCGAGCGGACCGAGGACGGCGCGACCATGGGCGGCTGGGGCGACGAGGCGACCAGCCCCGCACCCGAGCCGGACGCCAGGGAACCGATGGAAATCGCCCGCACCGGGCCGCCGCGCGACCTGCCGCCCCCCGAACCGGTCGGCCCGCTGACCTTCCCCGAGGTCGAGCGCTCCAAGCTTTCGAACGGCATTCCCGTGATCCTGGCGCGCCGCACGGCGGTACCCAAGGCGGTGATCAGCGTCGAATTCGACGCCGGTTATGCCGCCGACGGCGCGGCACGGGCAGGCACGCAGTCGCTGATGATGGACCTGCTCGAGGAAGGCACCGAAACGCGCAGCGCGGTGGAGATCGCCGAGGAACAGGAACGGCTCGGCGCGACGATCTCGACCGGCAGTTCGCTCGACACGAGCTCGGTGACGATGAATGCGCTCACCGCCAATCTTGCCCCCTCGCTGACGTTGATGGCCGATGTGGTGCGCAACCCCGCCTTCGCCGAGACCGAGGTCCAGCGCGTGCGCGACCAGCGGCTCGCCGCGATCGCGCAGCAGCTCTCCTCGCCCGGTGGTCTCGCCGGGCGGACGCTGCGTCCGCTCGTCTTCGGCGAGGCCCACCCCTATGGCACGGTCGGCGGGCTCGGCGCCGTCCCGGTCGTCGAAGCGATCACGCCCGATACGCTCGAAGAAGAGCACGACCGCTGGATCCGCCCCGAAAGCGCAGCGATCTACGTCGTCGGGGACGTCACCATGGCCGAGATCAAGCCGCTGCTGGAGCAGGCCTTCGGCGACTGGCAGGGCACCGGCGAAGCTGCCCCCGCCAAGATGCTCGACAGCGCCACCCCGCCCGCGCAGACGCGGCTCGTGGTCATCGACCGGCCCAATTCGCCGCAATCGGTGATCTATGCCGGGCGGGTGCTGCCGCTGACCGGCCCGACGCCTGGTCTCGAGGCGCTCGACCTTGCCAACGAGGTGCTCGGCAACGGCTTCCTCAGCCGGATCAACATGCTTATCCGCGAGGAGAAGGGCTGGAGCTACGGCGCGCGTAGCGGGGTCGATGCCCCGGACGGCCCGCGCCTGTTCACTATCAGCACCTCGGTGCAGTCCGACCGCACGGCGGATTCGGTTGAACTGATCCTGCAGACGGCGCGCGAATTCGCCGATGGCACGCAGGGCGTGGACGACACCGAATTCACCCGCGTCACCGATGGTAATATCCGCGGCCTGCCCAATCGCTTCGAGACCAATGGCCAGGTGCTCGGCGCGATCGCCGAGAACGACGAACTCGGCCGTCCAGACGACTATTACGTCACCCTGCCCGCGACCTATCGCGCGATCGACAAGGCGGCCATCGATGCCGCCGCGCGTGACTATCTGGGGGCCGACGACCTCACCATCGTGGTGGTCGGCGACCGCAAGGAAATCGACGGCCAGCTCGAAAAGCTCGGCCTGCCGACGACCTATCTCGATGTTGACACCGGTGTCAGTAGCGCCGATTGAAACAGCACTTCAAACCCTCAAGCGAAGAGAGGAATTCCCATGTCTGTAGCCGGTACCTATGACACCACCGTCAAGAGCCCGATGGGCGACCAGAAGGGCACGCTGACCGTCAATCCCGATGGCGACAGCTGGACCGGCCAGATGGCCGGCGGCATGGGCTCGATGGACATCACCGACGGCAAGGTCGACGGCAACACCATCACCTGGTCGATGAATATGACCGTGCCGATGCCGATGACGCTCAACTGCACCGCCACCATCGACGGCGACGCGCTGACCGGCACCGTCAACGCCGGCGCCTTCGGCGACATGCCGCTGACTGGCACGCGCCAGGGCTGATCTTTTCACCCGCGAACGAAAAGGGCCGCCGGAGCGATCCGGCGGCCCTTTTTTGTTGCTTGGTTGCAAGGCCTAGCGGACCACGTCCATTTCCTCGATCAGGTTCTGCGCCCCGTCGACCTTGTCCATCACCCACAGCATATAGCGCGTGTCGACATGGATCGTGCGCGTGGTGCGCGGGTCGAAGTCCCAGTCCGAATTGACGCTCTCGAAGGTCCCGTCGAACAGCAGGCCGACCAGCTCGGCGCGCGCGTTGAGCGTGGCCGAGCCGCTATTGCCGCCGGTGCTGTCGAGATCGGAGAGGAAGTTCACCGGCACCGAACCGATGCTGTCGAGCGCGTAGGAGCCGTAGTCCTTGGCGCGGATCGCCTCGAGCTCGCGCTTGGGCGCGTTGAACGGGTCCTCGCCCGTGTCCTTCTCGGTGATGCCCTCGAGCGTGGTGAAGGGCAGATAGGCCATGCCGTCGCGCGGGCTACCGCCGAGCACCTTGCCATAGGTCACGCGCAGCGTGCTGTTGGCGTCGGGATAGGTCGCCTGGCCCTGGCTGCGCTGCCACTGCGTGATCGCGTCCATATAGGCTGGGCGCAGCGCCAGCGCGCGGCCGGCGCGTTGCTCTTCCTCGTCCTCGAGCTTGCGCTCGTAGGGATAGAGCGCGACGGCGAGTTGCATGAAGGGATCCTCGCTCGCCTCGAGCTCGGCGGGCGTGGCGTCCATCAGCGCGAGGCGGGTGTCGCTCTCGTCGAGCGAGGTGCCGGCGTAATAGCCGTCGACGATCGCCGCGAGCTGCTTGGCATCGTCGACACCGTCGAGGCCCAGCGCCTTGTCGAACACCGCGACGCGTTCGGCATCGGGCTGCGCGAGGTAGCCGTTCAGGAACAGCAGCCATTCGGCCTTGTCGACCGAAGCATCATAGCGCCGGTCGAGCGCCTGCAGGCCCTGGCGGAAGAACGCCATGTCGCGCTCCTGATAGCCGCTCTCGCGCTCGGCGTTGGGCTTTTCCTTCTCCTTGGCGAGACGGTAGAGCCGCTGCGCCGCCGCAAGCAGTTGCGGGCGCGTGACGTTGCCGTACCAGAAGTGCGAGCGGTCGGCGGTGGCGCTTTCCTGCGACAGGGCATCGAGCGCGGCGATCGCCTTGGCGTATTTGCCGCGCGAGCGGTCGGCGGCGATCCAGGCGTTGAGCGCGGCTTCGCGCTCGCGCCGACGGTCGACGAGGCCGACGCGGCGCGCGCCGTCGATCTGGCCGCGCAGGTTCTTCTCGTAATTGTTGAGGCCCGCGAGCCGCGATTCGTATTTCACCCGCGCGTCCGAACCCTCGGGTGCCGCCGCCTCGATCGTGTGGATCCAGTCGTTGAGCAGCGTGACGAAGGTCGGGTAGGTCCATTCGAAGGTGTTCTCTACCTCGCCCAGCCGCGTGTAGCGGTTGGTCGATCCGGGATAGCCCGCGGCCATCACGAAATCGCCGTCGTCCAGCCCGGCGGCGCTGACCTTGAGGTGGTGATCGGGGCGGTAGGGGACGTTGTCTTCCGAATATTCGGCCGAAGAGCCGTCGGGCGCGACATAGGCGCGGTAGAACGACCAGTCGCCCGTGTGGCGCGGCCACATCCAGTTATCGATGTCGCCGCCATACTTGCCGACCGAATCCGCCGGGGCATAGACCAGCCGCACGTCCTTGACCTCGAGCCGCTTGATCAGCGTGTATTCCTTGCCGCCGTAGAAGCTCGCGACGAGGCAGCGATAGCCCGCATCGGCCTCGCATTCGGCAGTGATGTCCTTCACCCGCTGGTCGACCGTGTCGTAACGATCGTTGGGCGAAAGCGTGTCGATCCCGTCGCGCACGCGCGCGGTGACGTCGCTGATCTCGGTCGTCACATAGACGCGCGAACCGGGCGCGGCGGGCAGTTCCTCGCCCTTGGTCTTGGCGAGGAAACCGTTCTCGAGATAGTTGTTCTCGGCGGTCGAATTGTACTGCACCGATCCGCGCGCGCAATGGTGGTTGGTGACCACCAGCCCCTCGTCCGAGACGAAGCTGCCCGAACAGCCCTGCAGCTGGACGATCGCGCCCATCGGGAAGCCGGTGAGGTCGGCGAGCGCCTCGGGCGAAACCTCCAGCCCGGTTGCGCGCAGGTCGTCGGCGATCTCGGGTAGCTGGCCGGGCGTGAACATGCCCTCCTTGGCGGTGAGCGGCGCGGAGGCGGCGCAGGTAAGCAGCGCGGCGATGGTGGTGATCTTGCGCATGGATGCGACTCTTCTCAGTGTAATTCTTGGGCAAACGGGTGCGCCCTCACGCACCCGCCCGGATTTCCCAAAAGCCGGGCGTCAGCCCAGCTTGTCTTTCAGGATCTGGTTGACGACGGCCGGGTTGGCCTTGCCCTGCATCGCCTTCATCGTCTGGCCGACGAAGAAGCCGAACAGCTTGTCCTTGCCGCCGCGATACTCGGCGACCTTGTCCTGGTTGTTCGCGATGATCTGGTCGATCGCCGCCTCGATCGCGCCGGTGTCGCTGACCTGCTTGAGGCCCTCGGCATCGGCGATCTCCTCGGGATCGCGGCCGGTCTTGAGGACGATCTCGTAGATTTCCTTGGCCTGCCCGCCCGAAATCTCGCCCTTGTCCTGCATCGCGAGGATGCCGGCCTGCGCCTCGGCGGTGGCATTGGCCGGATCGGCCTCGTCACCGAGCGATTTCATCACTCCCGGCGCGACCGAGAGCGCCCAGTTGGCGACCTGCGTCGCCACCTCGGCCTCGGTCTTGCCGATCTTCGCGGCGGCTGCACCCAGCAGCGTTTCGAAGCGCGCGAAGGTCTCGACCTCCGCGGTCAGCTCGCGCGCATTGTAGGGCGTGAGGCCCAACTCGCTCTCGTAGCGCGCGCGCTTGGCGTCGGGCAGTTCGGGGAGCGAGGCGCGACATTCCTCGAGAAAGCTGTCCTCCAGCTCCAGCGGCAGCAGGTCGGGATCGGGGAAATAGCGATAGTCATGCGCGTCTTCCTTACTGCGCATGGTCCGCGTGGTCCCTGTGTTCGGATCGAACAGGCGCGTTTCCTGGTCGACGGTGCCGCCATTCTCGATCACGTCGACCTGGCGGTTGGCCTCGTATTCGATGACCTGCATCACGAAGCGGACCGAATTGACGTTCTTCGTCTCGGTCCGGGTGCCGAAGGGCTCGCCCGGCTTGCGCACGCTGACGTTGACGTCGGCGCGCATCGAGCCTTCTTCCATATTGCCGTCGCACGAGCCGACATAGCGCAGGATGCTGCGCAGCTTGCGCACGTAAGCCCCCGCCTCTGCCGGGCTGCGCATGTCGGGCTTGGAGACGATCTCCATCAGCGCCACACCCGAACGATTGAGGTCGACATAGGACATGGTCGGATGCTGATCGTGCATCAGCTTGCCCGCATCCTGTTCGACATGGATGCGCTCGATGCCGATGACCTTGTCTTCGGGAATGCCGGCCTTCTCGTCGGCATCGATATGCAGCGATCCCTCGCCCACGATCGGGTGGTAGAGCTGGCTGATCTGGTAGCCCTGCGGCAGATCGGCGTAGAAGTAGTTCTTGCGGTCGAAACGGCTGTATTTGTTGATTTCCGCCTCGATCGCCATGCCGGTGCGCACTGCCTGGCGGATGCATTCGCGATTGGGCACGGGCAGCATGCCCGGCATCGCCGCGTCGACGAGGCTGACCTGCGAATTCGGCTCCGCGCCGAAGGCGGTGCTGGCGCCGCTGAACAGCTTGGCCTTGGAGGTGACCTGCGCATGGACTTCGAGGCCGATCACGACCTCCCATTCGCCCGTTGCGCCCTGGATGCGGTAGTTAGTCATGGATTGTGCTGCCCTGCTTGATCGTCACCGTCATGTCGGCGCGATCCGTGACTGGCGGTTCGTACGGAGGAAGTTGACCATCGGGCCCGAAGCGCGCCTCTCCATGCTCGACGTTTCGCGAGATGAAGATCGCGATGATTCCGGTCAGGAACACCGAGCCGACGATGATCATGATCATCGCCATTACCACCACTTCTCCGGCTTCGCCTCGAACCCGGCGCGCTGCTGGATCGCGAGGCCGACATCGAGCACGCCCTGTTCGTCGAAGGGCTTGCCGACCACCTGCAGGCCGAGCGGCAAGCCGTCGGCATTGACCATGGCGGGCACGCTCATCGCGGGCAGGCCCGCAAGGCTGGCGGGGACCGCGAAGACGTCGTTGAGATACATCGTCAGCGGGTCTTCGTTGAGCGATCCCAGCGGGAAGCTGGCGGTCGGCGTGGTCGGCGCGAGGATCGCGTCGCACTGGCCGAACGCCTGCGCGAAGTCCTGCGCCACCAGCGTGCGGATCTTCTGCGCCTGCGTGTAATAGGCGTCGTAGAAGCCCGCGGAGAGCACATAGGTGCCGATCAGGATGCGGCGCTTGACCTCGTCGCCGAAACCGGCGGCGCGGGTGGCGGCATACATGTCCTGCAGTCCCGCCCCGTCGGGCAGGTCGCGGAGGCCGTAGCGCACGCCGTCATAGCGCGCGAGATTGCTCGAGGCTTCGGCGGGCGCGACGATGTAATAGGCGGGCAGCGCATATTTGGTGTGCGGCAGCGATACGTCGACGATCTCGGCTCCGGCATCGCGGAGCCATTCCTTGCCCTGCTCCCAGCTCTTGAGGATTTCCTCGTCGGTGCCCTCCATCCGGTATTCCTTCGGGATACCGATTGTCTTGCCCTTGAGGTCGGCCGACAGCGCGGCTTCCCAATCGGGCACGGGCATGTCGAGGCTGGTCGCGTCCTTGGGGTCGAAGCCGGCCATGGCTTCGAGCATGATCGCGCAATCTTCCACGCTGCGCGCCATCGGACCGGCCTGGTCGAGGCTGGAGGCGAAGGCGACCACGCCCCAGCGGCTGCAGCGACCATAGGTCGGCTTGATCCCGCAGATGCCGGTGAAGGCGGCGGGCTGGCGGATAGATCCGCCGGTGTCAGTGCCGGTGGTCGCGGGCGCAATGCGTGCGGCGACTGCGGCGGAGGACCCGCCCGAGGATCCCCCCGGGCTCATCGCGGCGTTGCTGCCCGCCTTCCGCCACGGCGAATTGACGTTGCCGAAATAGCTCGTCTCGTTCGAGCTGCCCATCGCGAACTGGTCGAGATTGAGCTTGCCGAGCATGCCCGCGCCCGCATTCCACAGGTTCTGGCTGACGGTGCTCTCGTATTCGGGCGTGAAGCCTTCGAGGATGTGGCTAGCGGCACTGGTCTGGACGCCCTTGGTGGCGAACAAATCCTTCATGCCGATCGGCACGCCGCCCATCGCCCCGAGCGCCTCGCCACGCGCGCGCTTGGCATCGACCGCATCGGCGGCGGCGAGCGCGTGGTCGGGCGTGGTGACGATAAAGGCGTTGAGGTCTGCGGCCTCGGCGACCGCGGCGTTGAAGGCCTCAGCCACCTCGCGCGCGGTGAAATCGCCACCGGCCACACCATCGCGGATGGCCTTGACGCCCAGCTGGGTAAGCTCGCTCATTATTCGATCACCTTGGGCACGCCGAAGAAGCCGTGCTCGGCGGCGGGGGCATTGGCGAGCACGTCGTCGCGCCGGCCGCCGGCGGTTTCGGGGATGGCATCGACCACGTCGTCGCGCAGGCGCAGCGTGTTGGGGATGACCGCGGTCATCGGTTCGACGGCGGAGGTGTCGACCTCGCCCAGCTGTTCGACCCAGGCAAGGATGCCGTTCAATTCGGGGACCATCCGGTCGAGCTCGGCATCGCCCATCTTGATGCGGGCGAGCGAGGCGATCTTGGCCACTTCTTCGCGTGTAACTGACATGGCTCGCGCGTTAGCGGCGCAGGCAGTGAGCTTCAAGCGCGATGCTGCAACGCAAGGCTATTCGAAGGCGTCCCCGACCGGTAAGCCGCCAATATAGATTTGACGCAGGTCGGCCGGCCCGATCCTGACGTCACCCTCCTCGATACCGCGCCTTTCCTTGGCCAGAGCTTCCTTTTGCTCCGCCCGGGTCAAATCTAGTTCCATGAAGCGTTGCCGCTTTACCAACTTCCCGTCTTCAATTTCGAAGACGGTTGGGCTGACGGTGCAGCTAAAGCCAGGATCAATGCTTTCCTCACTCGTAATGTCAGGTCTTGCACAGCGATCCGCCAGAACGATTGCGCTAGCCCCGCCCGGCTGCAGGTAGACGCGGCATTGCGCATCCGAGAAGCATGCCTGGGTTGGGGGATTGTTGATTGCCTCCCTCAGCCCGGAAGGCAGATCGGCGCCAGAGGGATGAATATTGTACTCCCCTTCGAAGGCATCATCCTTCGAGCTTATCCGATAATCGTCCCAAAGGCGTTCCTTAGCTTCATTTGCTTCCTTGGCGCGCTTCGCGATTTGGGGGTCCGAATTCGTCGTCAATTTGACCAGCGCCTCCTTCCCGGCATCGCCGAAATCCCAGCGCAGCGCGTCGAAATCGAATTCGTCGACCGAAACCTTGCCGCTTTCGAGCCGCGCAATCTGGTTGCGCGCGGAGACCGCGCCGAAATCGAGCAGCGGCAGGGCGAGGAGGAAGGCGAGCACGCAGGTGCCGACCGCGAGGTGCAGGTTGGCGGTGCGGACGCGCGCCATCCACCCGGCCATCCGCCCGCGGATCGGGGAGACGAAATAGGCCACGCCATAGGCCACCGCGACGGCCACCGCGATCACGCCCCAGATCCGCTCGGGGCTGAGGCCGTATTGCGCGATCCGCGTGCCGGTAGAGATCGCCGCGAGCAGCGCCAGCGGGAATATCGCCAGCGCCAGCGCCAGCGCCGCCCAGCGCATCACGCGGTTGCCGCTGGCCTCTTCCTCGCCGTTGCGGATCACCGCATTGACCAGCACGAAGCTGGCGACCGCGACCGAGAGCAGCAGCGGCGTCGGGCTCTCGGTGGCGTTCCACAGCACCGAGATCCCGCTCGCCAGCACGGCGGCGAGGAAGATCGCCAGCGCGATCGCCAGCGGGACGGCGATGATCGCGAAGACCAGCATCACCACCGACTGGAGCGTACCGATTACCTTCAGCTGGTTGCGCAGCACGCCCAGCGCCGCGCCGAAACTCGCGCCCGAGAACGCCCAGCCGAACCAGCCCTTCTCGACCAGCTCCTTGAGCAGGTCGATCTCGATCGCGGCGAAGAGTTGCGACAGCAGGAACAGCAGCAGCCACGAAAGGCCGACGAAAGCGAGCGCGCCGGCCGCGCTGATGGCGTCGGTCCAGACGTGGAAATGCGTCGCGTCGTAGGGCGTGCGCCAGCGCAGGCGATGGAAGCCCGCCTGGAACAGCGGCAGCGCCAGCGCGATCGAGACAATGGCTGCGGCGAACCAGAAGGGCGCATCGGCGTGCTGTTCTCCGCCCGCCGCGACTCGCCAGGCGATCCCCGCCGTGACCAGCGCGACCAGCGCCGCGAAGGTCAGCGGCTCCCGCCACCGGGCGCGATCGAGCGTGAAGGCGAAGGCCAGCGGGCCGAAGGCCAGCGCGGCGGTCAGCGCCGCGCGCCATGGCGACCACCAGGCTGCATCCCACTGGGCGAGGAAATGCACGCCGAGGCCGGCGAGACCCAGCAGGCCCGCCAGCACCCAGGGGCGCAGCGCCCAGTCCTCGTGCTGCATTGCAACGGTATCGGTCATGCGCTGCTTCCCTCGCCTCGCACGACCTCTAGCGCATCACGCGGCGCCCCGCATGGGCAAACCGCAGAAAACGCGGGGAAAGCCTATTGCGGCGCTGCGGGAGCCGGAGCGTCGCCGCCCTGGCCCTGCTGCTGCCCCATCATCTGCTGGAGTGCGGCGGCGCGTGCCTGGAAATCGTCGCGGCTCATGAAATCGACCACTTCGACCTCGAACACCAGATCGGCATTGGCCGGGATCGGCGAGCCCGGAGGCGGTTCGGCGCCATAGGCCTGCTCGGCGGGGATGGTGAGGACGTATTTGCCGCCCTTCTGCATCTGCTCCAGCCCCTCGATGAAGCCGTCGATGATCGCGCCTTCCTCGAGCAGCAGCGGATTGCCTTCGGGGAACAGGCCCGGCGGCACGGGCAGCGGCTGCGAGCGGTCGAATTCGGTGCCGTCGGCGAGCTTGCCGACATATTTCACGAACACCACGTCGCCGATCTTGGGCGAATCGCCCGTGCCCGCGGTCACCGTCTCGACATTGAGGCCCTTGGGCACGGCGGCCCAGGCGAGGCCGGCCCCGAACAGGACGGCGACGAGCACGCCGAGCCACAGCTTGGTCAGCGAGCCTTTCTTGATGGGCTGGAGGGGAACGCGGGTAATCTCGGTCATCGAATTCGTCCTGATACGCAAAGGGCGCGGATTTCTCCGCGCCCTCATGGCTTAGCTTGGATAGAGCCGCAAGCGCGACTTACTTGGCGCCGTCGCGCTCCATGCGCTTGCGCTCGAGCTTGCGCGCGCGGCGAACGGCGGCAGCCTTTTCGCGGGCGCGCTTTTCGCTCGGCTTCTCGTAGTGGCGACGCAGCTTCATTTCGCGATACACGCCTTCACGCTGCAGCTTCTTCTTGAGCGCGCGGAGGGCCTGGTCGACATTGTTATCGCGAACCATGATCTGCATAAACTTCAATACCTCGACTTTGC